>NZ_KV811458.1:0-52766 GCF_001813085.1 Actinomyces sp. HMSC065F11
AATAAATCAGTCCAACTTCCGGGGGACAGTTCAATTACTCGGGGCCGCGTCTCATATTGGGAGGAAAATCTGGCTACTTCTGCGCCGCTGCGGAGGCGTCGATTGCGCCTTCAAGCAAATCGTCAGAGAGGCCGTAAGCCCAGTGCAGAAGAGAAACCGGGTGAATCATCTTCGCACCGGATCCCTTTGCCAGCTGCCAGCGGCACGTTTCCGTGTCACAAGCTGCAAGGTCGGGGTTGTTGCGGCGAATGAAGTCAAACACGGGCTTGCCAACAGCCTCGGCAATCTCGCGCTTCTCCGACTTCATGCCGTACGTGCCCGCAATACCGCAGCAAGGCTGGTTGGACTCCACTACCTTGACGCCCGGGACGAGCTCCATGAGCTCCACGGCCGGCATACCCATAGCTTGGCTCTTCACCTGGCATGGCTGGTGGTAAGGAATCGTCATATCCAGGCGGCGCAGGTTCTCAACGGGGAGCTCACCCTTGTAGTACAGGTCAAGGAGGAACTCAGAAGTTTCCACGGTGCGTACCGCAACTTCTTCAAGACGAGGATCGTCAAGACCCATGATTTCCTTGGCCTCGTGCTTCAGCATGCCCGCGCAAGAGCCGGACGAAGACACGATGGTGAGGTCCTTACCTTCCGAAAGGAGGGCGTCGCACAGGCGCAGAACCTTCTTGGTTGCGCCGCCGAAAATGCCGTTGGACTGCTCAGCCAAGCCGCAGCATCCCTGCTCTGGCACCAGAACCTCGTAGCCGAGGTGTTCTAGCAGCTCGATGGTGTGCTTCGAGGTCTGGACCTCAAAGTAGCCGCCCGCACAGCCGTGGAAGAACACGATCGGGCCGCGCGGCGCCGGGCCGGTTGGAGCCTTGCGCTTCTTCAACCATCCGCGAAGCGACTGGTTGTGCGCGGTAGGCATAGGCGCTCCGTCAGAAACGCCAACAACAGCGGAAACAACCTTGCGCAGCGGCTTGATGCCAAGCGCGGCATTCGCAATCGGGGCGAACGGGGTCATTACCTTACCCATGAGGTCGGTCTGCGTGATTAGGCGGTCGCGAATCGGCATGCCGTTCTGTGCCTTCATAACCGCGCGGGCCTGCGCGTTGATCTCTGCGATCTTCACGCCCTGCGGGCAAACCATGGTGCAAATACCGCAACCCGAGCAGTAGTCCAGCGAGTGGTCCACCGACTGGCCGTGGCGGAAACGCTCGGCCTGCGGGCCCACAAACTTAGGTCCGGGGAACAGCGGAGTTACGCGGGCCACCGGGCACTGCGTCTCACAGATCGTGCACTTAACGCAGTTATCTAGGGTTGCGCGCGCAAAGTTTTGCTGTGCGAACTTCAATGCGTCACTCATTACTTACCTCCGAGAATCGAATCGGTTGCCCGAATCATCGAACCAAGAGCAATGCCTTCGCCCGACTTCTCTCGCCAACGCTTAGCGCCAGCAATCGTTCCACCAATTACGCGTACGTTGTCGTACACAACCTTGCCGTCGTGGTCCAGCGGCCTCATGTCGCCATCAACCGCAACGCCTACCTTGAACAGGTTCTGCTCCTCGCCCCAGTAGTCACCGTGTACCAGGTCTGGCAGTTCACCACCGGTCACTGGTAGGCCAAGTGCGCGTTCAAATACCTTGCCGTAAGAATCCAGCGTGATTGCACCGGACTCGAACCCGCCGCCAGCTAGGACCACGTTGTCGCAAGCAATCTCACGGCCGCCACCAGCGCTGTCGGTGATCACGTGGGTGACGCGCTTGCCATCAGTCTTAACGCCGGTCACTTCAGCGCCGAGCATCAGGCGAATACGCAAGTCCTTAACTCGCTGCGTGAGCTTCTGGTTCAGCCTCATGCCGGGAACCGACGGGGGCTGCAGAGCGATCTCAAACACCGGGTGTCCCAGGAGTTCGCGGAACTGCTTCCACACGCCCTCGCCGTTTACGCCGAGGATTGCTGGAAGCGCTACGACCTCGCCGTCTTCTACGTGCGGGCGGATCGTGTCAGCAAGCTTGCGGAGCACAACCGGATCTTCCAAGGCTCGCGCGAACGTGAGCGCTGTTGAATCGATTTCACCTTCGCGGACCTCGAAGTCCAGCATTAGCGTGCGTGCCTTGATCTGCTGGCCGTCAATCTCTTGGCGCTCCAAGTTACCCGCTACAAACTCGGGGAAGAAGTCCTTCATCTGCCGGAACCCAACCACCAGGTAGCGCTTGCCCGGCTCGATTGCTCCCTCCATCATTGAAGGCTGCGCGATGCAGGTGGGACGCATTGCGCCAATAGCCGAAGGTAGTAGGACGTTCTTCTCAATGTCACCAACGAGGAGGCCTTCGCCAACCTCGTCCATCACGAACTTAACGCCCTCGCGAACCGCATCCGCGCCAATAATGGAGTACGGATGATCGCCTTCCGGGGCGCCCTTTTCGAACTTATTCTCCGCGATTGTTTCAAGCGGCTTTTCAAGACGATCCGGAGCGTATCCGAGAACGTCAATCGTGCCCTGTGAAAGCTGCAGGCCGCCGATACCTTTCGAGGCCAAAATGACGGGTTCGCCGGCCTCGCGAAGCCGGATTGCTGCGGTAAGTCCCGCGATACCCGCGCCAATAACTACCGTTGTCATCGCACTGCCTTACTGTTGTTCGAATCGTCCGCCGTGGGAAGGTGCTCAATGTCGTAAATGCCCTGGAAAATCCAGTCATCAAGCGCCGTCTGTCGAGCCTGACGCCCGTACAGGATCGGCCACAAACCAATCCACCTATTCTTCAAGAACAAGCGCATAAGCTCCGTAACATGAGCGGCATCGCCGCGCCCCATCTGCTGGGTGATGCCCGCTGCGCGCATAGAGCAGAAACCGCCCTGACATGGGCCCATGCCTAGGCGAAGCTGGCGACGCAAATCGTCAAACGTCGCATCCGGCTGCGACTCAAGCAAGGTTTCAAACATCTTGCGGTTCATGAGCTCACACTCACAAACAATCTGCGCGTCAAAGCGGTCACCCTCACGCTCTTCGAGGCGGTGAGTGACCTCGTAGTTGTCACCGCGTTCCGTGCCCGGCATGATCTCTTCCGCCGTGCGGCAAGGACGCCAGTCGTCCATCTGGCGGCACATCACGTCAACAACGTTCTTAGCCATCAAGCGGTACGTGGTGAGCTTGCCGCCAGCAATCGTAAGCAGGCCGCCGATGCCGTCGCGAGTGGAGTGGTCGATGATCGACATGGTGCGCGACATGTGACGAGTGTCCGAAGCATCCACGCGGCTATCCCTAACGAGCGGACGAGCGCCCGCCCATGCGTGCACCGCACGTGCCTCGCGGAATCCTGGAATAAGAGCTTCACCAGCGTCCAGCATCTGCTGAACTTCGTTGCGTGGAATCTCCAGGTGATCCGGGTCTTCCACCTTGACATCCGTGGTGCCAATAATCGAAACCGTGTGGACCGGAACGATGATGTCGCCGTCTGAGGGGTAGATACAGCGGTTCACAACCTGGTTTACCAAGCGGTGGTTCATAGCGATCATGATGCCGCGGCCCGGAACCACGTCCACGCCGTGCGCGCCAGCCATCGCCGCAATCTGACCAGACCAGGGGCCACCAGCGTTGATCACAAACTTACAGTTGATGCGAACGTCCTCGCCGGTCTTCATGCCGTGGGCGTGAACCGCGATCACCTGGTTGTATGCGGTCTCGATCTTCTCCACGCGGTGGTAGGTGAGGACCTCGGCGCCGTACTGCTTTGCGGAGCGGATTGCGCCCCACAGCATCGCCCAACCATCAACCGTCTTGTCCTTCACCTTGAAAGCGCGAAGCAAACCCGGGTTTAGGCGGGGTTCTTGCGCAAGCGCCTCGGACGGTTCGATTTCTTCGGTCCACACGCCGGTGGCCTGAGCGCCGGCAAGGAACTTGTCGCCAAACTCGGGATCATCCTCCGGCGTTACAACGAAGAGGCCGCCCGTGTCCTCCACTGCATCCGGGTGCAGGTTAGCAATAATCTCGTTTTCTTCAGCGCACTCGGCTGCCGAAATCGGGTCTGATACGACGTATCGGCCACCGGAGTGGAGGAGTCCGTGGTAACGGCCCGTGGTGCCTTGGCCAATATCGGCGCGTTCTACCAAAACTGCTTTGAAACCACGCATTACGAGGTCCCTCAGCACGCCGACACCGGTTGCTCCACCACCGATAACAACAACTTCTGTGTCGAGTTTCTTCATTGATCACTCCTGGTCATCAGGGAGTGGCCGCACCCGCGGCCACTCATCTCACCTCAAGGCTAGGACGAAAAGCATTCGCTAATTGCCGATTTTCGGATTCTCAATGCTTCCTGCTATCACTGAAAATATGTGCAAGTTAGTTCTTGTGTTTTCCCTGTATTTACGGGGAATTCGAACTTTGCGAAACCCGCCCGTACACACATGGGCGAAGTCTTCGTGTCTCGTCGTGCACGTTCGCGAACGGCCAAGAGCGGCTATTTATGAAACGAATGACTTAGATAAATCGTGACCGCTGTCTCTTGAAAGGTCAAAATAAAACCCACTCGAACGAATGTGCAAAAAGCTGTGGCCCCGAAAAATCGGGGCCACAGCTTTTTGGGAACTAGGAGTTACGCGTTGCGAACGTCCTCGTCAACCCAGTCGAAGGTGCGGGTTACTGCCTTCTTCCAGAGGCGGTAAGTGCGCTCGCGCTCTTCCGCATCCATCTTCGGCGTCCAGCGCTTGCCCTCAGACCAGTTGTCGATAACGTCCTGCTCACCCTGCCAGAAGCCAACCGCAATACCAGCTGCGTATGCAGCGCCAAGAGCGGTGGTCTCCGTAACCTTCGGAGCAACAACGTCTACGCCAAGCACGTCAGCCTGGAACTGCATGAGCAGCTCGTTAGCAACCATGCCGCCGTCAACGCGAAGCTCGGTCAGGTCAACGCCCGAGTCAGCGTTCATAGCGTCAAGAACCTCGCGGGTCTGGAACGCGGTAGCCTCAAGGACAGCGCGGGCGATGTGGCCAGCGGTGTTGTAGCGCGTGAGGCCAACGATGGCGCCACGTGCCTCGTCCTTCCAGTACGGGGCGAAGAGGCCGGAGAATGCCGGAACAAAGTAGACGCCACCGTTGTCCTTAACGGACTTAGCGAGCGGCTCGATTTCCGGAGCGGTGTGGATCATGTGCAGGTTGTCGCGGATCCACTGTACGAGCGAGCCGGTAACAGCAATCGAACCCTCGAGTGCGTACTTGGTTGGCTGGTCGCCAATCTTGTAGCAAACGGTGGTCAGAAGGCCATTCTCGGACTGGACGGGCTCTTCACCGGTGTTGATAAGCATGAAGCAACCGGTGCCGTAGGTGTTCTTAGCCATGCCCTTTTCGAAGCAAGCCTGGCCGAACGTTGCAGCCTGCTGGTCACCGAGGATACCCGCGATCGGGGTGTCGATGATCAGCGAGTTCTTCGAACCATAGCCGTAGACCTCCGCAGAGGAGCGGATCTCCGGAAGCATCGACATCGGGATGCCCATGTCAGCGCAGGTGTCCTCGCGCCACTTCAGGGTCTCGATGTCCATGAGCATCGTACGAGAAGCGTTCGTCACGTCAGTGACGTGAACACCGCCATCCGGACCGCCAGTGAGGTTCCACAACGTCCAGGTGTCCGTGTTGCCAAACAGTAGGTCTCCAGCCTCGGCGCGCTCGCGAGCGCCCTCTACGTTGTCAAGAATCCACTTGATCTTCGGGCCGGAGAAGTAGGTGGAAAGCGGGAGGCCACAACGATCGCGGAAACGATCGTTGCCCTCATCACCGGCGAGCTCGCGAACGATCTCAGCCGTACGCGTGTCCTGCCAAACGATTGCGTTGTAAACCGGCTCACCAGTGTTCTTATCCCAAACGATCGTGGTCTCACGCTGGTTGGTGATGCCGACAGCGGCGAGGCTGTGGCGGTTGATAGCCGCACCTGCCAATGCGGAGCCAATGGCCTGATGGATGTTGTCGCGAATCTCAATCGGATTGTGCTCTACCCAGCCGGCCTTCGGGAAAATCTGCTCGTGCTCGAGCTGTCCTACCGAAACAATCTCACCGTCGTGGTCGAACACAATTGCGCGAGATGACGTAGTGCCCTGATCAATGGCAAGTACGTACTTCTTTTCGCTCATGTTTACCTTCACTTCCTTGTGCAAACAGTTGAATGAATGGGCGAATCAACAAGCGTTGACCTGCGTCGCTGCACCTTTGTGCCATGCATCACGAAGTCTATCGCTCATCGTTGAGACTTGCACTACAAACCGATCAGGTCACCGGTTTGCAGTTAGGCTCCTTGAATGCGCTGTCTGGTCATCAGTAAGCGACATCGATAGCTAGTTGTATCCCAATACTGTGGTCTAGATTGCAGGTATGAACCCCTAACCTCCTGAATTGAACAGCCGTGCATGGCAAACTATGAAGAATGAGCATACGTGATAACGATGCGCACGAGGCCGCATCAATGTACTACCTACAGGGCGAAACCATGGAGATGATTGCGCGTCACCTCGGGGTTTCGCGGTCCTCTGTTTCGCGACTGCTGGCATATGCCCGCGAATCCGGCCTGGTCCGCATTACCGTAGCGCCGGCGCCCGGCGAGCGCGGCACCCTAGCTGGCGAGCTCAACCAGATTTTCGGCATCCGCTCAACCGTGGTGCGTGTGCGCGACCACGACACCGGCGTAAACCGCCTCGACTCGGTAGCTAAAGTTGCGGCCGAACGCCTGCTCGACTTCATCCACCCCGGCAGTAAGATCGGTATCGCATGGGGTAATACCACCGCCGAGGTTGCCCGCAACCTCACGCCGGTGAACATCGACAACACAACGGTTGTGCAAATGAATGGTGCGGCAAGCGCATCAGGCACGGGCGTGAACTACATCGATACCACCATCTCGCGGGCGGCAGACGCTCTTGGGGCATCCATGGTGCATTTCCCGGTGCCCGCATTCTTCGACTATGAAGAAACAAAAGAAGCGATGTGGCGGGAACGCTCGGTGAAGAGCGTAGTAGACCTCATCTCGAAGGTTGATGTGGCGATGTTCGGCGTAGGTGCCTTTGGGGGAGACGTGCCCTCGCACGTGTACTCCGCGGGATTCCTCGACCCAGCTGAAATGGCGGAAGCACGTAACGAGGGAGTGGTGGGAGACATTTGCACCGTCCTCATTCGCGAAGATGGCTCTTATGAAGACATGGCCATTAACCGGCGCGCGTCCGGCCCCACCCCGAAGCTATTGAAAACTATTCC
Organism: Actinomyces sp. HMSC065F11; assembly: GCF_001813085.1. NCBI lineage: Bacteria > Bacillati > Actinomycetota > Actinomycetes > Actinomycetales > Actinomycetaceae > Actinomyces > Actinomyces sp. HMSC065F11. Next base: position 7,233 of record NZ_KV811458.1, read on the forward strand.
CACGCGCCTGTGCGTGGTAGCAGGAGAGGCCAAAGCAATCCCCCTCATTGGCGCGCTACGCGCCGGCGTTGTCACCGACCTGGTGGTTGATGACCGCACCGCCCGCCGAGTGTTGGAACGTGCACGCACCACCGGCCTGCATTAGCCATACTGGAGGGGATGCTTAACCAAACCATTCAGACCGCTGCGGGGCAAGTGCAGTTGCGCTTTGCCCGCCCGGCTGATGCTCGCGCGATCTGGAACCTCACCAAACCCTACGTTCAGCAAAAGATACTCGTGGACAAACCCCTCATCGCCTACTTTGAGGACATTCAAGAGTTCATCGTCGCTGAAAGAGATGGTGAAGTTTTGGCGTGCGGTGCCCTCCACGTCCTCTGGGATGACATTGCGGAAGTGCGCACCCTTGCCGCTTCCCCCGCTGTGCGTGGAAGTGGCGTGGGCTCACTCATCTTGAATGCCCTTGTCGAGCGGGCGCGTGACCTGCAACTAAAGCGCGTCTTTTGCCTAACGTTCGCAGTTGATTTCTTTGCCCGGCACGGTTTCGAAGCTTTTGAAGGCATGGCCGTGGGCGTAGACGTGTACCAAAAAATGCTGCGCACCCACGATGACGGCGTGCGCGAATTTCTTGAACTGGCCTCCGTCAAACCCAACACCCTGGGCAACACCCGCATGATCTTGCACCTTTAGGAAACTGCACTACCTGCGGTCGCCCCGCGCCGGAGACGCAAAGCAAAAGCGGCCCTCAACCACGGTTGAAAGCCGCTCTCGCTAGATGTTATTCGCCGCGTAAACCTAGATGAACTCGTACGGGTCGAAATCCTCCAGATCGATGATGCGCAAGCGAGGCAGACGCACCTGGAACGCGTCAATGCCGTGCTCAATGTCGATGATCTCCAAGCCCTCGTCTGTTAGATCATGCAGGCCCGACGAGATGAACTCGGGGAAACCGAGAATGCCAACGCGGCGGCCGGCCTCAAGGAGGCGCTTGATTTCTGGCTCGTAATCGCCATCATGGCTGGCCAAAATCACGTCACCAGACCCGCGTTCGCCAATCGCGTCCAGCGTCTTCTTAATGCCCTGATCCACCACCTGGTCATCCGGTACGCCCGAAAGCGGAATTGGGCGGTAACGCATTGCAAGCAGTGCCTGCACGAAGTTCATCGGCATGTAGCCCGACGAAGCATTTAGGAAGAACAGGCCCTTCACCGGCTGGTCCCAAAGCTCCTCAGTGGAAGTTAGAACGCGGTCCCACCGGGGACGCTCTTCCGACGCTGGCTTTCGATCCAGCACCGAGACACCAAGCGTGGTGTCAATATTTTCGCCATCAATAATTAAATAAGTAAGCGGATCCATTTTGATACTTTCAATGGGTGGGGCAAAAAGCCCCACCCATGTAGTTGAAATTTGTAGTTGATGCCTTGCGCCTAAGCGATTTAAGGCTTCTTCTTTAGAGCGGCCAAGCGAGCCTCAATTTCAGACTGCTCGTCCAAGTTATCCAGTTCGTCGAACTGGGACGCGAAAGAATCAGCTGCGAGTTCTGCGCGGCCTTGAGCCATCGCTTCTTCACGGCGAATCTGATCCTCAAAGCGGGAAAGCTCCGAAGTGGGGTCAAGCACGTTGATCGAGCTAACCGTATCCTGCAACTTCACCTGAGCGGCTGCCGTCTTCTGACGGGCCACAAGCTCATCGCGGCGGCGCTTCAAATCCTCGAGCTTTTCCTTCGACTGAGCAAGACCAAGCTTGAGTTTGTCAACAACCTCGGTCTGGCTTGCAATCATCGGCTTTGCATTCTCAGCCGACTTCTCGTAGCTAAGCTGTTTGCCAAGAGCAACCTTTGCCAGGTTATTCCACTTGTCAACCTCTGCCGGATCGGTAGCGGAGTCAGCGCGAACAGACGCAGCTGCAGCCTTCTCGCCCCATTCCTTGGCGGCCGCGACATCGGAGTCGTAATCGGCTTGTGCAAGACGGAGGTTTCCAATGGTCTGTGCGACGGCCTCCTCGGCCTCCGCGATCGAGTTCGTGTAGTCGCGAACAAGCTGATCAAGCATCTTCTTTGGATCCTCAGCGCGGTCCAAGAGTGCGTTGATGTTCGCCTTAGCAAGTTGGGAAATGCGGCCTAGGATCGACTGCTTCTCTGCCATGTGATCTCCTTTCAAGGAAAACGCCAGGGCGAAGGCGCCCAAGACGCGCACAGACGTGCGTTTTCATTATATATGTGACGCGACACTCACGGCGCGTTAAATCAGAACTTTCCGGATCCTCCCGAGCTGAATCCGCCGCCAAAACCTCCGGAGCCGCCGGAGCTGAATCCGCCGCTAAAACCACCCGATCCGCCGAAGTCGAAGCCGCCGCCGAAATCGCCCGATCCGCCGGAGCCAAAGCCGCCCCTAGAGCTGCCGCTAGAGCCACCGCCGCCAAACAAAAGTCCGCCCAAGATCAGTGAGGTGAGGTCAATTCCGCTACTCGAACCTCCCGAACCGTGCGGTGGCGTGGGGCCGGACGACAAATCGACGGCACGGTTGGCCAACACAAGCGCGTCTGCGAGCAAATCAAGGGCTTCCATGGGGGAAGACGGCGCAACCTTCGCGGCCTCTGCTCGCTTCGCCTTCGCCCGTGCGATGAGAGTTCTCGCCTGTGAACTAGCACTGAACGGGTGGGCTGACACGTGTGAATCGGCGCGGACGATCGCGGCATCCACCTCTGCGAACCTGCGATCCAGGCGGGCATTGGTACGAAGCTGCTTCTCTTCTGCGTTACGTAGCGGCAGCAATGCGTTGTCGAGGGCGTCCTCGGCTTCATGAAGTTCGGTCAGAGCACTCAGTGGATCAGCGCCGCCACGCCGGGCCGCGTTACCGTGCTCGATCGCGCGATGAGCATCCTCAACCAACGGATTGAACGACGCCTGGTTGTGGGCTAGACGCGAAACGTCCTCAAGATCTGAAGAGATCGAACCGATAGCTTGGGCCAGCTTATTCTTTGCATCTTGCAAGTTCGCCTCAGCGCTCATGACCTCCTTGATCTGAGCAAGCGCCTGCGTGAGCGCGCGCATTGCAAGATTCACGTGGAAAACGCCCGTCTTGCGATCCGAATCCTTCTTCGCCTTGGCCTCCGCGAGTGCCTGGCTTGCCGCGTCGAGCAGGCGGTTGGCCTCGTCCGGATTATCCAAAATGGATTGCAAAACCTGATCGGAGTAGGTGAGACGAAGCGACTTGATCTCCAACTTCGCGTGCTCCACCCGCTCGCGCGCCTCGCTTATGCGCTGGTCGATGCTGGAAATATTCGAATCGATATTAGATTCGACGTCTCGAAGCTCGCTAAAACGCTTAGCCTGCGCGTCCAAAATCGCGCTAACGCGAGTTACATCGTCTTCTAGCTCGTCAACCAGCTTGGTCTGCGTATCGGGGTTGGTTTCCGACTCCATCTCGGGTTGCTTCTTGAAGGCCTGCGTCATGATTTCCGTGGCTTCATCCAATGCATGCGCAAATTCCGTGGTTTCCAGCTCGCCAAACTGAGCCTGCGCGAATGCTAGGTCTTCCCTGGCAGCGCGAACCGCATCATCAGTTTGCATCATTGAAACATTCAGCTTCTTAATGCGATCTTCAAGTTGTTCCGTGCGGTGCTTACTGGCCTGACGCAGGTGCTTCTTCTTGCTTCGTTGAGCTGCTATAACGATGAGAACGAAGCCGATAAAGCCTACGAAAACTATGATGAGGAAGATCCCGTCCGCTAAATCGCTGTCGTAATCGTCATCCGAGGCGCCGCTTGAACCGTTCTCGCTATCGGACAAGAGCCGGGAGGTGTCCGACAGTGCCTCTACCAGATGCTCGGGCGTTATTCCCCCGCGCAAGTTTGAAGAGCCCGCGGCCGCCGCAGAGTTCGCCTGTGACGAATTAACAGGCGCGGCAGGGCCCAAGCAAATGTTGTACTCGCCAAGCTCGGTTGCAATCGCGTAAACCACCGCGGATGCCGGCAGTGAAGGGTTGTCATCACCCAGCTTGGAACACCACGACGATGGGGAAGTGCCTTCCCAATCCTGCGTAATAACCATGTAGAACGGGAAATCCACCGCGGCTGTGGTCATCGTTTCGAGCTGCGCCTTGGTGTCAGCATCGAGAACCCCAACCTCGTCAATCACGTGAGAATCATCGATGCGCACCGCTGCGCTTGCCATTGACGGCAAAAACATCAGTAGGGCAGTGGCTAGAGCTACCAGTACAGAGCGCTTCTTCATACCCTTAGTTTCGCGTAAAAGCCGGCCTGTGTCAGGTCAAAGCTCAAACTTCGCTCACGGTAAGCGCGATCTGCTCACATGTTCTAGTGATCTGCTCACATGTGCGAACCGGAAGGGTGGGCCGTTCATCTTGTGGACCGGGATCGAGTAGCACGAGGCAGCCCGCGAGCATTGCTAGGTCTTCAGCTTCTACGTTTTGACGTAGATCAATCAGGATTTCGGCAAGGCGAGTAGATAGGACCGCTAGGCGCGTCCACTCCACCTCGCTGCCCGACACGCGCGCCCACTCTTTAGCCGGCAAGTACTTGCTCGTCAGGTCAATCGCGCGGCGAATCCACACTGCCCGAAGTAAGTCAGCCTCAATCTGAAACAAGTCCGTAGCAGTTGGTTCTTGTAGTAATGCCAACGTTTTCACGGATTTAGACACGATCTTTTGTGCCTGCGCCAGGCCCGCACGCATGCGTGCGGAAACCTCCGAGCCTGCGGTGGGGGACACCCTTGCCACCTCCAGGCGTGACGTGGCAAGTCCCTCCTCGATTTCGCTGGCGAGTCGGGCCAATCCAAACGTTGGATCTGGGCTTACGTAGCGGCCCGCGCGAACCGCGGCACGATGCGGATTGACCGAAGCGGGATCTTCCGCCCTGTACGCGGCTAAGGCATGCGCATACTTGTTTGCGCGCAGGCTACGCAAAGGCTCGGCCGGCTCTCTAACAGCAGATACTGCGGCGTTCATTCGCGTGCAACCGGCGGGGAGCTTGGCTTTTCCTTCCACCACGGTTGCATCAGCCAGACAGGAAGCCGCAAGCGCGCGAGCCCTGCCCAGCTCAAACCGTAAATCCGCGCAGGCATCCTCGCCAAACATCCAGCGCGAAGCCCAATACTCACGGCGCATCTCGCGAATCGCACCATCCAAGTCGAACGCGTTAAGCGGATCTGCGGCCGGAGACAACACCTCGTTAGCCTCGGCCGGTACTTCCTCCGAGTCGTTACCTACGTCCTCACTCGCCTCGTGATTCGCAGCGACGCTAGCGGCTTCGTCTGCGGGGGCGCCCTGGTCTGCATCTGCGGGTTCAGCGGGCACAGCCGCATCCACCCTTTGCGAATCTAGGCAGTCCTCGCCGTTCTTTCGAGCCTGGGAACGCCGCGCAATAACAGCAACAGCAACCGCAACAACCACTAGCGCCGCGCCCGCGCCAAACAACCAAACTACCGTGCTCACGCGGCCTCCCTCACCAATTTTGCGATGCGCCACACCAACCAGCTCCCAGCGCAAATGCGCCACCCTTGGCGATGACATTGTCTCTCGCACTATCATAGGGGTTAGACGTAACAATATAAGCGAGAAAAACAGACTTAGGAGGCTCCAGTGCCCACCGGCAAGGTGAAATTCTTCGACGCGGATCGGGGATTCGGATTTATCGAAGGAGACGACGGCGAATCCGTGTTCCTCCATGCATCCGCACTGCCCGAAGGCGTTCGCGCGCCGAAGGGTGGCACTCGCGTTGAATACTCTGTAGTTGACGGCCGCAAAGGTGCGCAGGCAATGTTCGTAGAGATCCTGCAGGCCTCGCCCTCCATAAGCAAGCTAAACCGTCGGAAACCCCAACAAATGGTTGGGTTAGTTGAAGACCTAATTAAGGTACTTGACTCCGCATCCGGATCGCTTCGCCACGGAAAATACCCGAATAACTCAGACAAGATCGCGGACCTACTCCGCGCTGTAGCGGATGATTTTGATGCCTGAAAACGAAAAGACTGAACCCGCTGTGGCTGCCGACAAGATCCTCAAAGACGCGGTAAAAGAGACCCTTGAAATCGTCCTTGAGGTTGTCGAACCAAACGAAATCGGTGAGCACCTGGGCTACCGCGTTGAAGGTGAGCGCCTGCTCACGCACTTTTTTGCCGCGAACAAAGAGGGCTACCAAGGCTGGCACTGGGCCGTAACCGTGTCCAGAGTTCCACGGGCGCGGAGAGTAACCGTATCCGAAATCGACCTTCTACCTGGCAAAGGCGCCCTGCTTGCACCCGAATGGGTGCCCTGGGAAGAGCGCCTGCGTCCATCGGACGTGTCCCCCTCAGATGTACTTCCGTACCGTCAGGAAGATTCTCGCCTCACGCTGATTCGCGACTCCAAGTACGGATCAGACGAGCCGCCCCTTTCGCGCGTGCGTACCCTCTCACAAGAAGGCATTGAAAGCGCACGCACCAGGTGGCACAGGCGCTCGCGCGCCAAAGTGAACAAAACCGACTCGAAGTCCACGTGCGCATCCTGCGGCTTCCTCGTTGCCCTTCGCTCCGAACTGGGGCAGAGCTTTGGCGTGTGCTCCAACGAGTGGTCTGGCCACGACGGCCGCCTCGTTCCCCTCACCTACGCGTGCGGTGCCCACTCTGAAACCGACGTGCAAGAAACCGGTAGCCAATGGAACGTGGTGCCTCCGCGCGTGAACGAACTGGACCTAGAGATCATCAGTGACCTCTAAAACCCTAAAACACGCAGGAAATGTGACGCCCGCTACCCGATGTCCACATGGTGGTAGCACAATCACAAAAACGCGTGCAGTGAGACCATTTACCTGTGAATACCAATACTGCACAGCGCTCAAAGCTAGATAGTTTCTTTCACATTACTGAACGCGGTTCCACAATTGGTCGCGAAGTACGAGGTGGCTTTGTCACCTTCTTCGCAATGGCCTACATCCTCGTTCTTAATCCCATCATCCTATCCGCAGCATTCCCCGAAGATGGATCCCTAACGATCCCAACCATCGCGGCGGCAACGGCACTCGTAGCAGGCGTCATGACAATCCTCATGGGCCTAGTTGCCAACTACCCGATGGCGCTCGCGGCCGGCATGGGTTTGAACGCCATGGTTGCGTTCACCCTCGTCCTCGGTTCGGGCCTCACCTTCCAAGAGGCAATGGGTCTGATCGTCTGGGAAGGCATCCTCATCACAATCCTGGTTCTAACCGGATTCCGTGAGGCCGTCTTCAATGCGGTGCCTAACCAGCTCAAGGTGGCTATTTCGGTTGGTATCGGCCTGTTCATTGCGTTCGTTGGCCTTATCAACGCGGGCATTATCCGTCCCGGCGGCACCCCCGTTCAGCTGGGCATTGACGGATCGCTTGCCGGCTGGCCAGCCCTCGTGTTTGTCGTTGGCCTTCTGCTAACCATCGTGCTTTACGTGCGTAAGGTTCGCGGTGCGATCCTAATAGGCATCATTTCTTCCACCGTGCTTGCCGTCATCATTCAGGCCATCGTAGCGATTGGGCCGAAGAATGATGAGAACCCGACCGGCTGGGGCGTTACCGTTCCAGAGCTTTCCGGCTCTCCGGTCTCGCTTCCCGATTTCTCGTCGCTAGGTGCATTCGACCTGTTCGGCGCGTTCGGTAAGCTCGGTCCGCTAGCCGTTGTACTGCTGATTTTCTCGCTCATGCTTGCCGACTTCTTCGACACCATGGGCACCATGGTTGCGATCGGTGCTGAAGGTGATCTGCTGGACGAGAACGGCACTCCGCCGCGTTCACGACAGATCCTCGTCATTGACTCTCTTGCGGCTATTGCCGGCGGCCTGGCAGGCACTTCCTCCAACACTTCCTACGTTGAATCTTCAGCGGGTGTTGGTGAAGGTGCACGCACCGGCCTAGCTTCGGTTGTGACAGGCATCCTGTTCCTACTGTCCATTTTCCTCGCGCCCGTCGTAGAGCTAGTACCAACCGAGGCTGCATCTACCGCCCTTGTGTTCGTTGGCTTCCTCATGATGACGCAGGTCTTGGATATCGAATGGAAGAGGCCAGAGATAGCAATCCCGGCATTCCTTACCATCGCGTTTATGCCGTTCGCCTACTCCATTTCGGTAGGTATCGGCACCGGCTTCATCACCTACGTGATCGCCGCGGTAGCAGTTGGCAAGGCAAAGCAGGTTAAGCCGCTCATGTGGATCGTTTCCGTCCTGTTTGCGGTTTACTTCGTGCTCGGCCCAATCCAGGCTGCACTGGGAGCCTAAGCTCCCGCCACGGGCAACTTTGCCAGACTGATCCTGAGCTAAGCCCGTAGCTACAACCCAATATTCGGCGCGGCTCGCGAAGATAACCTCTTCGCGAGCCGCATTAGAATTGTCGTGCAAAACCCGCGGGGCAAGGGAGAAATAAGACTCCTCTTGCATGGCGGCAGAGGTCCAGATGTTCACAGATCAAGATGGATCCCTAAGCGCCTGGTCTGACGTGGCGGCGCGTAAACGATGCTGGCATTATTGAAAAAGGAGGTATACGAGGTGTCAAAAACGTTCGAATCATTAAAGTACTTCAACTACAGACTATGGTTCGGCGCCAACATCATCTCCTCCACCGGCATGTGGATGCAGCGCATCGCGCAAGACTGGGTGGTGCTCACCGTCCTCACTCAAGGTTCCGGCACCGCAATCGGTATTACCACCGCCCTCCAATTCCTGCCCATTCTCTTGTTCAGCCCGTGGGCTGGTGTGATCGTAGACCGCGTGAACCGCAGAAACCTGATCCAGTTCACGCAGGGCATGATCGGCCTCATGTCACTCATTTTGGGTGTCCTTATTCTGACCAACACGGCACAACTGTGGCACGTGTACGTCCTTGCATTCCTCGCAGGGATACTCTCCACCATTGATGCGCCCGCCCGCCAAACCTTTGTATCCGAACTCGTTCCACTTGGATCCCTACCTAACGCAGTGGGCCTCAACTCGGCAGCATTCAACGTTGCGCGCCTAATTGGGCCTGCCCTTGCCGGCCTCGTCATCGAATGGGTAGGGCCAGGATGGGTATTCATCGTCAACCTGCTTCTATTTGCCGCGCCCGTAACCGCGGTAGCTTTGATGAATAAGAGCCTGCTCACCCCCGCCAGCCGGGTGAAGCGTGAAAGCGGGCAGATTCGCGAAGGCGTGCGCTACGTTATGGGTCGCACCGACATTGTGGTCATCATGATCGTGGCCGGAACCGTGTCTGCATTCGCAATGAACTTCCAGCTCACCTCCGCGGTCATGGCCACCGAGGTTTATGGGAAGGGCGCTGGCGAATACGGCATCCTCGGATCATTCATGGCCATTGGGTCGCTCACGGGTGCGCTTCTTGCCGCGCGCCGCAAGTTCCCGCGCGTGCGCCTCGTGGTTGTTTCCGCGTTCCTCTTCGGACTGTGCGATATTGCGCTCGCGTTAGCGCCCACCTACGAGTTGTTTGCCCTCATTGCCATCCCCACCGGCCTGGCCATGCTCACGATGATCACGTCTGCTAACGCCGCCATCCAGATCTCCACCGATCCTGCCATGCGAGGGCGCGTCATGTCGCTCTACCTCATGGTTTACATGGGGTCTACGCCCATTGGTGCTCCCATTATCGGCTGGGTTGCCGACACCTGGGGAGGTCCCTGGTCGCTGGCCGTCGGAGGCATTTCGGCGATTATCGTCTCTGTTGCCGCCGCCATCTGGGCTATCAAGTCTTGGGACGTGCGCATCAAAGCCAGCTGGTCTCGTAGGCCCATCACCACCTACGGTCCGCGTGAGCGTGCTCGTGACCTCGAAGCTGGCGGCGACCAGCCCACGGATTAGAACGCTCTTTACAACAATCAGGTGGCCTCGACAAATAAATGTCGAGGCCACCTGATTGGACGCTGTTAGCGAAGCCGGCTCGGCCTCATAAATCAAACGTCAAGTGCTTGGCAGAGTGCTATAGGCGGCTGGCCACAAAGTCGATGCAACGCAACAGGGCCGAAACATCTTGCGGATCCACCGATGGGAACGCGCCAATACGTAACTGATTGCGGCCCAGCTTGCGGTACGGGTCCACATCAACCACTCCGTTATCGCGCAATACTTGCGAAACTGCGGATGCATCCACGCCCTCAAAATCAATGGTTGCCACAACCGGAGAACGTAGCGCCGGGTCAACCACGAAGGGCGCGGCGAACTTGCTGTGCTCGGCCCACATGTAAATCAAATCCGTTGATGCTTTCGAACGCTTCGCCGTTGCATCCAAACCACCAAGGGCCAGCATCCACTCAAGCTGCGCATGCATCATAAGTAGCGTTGCCAGAGCGGGCGTGTTCAGCGTTTGGTCCTTGCGCGAGTTATCAATCGCGATCGAAAGGTCCAAGAACTGTGGCATCCACCTGCCAGAATCTGCATGCAACTGCTGGGCGCGCTCAATAGCTGCGGGGGAGAGGATCGCAAACCAAATGCCGCCGTCGGAGCCAAAACACTTTTGCGGCGCAAAATAGTAGGCGTCAGTTTGGGAAATATCTACGCTGGCCCCGCCGGCAACCGAAGTTGCATCCACCAAGCACAGGCCACCCGGCATACGCTTCACGGGAGAGATAACGCCAGTTGATGTCTCGTGGTGCGGCCACGCGTAGACGTCCGCGTTCGCAACCTCCTCAACCGTTGCAAGCTGCCCGGCAGGAGCATCAAAACGCACAGGCTCTTCCAAAAACGGGGCGCGGGCGGCCTCCTCGAAAAACTTCGAACCGAACTCGCCAAACGTTGCGTGCGCGGAACGCTTTCTAATTAGCGAGGTGGTGGCCACCGCCCAAAAAGCCGTGGAACCACCATTTCCTAACACGACTTCATAACCATCAGGAATGTTGAACAGGCGCGCAATCATCTCACGCACCTCGCCAACAACGTTGCGCACCGGCGGCTTGCGATGGCTCGTACCCATAATTAGGTGAGGGGACCTTGGCGTATTCCCATCAGCTAAACGGTCAATTTGTTCCCTGCGTACAAGCGAAGGGCCGGAGCCGAAACGCCCGTCTTTCGGTAAAAGATCAAATGGAATCTGTATTTTGGTCACCATACTGAAGAATCTAGTCGAATATGGTTCATTTATGGCAACAGGTCAATAAATGGACCGAAAATAAAAAGGGGCACGACGCGTGCCCGCGTTTTGGTGCGGATACGAAAAGACGGGAAACAATGCGTGACTTGATCGACACGACCGAGATGTACCTGAAAACCATCTACGAGCTTGAAGAAGATGGCATCACTCCTTTGCGGGCGCGCATCGTTGAGCGCCTCGGGCATTCCGGGCCCACCGTGTCGCAAACCATTGCGCGAATGGAGCGTGACGGCCTCGTTATAGTCGAAGAGGACCGCACCTTAACTTTGACCGATGAAGGAAAGGGGCTGGCAATCGAGGTTATGCGCAAGCATCGCCTGGCTGAACGCCTGCTGGTTGATGTCATCGGTTTTGATTGGACGCTCGCGCACGAAGAGGCGTGTCGGTGGGAGCACGTAATGTCGGACAGAGTTGAGCATAAGCTCAAAGAGATACTGGACTGCACTAAGAAAGACCCCTACGGCAATCCGGTACCGGGGGAATGGGAACTGCCTGAAGGTCTCATATCCCTCTTAGACGTTCATGCCAGCCTCGCGGAAGGCGAGTATTTGATCGCGGAACTTGCCCGCCTTGGCGAGCCCGTTCAGTCTGAAGTGAATGCTCTGAGCGCCCTCGACGATATCAAAATGAGACCAGGAGATGAGATCTCAATCACCCTGCGCGATGGGGAGCTGATGCTATCCCAAAGTGGCAAATCCGCGAAAAGTGAGGGATCTGTGGCGATTCCAGACTGGGCCGAGCCGCATATATTCATTTTAATGACCACTTTATGAGTGGAACTGTTCACAACTTCGTTATCGTTACGTGACATTTCGTGTGCATGTTGGCTAGAGTGAACTTGTTATTCAAGGAACCTAAATAAGGCACCTTCTAAGGGAGAATATTTTGGCTAAGAAGATCGAGGCACGGCACCGCCGAGCATGCCGTCCCGTGACGCCTCTGACGGACATTACTGAATCCATCAGCCCCGTCCGTGGCGTTGCAACGGTTTCCGCAACCGGACTTGCACTAACCGTTCTTGGTAGCGGCATCGCAACTGCAGCTCCTGACTCGGCGCTCGACCTCGCCCCCAAAGCGCCTCCTACCATTCAGGAAGGTCGTATTGCGCAAGCAAACCCCGTCCTCACCGCTCCGGCAGACGTCGCATGGGCATCTGGTGACGACCTATCGGTAAGCGTTGAGATTGTCGAAGAAGAGGTTGCAGACGGCGATCTTGCCGGTCGTGGCGAAGCTGCGGACCGTGGTTACGAACGCGAATCGCTCCAGCAGGGCCAGGCATCTCCGGTCTCGATCCCGTCAGCGAGCGCTTCTTCAGCGGTTGGCGTTGCCGCGCAGTACATTGGTGTTCCTTACGTTTGGGCAGGTGCTTCCCCGAGCGGTTTTGACTGCTCCGGTCTCGTGTCCTACGTGTACGGGCAGCTGGGCTACAGCCTCCCGCACTCCTCTTATGGAATTGGTGCTTCCGGCACCTACGTTCCGGCATCTGAAGCAGCTCCCGGAGACATTGTCTACTACGGCGGCCACGTTGGCATCTACGCGGGCAACGGCATGATGATTCACTCGCCGGCTCCCGGCCGCGGCGTTGAATACGCTCCGGTTTACGGCGCTCCGAGCTACGTTCGCCTCTAAGGTTTAACGAAAAAGTCCCAGCTTCTCGCTGGGACTTTTTTGTACCCAAAGTGTAAACCCCATTCAGTACAGCTCACATTTTTTGTCAACTGTGTGCAAAATAGAGGTGAAAGCTATAAGGGAGGCAACAATGGCTGGGCAGAAAGTAATCCTCGTTGGGGTAGACGGGTCTGCAGAGGCCAACATGGCACTCGATTGGGCAGCAGCCCGAGCAAAAGAGGACGGCTCTCTCGTTCACGTGGTATGCACCTACGCCCTCGCCTCATATTCGGCAGCCGCCCTTGACGGAGGGTACGCCGCCCTTGACGATGACGCCCTGCAACAGGGCGCACAAAAAGCAGTTGATCACGGGTTGGAAAGGCTTCGTAGCCACGGCCTCACCGAAGTTACCGGCACCACTGAGCCGGGCGATGCCACCAGCGTCCTCGTGCAACTATCGGAAGAAGTAGACCTGATTGTTGTTGGATCGCGCGGGGGTGGAGGCATAGCAGACAGGCTTCTTGGCACCGTCTCCTCGGCACTTCCTGCCCATGCGAAATGCCCCGTGGTTGTGGTTCCCAGGCACACGTCCGGCTCTCCCTTCTGGCCCATTAAGCGCATCGTCGCTGGCGTTGACGGCTCGCGAACCGCTCACACCGCCCTCGAAAAAGCAGTTGACGAGGCTGCGCTATGGGGTGCGCAAGTTGATGCGATCGCCGCTGTTCCAATTGCCACGGGTGCGGGCATGCTCTCTTGGGTACCCACAACCATTGACCGCGAGCGCCTTTATGAAGAAATGGAAGAGGAACTCGCCGCGGCATGCGCCAAAGTTGTGGGGGACCGTGATGTGACGGTTAAACGGCACATTATTGACGGATCGCCGGCGGAGCTTTTGACAGAGTTCTCAACCGCTGTTGACCTCGTGGTTGTAGGTACAAGAGGACGAGGTGGATTTGCCGGCCTGTTGCTTGGATCGACTTCGCAAATCGTACTAACTCACTCCACGTGCCCAGTTATGACCGTGCCATCCTCGCGGGGCTCCGAGTCTGATAGCGTCAGCACGCCGTGGGAGCGGCGCTGACACTGAGCTGTAAATGCCAGGTGTTTGCGCATTCACGCGCCGGCGCTTGCTCATGGTAGGCTTTTTCAGGTTAAGCCCTCGTAGCTCAGGGGATAGAGCACCGCTCTCCTAAAGCGGGTGTCGGACGTTCGAATCGTCTCGAGGGCACTAAAGCGGCTTTGCTCCAATGAAAACGGCGAGGTTTTGATGGAAGAAAACTGCGAAGTTCTGGCCGTGGGGCTACGCCGACTCCGCTCATCCGACGCTCCACAGGTCTACCAAGCTTTTGCGTCTAATGCTGATATGACGCGGCAGGGAGATGTCTCGACTCTCGCCCAGGCGCAGGCTTATGTCAATGCGCTGATAGCTACGCAATCACCTCATGAGCCATGGGCCGTGGTCGAGGAAGACACGCTTGTTGGCCTCGTGTGCGTATCCGTCGATGAGGAAAACCTGAGTGGCTGGTTTTGGTACTGGATGGCAGATGATGCCCGTGGTCGCGGGTGGATGAGCCGGGCCGCCGCGACGGTTGCCAACTGGGCTCTGACAACGCGCGACCTGGAGCGTCTCGAGTTGGGCCACCGGGTAAATAACCCGGCATCAGGCGCGGTGGCTCGTAGCGCGGGTTTTATTAAAGAGGGAACGGAGCGCCAGAAGTTCCTCATCGGCGGGCAGCGGATTGACGTTGACACGTATGGGCGGCTCGCTTCTGATCCGCAACCACCAATTAACGGCTTGGTTCTGCTTGAGGATTAGGCCCTGTTAGGGTCCGTCCACACCGTACCTGTAACAGGGTTCGTGCACACCCCCGCAAGCCTAAGTGGTTTTTCAAGGCAAAGCCAGGCATGGTGATCTATGTGAAGAAAGTAAAACCTGGCGATGCCCTCGTGCTGTTTGTCGTGCTTGCAATTGGCGTAACCGTAGCCATTTGGGCTGGCTTACTGCGCTTTGATGGGGCGCAAGCTGAGGACGTTCCCATGTCGAAAGTGCGCGACGAACTCATGGCGCTTGAAGTTAGTGGGTGGGTGGATGCTCCGCCCTACGAACGCGCGGAATTCGGGGAGCCGTGGGCTGACGTGGACATGAACGGGTGCGACACTCGAAACGATATTTTGGCGCGGGACATGGAACGCGTGGTTTTTCGACCCAACTCCAGATGCGTGGTGGCAGCTGGGATCTTGAATGACCCGTACACGGGAAGAGAGCTGTATTTTGAGCGCGGAGATAAAACGTCCCCACTGGTTCAAATAGACCACGTTGTGCCGCTTTCTAACGCGTGGTTTGCAGGCGCCTGGCAGTGGGATGTGGCCAAACGGGAACAGTTTGCGAACGACCCGCAAAACCTCCTAGCCGTGGATGGGCCAGCCAACGAAGATAAAGCGAATCTGACGGCCGATAAGTGGCTACCCGAAAACTCCGACTACCACTGTGCGTATGTGGCCAGGCAAGTACACGTCAAATACGTGTGGGGGCTTAGCGTGAAAGAAAAAGAGCGACAAGCCATGATCGATGTGCTCTCCAAATGCCCGGTAGTGGAAGTTCCAACTCGGTAGAAACATTAGGTCAACTCAGGGCTTATGTGCAGTTGAACTGAAGGCTGTGATGGGAAAGTCAATCCCGAAGGGTGCGTGCAGGCCGTGAAGCGCAAGTGCGCATATGACGAAGGGGTGGGGAACCATGTTTAGGGTTCCCCACCCCCCTTAGTCGGTTAACTACAGCCTCGTGGCAATGGTACGAGTGCGAGACTGAAGCCGGCTACTTGCGTAGCTGATCAATAATCTGATTCAGCGTCTGCGACGGACGCATTACGGCGGAGGTCTTTTCCGTGTTCGGACGGTAGTAGCCTCCAATATCCGCAGGGTGTCCCTGCGCGGCGATAAGCTCGTCGTTAATCTTGTCCGCATTCTCACGCAGCGCAATCGCAACCGGCGCGAAAGTACGGGCTAGGTCCACGTCCTCAGTCTGGTTGGCCAGAGCCTCCGCCCAATACACCGCCAGCCACATGTGTGAACCGCGATTATCAATCTGACCGAGCTTGCGGGCCGGAGACTTGCCCTCACTAAGTACCAGCTCCGTTGCCTCATCTAGCGCAGAAGCGAGGATCTGCGCTCGCGGGTTGTCATCAAACCGCGACAGGTGGCGTAGCGACTCGGCCAAGGCAAGGAACTCGCCCAGCGAATCCCAACGCAGGTAGTTCTCCTTGAGCAACTGCTGCACGTGCTTGGGAGCAGAACCTCCCGCACCCGTTTCGAACAGGCCGCCACCATTCATAAGCGGTACCACCGAAAGCATCTTCGCGGACGTGCCGAGCTCAAGGATGGGGAACAGGTCCGTGTTGTAATCGCGAAGCACGTTGCCCGTCACGCCAATCGTGTCCAAACCATCGCGCATGCGCGCAACCGATAGCTTCGCTGCCTCAACCGGGTCGAGGATCGAAATCGATAGGCCTTCGGTGTCGTGCTCCGGCAGGTATTTCTCAACCTTCTCAATGAGAGCAGCGTCGTGTGCGCGCTCAGGATCCAGCCAGAACACAGCCGGGGTGGAGGAGAGGCGAGCGCGAGTTACCGCAAGCTTCACCCAATCACGGATCGGTTCGTCCTTTGTCTGGCACGCGCGCCAAATATCGCCGGCCTGCACCTCGTGCGACATCAGTACCTCGCCCGCTGCGTTCACAACCTCTACAGTGCCATCGGTGGGAATCTCGAAGGTCTTGTCGTGCGAGCCGTACTCTTCAGCCTTTTGCGCCATTAGGCCCACGTTCGGAACCGTTCCCATCGTGCGGGGGTCTAGCGCTCCGTTGGCCTGACAATCCTCGATCACCGCCTGGTAGACGCCCGCGTAAGACGAATCGGGGATCACGGCAATCGTGTCGTCCTCCTCGCCGCTTGGGCCCCACAGCTTTCCGCCATTGCGGATCATCGCGGGCATTGACGCATCAATAATCACATCGGAGGGCACGTGCAGATTAGTGATTCCTCGATCAGAATCAACCATTGACAGGCGAGGGCCAGCTGTAATCGCGTCCGCAAACGCCTTGCGGATCTCGGCGGCGTCCTCCACCTTGCCCTCGTCAAGCGCAGTGAAAATCGTTCCGAGGCCATCATTGGGAGACAAGCCAGCTGCCCGCAACTGCGCGCCAAACTTATCGAACACATCTTTGAAGAAAACGCGAACCACGTGGCCGAAGATGATCGGATCAGACACCTTCATCATCGTTGCCTTCAGATGCACCGAGAAGAGGACATCCTTCTCCTTGGCGCGCGCAATCTCTTTTGCGATGAACTCCTCAAGCGCTGCAACCGACATGAAAGTGCCGTCAACAACCTCGCCCTCTAGAACCGGTAGGGAATCCTTCAGCACAGTGGTTTGTCCATCGCGGCTACGCAAACGAATCTGAAGAGTATCAGCCTTGTCCAGCACAATCGACTTCTCGTTGGATTTGAAGTCATTCGCGCCCATCGTGGCGACCTCGGTGGCCGAGCTGGTGCTCCACTCGCTCATGCGGTGTGGATTTTTGCGCGCGTAATTCTTCACTGCGATAGGAGCACGACGATCCGAGTTGCCCTCACGCAACACCGGATTCACCGCTGAACCCTTCACGGAATCGTAACGAGCTTTCACATCCTGCTCATCGCTGTTCGCGGGAGAATCCGGATAATCCGGGAGGGCAAAACCAAGCTCTTGAAGCTCCTTCACCGCCGCCTTCAACTGGGGGATGGACGCCGAAATGTTAGGAAGCTTGATGATGTTAGCTTCTGGCTTCTTCGCCAAAGCGCCGAGCTCTGCAAGTGCGTCTTCAACCTGTTGCTCCGGTGGCAAACGATCCGAAAATGCGGCGAGGATGCGGCCCGCAAGAGAAATATCGCGAGTCTCAACATCGACTCCAGCAGCCCGCGCAAACGTCTCAATAATAGGAAGAAGCGAGTGTGTTGCAAGCATGGGGGCTTCATCAGTGTGAGTGTAAATGATGGTAGCCATCAGGGTTTCCTCTCCATTGGGTTCATCACGAGAATAACGAACAAAACCACGGTATTTTGCGCATTCAAAATAAGTATCTCACTCTTAAGTCTCTCGATGTCAAGGAATATTGGTGGTGGTAGTCACGTTACAGAAAATCGAGAAGCGCAGAAATGAAACGGTGCCGCCGCGCCTACATCTTCATGTCCGTCCTCTTCGATAGTGTTGACACCGTGGTATCTAGTTTTTTCTCTCGCCCAAAATCGCAAGACCCGGACCGGTCCAAGAAGACCCGGTCCGACGAAACGACCCCAAATGGGAAGTCGAACAACGGACTCCAAAATAGGGAAGACCGTGCGCATGACGCAGCCAACGGAGCTGACACGCGCTGGGTGGACGTCGAAGAGGTAACACCCAGCGCCCGTGAAGTAGACATGCGGCATGCGGTTGCTAAATGGGCGTGCGAGCTAGACGAAGTCACCCGGGAGTTCCTGCAGAACCCGAAGAGGTCAACACTCGACCTCACCTATGCGCACCCCGGTGGCATGGCGCAACTCTTCGCACTTCGTACAACGCCACTATCGCTACTCATACGCGAACCCAGCGAGGCCGAACGGGCCCGGGCAGTCGTGCGCTCCCTCATGAATCAATCTCGCGACGTTGCCGCCGCGCACGGCATGGCTCCCATCCACATGGCCTTCGGACATGCCGCCTGGCAGTCCGAAACCGGCCCTCGCACCAGCCCCATGCTACTGTGTCCCGCCGAACTTAAACTCGATGACGCGGGCGAACCTACCGTGCGCATATCCAACATGCTTACCGTCGCTCCGGGCCTCATCGAAGCCGCTTCCGCCTGCGGCGTCGAACTAGACACCACCTCCATCGAGAACACGGCCCGGCAATCTCACGGCTTCACCGCCGCGCCCGCAATCACGCGGCTACGCAGCGCCCTATCCGGCCTCCTACCCGGATTCAAGTCCGATGAACGCATGGAACTATCACTATTCCTGCACCCCGCATCAGACCTGCAAGCTGAACTGCAAAACGCTGACGCGCTACTGCAATCCAACTTCGTGCTTGCGCTCGCAGGCAACAAACGGGCCGTTAGCGCGATTAAGAAGGAACTCGCTGAGCCCAACCCGTACGACCGCGATCCGTGGCAAGAACGCGGCATCGGAGACCAGTTGCCAGAAACGCTAGACCTGGTTGAAACGGTGGTTTCCGGTTCCAACGTCATGTTCGACACTCGCGGTGGGGCAAACCCCACGCCAGTACTCGCCTCGATCGCCGCGGATGCCGCCGCAAACGGGCGTAAAGTCCTCGTTGTCGGTGCGAACAAGCATAGTGGCGAAGCCTTTTGGCGCTACATGGACGAGTCCGGCCTATCGCACGCCGTGGCGCGAGTCGATAGCAGTAAGGACACGAAATCCAACCTCGTCATGGAACTCGAGCGCATCTTCCGCGACGAATCTCCCTTCGTGGACCGCGAATCCATTGAGCTCATGCGCACGCAATTGCGACGCGTACGCGAATCGCTAGCGGAGCACACCGAAGAACTGCACCGGCCCGTGGCCGAATGGGGCGTATCCGCATACGACGCGCTTCAAGTGCTCACTGACCTCACTTCCACGCGGCCCGGTCCGCGCACCAAAGTGCGTCTCTCCGCCGACACTCTCACCGCCCTCGCGCAAGACACCGACGACCAAGCTAAAGACGCCTTGCGAACAGCCTCTACCCAGGGCATGTTCACCAAGAGCGACGCCCATGACGCGTGGTTTGGTGCCGTCATCTCTTCGCCCGAGCAGGTAGGTCCCGTCCTCGAAATCGTTGCGCGACTCTCCACGGAATCGCTACCAAAACTACGCGTGGCCATGTCAACAACTGCCGGACAAACCGGGCTACATCCTGCGACAACATTCAAGGAATGGGAAGACCAGCTGGTCATGCTGGAGGGCGTACGCGAGGCTCTGGATGTATTCCAACCCGCCATCTTTGAGCGCCCCATTGCCGACATGGTGATCGCAACCGCCTCCAAACAATGGAGGCGCGACCACGGTTATCCAATGAAGCGCAGGCAGCGCAAGTACTTGGTTAAATCCGCGAAAGACATGCTGCGTCCCGGCCGTTATGTTGAGGACCTCAACGACGAATTACGCAAAGTGCAGCGCCAACGCGACGTGTGGCGCAAACACCAAGCCGTTGACGGGTGGCCAAAAGTTCCCACCAACCTCGACGAGCTCAAACAACAAGCCGGCGGCGTACGCGAAGACTTGAAACTCCTTGACACGCACCTCGCCACCGCGCACGGGCCCCTGCAACGCATCGACATTGGTGAGCTCTCCCTGTTGATCGACCGCCTCCACGCCGACCCGAACGGGGCGCGCGAGCTACCGGAACGTCTCGAAATCATGAAGACGCTCCACAAGTTTGGCCTCGATGCCCTCGTCAAAGATCTGCGCGAGCGCAATGTGCCAGACTCCTTGATCGACAAAGAGCTAGACCTCGCATGGTGGGCGTCCGCGCTGGGCGTCATGCTAACCCGTGTGCCAAGCCTGGGCGGCTTCGATCCCGCCAACCTGCAAGGCCTGATCGGCGAGTTGCAGCAGCTTGACCGCCAGCAAGTGCAGTCGCTTGCCGCAGTTGCCTCCGACAAAATCCGCCGCAGGCGCGTAGACCAGATGGCCCGCTACTTTGAAGAAGAAGCGCAGCTACGCACCGCCCTCGGCAATGGAACGCTTGCGCCCGACGCGGCGGCATCACTTTATGCATCGTCGCCGCTCGTGCGCGCAATGTTCCCGATTCTTCTGACCGTGCCCGTGATGGTTCCACAGCTGCTACCACTGGGGCAAACGGTTGACCTCCTGGTCCTTGAGGACGTGAACCATCTGCCCCTGGCGGAGCTGGTGCCCCTGCTTGCGCGCGCACGCCAGGTTGTAATCAGTGCGGACTTGACGGACCCGACGCCAACCGTGGATGCGCTCCAACAAGTGACCGTAACCGCGCAGATTCATCCTGAACCCGTGCGCGTTAACGAGTATGTAGGGCGTCTATTCAACCGCTACCGCGTTGCACACACGGGCGTGCCCGTGCCGGTTCCGAGGGCGGGGTCGAAGCTCACTATCTCCTATGTTGACGGCCGGGGCATGCCCGCGCCCGACAAAGCTGCCGTTGAGTCCTCCGCTGCCGAAGTTGAGACTGTCACGGAAATGATCATCGAGCACGCACTGCTGTACCCCGAGAAATCGCTCGCTGTGCTCACCCTCAACGATGTGCACGCTGAGCGGTTGCGCGCGAACTTGGATGCGATGGTTGCCACCTCGCCAGCCCTTGAATCTTTCTTTGAGCAAGAACGACCGGATCCATTCGTGATTGTCACACCGAACTCGAACACGGATGTCATGCGCGATCGTGCGATCTTGTCGATTGGGTACGCGAAAACGCCGCACGGTCGAGTGCTACACGACTTTGGAGAGATCTCGCAGGCCGGCGGCTTGGAGCTTCTGGCCCGTGTGCTAGGTTGTGCCGGCGACGAACTGAATATCGTCGCGGCTGTGCATCCCGCGCTGTTTGATAAAGACAGGTTCTCGAACGACGGGCCCAAACTGCTACTGGACCTCATGAGCAGTGCCGAAGTAGCCAGCGGTATTTCCTCCGAGGATCGCGATGCTACCGCTCAATCAAGCGGCGCGACCGCAGACTACCAGGCGGCCTCCCAGGCGGGAGAGCCTGTCGACACCGGGGCGGCGAACCGTGAGCCTGCTACGACAGACGATACTGCCGACCCCTCCGATGAGGAAGTAACGGCCTCGTCGTCTTCTACGATTCAGACCCAAAACGGCACGCAGTGGCCAACGTTTGAAGCGAAACCGGATCAGCTTTTGATCGACCTCGCGGATCGGTTGTACTCGATTGGTTTGACGGTCATCCCTAACCTTGGGGTTGAAGGGGCGCTCCGCGTTCCACTGGCCATCGGGCACCCGGAGTTTCCAGACGAGTTACTGGTTGCGATCTTGACCGATGACGACACGTACGTTGCGGAGCGATCCTTGCGCCGCCGTGACCGTTACTGGCCAGAACTACTGGAAGCAAACGGGTGGAAGACGCGAACAGAGCTCGCAATGGCTGTCTTCATTGACCCGCAGAAGGAAGCCGATGCGATCATTGACCTAGTCCTTGACGCCGTGGATGAGCGCATGGCTGCGAGGGCCCAAGCTGAGGCTGAAGCAATGGCTGTATCTGCGATTGACGAAGTTCCTGCACAGCCTGCTAATACTGATGGGGATATTGATCTGGGTGAGAACGGCCCCGACCTCACGAATGACACCGGCGAGTCTGCCGATTCAGACGAGGGTCCTGCCGACTCAAATGAAGAGATGCTTGGCACGGAAACGGCGGCTCAGAAACTTGTGAGGTTGCAGGCTGATCGGGATATTCACGGTAGCGCAGAAGAGACCGTTTGGAGGCCAAGCGGCGCCGAGCGGGGACGTCGGCCGGAGGTCGCGGTAGGCTTGCCGCTCGCGGCTTATTCGGATGACCAGCTGGATGAGATCGCGATGTGGATTGTGTCGGATGGTGTGGAGCGCAGTGAAGATCAGATCGTGAACGAGATCCAAAGTGCGCTTGGCCTGACCCGTCGCGGCGCTCAAGTTGATGCCGTGTTGCGAAATGTTGCACGCAGGATCGCTCGCGATGACAACTGAATCCGCGAACGCAACGGGGGAAGGACTGCCAGCCTCACCGGCTGTGAGTGCTCGCCCCGCGCATGTGCACAGGCGGCGCCGGGCTGAGCGGATTTCACGAGCTGACCAGCAGATTATTGAGGACGGCGGAAGCCCATCGTGGGAGCAGACTCGCCCGCTTGAACCTCCGGCTTGGGATGGCAAACATGGTGAGCCAATGGCGGAGTCGGCTCGCGATCGTGAGTTTCGGGAGAACAAGCCTCCTCACTGGTAAGCCGCGTGCTGGACCTGAAGCCAGCCTGCTCGGATTGCTGTAGGTTGCGCTACTGACCACCGTCCCTCCATTTTGTGTGCGAGACCCAAAGTACCATCCAAATACGCGTGCGAGACCCAAACTGTCGCTCAGCAGCTTCCTCGCGTCGGAAACCGCATCATAATTGCCCGTGTCTGCTTCTCCCCCCCCGGTATTCAGACGGGAACTGCCGTTTCTGCGCCCGGTTTTTGCCAGTTTGAGTCGGAATGCCGTTGCAGGCTGCTTCCAGTGACGAGTATTCAGAGAAGAAGTGCTGTTTTTACTCCTGTTTTCGCCGGTTTGGCTCTGAATACTGGTTGGCCCAGCCGCCAAAACCGCATCCGTGAGTGAAACTGCCATTTTGGAGGCCGATTTTGCCAGTTTGGGTCTGAATACTGCGGGCGGGGGCGCTGCCATCCGCGATTGTGAGGGGAAGTACCGATTCGGGTAGGTGTTTTAGCCAGTTTGGGTCTGAATCGTTGCGCGGAGTGAGGCTGGGAAAGAGAGGCTGGCCGGAAAGGCGTGGCGGGCAGGCAGATGAGGCTGGTCGCATATGTGAAGGGCGAGCGGATGAGGGGCGGTTAGACAGATGGGGTGGAAGGATGAAGAAAAAAGAAAGTCGGCGAACCCTGGAGGGCTCGCCGACTTCGTCTTCCTCGGTCAGCTAACGTGCGTTGGCCGCCGGAAGACGGGCGTTTCTACTTGTTGGATGCTCGTAGCTCATCGCGGATTTCTTCGAGCAGGGTGAGCTGCGCGTCGGGTTTCGGCTCTTCAGCTACCTCGTCGGTAGCCTTCTGCTTGCGCTCGGCCCACTTGTTCATGGGCATAACAATGAAGAAGTACAGCGCAATGGCGACCAGCAGGAAGTTGATGATCGCGTTGAGAAGCATGCCGGGCTGGACCACGGCAGGGTCTCCACCGATGCCGATGGTGAACTGTCCGACGTTGTCGAAGCGCGGCTGGCCGAAAATGCCGCCGATAAGCGGATTGATGATGTTGTCCGTTAGCGCGGTGACGATCTGCGTGAATGCCGCACCGATAACCATGCCGACTGCGAGGTCAACGGCGCTGCCTCGTGAAATGAATTCCTTGAAGCCTTGAATCAAGACTGCTCCTTGTAGTTGTGGGCTTGCTACCTTGTAGGCGCATGCTACGTATCTGTTGCAACGGTGTGTACGCCGATGGCGAGAACCGTGCTGGTGAATCCTAATCGATAGGGATTAGCAGCCAACGTTAACGAGGTGTTGGCGGGCTTGTTTGAAGTCTGCGTTGAACCTAGTGTTGGCTGGTGTTCACCAGGGTGATTGTAGCGGAGTCCGTAACTCCAGCAACTACGGGAGTGTCTTTGCGCGTGATTGCTAAGACCAGAGTCGCGGTTTGCGCCGCGTTCCATTGGGTTTCTGCGGGTGTTGCGACTTTGGTTACAATTGCTCCTTGCGTCAGTAATTTCGCGGGGCAGCTGTGCGTCTCGTCTTCGCATGTAGCGGGTGAATAGATGTCTAAGGTGTCTCCTTGCGTGAATAGCGCTGCGACGTCGACGGATACCGGAAGAGCGACCGTATCCCTCCCTTCCATGCTCTGTTCGGTGGTTGCGACGTACGCGGTTCTTATTGGTGTTTCGGGTTCGATGGTGACGCTTGTTCGCAGGCCGACTACTAGGGCGGGATCGTTTGCGACGTCCGGAGCAGCCCCGGCCACGTTAGACCGCATCTGAATGTCCCCATCTGTAATGATTTCGCCTGCGGGTATGCGTTTTGTTGCCACAACCGCGTTGGTTCCAAGCGGTTGTATGACTGCGATGAGTGTTAGAAATACTGCGATGGCCGCCACTGTGATTACGATGACCGCCTGTTTCTCGCTGATCCAGTGCGCGACGGTTCGGAGTTTTTCTTTCACGGAATCGATGATTTCAAGATTGTCGAGGCGGATATAGGCCTGTAAGAAAAGATGTGGATGCACGATAACGTGGTGAGCCTGTGGATATCGGCCTTGCCTGGGCAACGTTTTGCGTCCGCTTCAAGAATGAGGCTGCAAGAGGCTAGAAGAGCGCCCAACCCGCCTCTGTTATGATGCCGTCCATGTGGATGTCGTGTGGTTCGGCGGGGAGCAGGCCTCGGCTCACGTAGCTGTTTTGCGGTACTGCAGCGAAAAAGAGGGCCGTGGGTTGCGCTTGTTTGATCGCGGCGAGGGCTCGGTCATACCACCCTCCGCCCTGTCCGAGCCTGACGCCATCCTCGTCTACGGCCATTGCGGGCACTAGCACGAGGCTAACGGGCGGATCGATCCGTGTCGCGCCTCCGGGTGGTGTTGGTTGGCCGCTAGCAATGAATCCGATGGGAAGCTCCGAAAGGGGAATACCTTTAGCGCTGGAGACAACGGGGAGCCAAACTTCTGTTTCGGATGTTTTGGAGGAAGTTGCGAACTTGCTGATGGAAAGTTCCCCGGGGAGTGCTTCATATGCTGCAATTCCACGCGGCAGGTCCTGCTTTTGTAGCACCGGATTGAGGGCATTCCAGATTTCGGTGGCAGCATGCGATCCGTCAAGCCGCTTATGCGTCGCCTTGCGTTGTTCTCTAAGGCTGGTTCGAAGAGCACGCTTGGCTACTTTGTGTTCTTTAGCGTGAACTGGCTCCAGGAGGGTTCGCAGGATTTTGACTTGCGAGGATTCCTTGCTTGCACGTATGGCCTCGTCAATGAATTTCTGGGTGGAAGCTGGGGTTGGCGAAGTGTGGCTGACTGCGCTTAGTGAGTGTAGCATCTCGCCGCGTGCAATCTGAGCGGCTCCGCTCTGGTTGCGGTAGGCTGGCACCCTCTTTCTTGTTTCAGACCCCATGTGCCCATTTTCGCACACGCACCTTGGGACGAGTGCCGGAAACTGGTGCGAGCAGGCCGCGCGCTCCCAACGCTCGCAGAGCGAATTCACGATTCAGACGGGAACTGCCGTTTTGGAGGCCCTTTCCTGCCGCTTTGGGTCTGAATGCTGTTTGAGCAGGCGTGACCAATCGGTATTCAGAGGGGAAGTGGCGTTTTGGGCGCCTTTTTCACCAGTTTGGGTCGGACTCGTTGATGAGGGGGCCAGCGCCACGGCACCTCGGGTCTGAATCGCGAGAGAAGGCAAAGGGAAAGACGAGGGGGCAAGGTGCCGAGGGGAGGAGCTTAAAGTGGTTCGCCGGTTTGCGCACCGCTTGTGGCATACCCGCGTTTGCGGGGTTCCTCGGTTAGGCTTGGACTATGAGCAGTTTGTTGAAGAATGCTTCGGTGCGTCATGGTGTGATCCCGGCGGCGGGGCGAGGCACGCGCTTCTTACCGATGACGAAGGCGATCCCGAAGGAGATGTTGCCGATTGTTGACCGTCCGGCGATTGAGCTGGTGGTTGAGGAGGCAACTCAGGCGGGTCTGGATGATTTGCTACTGATTTCGGCCGCGCAGAAGCAGATGATCGAGGATCATTTTGATGCTGTACCCGACCTCGAGGCGGCATTGCGCGAGGGTGAGAAGTGGGAGCTGCTTGCGTCAATCGAGCGCTACCAGGATTTCGCGAGGATTCATTCGGTGCGGCAGGGACATCCGCGCGGGCTTGGTCACGCGGTGTATCAGGCTCGCCACCATGTGGGTGACGCCCCGTTTGCGGTGCTGTTGCCGGATGATTTGATGCATCCGGAGGACCCGGTGCTGGAGAAGATGATCGCGGTGCGCGAGCAGATTGGCGGCTCCGTGGTGGCGCTGCTAGAGGTAACTCCGCAGCAGGCAACGGCTTATGGCTCGGCTGATGTGACTACCATTCCGCTCGCTTCAAATGGGCTGGATGGTATTGAGGGGCTGAATGACGGGGATGTCTTCCGTCTCAACAAGATTGTGGAGAAGCCTCCGATTGATGAGGTGTTGTCTGAGTACGCGTCGGTTGGACGTTACGTGCTTGACCCGAAGGTGTTTGAGATTTTGGAGACGCTCCCTCCGGGTCGTGGAGGCGAGATTCAGCTGACTGACTCGTTCCAGTCTCTGATTGAGACGCCTGAAGACCTGGGCGGCGGCGTGACGGGCGTTGTGATTCGCGGGCGTAGGTTTGATACGGGTGACAAGTTGGGTTACCTGCAGGCTGTGGTGGAGATGGGGATTGAAGATCCTCAGCTTGGCGGCGAGTTCCTGGCGCTACTTAAAGGACTTGACCTGTAGTGTTTAGCGACGTGCCTTGATGGTGCGCGTAGGCCACTGGTTTTGCCCGTTTGAAGGGGAGATGTGATGAGGTCGGTTGCGAATTTTTATCGCGATTGTCAGGATGCGGTTGGCCCGCAGCCTCCGTTGGATGTGATGTTGCCTGATTCGATGGGTTGCGTGCTTGCGGAGGACGTGATGGCGCCCTTCGACCTTCCGGTTGCGGATTTGGCGGCGCTTGATGGTTATGCGGTGAGGTCGGAGGATTTGGAGGGGGCCTCTGCGGATCATCCGGTGAAGCTCAACGTTACAGCGGAGCTTCGCGCTGGCGATGTTGAGCCGATGGCGAATATTGCGGGAGGGGCGGTCCGGATTGCTTCTGGCGCGCCGATTCCGACGGGCGCTGATGCGGTGGTTGCTCTGGAGCACACGGATCACGGGGTAGCTCAGGTGGAGGTGTCCCATAGCCCGATGCCCGGTGAGAACATTCGCCCTAAGGCGCAGGATGTTCGTGCGGGCGACGTGCTGATTAGCCGCGGTACGCGCGTGGGGTCGCGCCAGATCGCGCTGATCGCGGGTGTTGGTCGTAACCGTATTCAGGTGCACCCGCGCCCTCGTGTGGTGATCATTTCGATTGGTGATGAGCTGATCGAACCTGGTGAGCAGGCCCGCCCGGGCGCGGTGTTTGATGCGAATGGTCACGCTCTGGCTACCGCTTTGACAGATGCGGGTGCGCAGACTTTCCGCGTGGCTGCCGTTCCAGATGAGCGGGCAACACTGCGGCAAACTATTGAGGACCAGCTGGTGCGCGCGGATTTGATCATCACGACCGGAGGTATCTCTTATGGTTCGGGCGACACGGTTCGCGAGGTGTTGGGCTCGCTCGGCACGATCCGCTTTGACTCGGTGGCGGCTTTCCCGGGCCACATCCTGGGTGTCGGGCACGTTGAGTCGGGAACCCCGATTTTCTGTTTGCCGGGTGACCCGGTGTCGGCCCAGGTGTGTTACGAGGTTTACGTACGTCCCGCAGTGCGCGCAATGCAGGGCTGGAGTTCGCTCAACCGCCCAACCGTGCAGGCGCGAGTGGACCGCGGGTGGCGTTCGCCGATGGGCAGGCGCGAGTTTGTGCGTGTGAAACTGCTGGGTAAGCCGTCGTCGGGCTACACGGCCACAGTGATGGGCCCAACGGACGCGCTCCTCCTTTCCGCGTTTGCAGAGTCGAACGCGCTCGCGGTTGTGCCGGAGAATGTGACGGATGTGCGCGCGGGTGATGCTCTGCGTTGCATGGTGCTCGATTAGCTGATGAGTTTCTTCAGGCGATTCTTCTCCGCCCCTCGCGTGTGGGGGCTTAGCGAGTCGCAGGTTCGTATCGATATTGAGGATCCCGTTAGTCGGGGCCTCATTCATGCAACGCCACGTTTGAATGTGGACGAGGACGTATTTGCGCGCCCTGGGGAAAACGTGTTCGGACCGCGTCGTCCCAGGGGGGCATCGTCGACCGAAATCCGTAGGCTCACTATTCGCCCGGTTTTGGGGCAGGCTCACCGCGAGGTTGAGCGCGTTCGCTGGGCGGACCGAGAATGGCTGGAGCCGTGGGAGGCCACGCTCGCGCCGGGCGTTGATGAGCGTCTGCCTTCACTCGCGCAGTATCAGCATAAAACCGATGCTGAGGTAGAGGCGGGCATCACTCTTCCCATGATGATTGAGGCGGATGGGCGCGTGATCGGGGTGGTAACAGCGGCAAACACTGTGAGGGGCGCGCTGTATTCCACGACGGTTGGCTACTGGATTGTGTCCGAGTATGCAGGTCGAGGCATTGCGAGCTTGGCTGTGGCGGCGTTTATTGACCTGCTCATTTTGAAGCTGGGAATTCACCGCGTGGAGATCAACATTCGCCCCGAGAATGAGCCTTCTCTTGGTATCGCGCGAAAACTTGGGCTCACTCACGAAGGCTACAGGCCGCGGTACATGGCCATTGCTGGCCAGTGGGCAGACCATTTGGCTTTTTCAATTGACCGCGAGTCGCTACCAAACGGCGGCCTAGTGGAAGCAATCTGGGGCGTGAACCTGCTGGGGGAGTAGCGCCTATTCCCGCGGGGATCACCCAAATACAACCGGCCTTGCCAGTCATCCAAAGCGGCTACGCCGGGCGCCGGCCAGTAAAGCGTTCGCCCGGTCCTCCCTCGTGAAACTGTGGGGCGTCGAATGTCACGAAACAGACACGCCGAAGCTCTGCCCGAGATGGAATAACAATGATGTAATTATGGGTACGTGAGCTTTTCTGGGTGGATTATCGGTGCGTTGGCCGTGTTGGTGGCCGCGTATTGGACGCCTGCGCTCATAAAGAACCGCAATGAGGTTATCGAAACGCCTGTTGAAGATAGGTTTTCGACGGACCTCAAACTTGTTCCTTTGGCTAAGGAACAGCCTGGTCTTGTTGTTCGAGGCGAGGTGGGTAGGAACCAGCCGCGTATTTTGCCTCACGTGGCGGTTTGTGGACCCGAACGGAGGGTTCAGGCCGTGGAGGCAGAATCGATAGGGGGATTTTCAATGGCTGATTCGCAGCGTATTTCGGGTGAGTTTGTTTCTTCGACTTCCCGGCAGATGGCGAAGCTTCGCGCGTCCCGCGCAGCTCGTGTTGCGAAGGAGAACGCTGCGGGTAAGCGCCGTTTCGCCGTTTTCGCAGTGGCGTTGACACTGCTGGTAGCGTTCGTGGTTGCGGCTACTTTTTCGACGTTCTCCTGGTGGTTCCTATTGATTCCGGCGGCCGTTATTGGAGCAGTGCTAGCGGAGGGGCGTTTGGCATATCGCCGTTCCATCGAGAAGGCTCGCGCTGAAACCGAGCTTTTGAAACAGTTGCGTGAGGAACGCAGGCTCGAGCAATCTCGTTACAACCGCTTGCGCTCATCCGTTGAACAGCGTATTGCGGCTACCGCGCCAGCCAGCGAGAGCGTTGCCCCCTCAGCGTCTTCCGTCCAGGAATCGCTTGAGGAGGAGCAGGTAGTGGCCGCCGCTGAACCCGCCGAGTGGACTCCTCGCGAGCTTCCCGCCCCTGCTTACGCTCGCGCCGCTAAGGCCCCGCGTAGGCGCGTAGTGGTTGATCCGAGCGTCCTCGAAAATAATGGTGAGGGAGTCGCTTCTGCTGAAAGCTCGGAGGAGAATAGGTCCGAGACCCAAACTGTCAGCCCGCTGCGCCCAGTGGTTGCGAAGCCGCGTTCGCTTGACGCTATGACGTCCGAAGAGGCCGCTGAGATGGCTGAGACCGCGTTCGATTTGGAGGACATCCTCGAGTTCCGCCGCGCGCAGTAATGTCCGGTGAAGGCTACGCGTAATGGTGCGTTACAACGTGTGAGCCCCCCGACGCCGCTGAATTAACGGTTTTGGCGATGTGGTGCTAGGCTGGTTTTCGCACTTGGGGCTATGGCGCAGTTGGTAGCGCGTCTCGTTCGCAATGAGAAGGTCGGGGGTTCGAATCCCCCTAGCTCCACGATTGTTATGTCTCGGGACATCGTTCATACGGTGTCCCGAGATTTTTGTTCTTGTTGCGCTCCCACGCCGGAGAAGTATCCCGGCACACTCTGAGGAACCAGGGATGCTTAGTCATTGCCCAGGAAAAGCACAGAATGTGCGGAAACACGGGATTTCGGATAGCCGCAATAATGTGCGGGTAAGGTAGAATCATCGCCGAGGATTCCTCGAAAATCTCATTGACGAATGTGAAACAAACCCATGGATTTTGACCTCAAAACGAAGTACAAACGAATGCCTAAAAAGCTAAAAACAATCGCGACAGAAAACTTGGCGCCCTTGTCGCAGCGAGTTAGCGCGTGGATGGTACACCTGTTCACCATGTCAGGCGTGGCGCTTGCAGCCCTAGCTACATTGTCGCTCATTCATGAGGATATCGGCATGATGTGGCTGTGGCTTTTCATCGCGCTGGTGGTGGATGGTGTGGATGGCACTATGGCTCGCAAGTTCCGCGTGCGCGAAGTACTCCCGTGGTTTGATGGTGGCATTCTGGACATCATCATTGACTATTTGACGTGGACGTTCATCCCCGCGATTTTCATGTATCGTCACATCGAAATGGGCCAACCATACTTGGCGGCGGTACTCACGGTTTTGATTCTTGCCACTTCCACGCTGTGTTATGCAAATGAGAACTGGAAGTCGTCGGATTTCTATTTCTACGGTTTCCCTGCGGCGTGGAACATTGTGGCTCTTTGCTTGTATGTTTTGCAGACAAGCGAGGTTGTGAACATTATCGCGGTTGTGGCCTGCATTGTGCTTACAGTTGTCCCGAGCTATTGGACACACCCGTTCCGAGTTAAGAAGTTCATGGTTGTGAACCTGATCTCCATCGCGGTGTGGATTAGTGTTACGGGCGTCCTGGTGGCTATTTACCCGGCGCAGCCGGTGTGGATGTTGGTCTTGTTCTACGTGTCGGGAGGTTGGTTCCTGCTTACGGGAATCGCCCGCATGTTCACCGGGCCGGATCGCGCCAGCCGCAAGGCAAGCACTACCGCTTAGGGTAGACCTTCCATTCAGATTTCTAGTAAAGAGTGCGCGAGATTGTCCTCGCGCACTCTCTTATTTTCGAGGACATCTCCGAGCCCTCACACACCCTGGCCGCGTAGCCCGTCCGCAACGTAGCGGTCGCGCAGGTAGTTGCGCAGTTCGTAGAGGAAAGCGAAGGCGATCATGCCGATGACTATTGCGTTCACACTGGGAGGGTAGCCGCGCCCGTGCGTCCAGAAGTACACATAGGGAGAAATAAACGTAACTAGGGTGACCAGCAGACCGGTGTATCGAACCCACAATTTGTGAGCGGTAACAAATGCCAGCAAACCCCATGTATACGGAATTGCGGTGATCACATCCATACCCCACAGGATCCACAGGTTGCCGTGGAAATGCTTAACGAATGTTACGGGCAGGGCACGAAGAGAAGAGTAGATGAACACTACCGCGTAGGCCCAGAACTTTGGGCTGCGTAGCATTCGATAGGCCTTCGAGGACGGAATTATTTTCGCTCCCGAGGCCTTGAGAGCCCGGTAATTCTTGGAGCTGATCGTAACGCTCTCAACCCAGTCAAACGCTCGGTGAATAAAGTCGAGGCGCGCTCCTTTGCTATCACACCAGGTTTGACACCACGCAGATGGGTTAACAGCGATGGGGACAACTTTTTCGAGGGGACTTATGTCGAATCCAATGGAGTCGATCATCTGCGTTAGTTCCGTATTGCCAGCAAACGTGAAGCTGGGCCCAACCTGGTGCAGTAGCGGTTTAGGCTCTTTGCCACTCGTGTCCTCGCCAAGAAGTTGCTGCAATGCGGTGAGGCTACTTTCGGGCACAAGGTCAATAAGCACCTGTTGGCGGCCGACGATCATAGACCGAAGGGTCTCAGCCATTTCACGAAGCAAGGGGCGCGGCAGATTTTCGAGGACAATACTGATTGCATCGTTGGAACCAGATTGACGCGCGTGGTTGGCTACGGAAGAAAACAGGGTAGTGACGGTAATGTTTCGCGGCGCTAGATTGCCAAGGCGATCGATCTGGGAAGCTTCTTTGAACGCTGTAGGATCGATTGCTACCTCTTTCAACAGCGGGATGCTTAGTGCTGAGTGAGAGGTAATGATGTTCACGAATCTGCTTTCTATGTGGTTGGCGGGCCACTCCAGATCGAGTGACCCACCTCTTGCCCCACTATTTTACCTGCGAGCGTACAGGTTAAGCAGGCGCGCTACTTCGTTTCGCACATTCTCGCGGCCAGGGCCAACGTATTTGCGCGGGTCAACTAGTTTTTCGTTGGCGGCGAGCGCTTCGCGCACAACAGACGTGAATCCCACATTGAGGTGAGTGGACACGTTGATCTTGGTCATGCCTGCTTCTATCGCCGCAACCATACCTTCGTCGGATACGCCCGAGGATCCGTGCAGTACGAGGGGTACGGGCACGGCGTCGCGGATGCGGCTGATGAGGCCGGTGTCAAGCACCGCGGAGCGTTCCGTCATCGCGTGGGATGAGCCAACAGCAACCGCCAGGAGGTCAACTCCGGTGTCGGCTACGAATTTGGCTGCATCTTCGGGGTTGGTGCGAGCAGTGGGACTGTGCACACCGTCCTTGCCACCTACCTCGCCAAGTTCAGCCTCAACGGCGACGCCTGCAGCATGGCAGAACTCAACTACTGCTGCGGTGCTCTTGCGGTTTTCTAGGTCTTCGAGTTTCGACCCGTCGTACATTACAGAGTTGAAGCCGAGGTCCACGGCCTCGCGGCAAAGGTCCACGGACTCAGCATGATCTAGATGAACGGCTACTGGAACGCTTGCCTGTTCGGCGATTGCGAGCATGGCTTTCCCGATGGGGGCAATGTGCCC
This sequence comes from Actinomyces sp. HMSC065F11, assembly GCF_001813085.1. Lineage (NCBI taxonomy): Bacteria > Bacillati > Actinomycetota > Actinomycetes > Actinomycetales > Actinomycetaceae > Actinomyces > Actinomyces sp. HMSC065F11. The sequence continues at coordinate 40,446 of NZ_KV811458.1, forward strand.
GCCATGGTATTTGATTGCGTTTTCGGACAGCTGAAGAATGACGGGTAGACCGCAACTTTCAGCAGCTTCAACTTCAGCGTGTGCGAACTCGAGTAGTACCACGTTGAAGGCGCCCAGACCGGTTTTTTCAACGGCAGCCTTGACTGCCATCTTGCGGATATCTACTAGTGGCATTAGAGGGTCTCCACTTCGATTTCGGTTTTCATTTGATTGTAGATGGTGAGGTCAACTTCACCGGCAACGGGCATCGCTACGGTGGCGCCCGATAGGGCAACGGCATAGGGCAGTCCGGCCTTCAAGTCGCTGGCCTGTAGCGGCACTGCAGGAGCTTCAATGTCGAGGGCGCCGGTGATGTATGCGCACCAGGCGGCGACGGACGCGTCGCCCGCTCCCGTTGGGTTGCCTTCGATGTGACGCGCAGGGGCCGCGTGGTAGGAGCCGTCGGGCCCGTGAATGCTCATGCCTTTCGCGCCTTCAGACGTGATGACGATGCCAACGCCTCGGCGTAAGAGTTCGTGCGCTCCTTCAATCACTGAGGTCTTGCCAGTGGTTTCTCTCAGTTCAAGGTCGTTGGGCTTGACGAGGTCGACGCCGGCCTCGCACGCGTTTTTCAGTACCCGTCCGGTGGCATCAACTAGTACTAGTGCGTTGCGAGAGTGCGCTGTTTCAACGATTTTGGTCATCCATTCTGGGTCGGATGAGCCGGGGAATGAGCCGCAACAGGCGAGGACGTCGCCGGGTTTCAGACCTTCTCGCAGGCGCTCAAGGAGCGCGTCCCAATCGTTATCGGTTGGGGTCTCACCCGCTTCGTTGAGCACGGTTGCGTCGGAGTTGTCGTCAACGACGGCAATGCTAATGCGCGTTTCAAACGTGGTCCTTTGGAACTGGGTACTGATGAGGTCAGCTCGGTCGACAGCCCGCAGGAGCGATTCAAACCGAGCTCCGTTTGCGCCGCCGAGGAAGCCGGTTGCAGTGGTTGGTATGCCGAGGCTGGCAAGGACGCGACTCACGTTCACGCCCTTACCGCCCGGACGTACTGTGGTGTTTGTGATCCGGTGCGGGACGCCAACGGTCAGCTCCGAAATCCGATAGGTAAAGTCGAGTGCCGGATTAGGGGTTAGCGTCCACACGCTCACGATGGCCTCCAGTTACCTTAGTTGTCCTCGTCGAGGATCACGGAACGAGTGAGGTGGCGCGGCGTGTCCGGATTTAGGCCCTTGGCTTCAGCCCTGGCAACAGCAACGCGCTGTGCGATGATGAGGTCGGCCATTGGGTCGAGTTCGCTTTCGTGCAGTTCAGCCCCGGTTGCAGCGATCTGTGCAGGCATGCCGTGTGGGGCCTTGCCAAATACCCAGACGAGGCGGCCGGGTTCTGCAATCGAGATCGGACCGTGACGGTATTCCATTGCGGGGTAGGCTTCGGTCCAAGATTGGCTTGCCTCACGTAATTTCAGTCCAGCTTCGTTTGCGAGTCCGATAGTCCAGCCGGTGCCGAGGAACGAAATCTGCGTAGCTTCGACCCAGGAGTTCGGGATTTCGAACTCGACTGCCGTTTTGGCGTCCGCGATCGCGCTTTCAACGTCGTCGCCGAGCGTGGCGCGGAAGAAAGCGAGCGCAGAGGTGGCAAAGCGGGTCTGCACAACGGATTCTTCATCGGCAAAATCTAGTACTACCTCGAAGTCTGCGTACGGGGTAGCCGGCCCCTCACCAACGGCGGTGATGAGTACTGCGGGGCGGCCCGCGTCTTGGAGGCGCTTCATGATGTCAATGATTTCCGAGGTGGTGCCCGAGCGTGATAAGCAGACAACGCGGTCGTAGTCACGCTCGATGGGGAACTCGGTTGCGGTAAAGGAATCCGACAGACCCTTGCCCATGGTTTCTCGCATTCGCGTGTATGCCTGAGCGATGAACCAAGAGGTTCCACAACCGACTACGGCTAGTTTCGCGCCATCTTGGATAAGTTCACCTATCTCGCGCGCAAGTGCAACCGCCTTTGCCCAGACTTCTGGTTGGCTGTTGATTTCGGCAATAGTTTTGCTCATTGAGATTTGCTCCTTCGTGACGATATCCGTATTTGTGACGGAAATTACGGTAAAACCGCACGTTTATGATTTAATCTGATTATAACCATACTATAACAATCATCTTCAATCGTTTCGTCAGCTTTTTGTTAGGTGTAACATTTGTTCAGACGATGCGGTTTTACAGCACAGTTGTGCTTGGCGAATTTGACGAGGAGGTTAACATGAGCCGTCAAGAACGTTTATCTGCGCTTGCGGATATGGTTCTAGAACGTGGGTCTATCACTGTAGAAGACGCAGTGGAAGAGCTAGGCGTTTCTCCGGCAACTGTTAGGCGCGACCTCTCGACACTCGCTGAACAGCAACTTATTTCTCGCACGAGGGGCGGGGCGGAGATTAATGCCTCTGCTGGAGAATTGCCCAAGCGCTACCGGGCGGTAACAATGCCTCAAGAGAAGGCGGATATTTCCGCTGAAGTTTTGAAGCATATCCGTCCAGGAGACGTCGTTGGGTTCAACGGTGGAACGACCACCACGCTCGCTGCTTACGAGCTGGGCGTGTTGGTTAGCGGTGATGACGAATTCGCCAATCGCGGAGTCGTTGTGGTCACTAATGCGATCAACATAGCTAATGATCTCGTTATTCGTCCGCGGATTCGCGTGGTTGCAACTGGCGGCACGGTTAGGCCGCGTTCTTACGAACTGATTGGTCCGCTCGCAGATGCGGTCCTGGAACAGATCAATATCGACACCCTTTTCTTGGGTATAGATGGTATGGATCTAACTGGCGTCTACGCCAATCACGAGGGCGAGGCAAAGGTAAATGCTGCTCTCGTGGCTGCCGCTAGTCGCGTAATAGTCGTGGCGGATTCAACAAAGGTGGGTGAACGCGCGTTCGCACGTATTGCTCCATTGTCGGCTGTCAGCATGTTGATTACGGATCAAGGCGCTGACGAAGCCGTGTTGAAGATGCTTCGTTTGGAAGGCATTGAAGTCATTCAAGTTGGAAATAAGTGACAATACGAGCTCCAAAGGAGGAAGCTTATGTCCGATATGAGAAAAATACGCAACGCTAGCCTGCTAGCTGCCGGTTTTGCCCTAGCAGCTGGCTCTCTCGCAGCTTGCGGTGACTCTGGCAAAGCCCCGGAGGCAAACGACGGCGGCGCGCCGATCGAGATTCAGTACATTCACCGCCTTCCCGACGATGAAGGCATGACTAAGGTAGCTGACATTGTAGCTAAGTGGAACGAGGAGCACCCTGACATTCAGGTTACTGCAACCAAGTTCGATGGTGCGGCATCTGATCTGATCCAGAGGATCGAGACGGACGTCAACGCTAACAATGCTCCTTGCCTTGCTCAGGTTGGCTACGGTGAGATCACCCAGCTGTACGTGAAGGGCATTTTGGAGGACGTAACCTCCGAAGCTGAGAAGTACGCTTCGAACTTCGCGGACGGTCCGGTGTCGCTAATGAGCGCTGATGGCAAGTCCTTCGGCCTGCCGCAGGATGTTGGCCCGCTCGTTTACTACTACGATGCGGCCGCGTTCGAGGAGCTTGGCCTTGAGGTACCCAAGACTACTGACGAGCTGATCTCCACGGCTAAGGCTGCTGCTGAGAAGGGTAAGTACATCCTGTCCTTCCAGCCGGATGAGTTCGGCAATATGTTCTCCGCTTTTGGCGCTGCTTCGGGTGATTCCTGGTTTACGATCGAGGATGGTTCCTGGAAGGTGGACCTGGGTGGTGAAGGCACCAAGACGGTTGTTGACACCTGGCAGAAGCTTCTCGACGACGGATCCGTCCTGACCACCCCGCGTTGGGATGACGCGTGGTCCGCAAAGGTTGCTGACGGCACCCTTATTGGCACCATCGGTGCTGCTTGGGAAGGCGCCCTCATTGCTCCGGCCGGCGAAGGCTCACCGAACGCTGGTAAGTGGGCTGTTGTTGAGATGCCGGACTGGTTCGGTAACAAGGGTATGACTGGTCCGGACGGCGGCTCTGGCGTTGCCGTTATTAAGGGCTGTGAGCACCCGGCTGAGGCGATGGAGTTCAACAACTGGTTCAACACGCAGGTGGATGACCTCGCTACCCAGGGACTCGTTCTTGCTGCTACTACCGCTACCCCGGCTACTCCGGAGAACTATGCGGGCTTCTTCGGCGGTGGTGAGGATCCGATGAAGGTCTTCGCAGCGGCTAACGAGCACATGAGCGACAAGCTCGTCTACATCCCGGGCTGGCCGGCAGTTGCCGCAGCCACTTCTGAGCCGGCAGCTGCTGCAGCTAATGGGACGGGAACCGTCCAGCAGGTAATCGATATCACGCAAAAGACCGCGATCTCGACCCTGAAGGACCTCGGGCTACCGCTAACCGAGTAGTCGTTCCACGATACTCATCTGTCGCGGCGCCGATAGGTGCACCGCACTTGTCGGCGCCGCATTTATTCCCTTTCGGGGGCACCCTGCTCCGGGGTACCCCGCACTTTTCTTGAACCTTCTGGCCTAGGGGTAATTGATGGTTTCCTCAACAATCGGGGCGACAAAGCACGCAAATCCAAAGGAACATAAGCGCAGTCAGCGTGAGCGTGAAGAGGCGCGCACCGGCTGGATATTCATGTCTCCTTTTCTGATTCTCTTCGGTCTAGTTTTCATTTTCCCTATTCTCTACGCAATCTACGCATCATTAACCACGCAACGGGTGACTGGCTCGGGAGCATTCGGCGGCGGCGAGCGCGAAACCGTTTTTGCAGGCTTTTCGAACTACGCGTACGTACTCACTTCAACTGACTTCTGGAATGGCATCGGCAGGGTGATTCTCTACACCATCTTGCAGGTTCCGTTCATGATCGGCTTCGCGCTTCTTCTTGCACTATTGGTTGATTCATTCATCCTCAAGCACATTTCAGGTTTCCGTCTCAGCTACTTCTTGCCTTACGCAATCCCCGGTGTAGCGGCCGCGATCATTTGGGTTTATCTCTACAACCCCACGCTTTCCCCTCTGGTGAAATTCCTGCACAGTGTAGGCGTTCCCGTGGACTTCTTCGCCGATGGTTGGAACATTCTATCGATGGCGAACATTACGACGTGGACATTCACGGGCTACAACATGCTGATCTTCCTCGCAGCCTTGCAAGCGATCCCGCATGACTTGTACGAGGCGGCAAGACTCGATGGTGCAAGCGGTTTCCAGATCGCCACGAAGATCAAAATTCCTAATGTCCGCGGCGCCGCGCTCTTGGCTATGCTCCTCTCGATCGTTGGTACGATCCAGCTGTTCAACGAACCACAGATTATGCAGACGGCAGATCCTGGCATTAGCAACGCGTTCACGCCGATGATGATGGCGTTGAATACTATGAAGGGCAGTTTGACCCCACAAGGTCCGGGTCCTGCATCCGCTATTTCGATTGTTATGGCTCTGATTGCTGGTGTTCTGGCAGTGGGCTACTTCTTGGCTGAAAGGAAGTTGAGCAAATGAGCACGGCAGTAGCAAATGGAATTAAGAAGGCCACTAAGCCCAAGCGTAGGAAAGAACCGAAATATGAGCCCCCCAAGTCGATGCGCGCATCGACAGGGGTGAGAATCCTTACCATCGCTATTTTGGTACTCGCGTTCATCTACTTCGTTTTCCCGATCTACTGGATGATCGTCACAGCGACGAAGACGCCGGGCCAGATTGTTTCTTCTAATGGCCTGTGGTTCGCGGTTCCCTTCTCGGACCTACCGGAGATGATCGCCCGTAACTATGAGAAGCTTATCGGCCTAACCAGGGGATACTTCTGGCGCTGGGTAGGCAACTCGATCCTCTACTCGACGGTTGCGGCGACGATTGGCACGATCGTGTCAGTGATGGCTGGTTACGCAACGTCTAAGTTTGAGTTCCGCGGCAAGAACTTCACGATTGGTGTAGTTATGGCGGCGCTGCTGATGCCTGCCGCCCTAATGACCATTCCGCAGTATGCGATCTTCCAGTCGGTCGGATTGGATAACACCATGTGGTCAATGATCATCCCGGCGTGTGTTTCCCCATTCGGCTTCTTCCTCGGCCGGGTTTACTCTGATAACTCCGTTCCCAAGGAGCTCCTCGAAGCGGCGCGCATCGACGGTGCAAGTGAAGCGCGAATCTTCTTCACGATTGTTCTGCGCGTACTCGCGCCCGCAATGGTTACGATCTTCCTGTTCATGTTCGTCGCCACGTGGAACAACTTCCTGTTGCCTTTGATGATGATCTCATCGGACTCTTTAAAGCCTGTAACACTTGGCCTTTACGGCATGATTTCTTACGCGCTGTTTAACGAAAATGGCGTGCTGATGATGGCTGCATTCTTTGGCATCATCCCCGTGATGATCCTGTTCCTCAGCTTGCAGCGCTTCTGGCAGGCCGGCCTCGCCGCTGGTTCGGTGAAGGAGTAGAAGGAAAAACTATGTGGCCAAGTGTCGTCCCTAGCTTTGAGGGCGTGCAGTACGCCAGAGGTCGTTGGCCGGTCGATGGTACGCGTAGCGTGCACGTGGACCCGGCTAGGGACGATCTGCGCCGTGAAGGTTTTGAACTGATAGTTTCAGCTTCCGAGGCGGTGATTATTGCCGCTTCGCAGGAGGGAGCAGACTACGGCCAGGATGCACTTGAAAACCTGGTAAGGGTTACAAAACTAGCGGGAGAGAACTCGCTAGAGTGCGGGCGTGTTATTTCAACGCCTTTTTATAGGGAGAGGGGAGTGACACTTTCGGCGTCCACTCTTGTTTATTCGAGGCCGTTCCTGACCGAACTACTCCAACTGATGCGCTCGCTGAGGTTGAATCAGCTGTTGCTCGAAGTGAATATTGCCGAGAAAGGATCGCAGTGGCCGTACTGGCGTGCAGAAGAAGTACGTTGGATAGTTGAGCAGGCCCGCACTAACCATATTGAGGTTATTCCGCAGGTAAATGCACCCTCACATATGGAAACATATTTGCGTCACGCGCCCGAGATGGCGCTGGTCCGTGATGGCAAGCCAGATCTGGATCGCTTGGATTTCACCAGGCCAGAGGCGCTCGATTTTTATATGGCAATGGTGGATAAGTATGCGGATGTGTTCACGTCATCGTGGTGGCACATGGGGGCCGATGAGTTCGAACACGCCGACGTGACTTTCGACGATTTCCCCCAGATTCGTGAGCGTGCACAAGAACTATTGGGAGCCGACGCCCAGCCGCGAGACCTATACGTGCATTTCATTAACCAGGTCGCGCAGCAACTGTCGCAGCGAGGCAAGCGCCTGCGCATTTGGAATGACTCTTTGAAACCGACAAAGGTGGCGCTTGCCCGGGACATCGTGGTGGAGTACTGGCAAGATCGCGGGTACCGAGTTAGCGAGCTACTCGATGCAGGTTTTGAAGTACTGAATGTTTCTGAGCATTTGTACTGGTCGCGTTCTGAAATGATGTGCATGGATACGGAAGAAAAATACGTTACGCGTACGGTTGATTCTTTCGCGACGGGAGAGCAGATAAACCACTCTAATGTGCTCGGGCTACGCGCATCTATCTGGCCAGATCGGGCTTGGATGCAAACCGAGAATGAAGTCATCGAGGAGGTGCGTCACGGTCTTGCCCTAGTGGCGCAAAACGGTTGGAGCCACACCTACCCATGGCCGCAGTGGAGTGACGCGTTGCAGGTAATCGACCAGGTGGTTGTGCAGGAGCGACCGGAACTGCCTGCATTCTTATCGAATAGAGTTTGGGAAATACCCGCGTTGAGGGGGATCGGTGAGACGTGGCGCTTCCTGCCAACACCCGACGGGTATTACCGTATGCAACGGGTGATGGACTCTAAGTTCGTGTCGCTCAGATCTGGTAGGTGCATGCTCGGAGTCGTCATGGAAGAGGGCGCCGAGCTTGAACTAAGAGATGATGTGGACCCGAGCGGTGTGGAGGCCGCTGCGGCAACGCGGCACACTTTCCTAGACATTCCGCCGGCGCAAGACGGCAAGCCTTGGAATCAGACGATTCGCGAGGTGGAGCGTGAGCTGTACGAATACAACTGTCAAAAATGGCAGGTGACGGTTGTGGGCGAGCCCTCGGGTACGGGTGTGGCCGCCAATGAGGCACGGGTGATTATTCGTGCGGCGCTTAGCCAACTTGAACTTTCAGAAGATGAATCGGGTGTCCAAGTTCGCGCTCCCGAAGGCAAAACCATTGATCTAAAGCTTGTGAAGGAGCTACCGTGAAGGGCCGTCTAACTATTCCCACCGATCTTGATGTTGTGCCAGAAACGCTCGAACTTATCGAACGTTGGGGTGCGGATGCTGTGCGCGACGCGGACGGGACCGAGTTCCCTGCGCAGTTGCGAGACATTGACGCGAAGATTTATAAGACTTACTACACCACTCGTAAAGATAATGAGTGGGCAAAAGCGAACCCTGACGAGGTGCAACAGTCATACATCATGACTGCTTTTCATACGGCTGGTGAGCAAGAGTTGCGAATCAGGCTGATGGAGGGAATCAGCCCGGAGCTTATGCGGCCGAACACGCGCGATGACATTAAGCGCTGGTGGGAGGTCGTTGACCGCACTACCGGACAACCGCTTGATCCTGCCGAGTGGCGTTACGATGGGGAGTCGGGCGAGGTAGTCATTGCGGCGCCTACCGCATACCACGAGTACACGGTGAGTTTCCTGGCGTACTTGATTTGGGATCCGGTACACATGTACAACGCGGTGGTGAACGATTGGAAGGATTTCGAACACCAGATCACGTTCGATGTGCGTCAGCCCAAAACCCACGCTTGGTCGTTGGAGCGCCTACGTACGTTTATTAAGCAGAACCCGCACGTTGACGTGATCCGGTTCACCACGTTCTTCCACCAGTTCACGCTGGTTTTTGATGAGTTGAAACGTGAGAAGTATGTGGATTGGTACGGCTATTCGTCCTCGGTAAGCCCTTATATTTTGGAGCAGTTCGAAGAAGAGGTTGGCTATAAGTTCCGTCCCGAGTTCATCATCGACCAGGGCTACTACAACAACCAGTACCGTATTCCGTCTAAAGAGTTTCAGGATTTCCAGGCGTTCCAGCGCCGCCAAGTGACGGCATTGGCTCGGGAGATGACAGATATCTGTCACGAGGCCGGCGTTGAGGCAATGATGTTTCTTGGAGACCACTGGATTGGCATGGAGCCATTCACGCCAGAGTTCCAAAATGCTGGTGTTGACGCGGTTGTGGGCTCGGTCGGAAACGGCTCTACGTTGCGCCTCATTTCTGATATTGAGGGCTGTAAGTACACGGAAGGTCGCTTCCTGCCGTACTTCTTCCCAGATTCGTTCTACGAGGGCGCGGATCCGGTTATCGAGGCTAAGGAAAACTGGGTTACCGCGCGCCGCGCGATTTTGCGTAAACCGATTGATCGCATTGGTTATGGCGGATACTTGAAGCTCGCATACCAGTTCCCGAAGTTCGTAGAGTACGTGGAGTCGGTTGCGAACGAGTTCCGTGAACTATACGCGAACGTTGCGGGTACCACGCCGTTCACGATCAAGACGGTTGCGGTTCTTAACTCCTGGGGCAAGATGCGTGCTTGGGGCAACCACATGGTTCACCATGCGCTGTACCAGAAACAGAACTACTCGTACGCAGGTTTGATTGAGGCGCTGTCGGGTGCCCCATTCGATGTTCGTTTCATTTCTTTTGATGATGTGAAGGCGGATGCGTCAGTGCTTGACGACATTGACGTGATTATTAATGTGGGCGATGCTGATACAGCTCACACGGGCGGATTCCGCTGGGAGGATCCACAGATTTCAACGACGATCCGCAAGTTCATTATGAATGGCGGCGGTTTTATTGGCGTAGGTGAGCCTTCAGCACACCAATATCAGGGCCGTTTCTTCCAGCTTGCGGCCGCGCTGGGCGTTGAGAAAGAAACCGGTTTCACGCTGAACTACGACAAGTACAACTGGAATGAGTGTCGCGATCACTTCATTTTGGAGGACGTCGAGGGCGAGGTTGACTTTGGGGAAGGCAAGAAGTCGGTGTTCGCACTGGATGGTGCCCAGGTTTTAGTGCAGCGTGATAAGGAAGTGCAGCTGGCGACGAATAGTTACGGCAACGGCAGAGCTGTGTACATTTCTGGTTTGCCGTATTCGGCTGAGAACTCCCGCCTGCTGTACCGCGCGATTCTATGGGCGGCGAGTAGCGAGTCAGAATTGCATAAGTGGTTCTCTTCCAATGTGAATGTAGAGGTACACGCTTACCCGCAAAATGGTAAGTATTGCGCAGTGAATAACACGTACAAACCCCAATCCACCACGATATACCTGGATGATGGATCCTCATTTGGTATCGATATGCAGGCTAACGAGATCCGCTGGTACGAGATCTAATATGGGAGCGTTGAGGGGGACACTGCCTAAGCATGTCCCCCTCAGTTAATGTGGCTGCACAGTTTTCGGCGCCGCGCGCCCGGCCTCTGGTCTTTCACCGCTTTTGGTAGACGCCCTTGCGCCAATATTTCGGTTCGCAAGTCACATTAATCCCCAGGTTTCTGAAGATCCCCTCATCAACGGAGCCTAGGATCGTGGTGGTGTGTACGTCGCAACCTTGGAGCGCTTGCAGTTGTTCGAGGGCGCGGCGCGCATACTCGTTGGTGTTTGCTGAAACCGATAGCGCGATGAGTACTTCATCGGTGTGCAGCCGCGGGTTGCGAGACCCGAGGTGCTCCGTTTTGAGCTTCTGAATGGGCTCAATGGATTCGGGCGCAAGCAGATGCATCTTCGGAGGGATCCCAGCGAGTAGTTTGAGCGCATTTAGGAGCATCGCAGCCGACGGGCCCAGCAGGGCTGATGTTTTACCGGTAACGATGGTTCCGTCCTGCAGTTCAATGGCTGAACCTGGATTCTTAGTTTTGCGCTCAATTTCGAGGGCGGGGCGTACAACTGGCCGATAGTTGCGGTCTATGCCCAGCTTGCCCATGATGATGGCAATGTGGTCAGATTCGTGACTGTCTGTGCCAGCACGCTTTTCTTCAACGAGCGCCTTGAAGTATCGACGAATCACTTCCTGCTTAGCGGCCTCACGACATACATCATCGTTGCTGATGCAGCTCCCAACCATATTCACACCCATGTCGGTGGGCGACTTGTAGGGACATGACCCGGTGAGCTTTTCAAGCAGTGCCGAGAGCAGGGGGAACACTTCTAGGTCGCGGTTGTAGTTGACCGCCCTCGTACCATATGCGGCGAGGTGGAAGTGGTCGATCATATTTACGTCGTCGAGGTCGGCAGTGGCAGCCTCATACGCCATGTTCACGGGATGGTCGAGCGGCAGATCCCAGATGGGGAAGGTCTCAAACTTGGCGTAGCCGGCCTGGTTACCCCGCTGGAATTCGTGGTAAATCTGCGACAGGCATGTGGCAAGCTTGCCTGATCCGGGTCCGGGAGCCGTTACAAGTACTACGTCCCTCGAGGTTTCGACAAAGTCATTGCGGCCAAATCCCTTGGGCGACACGATGTGCTCAATGTCCGCCGGATACCCCTTGATGGTGCGATGCCGCGCGACTTTCAATCCGAGCTTTTCTACGCGGGTGCGAAACGCTTTCGCTTCCTTGTTTCCCTCATCCATTTGGGTGAGGACGACGTTCTCAACTAGAAAGCCACGCTCGCGAAATACGTCTATGAGGCGAAGCGCGTCCTCTTCATAGGGGATCCCGGTGTCTGCGCGAACTTTGGTGTGCTCAAGATTCTTGGCGTTGATCGTAACGAGGATCTCGATGCGATCTTTAAAGGTCTCAAGCATCGCGATCTTGTTGTCCGGGGTGAAGCCCGGAAGTACTCGAGAGGCGTGGAAATCGTCGAAGAGCTTTCCACCCATTTCAAGGTAGAGCTTTCCGCCGATCTGGTTTCGACGTTCGTTAATGTGCTTCGACTGAAGTTCGATGTATCGTTTGCGGTCAAACCCGATTGGCCGGTGCATAAACTACCTCTCGTAGTGCGGCTGGTGTGCGCCGCTTAGGGGATCACCGCCTTCTTATTCTACTGCACGCGGGGTGGAGTTAATACGTCGTAACCGTGCGGAAAAATGGGTGTGGTGGGAGTCACCGCGAATAGATTTGACCCTGCAAATCCACGTGTGTAGAGTTTCTATTCGTTGCCCCGCGAAAGCGGAGGAACAAAACCTAGATAGTTTCCGGCGGCGAAGTCACTAAGTTGACAAACCAGATAGAAACATTAGACTAGGAAGTCCGGTTAAAAATCCGGAAAGACACCTTAGCGAGAACCTCCAAAGCATTGAGGGTTCAGCTTCGTGTGGGTGTTGTTTGTGAACTCGATAGTGTGTT
>NZ_KV811459.1:0-726 GCF_001813085.1 Actinomyces sp. HMSC065F11
CCAGGAACCCCAATCATTCTGCAAGCGCGCAGCAAGGCCAAGGGCGCAGGCTGTGAAAAAGTCACTAATCGCCTTCCTCGCAGGCCCTCTAATGCTCTTGCCCCTCATGATGGCTGGAGGCGACGCTGAAGGAGCAGGAGTGGGCCTGGAGGGAGTGCCCCCTGAATACCTCCAAGCCGTGATGGACGCGGGCAGTATCTGCACCGAAATCACGCCCAGCCTCATTGCTGGACAAATCGAGGCTGAATCCGGGTGGGACGCGACCGCTGTGAGCCCAGCAGGCGCGCAAGGTATCGCCCAGTTCATGCCTGGCACGTGGGCCTCTAACGGGATAGACGCAAACGGGGACGGCGTGGCCGATCCGTTCGATCCTATCGACGCTATCGCTAGTCAAGGCCGGTTCATGTGCGGGCTAGTAGAGACCGTGAAAGCCTACGTGGCCAGTGGGCAAGCCGTTGGCAACGTGGTTGATCTTGCCCTCGCCGCCTACAACGCAGGCCCTGGAGCCGTACAACAACACAGGGGCATACCCCCATACGGTGAAACCCAGGACTACGTAGCCAAAATCAAAAAACTAGCCGGAAAATACACTCAAGGTAGTGTTTCGGCCTCATCAGTAGTGGCTGGTGCTCAAAAATATCTTGGCACCCCTTACGTGTGGGGAGGCACCACGGCCGCAGGGTTGGACTGTTCGGGCCTAGTCGTGCGCGTCTACGCCGACCTTGG
>NZ_KV811460.1:0-2489 GCF_001813085.1 Actinomyces sp. HMSC065F11
TAGTTGTTGACTATTAGTACCAGTAAGCTAAACACGTTACCATGCTTACACGCCTGGCCTATCAACCCAATCATCTATTGGGAGTCTCTCCCCCCAAGAGGGGGATGGAAACCTTGTCTTGAAGCAGGCTTCCCGCTTAGATGCTTTCAGCGGTTATCCTTCCCAAGCGTAGCTAACCAGCCATGCACCTGGCGGTACAACTGGCACACCAGAGGCTTGTCCGTCCCGGTCCTCTCGTACTAGGGACAGGCCTTCTCAAGTTTCCTACGCGCGCAGCGGATAGGGACCGAACTGTCTCACGACGTTCTAAACCCAGCTCGCGTACCGCTTTAATGGGCGAACAGCCCAACCCTTGGGACCGACTCCAGCCCCAGGATGCGACGAGCCGACATCGAGGTGCCAAACCATGCCGTCGATATGGACTCTTGGGCAAGATCAGCCTGTTATCCCCGGGGTACCTTTTATCCGTTGAGCGACCGCGTTTCCACGAACCACGGCCGGATCACTAGTTCCTGCTTTCGCACCTGCTCCACCCGTCAGTGTCACAGTCAAGCCTTCTTCTACACTTACACTCAACACCTGATTACCAACCAGGCTGAGAAGACCTTTGAGCGCCTCCGTTACCATTTAGGAGGCAACCGCCCCAGTTAAACTACCCACCAGGCACTGTCCCCAATCCGGATCACGGACCAAGGTTAGATAACCGTTTATATCAGAGTGGTATTTCAACAACGACTCCACCACCACTAGCGTAGCGGCTTCACAGTCTCCCACCTATCCTACACAAACACAACCGGCTACCAATACCAAGCTATAGTAAAGGTCCCGGGGTCTTTCCGTCCTGCTGCGCGAAACGAGCATCTTTACTCGTAATGCAATTTCACCGAGTTCATGGTCGAGACAGCGAAGAAGTCGTTACGCCATTCGTGCAGGTCGGAACTTACCCGACAAGGAATTTCGCTACCTTAGGATGGTTATAGTTACCACCGCCGTTTACTGGGGCTTAACTTCAAACCTTCACCCCACAAGGGGGTTGAGCCTTCCGCTTAACCTTCCAGCACCGGGCAGGCGTCAGTGCGTATACATCGCCTTACAGCTTCGCACACACCTATGTTTTTAGTAAACAGTCGCTTCTTCCAAATCACTGCGACCACACCCAAACAAAAACCAGAAAAATAGTACTTGTCCGGGCCTGGTCCCCCTTATCCCGAAGTTACGGGGGCATTTTGCCGAGTTCCTTAACCATGATTCACTCGCACGCCTTAGTATACTCTACCTAACTACCTGAGTCGGTTTAGGGTACGGGCGGTTTTCCTCTAACGTCGAGGCTTTTCTAGACAGCACAGGCACACCAATAACCACCACTATAAGTGGCAGTCCCATCAGCCCTCACCCTTATCATCAAAGACAGCACACCGGATTTACCTAGCATGCGGGCCACAACCTTAGACTGGCACAACCACCGGCCAGCATCAGCTACCCTACTGCGTCACCCCTGTTAACACGCTTGCCTACCCAAGAAGGGACCCCAAGACCACTAGGCGATAAAACCCGAAGGAATCACCACCATCACGGCGTTGGTTAGCACAACTTTGTCAGCACTGGACAAGAAAAAACCGGTACCAGAATATCAACTGGTCATCCATCGACTACGCCTGTCGGCCTCGCCTTAGGACCCGACTAACCCAGGGCGGATAAACCTTGCCCTGGAACCCTTAGTCAATCGGCGCGTGGGATTCTCACCCACCACTCGCTACTCATGCCTGCATTCTCACTCCCAACCAGTCCACAAACCCTCACAGGCCTGCTTCACCCCAGTCAGGACGCTCCCCTACCCAAAAAACAAAAACATTTTTTGCCACGGTTTCGGCGGTGTGCTTAAGCCCCGCTACATTGTCGGCGCGGAATCACTTGACCAGTGAGCTATTACGCACTCTTTCAAGGATGGCTGCTTCTAAGCCAACCTCCTGGTTGTCTATGCAACTCCACATCCTTTCCCACTCAGCACACCCTTAGGGGCCTTAACCGATGATCTGGGCTGTTTCCCTCTCGACTACGAAGCTTATCCCCCGCAGTCTCACTGCCCTGCAATTATCAATGGCATTCGGAGTTTAGCTGACGTCAGTAACCAAAACGGCCCATCAACCAACCAGTAGCTCTACCACCACAACAACACACGCAGAACGCTGCACCTAAATGCATTTCGGGGAGAACCAGCTATCACGGAGTTTGATTAGCCTTTCACCCCTACCCACAACTCATCCCCCCAGTTTTCAACCTAGGTGGGTACGGTCCTCCACGACCTTTTACAATCGCTTCAACCTGGCCATGGGTAGATCACCCCGCTTCGGGTCTAGAACACGCGACTGGGCGCCCAATTAAGACTCGCTTTCGCTACGACTACCCCACAAAGGGTTAACCTCGCCACGCATCACTAACTCGCAGGCTCATTTTTCAATAGGCACGCCATCACCACAACCCCAAAAAAA
>NZ_KV811461.1:0-1430 GCF_001813085.1 Actinomyces sp. HMSC065F11
TGAACTGTCCCCCGGAAGTTGGACTGATTTATTCAGTTTTTCTTCCGGGGGATTTGTATGCATCCGAGATCTACGTTGACTCGTGAGCAGCGCGCGGCGCTGGTGGGTTTGTTTGAGCAGGGTTTTGGTTACAAGAGTGCGGCTAGGCAGGTTGGTGTTGGTAAAAAGCCGGCCAGGAATTTGTATGATCGCTGGCAGATTCGTGGCAGTGTTGTACTTGTGAGAAAACCAAACACTAGTGTTTATCCTTTTGAAGTCAAGCGTGATGCAGTGTTGCGTTTCCTTGCTGGTGAATCTCGTGGGAGTATTGCTAAAGATCTTGGACTATCCAGGCCAGATTTAGTGAGGATATGGGCTCGGATTTATGAGCAGCAAGGTGAGGACGGGTTACGTCCTAAACCTAAAGGCAGGCCTGCTAAGTCTGGGTCTAAACCGAGTAAGCCTTTGTCTGAGACTGAGCAGTTACGCCGTCAGGTGGAGTATTTACAGGCGGAGAATGCTTACCTAAAAGCATTAAGGGACTTGATGCGCAAAGAGCAATAACTCGCACCCGAGTGGTTGCAAGTCTCAAGTCCCAGTATCGTCTTGCGGATTTACTCCAAGCTGCTGGCCTTGCCAGGTCAACGTTTTACTATCACCAAGCTCGCCTTGATGCTCCTGATAAGCACGCTGGGCTCAAACGTGAGATCAAGACCGTGTTTGACCAGTCCCACGCACGCTATGGTCACCGCCGCGTCAGGCTAGCTTTGAAACGTCAAGGCATTTGCGTATCTAGAAAACTGGTAGCCAAACTAATGAAACAAGAACACCTAGTGTGCCAGGTACGTAAGAAAAAGCGTTACAACTCTTACAGATCCAACCAATCCAACGCGGCTGGCAACGTTCTTAATCGTGATTTCACAGCTACCAAGCCGAACCAGAAATGGGTCTCAGACGTCACTGAGTTCAGAGTAGGAAACCAAAAACTGTACCTGTCACCAATCATTGACCTGTACGACCACAGCGTCATCTCCTACTCGATTAGCGCCTCACCAAACCTAGAACTCACCAACTCTAGCCTGCGCAAAGCCTTACACCAGGCGCAGCCAGGACCGGGCATGATCATGCATACGGATCAAGGATTCCAATACCAACACCACAGTTGGAAAGCCCTACTAGCCAACTACAACGCTACTCAATCCATGTCCAGAAAAGGTAGCTGCCATGACAACGCAATGGCAGAAAACTTCTTCGCTCACCTCAAAGCAGAACTGTTCTACCAACAAGCGTTCACCAACACTGAAGACCTAGCCAATCAAATACAGGACTACATCCACTGGTACAACAACCAACGCATCCAACAACGACTCGAGGGCATGACCCCGAACGAATATCGCAATCATGCCCTCGTAGCCTAAGAACCCCTACTATTAAACTGTCTAACTTTCAGG
>NZ_KV811462.1:0-654 GCF_001813085.1 Actinomyces sp. HMSC065F11
CGAAGGCAACAGTGGTCTTACCAGCAAACAGGGCTGCGTCTACCTCGAAGGCGACTTCGACACTGCCGTTAGCGGTTTCGGGTGTGAACTTCGTGGTTGAAGTGATTTCCTTACCCGCTCCGTCAAGCATGGGCTTGCCGGTGTCCTTATCCATGAGCGTGCCAACTACTTCGTATTCCTTACCGGGTTCAAGGTTGGTGTAGGTAACCACGTCTGTAAGCGTGCGGGTGCCGTATCCAGGGACCGGGCCGCGCTGCTTTTCGTACATGAGCGTGGTGTGAATACCAGGCTCACCTGCGATAGTGAACTGCTCGGTAACGTCCTCTACAGAAGTAGCTAGTGGGGCTACGCGGTCATCACCAGCGAAGGTAGAGATGAATACGTAGGTGCCAGCTACTAGCTTGCCGTCCGCACCAGTCTTAGCGATCCAGGAAGTATCACCAATGCTGGGGTAGAAGCCGTTCTTGGCTGGAATGGTGACGGTTTCACCGATCTTTTCAGCCTTGTCACGGTCCGCCTCGGTTACTTCAAGGCCAGCGGGGAAGAACAGCACCTCGTGAGAGATTTCTTTCTCGTCTGCCTTAAAGCCGGCAGCGCCTTCAAAGTTAGGGTGATCCTTGGGCATGCCGGTTACAAACACGTCATCTACCAGGT
>NZ_KV811462.1:754-83564 GCF_001813085.1 Actinomyces sp. HMSC065F11
CGGCCTTTACTTCCCACACCCACGTGTAGAAGCCTTCCTTGGGTGCTGCGCCCGCGTTAGCGGTAATCACCGTTTCGGGTCCTTCTGCCTTGACGGTGACGGACTTGATTAGCTCTGCGCCTTCTGGCACGGTATCGCTCTGTTCTCCCGGAGCTAGTTCGGAGACGTAGTAGACGCTTGCACGGTAGTTCACGGGCACGTCAGTGCCATCAATGTTGAGCCACTTGCCGTCCCCGTAGTTCGGGTCAGCGTTTGGAGTGAACGTGTCAGTTAGTTCAGCGCCACTGTCGATGACCTTAGCGGTATCCACATTGGACACGCCTTGTGGGCGGAAGTCGAAGATGACATCCCACGTCGGAGACTGAACAGTCTTAGCAGTGAGCTTCTCAATATCGAAAATCACATCCTGGTTACCACCACCAGGTGATGCTTTACCAAGAACAGGCGCAGGAACGTTGCTATAAGTAACCTTTGCGAATACTGAACCATTGCCGGTTGAGTGCCACTTGATTCCGTTGACCGGAGTATTGGCCGTCGTGCCAGTGTAAGTATCCGTGCCAGTTGCATCGAATACGGCCGGACCCGTGAGCTTAGCAACGAACGGATAGCCAGCTACAGGCGAGTTACTTGAGTTGAGTACCTGAATTCCGTTGAACGTACCATACATGTGGTCGGTGGTTTCAGGTTCGCCTGCCTTCCAATCAACAATGCTCTTAGCCTTGGCTTCCGCAACCATCTGGCGGGCGCGGTTTTGCACGTTAGCGGGCGCTAGCTGGAGCAACTCATTCACGTTCTGCTGAGAGGCAGCCGCCCCGAACTGTGAGTTTTCAAAGTTCACGTGTGCAAGGAAGCCAGTAGCCGCCGCGTCCACGTCAGTATCGGAATACTCTAGGGATTTCGGAGTCCACTTCTTCATGATGTAAGCCATCTGAGCAATGTTCACACTCAGATCGCCCGGACGGTTAAGACTGGGCTGGCTAGTCAGTTCTCCCGGAGTGGCGGCAACCGCCGCCGAAGGGTTTACCGCGTCGGCCTGGATACAAAGACCAGGCACAGGCTGGCCTTGGTAAGGAATCCAAGTGCCAAGCCATCCAACACTTCCGCCAATAGGCACGCCTCGCACCCAAGAGCCTGCCGCTTGAGCAGGTAGGGCATTTAGAGAGCCCGCAAAGACAAGAGCAAGCGCTGTAAAGGCCAGAGCTAGCCGGTAGGCCAGTCCTCCCTTACGGGCGCTAGGTGCGCCTTGAGCTTGCGTGGTTATAGGAATACTCATTACTACTCCACTTTCAAATAGGTTTAATGATCGATCATTAAAAGGCTCGAAAGCCCTTCACCTATTACGTAGAGTGTGCGCGCACAAAGTAGGGTGGGCACCCGATTGGGTGCCCACCCTATGAAAGCCGATTCGCAAGGTGCTAGTTACATCCAGCTATACATCCGTGATCGTTCGTCCATTTCCCGTCTTCATCGGGTTGCACCTGGTGGTGCCAGCTTCCGTCCTGGTCAGATTGGATCCATTCGGGGAAGTTTGGGTTGTAGCAGTACGGGCCGCCCCCGCACACGTCTGTGCTACCGGAGCTACTATTGCCGCCAGTGTTCCAGTCACTGTAACCGCCGCCACTGTAGCCCTCGCCGCTGTAGTCATTGCCACTGTAGCCGCCGTCGTATGCTTGTTCGTAACCACTTGAGCTTTGCTCTTGTTGTGCCTGCTGGGCTTCTGCCTTGGCTTTCGCTGCGTCATTTACGGCCTTGGTTGCTTCGTTCAAGGTTTTAGCACTCTTACTTGCCTCGTCAGCGCGAGTAAACGCGGCTTCAATGTCGGCCACGGCTTCTAGTGTTTCTGGCTTGGCCGGGTCGATTGCTTTAGCTTCTTTCAGAGCAGCGTCTAGCTTGTCGGTCACGCTCTTTTCTACGCCTTCACGGTTAGCTTTACCGGCCTGCTCGATTGCCTCGTTAAGGGTTTTCACTGCCTGGTCAAACTCGCTAGTAGCTTTGCCTGCGACTTCTTCGCGCACGTCCTTGAACGAGCCGGTGAGCTTGTCGAGCACGTTTTGAGCCTGCTCTTGCGCGCTCTTAACCGCGTTTGTGGCTTCCTTGGCTTTTTCGCGTCCTAGCGTGGATGCGTCCTTTGTCTCAATGCCTTTGAGGTTGTCTGCTTCTTCTACCGCTTCGGCAAGGGCCTTAGTGTCCGTGTCTTTTGCGCGCTGCGCTGCGAGTTCGATAAGGCCCGCCGCTTGCGTCTTGGTCTGGTCTAGTTCGGTGAGGGTTTGCTGGTAGCTCGCTTGGGCTGTTTGGTATTGCTCGCGCGCGTTCTTAGTATCTGCCTGGGTTTTCCATGCCAACCCAACCGCTACTAGCACGGCGATTAGCGCTACTGCGATAGCGGCAATAATGGGCGGGCGCTTATACCAAACCGGTTTGACCGCCAAGGCTTGCTCGGTTGTTTCTTGTGGTGGAGTGCTGGGCTGGTTCGTGCTCATGATGTTTTCCTTTACTTGCTGGTGTTGAGTCTAGTTGATTGGTCCGCGTGGTCCGACTGGTAGGGTGCCGATCTCGCGCGGTGGGACTGGTGTTTGTAGTCTTGTTCGGACTTGCTTGTTGTAGGCGATTAGGGCTTGTTCCACCCATTTGCTCCATGTGGTTGGTCCATCGTTGGCTAGGTCGGCTATGAATAGTCCGCGTGCTTCGTCTGCCACTGTTGCATCTACGCGCACAGTGATCTTTTGGTTACGCTCTTTCTGCGGTGTTGGTGTGGACTTGTTGCCTTGCGGTTGCGTTGCGGTCTGTCCGATTACGCTTTGTCCGGCTAGGGCGCTGCGCCTGGGTTGTGGCTTAGTCATTGGCTTGTCTTTCTGCGAGTTTTTGCATGTGTTTGCGTAGCCTGTTTATGGCTTGCGCGGTTTCTGATAGGCGGGTTTCCAGTTGGAGTATTTGCTCAAAGTCTTTCGTGTCTAGCACTTGTTTGACTTGTTCCCGCCACGTGTAACACCCCGCTAACATTCGTTCTGGTCCGATCCAGTATTGGAGGAAGTTAGATGTTCTTACCGTGTCGTTGTAAAGCAACTTAAGGTAGATTTCTTTATCTTCAAGACTTGCCTGGTTGTATGAGGCTAAGACTTGTTTGTTACTGACTCGACTCATTGCTTGCCTGCCTGGTGGTTTTGGATTGCGTGTAGATATTGGGTGTAGATATCGGCTAGTTCCGCTGCTTCTTGTGTGGGCCATTGTTCTAATGGCTTGCTGGCTTCCACACTGTCTGCGATTGCTACTCGCTTAGGGATGGGCGGGTTGAAGATTGTTAGTCCGCGTTGTTCTACTTCGTTGGTTAGCTCGTTCATCCAATGTCCACCACTTGTGGTGCGGGCTTCGTGTTGGTTAATGATGATTCCCCCGATTGTTAGTTCCGGGTTGTAGTAGATGCGTATCTGGTCGATGGAGCTGAGTAGTCGGGCTAGTCCGTTAGCGCTCCAGAGTTTGGAGTGTGTGACTATGAGGGCTATGTCAGTGGCGGTTAAGCCGTTAATGGTGAGTTGATCGAGTGATGGCGGGCAGTCGATGAGGCACAAGTCGTAGTCGTGGCTGATTGTGTCCAGGGCGGCGCGTAGTCTGCTTTCGCGTCCGGCTCCTGCTACTACTAGCTCGTCTCTTATTACTGGTAGGGCCTCGCCCGTGGTGGGCACTAGGTCTACCCCGTCCCATAGGCCAGGTACGGTGACTTCGCTTATGGGTAGTTGGGTGCGGCTGGAGAGCACGTCGGCCAACCCTGCAGCGTCCTCGTCTACTGGTTGGCTTGCGAGGCTACTGGTGATGTTGCCTTGCGGGTCGAGGTCTATGATTAGCACGCGCATGCCTTCGAGAACGGCGGCGCGGGCTAGGTGGTAGGTGGTAGTGGATTTACCTACCCCACCTTTTTGGTTACAAAGCGAGATGGTAAGCATGGCTTTCTCCTTGGGTGTAGAGGTCTATTAGTTGCTGGCATTGCCATAGTTGCCAGCAATGCCGGCATTGCTGGCAGTTAGAACAAATAGTTGTTGAATACGTTTGGTAGTAGGTCTAGAGCTTGGCGTTGTAGGCGTACTGAAACGTTCATGTATAGCGCGGTTGTTTGTAGGTTTTCGTGGCGCATAAGGGTTTGAACTACGCGCGCGTCTACTCCTGCTTCGAGTAGTGCCGTGGCGAAATAGTGGCGTAGCTGGTGGGAAGTCATTGTGATTCCCACTCGCGCGAAGGCGTTAGAGATGCTTGAGCCTACGGCTCTTCGTTCTACATGCGTGTTAGGGCACGTGGGGGAGGGGAACCACCAACCTCGTAGAGGATATTGCTCGGCCTCATGCAAGATGATGGGATGTACCGGCAGTGTGGCGGTTTTATCGCCTTTTCCAACCACGGTTATCATTCCGGTTGCGTGATCGAGGTCTTGTCCGCGTATCTTTGCTATCTCGTGGACTCGTAGCCCGGCAAAGGCAGCTAGCATGATGCGGGTGCGCGTTGCGTTACGCAGAGGTGACGCGAGAACTGTTCGGAGTTGTTCATCCGTGATGGGGCGCGGTTGATACTTGGGACGCTTGGGTGACGCTACACGGGACATAGGATTATCCTCACGGTGATCGCTAATCACTAGCCATTGGTAGAACGCGCGCAGATGCACGTAGTACGTATGGCGCGTGATCGCAGATGGCAGCGCGGAAAGCCACAATGTAATGTCCTCGAAATTGGCTACTTGGGCGTTCACTCCCGTTTGTCGAGTGAATTGGTCTACCACTCGCAATCGTTCATCAATCGTCCTGGGCGATAGGGAACGTGCGGACATTTCTACAGTCCATAGTCGTGCTAGTTGTTCGAAGGGAATAACAGTTTTGAGCATGACTAAAGTTTCGGTCATTAAGGCTGATAAACATGCCCAATCGCTGCAGTTCCGGGCATTGCTGGCATTGCCATCATTGCCGGCATTGCCATAGTTGCCATCATTGCCATAGTTGCCGGCAATACGGGCAAAAAGAAAAGCGAAGGGCAGGGTCAATGCAGATACGATGCCGAGAATGAGTGGGTTCTTGTGTCCAACTTGTAATGAATAGGTCGTGGGTTCGATTCCCACAGGCGGCTCTGAGCTGGCCCCCGCGAAAGCGGGGGCTTTTTGTTAACGCGTCTTTAGCACATCGTGGCACTCTGTCCACTTGCGTGACCGGATTGTGACGGCCCTGAACTCTTTCTTCCCAAAATTGTTATCTTGAAAAGCACCATCGTCGATTTACTGTTGAAGGAGGAAAGATGGCGATTCGTACCACCCATGTCGGCTCCCTGCCGCGTACCGAAGAACTGCTCAACGCAAATTTGAGGAGAAAGGAAATGGGAGAGACCATGTTCGCCCAGATCCTTCAGTCTTCGGTAAATGATGTTGTTGCAAGGCAACAAGAGATCGGAATTGACTGGGTTAATGACGGTGAGTACGGCCACGTAATGACTGAAAAACTCGATTTCGGTCCGTGGTGGTACTACTCGTTCTCGCGTTTTGCGGGGCTCGAAATGACTGACAAAGAGTATCCGCTTGCGCCGCCTGCACCCGGATCAAACATCCGTTTGGTGGAGTTCGAGCAGCGTCGAGATTGGGTGAAGTTCAAAGACGTTTATTCCGATCCGGAAGCTGCGGTAATGCCAGGCGTGAAACAGCTCTCTGAAGAGGAACAGACAAAGCAAAATTTCCCCGTTATTACAGGGCCGATCGAGTACATCGGTCATGACGCTGTAAAGCAGGATATTGATGCGCTGGTCAGTGCTCTTGAGGCTAACGGAATTGATCGCAAAGACGGGTTTATAGCTGCGGTTTCTCCCGGCTCGGCAGCCCGGCTGTCTAACGCCTTCTACGACAATGATGAAGAGGTCGTGCAGGCGTGGGCGCAAGCCCTTCGCGAAGAGTACCGCGCCATTACGGACGCGGGCCTCACCGTGCAGATCGATGATCCGTCACTGGCGGAGTCATGGGATCAGATCAATCCTGCGCCCAGTTTTGATGACTACAGGCGTTATATCCAGGTGCGTGTTGATGCGATTAATACCGCGCTGGATGGGATTGATCCTGATCTGGTGCGCCTGCATCTTTGCTGGGGTTCTTGGCATGGGCCGCACACCACGGATATTCCGTTGAAGGAAATCGTGGACAACGTTTTGACCGTCAACGCCAAATACATTTCGTTCGAGGGAGCCAATGCGCGCCACGAACATGAGTGGACGGTTTGGCGTGAAGTCGACCTGCCTTCGAACCTGGTTTTGGTTCCTGGCGTTGTCAGTCACTCTACGAACGTTGTGGAACACCCTGAGCTGGTAGCTCAACGCATTTCCAGATTCGTGGACATCGTTGGCCCAGATCGGGTGGTGGCATCCACGGACTGCGGCTTCGGGGGACGTATTCATCCCTCGATCGCGTGGGCGAAGTTGAAGTCATTGGCTGAGGGCGCGCAACTAGTTTAAGATCGCACAGAAACGAAACCTCCGCGAAAGCGGAGGTTTCGTCATGTAAAACCACGATTGCGCGAGGCAAAACTTAACAAGTAATTCGGTGCGGCAACACTGGAATCCGCGCGTTTTACGGCTTCTCTAAATTTAGTGGCCTGGGGCTCACTTGTCCGACACGGATCGTTCCTGGCCGCGACACCTGCCGTTAACTTTGCCTCCCTACAGTTTCACGCATGTGGTCGATTACGTCTGCCAAAGAACGGCGTGACACGCTGCAAAAACGCTCAGACCGGCCTGACCGGAACGAGTGGTGGCTAGCAGCAATCTTGCTTGTTCCCAATCTGATTTTCCTCGCGGTATTCACCTACCGTCCCCTTGCCGATAATATCCGCCTATCGTTCACCAACTGGAACATCTCCTCACCGACTGCGGAATATATCGGATTTGCTAACTACAAAGAATGGTGGAGCCATCCAAATACTTGGACAGTGGTCACCAACACCGTAGTCTTCACAGCGGCAACCGTGATCGGATCGTTACTACTGGGCCTGGGCCTTGCCCTTGTGCTCGACCAAAAGCTAAAGGGTCGAAATTTTGTTCGCTCGGTAGTGTTTGCGCCATACATCATCTCTGGAGCTGCAATCGGCGTTGCCTTCCAGTTCGTGTTCGACCCCAGCTTCGGCCTCATTGCAGACGTTTTTATTCGCCTAGGAAGCCAGTCACCGGACTTTTACCAACGGCCCGGCTGGGCCCTCTTTATGGTGACCTTGACTTACATTTGGAAGAACTTGGGTTACAGCTTCGTAATCTACCTTGCTGCCCTGCAAGGCCGGCGCAAAGACTTGGACGAAGCGGCAGAAATCGATGGAACCTCTGCGTGGAGGCGCCTCACCCGCGTGCTTCTGCCCCAACTGCGCCCCACAACGTTCTTTCTGTCAATCACCGTGCTACTCAACTCGATGCAGGTCTTCGACATTATCAACGTGATGACTCGGGGTGGCCCGCAGGGCACTGGAACGACCACGATGGTCTACCAGGTTTACCAAGAAACATTTGTGAATTCTCGTGCAGGATACGGCGCAACCGTTGCAACCATCCTGTTCCTCATCCTGCTGGTCGTCACCATGGTTCAAGTGCGTTACATGCAGCGAGGTGAAAAGTGAGCGCTCTACGCATGCCTCTTCGAAGGAAGAACAAGAAGAACAGTGACTCTCACGAAGAACTCAACTACGTGGGCCAGCACTGGGGATTCAAAGTCCTTGGCTACGCGGCCATGGCCCTGTCCCTAGCCATCATCCTCGTGCCCATCTACTGGATCGTGATTGCTGCGTTCAAAACTCCGGGTGATATTTACACCCATCCGGCCAATTACTGGCCTAACCCGTGGACGCTGGACAACTTTGAGACGGTTCGCAGTGACCTCGCGTTCGGAAAATACCTGCGCAACTCAATCATCATTACCGCGGTTCTCTCGGCCATCAAGATTGCGCTGGGAGTCGCCTCAGCTTACGCCCTTGCGCTTCTTCGATTCCCCGGACGCAACCTCATATTCCTGTTTGTGATCGCGTCCTTGATGGTGCCTAATCAGATCACCGTCATCTCCAACTACTCGCTCATTGCAACCATGGGTCTGCGCAACACCTTCATCGGCATAATCATGCCTCTTGCAGGCACCGCGTTTGGCACATTCCTAATGCGCAACCACTTCATGTCACTACCCACCGAAGTGATTGAGGCGGCAAGAATGGACGGAGCGCGTCCCATGAAACTTCTGTTCCGCATCGTGCTTCCGATGTCGTGGCCCACGCTGTCCGCGTTCGCCCTCATCACCATCGTCAACGACTGGAACGAATACCTCTGGCCGTTCCTCATGTCGGACGACGAGTCCACCGCACCCCTCCAAATCGGCCTGACCTTCCTCCAAAACAACGAAGGTATGACCAACTGGGGGCCCGTGATGGCCGGAACCGTACTAGCTGTCATCCCCGTACTCATCGTCTTCCTGATTCTGCAGAAGAACATGATCAAGGGGCTAACATCCGGCGCTGTCAAGGGGTAATCCCAAAACGCGCCACCAACATCTGATCCATCCCAAAACAACAATCACCTGAAAGGTAGAAAATGGACATTCGACGCATTGGCATCGCCGGCTTCGCGGCCGTCGCGCTTGGCCTTGCAGGTTGCGCCGGAACGGGCAGCGCCCCAACTGACAACGGCGCAGACAACTCCGGCGCTGACCAAGCTGGTGTTACCACCATCGAGTTCTGGTCAAACCACCCCGGATCTTCGAAGGCTCTTGAAGAAGAGATGATCGCAGCTTTCGAGGCTGAGAATCCCGACATCAAGGTTAAGCTGACCGATGCGGGTAAGAACTATGAGGAAGTGGCCCAGAAGTTCAACGCTGCGCTTTCGGGTGGACAGGTGCCTGACCTCGTTGTTGCATCCGACGTGACCTGGTTCAACTTCGCGCTGAACGATCAGCTCGCTCCGCTAGATGAGCTATTGGACCCGGCAGACACCGCTGACTACGTTCCCAGCCTTTACGACGAGTACGTGCTAAACGACAAGCACTTTGCCGTACCTTACGCGCGCTCCACGCCGCTGTTCTACTACAACAAGGACATGTGGCAGGCAGCCGGTCTGCCTGACCGCGGCCCGAACACCTGGCAGGAATGGAACGACGAGTTCGCTCCTAAGCTTGCGCAGGCCAACCCGAACGTGGCTCCGCTGGTGATTCCGGATGGTTCCTCCTACATGGACTGGTACTTCCAGGGAATGATCTGGTCAATGGGTGGCGCGTACTCCAAGGACTACACCATGTCCATGTCTTCGCCGGAATCTGTGAAGGCCGGCGAGTTCCTTAAGTCGCAGTTCGACCAGGGCTACTTCAAGGCGGTTAAGGAAGCCACCGCTCCGTTCGTATCCGGTCAGGGTGCGGCAATGCTCGAATCCACCGGTTCGCTTAAGGGTGTGAGCGAGGATGGCAAGATCAACGTAGGTACCGCCTTCCTCCCCACGCCCGAGGGTGTTCCCGGATGTCCTACCGGTGGTGCTGGCGTTGGTATCGCAGCCAAGTCTGAGAAGAAGGAAGCCGCAGCTAAGTTCCTCGCCTTCCTCACTAACACGGAAAACACGGTGAAGTTCTCGCAGTCCACGGGCTACATGCCGGTACGCGTCTCCGCTAAGGAGACCGATGAGGCAAAGAAGTACTTCGAGGAGAACCCGAACTTCAAGACCGCTGTAGACCAGCTTGAGTTCACCCAGAAGCAGGATGCAGGACGCGTCTACGTTTCCGGTGGTGGTATGCGTATTGGTGCAGCGCTAGATAAGATCGCGCAGGGCGCTGACGTTGCGCAGACCTTCAAGCAAATCGATGAGGAACAGCAGGGAATCATCGACTCCGACATCAAGCCAAAGCTCAAGTAGCGGCTTGGTAAATCGAACTATTTTGGCCTCTTCAATAAGCAGAGCTTAGCTCTGCGGCCGTGCCCCACTTAGCGGGGAGTGCAAGTGGGGCACGGCCACCCTAAGAGGCCAACAATATGGACCTAGATCCAAGTTAGATAACTACTGAAGGACAAACCGTGGCTAGTGTGACTTTTGAATCCGCAACCCGAGTCTTCTCTGGCGCCTCCAAGCCCGCAGTTGATTCGCTCAACCTCCAAATAGAAGACGGCGAATGCGTTGTACTGGTTGGGCCTTCCGGATGCGGGAAATCCACCTCGTTACGCATGGTTGCAGGCCTGGAGCCCACCACGTCTGGTCGCGTCCTTATCGGTGATAAAGACATGACAGGTGTGCGTCCTCGTTCGCGGGACGTCGCCATGGTTTTCCAGTCTTACGCTCTGTACCCCAACATGACCGTGGCGCAAAACATGGCATTTGCGCTAGAGAACATGAAGGTATCTAAGAGCGAAATTAAAGAACGCGTACAGTGGGCTGCCAGCATGCTAGAACTCGATGAGCTGTTGGAGCGTAAACCCTCCGCGCTATCTGGCGGCCAGCGTCAACGCGTGGCCATGGGGCGCGCAATCGTGCGCAAACCTACCGTGTTCTGCATGGACGAGCCACTATCCAACCTCGACGCTAAACTACGCGTCACGATGCGCGGCGAGATCGCGAACCTTCAGCGCAACCTGGGCGTAACCACGGTGTACGTGACCCACGACCAGGTGGAAGCCATGACCATGGGAGACCGCGTTGCCGTAATGCGGGACGGCCAGCTCCAGCAGGTTGATACGCCCGAACACCTCTACTCCAACCCCAACAATGCCTTCGTTGCCGGATTCATTGGCTCGCCCGCAATCACTCTTTTCAACACGACCGTGGATGACGGCCGAGCCCTCCTGGGCAGCAACGATGTGCACCTCCCGCGAAATGTCGCCGAGGCCGCCGGAGCGCAGGTAATCGTTGGCGTGCGCCCCGAAGCATGGGATGTGGTTGCGCCCTCTGAAGGCGGAATTCCGATCCGTACCAGCCACGTTGAACTCCTGGGCTCACAAGCTTTCCTCTACGGCGAAATGGTAGATGCAAACGGTGTTGTTACCGCTCCTGAACGAGTTGCGGTAATGCTTCACCGCAAGGCGCGCCCCCAGCCTGGCGACATTGTTTACGTGCGGCCACAGGAAGATGAGATCCTCTTCTTCGACGCTGAAACCGAACACGCGATCCGCTAGGCCAGGCTGCGCTGGCAACCGCTTAGTGAGTCGACATTTTGCATCTGCCGGTGTGCGCTCTCCCAGAAGAATAAGCAACAGAAAATTTGCGCTGCGCTTTCGTAATATGAAAGCAAAGAATAAGCTGCGTAGTTTTCTGGAAGTGTTTGATGGACGAGCCTTTCGACCTGCCGCCCGGCCTATACGAGACGATTATTGACGCCGGTCTCGAAGCGGCCCTGCACAAGTATGGACAGCGCGTCGTAAGTGAAGCCATTGACAACGCGGACTTCCCCTACGTCATATCCAAATACATAGCGGAACGATTTGAAAACTCCCTCTTGAAAACCAAAGGGCAACGCGAGAGGTTCCTCCTAACAGACCGAGTTCTGGAGGTCATTAACGGCGGAAACAGCGCAGACAAACCGATTGCCTTGAGGGACGGCAGAGCGCAGCTACTTACGGAAATCAAAGTTTTTGACAACTCGGACAAAACCGTGAGGCCCGATACTCCGCTTACTGACGCGGCGCTACTGACCAACGCCGAGTATGACCCCTCTATTCAAACGGAGCTTAAGAAGGAGTTTCGTTCTGCGGACCGTGTAGATGCCCTCATCGCATTCATTAAATGGACGGGGATCCGCACTATTGCTGAAGAACTCGCTGATCTCAAAGCTCGTGGGGTTCCTATCCGTATCATTACAACCACGTACATGGGGGCTACAGATCGCAGAGCTCTTGACCGCCTCGTTCGCGATTACGGCGCTCAAATCAAGATCAACTACAACACCAAATCCACGCGCCTGCATGCGAAAGCCTGGCTGATTCACCGCAACACTGGCTACCACACCGCATTCGTAGGCTCCTCCAACCTGTCGGCTGCCGCTATGCAGGACGGCCTGGAATGGAATGTGCGTCTGGCAAAAAATAACACTCCCGCGGTATTTGAAAAGTTCGAAACTACCTTCGACTCATACTGGGCCTCGCCCTCGTTTGAAATTTACGATCCAGATCGCGACGCGGCAAAACTTGACCGGGCGCTCCAAGATGGGCGTGGTTTCGAGCAGAAATCTGACGCCGAGATTGACTTCACCGCACTCGACATACGGCCCTATCCCTACCAGCAGATCATGCTGGACGACCTCGAGTATGAACGAGCGATGGGGTGCCACAAAAACCTTGTTGTGGCTGCCACGGGCACCGGGAAGACCGTTGTGGCGGCGCTCGATTACAAGGCGCTACGCGAACGCATGGCCAGCGAGCTGGGCCGGCCCCCTCGAACACTGTTTGTGGCCCACCGCAACGAGATTTTGAACCAATCCATGAGGACCTTCCGCGATGTAGTGAAGTCGCGGCAGATCATCTGGTCCACCTCCGATGGCTACAGTCTGGCACAGCTCAATGACGCTACGCTGAACCGCTACGACAACATCGCTTTCGCCTCTATCCAGTCACTTCGCCCAGACGTGCTGAACGAAATTCCGCGAGATTTCTTTGACATCATCATTATCGACGAATTCCACCACGCTCAAGCCGCCAGTTATCAGCGCCTGATGCGCCACTTCAATGCACGCGAGTTGGTGGGCCTGACCGCAACCCCTGAGCGCGGTGACGGCGTGAACGTTGCCCTCGAATTCTTCAAC
This sequence comes from Actinomyces sp. HMSC065F11, assembly GCF_001813085.1. Taxonomy (NCBI): domain Bacteria; kingdom Bacillati; phylum Actinomycetota; class Actinomycetes; order Actinomycetales; family Actinomycetaceae; genus Actinomyces; species Actinomyces sp. HMSC065F11. The sequence goes on from NZ_KV811462.1 coordinate 13,503, forward strand.
GGGCGTGTGGCAAGCGAACTGAGGCTATGGGACGCACTAGAAGAAGGCCTGCTGTGTCCCTTCCACTACTTCATTCAATATGACGACACGGACTTATCCGGCGTAAAAATGGTGCGCGGTGACTACGTAACCAGTGAGTTGTCGAATGTCCTGACCGGCAATGACGCGCGTGTGCGTCAGATTGTGCAGGCCATGCGCGACAAGATCTTAGACTTAGAGGGCATGCGTGCACTTTGCTTTTGCGTGGACATTGATCATGCAAAATACATGGCGCGCTCGTTTAGAAAGTTTGGCCTCAAAGCCGAGTACGTCACCTCCGCTGAATCCTCTATGGAGCGTGACAAGGCGCTTGGAGCCCTCGCTAGCGGCCAAATTCAGATCATTTGCTCAGTAGATATTTTCAACGAGGGCGTTGACGTGCCGAGTGTAGACACGGTGTTGATGCTACGGCCAACCCAATCCCCCACGGTGTTCTTGCAGCAACTAGGCCGCGGCTTGCGGCTGTCGAATAACAAGACGGTCTTAACTGTTTTGGACTTTGTGGGTAACCAAAACGAGGCCTTCCGCTTCGACCTTAAGTTGCAGGTGCTTACGGGTACGTCGCGCAAGAATCTCATGGCAGCTGTGGAGAAGGGCTTTAGTCATCTGCCTGCCGGATCGCAGATTTTCCTCGAAGAAAAGTCGCAGAAGGTAGTCCTGCAATCAATAAAGAACAATCTGAACGTATCCACGCAGAAACTACCGGCCGAAATTCGGAACGCGGCCCTTGCCGCGCGGGTTGACGCGCAGGACTACCAACTCACGGATTATTTGAAAGACTCCCACCGCGACATTGCAGACATTTACAGTCGAAAAGACTTCAGAAAGCGCCCCATTTCGTGGAAGCGTTTACTGCACGTGGCGGCCACGGGTAGCGATCTCGCCGCGGATGCTTATGAGGACGTTCGCCGCAGGCTTCGCGCTTTCGCGCACGTGTCTGACCCAGAGCGGATCGAAATCTACCTCAAGATTCTTTCCACGCCACACTACCGTTACGAGGCGATGACGGCGCGCGAAAAGTTCTACGCGCACATGCTCATGTACTCGTTTTGGCCCAGCGGTAAACGTGACGAGAAAAAGATCGCGTCCATCGACTACGCCTTGCAAGTTTTGAGATCCACACCGGACCTCGTTGATGAACTGAGGCAAATATTCGTAGCTGTTAGTGATCGTACGAAGAAGCTATACCAGCAGCCCGCTGGCGAAATGGGGCTGTGGTCACCGCTTAAAGTGGGCGCGGTGTACACGCGCGAAGAATTGCTGGCTGGCATCGGCGTTGGATACGAGTTTCAAGGCCAGGCGCCCGGCGGCGTGCGTGAGGGGGTTAAGTACTGCGAGTACACCAACACGGAAGCCTTGCTGGTGACACTTGTAAAGTCGGAGGCTGACTATTCACCTAACACTCTGTACCGCGATTTCGCGCTTACACCCACGCTATTTCACTGGGAATCGCAGTCTAGCGCAGGACCGCACACCAAGGCGGGCATGCGGTACCTGGAGGGGGAATCCAACATCGCCCTCTTCATCAGAGAACACAAGAAGGACGCGTTGGGGGAGGGCGCGGCATACACATTCGCAGGGCCAGCGCATCTGGTTGAAGCCAAAGGGGCGCGGCCGATGCAGATCACGTGGGAGCTTGACTACCCGCTGCCCCCAGACCTTTACATGTCCGCCCGGGCGGTAGCTTCCTAACTTAGCGCCACAAACCGGGTAGGCTGTCCAAACCCGCATATAATCTTGAAGGCGCACGTGACAGGGAGGAGGCGGCGTGAGCAGCAGGTTTGAGACCCAGCAGCGACTCATTGATGCAACGCGCGAGATCATAATCCTCGAGGGGGTAGAGGGATTCACGCTGGATAACGTGTGCCGCCGCGCGGGTTTTACCCGGGGCGCGTTCTACTCAAACTTTTCTACCAAGGAATCGTTGCTCGCGGCGCTCGCGGAAGACGAGTACGCAGATCTGATTGAGCGCCTTGACATGCAGGTTGAAAAATGGCGTAGCGGTGACACGGCAAAGCCAGCACAAATCGACTCCCTGTTGTTTGACGCGATGGACGCGATTGGGGTTAACCGCACTCTTTACGCCCTCCACACAGAAATGCAGGCCCGTTCGGTGCGAGATCAAGAATGGGGCGCACGCCTGGCCGACCTCAATGAGGAGTTTTTAACCGCTTTGGGGGGAGTTCTTGAAACCATCCTCGAGGCTGCAAGGCGTAAACCCGAAGCGCCGATGCGCGTGATCACTCACGCGGTGATCGGAATTGTTTTGAGGGCCGCCGCGGTTGATGCCCTAGTGGAGAGCTATAAGGAACACCAGAGCCAGGCTCGAAGCCGCATGGTTGGTCCGGCCTCACCGCCGCGGATCGAACGCACGGTGCCACAGCACCTTCCCATTGCGCAGTCGCCTGCTAAACCGATTGTTGAAACGATCATTCCGCTTCTGTACGCGATGTCGAAACCGATTTGAGCGAAACTTCTCGCCAAAGAATGTTTCCTCAATGAAGACGCACAACAATCGGCGGAAAATAGGGGGAAACGAACCACGAGTTGGAAGTTTATTGACCAAAACCAGGCTTAACCTAAAGACATTGATCGCCAGACATGGGATAATGAAGCCATGGCTTTTAAACTGATTCTGCTCCGTCACGGGCAAAGCGATTGGAACGAAAAGAACCTGTTCACTGGATGGGTTGACGTTCCGCTGACAGAACTAGGTAAGGAAGAGGCCGTTCATGGCGGCGAGCTTCTTAAGAAGGAAGGTGTCCTACCGGACATCCTCTACACGTCCCTACTTCGCCGCGCAATCTACACGGCAAACCTGGCGCTAGACGCTGCTGACCGCCACTGGATTCCGGTTAAGCGTTCCTGGCGTCTAAACGAGCGTCACTACGGTGCGCTGCAGGGCAAGAACAAGAAGGAGATCCGCGACGAGTACGGCGAGGATCAGTTCATGCAGTGGCGCCGCTCCTACGACGTACCGCCACCGGCAATCGAGGCTGGTTCGGAGTTTGCTCAGGATGGCGATCCGCGTTACGCGGGCGAGCCGATTCCGGCAACCGAGTGCCTAAAGGACGTCCTCGAGCGTCTGCTTCCGTACTGGGATGAGCAGATTGTTCCAGACATCAAGAGCGGCAAGACCGTTCTGATTGCAGCGCACGGCAACTCGCTACGCGCAATCGTGAAGCACCTTGATGATGTTTCCGACGAGGACATCTCGGCAGTGAACATCCCCACCGGCGTTCCGCTACTTTATGAGCTTGACGAAGAAACGCTCAAGCCCATCAAGAAGGGCGGCACCTACCTTGATCCCGAGGCTGAGGCGAAGATCGCTGCTGTAGCCGCGCAGGGTAAGTAAGCAAACTACAAGAAGGGGCGATGACCGCAACGGTCATCGCCCCTTCTTTGCGCTAAGAACAGTAGGGAGCGCCTCTAACTAGCAGGGACACGTAGCCTAGTCAGTGAGGAAGCGTTCACCCTCGATCAGGTACATGACATTGCGGCCAACATTGGTGGCGTGATCGCCAAAACGCTCGTAATAGCGGCCAACCAGCGTCAAGTTAATGATCTGCGCGGGGGTGAGCACAAAGCTGGGATCCAAAAGCATGCGGTGGAGCTGCACGTGCAGGTCATCCATCACGTCATCATCGGTCTGCATTTGATTTGCGAGGTCGGTGTTGGGATCCTCCATCAGCTTCGCAGTGTTCTCGCCCGCGATTCGCGCCTGTTCGCCCATCTTCGTAACAATCTCCGCGATCTCGGGCGGCAGTGCGTCGGTGTGTGCCTGCTGGCGAGCAATAACCGCAATGTTGCGCGCAAGGTCGCCCATGCGCTCTAGCGTCTTGGTCATGCGCAGGCCGGTAACGATCAGTCGCAGATCGCGGGCAACAGGAGCTTGCAGGGCCAGAAGCTGCGTGCACATCTCATCGATAATGTAGGCGAGGTCGTCAATCCGCTCATCCGCATCGATAGTCTGTTCTGCCAGTGCACTGTCATTCTCATCGAGTGCGCGTGAGGCGCGGCCAACAGCTCGTGACACCTGCCCCGCCATACGTGAAAGTTGGTTGCCGAGCTGGGTGAGCTCCTGGGTGTACATCTCCCGCATTCTTATTCCTCCAATGTGGTGCTTGAGGCCCAAAGGGAGGGCCTACTTATAGCCGAAAGTAATAACACCATGCGCGGGTGTCCCGGCTGGATGCAACAGGTTAACGAACGGTTAACGGATGCCGGATGTTTAGTGTAATCACGACAAGCGCCGGGTTTTGGCCCTATTGTCTATATTGTGGGTGGTGTAGAGACCAGTTTGCTAATTTTGGTGGCTCTTGTTGGCCTATTCGTGGGGGCCGGAGCGGGGCTTGCATTTCGCGTATCGCAATCCCAGATTCGTGAATCATCACAGGACGAGGAATTTGAGCCGCCTGTGAATCCTGAGCTTAAGTCGGCCCTCACTGCTATGGCGTCAAGCTCTGTCATTGTGGACAGTGAGAATCATATTGTGCGGGCGGACGCCCAGGCGTACACCCTTGGCCTCGTTCGTGACGAAGAGATCGCGCACAAACAAGTGCTTGAAATGGTTGAGGACGTGCGTAAAAACGGGGTGACACTGCGAAAGAAGATGCAGCTACCTCGCTCGCGATACTCGTCGGATTCCCCCATTTACCTAGATATTCGCGTGGCGGCGCTCCTTGGCGGGCGCGTGCTGATTTTGATCGACGATGAGACGAAGCAAAAACGGGTTGACGCGGTTCGCCGTGACTTCACTGTAAACGTGTCCCACGAGTTGAAAACCCCGATCGGTGCGATCGGTCTGATTGCTGAAACTCTGCAAGACAGTGACTACGATCCCGAAGTGGTTCGCATGTTCACCCCCAAGATGGCAGCGGAGGCCGCGCGCCTATCCACCCTCGTGCAGGATCTGATTGAGCTTTCGCGCCTCGAAACCGGTGATCCTCTGATGCGGGCCCAGCGGATTAACATTGACGAGGTTGTGTGGGAAGCCGTTCAGCTGGAGAGCAACCGGGCGGCCGCCTCGCATATTGATATAGAGGTGGGGGAGCCTTCTGGTGGCATCGTGTGGGGTGACCATAACCTGCTTGTCACCGCGGTTCGCAACCTGGTGGATAACGCGATTCGTTACTCGGATCCGCACACGCGCGTGAGCGTGAAAAGCTCGGTTGTGGATGACCTGGTGCGCGTGGCGGTTGTGGATACCGGAATCGGTATGGACGAGGCAGAGAAGGAACGCGTGTTTGAAAGGTTTTATCGTGTGGATCCGGGCAGGTCGCGAAATACTGGCGGATCGGGCTTGGGCTTGTCTATTGTGAAACACGTTGCTGCAGATCATGGTGGAACTGTTTCGGTGTGGTCCAAGAAGGGCCACGGTTCCACATTCACACTGGTGATTCCGCAAGCCGAGGGCGAAGAGAATGTGGATTCTGAGGATTCGGAAGAGAGCGAGGAACGCTAATTGAAGACGATTTTAGTTGTGGAGGATGAGGAATCGTTGCGCACTCCTCTTGCTTTCAGTCTGCGCAGAGACGGGTACGAGGTGCTAGAGGCGGAAAGCGGCGAGGTTGCTCTTGCAACTTTGGAGGCCGCTACTCCTGATCTGATCTTGCTTGACCTGATGCTTCCAGGAATCTCGGGCACGGAGGTGTGCCGCCAGGTGCGCCGCACTTCGAAGGTGCCGATCATCATGGTGACGGCTAAAGACGATGTGGTAGATCGCGTGGTGGGCTTGGAGCTCGGCGCGGATGATTATGTGACAAAGCCGTACTCTTACCGCGAATTGCTTGCACGCATTCGTGCGGTGTTGCGCCGGCGCGTACCCGAAATTGAAAGCGGAGACGAGGAAGATGTCCTCACTGTTGGTGATGTGCTTGTGCGCGTTGACCGACACGAAGTTGAGGTGGGTGGAGAGCCGGTTCACTTGCCGCTTCGCGAGTTTGAACTGCTTGAGCTTTTGATGCGCAACGTGAATCGCGTGCTTACGAGGACGCAGATTATCAACATCGTGTGGGGCCCGGATTACGTGGGGGACACGAAGACGTTGGACGTGCATGTAAAGCGCTTGCGTTCGCGCATTGAAGCAGATCCTTCTAATCCGCAACTGTTGCAAACTGTGCGCGGACTGGGATACAAGATGGTGGATCCCCTCGAGTAAGTGCACGTAATTGCTGGTAAAATAGGGGTGTTGAGCTAACATCAGGAGTTTTACAGCAATGACATTCAAAGTGGGCGAAACCGTTGTGTACCCACATCACGGCGCTGCCACAATCGAAGAGATTTCTACGCGCAAATTTGCTGGCAAGGACAGAACTTACCTTACTCTTCGCGTGACTACGGGGGATCTGACTATTCAGGTTCCTGCAGAGAACGTGGAGCTCGTGGGGGTTCGTGACGTGGTTGACGAAGAGGGTTTCGAAGAGGTCATGGATACGCTCCGTGAGGAGAACACGGAGGAGCCTTCAAACTGGTCGCGCCGTTACAAGGCAAACCAGGAAAAGATTGCGACCGGCGATATTGTTCGCGTTGCAGAGGTTGTTCGTGACCTGTCGCGTCGCGACGCCATGAAGGGCCTATCGGCCGGCGAGAAGCGTATGCTCTCAAAGGCTCGCCAGATTCTGACTTCCGAATTGGCTCTCTCGCGTGAGGTTGATGAGGACGAAGCGAGCGATCGCCTGGATGAGATCCTCGCGGAGGGAATTGACGAGGCGGAAGAAGAATAAACTGATCCTGCGATTTTGAGGCCGCACCTGCGGCCTCAAACTTTATGCGGGGCCGGCGTGAGAAGCTTTGGAGTGTCCAAATGGGCTGGCTGGCGCAAGGATTAGTGCGGGTGGTTTTGAGTAATGGGCAGTGTTTCCACGGTGCGAGGAGGCGTGATGAGTAGTTCGGTTTTTGCAGTCGTTACGGCTGCAGGTTCGGGATCGCGGCTTGGCCATGACACGCCGAAAGCGCTGGTGCAGCTAGCTGGAGTGTCCTTGGTGCGCCGAGCTGTGGATGGTATTCGCGTTGCGGGTGTGGATGGTGTTGTGGTGACTGCCCCGCCAACTCACTTGGGCGAGTTCGAACAGATTTTCGCTCAGGAACCAGATGTGGCTGTGGTTCCAGGCGGCAACATCCGCCAGGATTCGGTGTATAACGGCCTGCTCGAAATTCCGCGCCTCGCCAAACGGATTGGCAAGGAATTGGATGAGCGCACGCCCGTGCTTATTCACGACGCCGCCCGATGCCTCACCCCCAAGCGCGCCATTAGAGACGTCATTGAAGCGCTGGAGAGCGGGTTAAAAGCTGTCATTCCGGCGGTTCCTGTTACCGACACACAGAAGGTTGTGGAGCCGGTGGGGGCCTCCTCGAAAATTGAAAAAGTCGTTGGGCAAGTTGATCGCGCGCAGCTGCGCGGAGTTCAAACCCCGCAAGGTTTTCACTGGGAAACCGCTATGCGCGCACACGAGGCGGGCCGCGAACTGCTGGCCCAAGGTGTGGAACTAACCGACGATGCCGGGCTTGTGGAAGCTCTTGGCGAGGATGTGCATGTGACGCCGGGTAGCGCGCTGTCCATGAAGATTACAACCAAACTAGACCTGGTGGTTGCCGCAGAAATCCTGGCCCGGCCAGACCGGTATCAGAGCCTGTTGGAGGAATAACATACCGCCAACGAAACTAAATGGTCTTTAAATCCATAATTTTCTGATTTCGGGTTAAAGTCAGAAGCGTGACTACTTCATCAACTAATCACAGCTTTGGCAACGAGGCCCCCGCTAAAAAAGAAAGCATCCTAAATAAGACCGTTCTTGCATGGTCGCTTTGGGACTGGGGTTCGGCCGCATTCAACGCGGTTGCCACCACATTCGTATTTTCTGTTTATTTGACTTCCGGCATGTTTGCCGACACGGATAAGTCATCAGAGTCGCTGAGCCTTGGCCTCACTATCGCGGGTTTTGTGATCGCGCTCCTCGCGCCGATTACCGGCCAGCGTGCAGACCGGCGCGGTAAAGGCACGTTCTGGCTGGGTTTCAACACTTACGTAGTGGTGATGCTGACCGGCATGATGTTTTTTGTCCACCCCGAGTCGGTGTTTGGCCCGCTCGGCGCAATGTGGCTTGGCATCGCGCTACTTGGCTTCGGAAACGTTTTCTTTGAGTTCGCGTCCGTGAACTACAACGCGATGCTCGCGCGCGTGTCCACGCCCAAGACTATGGGCCGCGTGTCTGGCCTTGGCTGGGGACTTGGCTACGTGGGCGGCATCATTTTGCTCCTGATCCTCTACTTCGGTTTTATCGCCCCCGAGGTGGGCCTGTTCGGTGTAACGGCCGAGAATGGCCTGAACGTTCGCGTATCTATGCTGATTGCCGCGCTCTGGTTCGGGCTTTCCACAATCCCCGTGTTAATCGCGGTTCCCGGCCGTAAGGTTGCAGGCGCTGACGAGGCCGGACACGAGTCGATCATCGACTCCTACAAGCTTTTGTTTAAGACCGTAAAAGACCTATGGAACACGTCGCCGCACACAATCTTCTTCCTGATCGCGTCGGCCATCTTCCGTGATGGACTTGCGGGCGTGTTCACGTTCGGCGCTATCATTGCGGCCGGCACGTTCGGATTCAGCGCCGGTGACGTGCTGATTTTCGGCATCGTGGCAAACGTTGTAGCGGGCATCGCGACTATCGGATTTGGCGCGTTGGACGACAAGATCGGCCCGAAAGCCGTCATCTTGATCTCGCTTATCGCAATGGTGATAGATGGCATTTTGATCTTCATCCTCCACGACGCCGGCTCCGGCACGTTCTGGGTGCTCGGCCTGATCCTCACCGTGTTCGTCGGCCCCTGCCAGTCGGCTTCACGCACCTTCCTCGCCCGTCTCATTCCACAAGGTCGCGAGGGAGAGGTATTTGGCCTGTACGCCACAACCGGCCGCGCGGTGTCCTTCCTCGCACCGCTGTGCTTCGGCCTATCCGTGCGGCTTGGATCCAACTTCGTTCCCGAGGGCGCCTCGTCGCAGTACTGGGGCATCCTCGGCATTGTCCTCATCCTGTTTGTGGGCCTCATGCTGATCCTGCCGGTTAAGACCGAGCAGGCACATCTGGGTGCCTTTGAGGACTGAACGCTATGAGCGAGCCGCAGCCGCCCGATAAGGAACAGCCGCGTTTCGAAGGTCACGACCTGCACAGTCCGCAGTATCGAAAGATCTCGATCAGCCTGTTTCTAGCCGGCTTGGCAACGTTCGCTTTGCTTTATGACACGCAGCCCGTTTTGCCGCAAATCAGCGCGCATTACGGGCTGCGTCCCGATCAGGCGGCCCTGTCCATGTCCATCTCCACTATTGGCCTGGCGCTGGCGTTACTGATCGTGGGGCCCATATCCGAAGTACGGGGCCGCACCCGCATCATCTTCATCTCCCTTTTTGCGGCAGGCGCCGTGGCAATCTGCGTAGGACTCGCACCAACGTGGGAGCTGATGCTTCTGCTGCGCCTCATACAAGGAATTTCCGTGGCGGGCCTACCCGCAGTGGCTATGGCATACCTAACCGAGGAAGTGCACAGGTCTGCACAAGCCCGCGCCGCCGGCCTCTACATTGCGGGCACAGCGCTGGGCGGCATGACGGGGCGCCTCGGCGTATCCGCATTCGCGGAGGTAGTGGGGTGGCGGGGCGGCCTCATCGCAATGGGAGTGGTAGCGCTGCTCTGCGCAATCCCGGTATGGCGGTTTCTGCCCCGGTCTCAGGGGTTTATTCCCGGCGAGTCAGGGCTGGCCAACCTTGCGCATCAAACCTCCGCAATCATGCGTGACCCGGTACTACTCGGCCTGTTTTTCATTGCCGCGGTGGGAATGGGCTCATTCGTTGGTGTATTTAACATCATGGGGTTTCGGTTAGAGGCCGCCCCATACGGCTACTCTGTTGGCGTCGTAGGCCTGATCTTCCTGGTGTATGCGCTCGGATCCTACTCGTCAGCCTATGCTGGGAAACTCGCGCAAAAATGGGGACAACGCAAAGTTGAACCCTACGCGATCAGCGTGATGATCTGTGGCCTGCTCCTCACGCTCGCCGCACCCATATGGGTCATCATCATCGGCCTCGCCATCTTCACCGCTGGCTTCTTCGCCACCCACGGAGTCGCATCCGGATGGGTGGCCGCCCGCGCCCGCGCCGGCGTTGGCGCAACCGGACAAGCCTCGTCGGCCTACATGTTCTTCTACTACCTGGGCTCATCCATTTTTGGTGCGCTCGCGGGAACTTTCTGGCATTGGAACACCTGGCTCGGCGTGGTACTCATGGCCGGCGTGCTACTGTTTACCGGCTTGGGAGTGGCGCTTGTACTTAGGCGGGTCAAGCCCCTCGGAGCGCGCTAGTCTACGCGCTGCACCAGCGCGGACGCGATGCCCGCAACTCCCTCGCTCCGCCCGGCAAAACCAAGCTTGTCGGTGGTTGAAGCGCCAAAACTTACCGGAGCTCCAACAACCTCGCTCATGCGTTGTTCCGCCTCAGCCCTGCGCTCCCCGATGCGCGGGCGCTCCCCGATGATTTGCACGGACACGTTCACAATCGCGTAACCGGCCTGCTCCACCAGGCGTACCGTTTCGCGTAGGAGCGCCTCGCCGCTCGCGCCCGACCACTCTGGTCTTGACGTGCCAAAGTTTGTTCCCAGATCGCCCAGGCCTGCCGCCGCAAGTAAAGCATCGCAGCACGCGTGCGCGGCAACGTCAGCATCGGAATGGCCTTCCAAACCAACCTCGCCGGGCCATTCAAGGCACGCCATCATCATCTTCCGCCCCGAATCTGCGGGCGCAAAAGCGTGCGTGTCAAAACCAATACCGGTGCGAATAGGTAAAAGCGAAGTCATGGGGCCAGTTTAACGCCGCGCGTTGAAAACGTTATGCCCCATGCGTTCAGGCTGGGTAGGCTAAAGGCGTGAATCTTCATCTTTATGACACCAAAAGCCGTTCCCTCCAGCCACTGAAGCCCGTTCACGAGGGCGAGGTTGGCATCTATCTGTGCGGAGCCACCGTGCAGGGTAGCCCCCACATCGGGCACTTGCGATCCGCGGTAGCGTTTGACACGCTGATCCGCTGGCTAAAGAAGAACGGCATGAAGGTCACCTACATCCGAAATATCACGGATATTGACGACAAAATCTTGAACAAGTCCGCCGAGGCCGGGCAGCCATGGTGGGCATGGGCATCCAAGTTTGAACGCGAGTTCGCCCAGGCTTACGACGCTCTTGGGCTTATTCCGCCCACGTTTGAGCCGCGCGCAACCGCACACATCCTGGACCAGGTCCAGCTGGTCCAACGGCTCATCGATCGCGGACACGCATACCCGGATGGGGCCGGCAACGTCTATTTCGACGTGCATTCGCTAGATGACTACGGTTCGTTAACCCACCAGGATTTAGCGCAAATGCGCACCACGGAAGACGAGTCGCAGATCGATTCTAGTGTCGAGGCTGGAAAGCGCGACCCGCGTGACTTCGCCCTATGGAAGGCCGCTAAGCCGACTGAGCCGAGTACTGCTTCCTGGCAGTCCCCGTGGGGGCTAGGCCGTCCGGGCTGGCACTTGGAGTGTTCCGCAATGTCGCGCCGCTACCTGGGGGAGGCGTTCGATATTCACGGAGGCGGCATCGACCTGCGTTTCCCCCACCACGAGAACGAGCAGGCGCAGTCCCATGGCGCTGACTGGCCGTTTGCAAGCCTGTGGGTGCACAACGCGTGGGTGACGATGAAGGGGGAGAAGATGTCGAAGTCGCTCGGCAACTCCCTGGTGGTTGCAGACATCTTGCAACGCGTGCCCGCACCGGTGTTGCGTTTCGCTCTAGGCACGGTGCACCACCGCTCTACCGTGGAGTATTCCGAAGAAACGATCCACGCTGCAGCCGCCGCTTGGGAGCGTATTTCCGGATTCGTCCAGCGCGCCGGTGAGGTAGCGAGTGTGACCGTGAGCGAGGTCGCCGAGCGAGCTGTACCGCAAGCCTTCGCGGCTGCCCTCGACAATGATCTGAATGTGGCGGGCGGCTTAGCCGTGGTTTATGAGCGCATGAAGGCCGGTAATCAGGCCCTCACGGATGGCTCCGAGGGGGAGGCGCGCGAGGCGTTGCTGGATGTGCGCGCAATGCTCGACATTCTTGGCTTGGATCCGGCATCGCCGCAGTGGGCCAGCGATGATGCGGAGGCCGGTGGAAAAGACAAGGCTCTGGACGTCCTTGTGAATCACTTGATTGAGCAGCGGGAGCAGGCGCGTACCGCGAAAGACTGGGCTACGGCCGATTCGATCCGAGATGGCCTGGCTGCCGCTGGCGTTGTTGTTGAAGATGGAGCTGATGGCGCCAGATGGCATATCGGCTAGATCCGCGCGTTCAAGAGGTCGTGCCTCGCGGGCGCGGCCCTCTTTTGGAGCGTCTTGCCGGCCCGCTGGGCGTGGTCTTGCTCGTGTGGGTGGCATTTATCCTGCAACCGCTTGGAGGCCGGGAGTTACTGCTTAACTTTGGCGTTCCCGCACATGATTTCACGAGGCCGTGGACGTACTTTACGTCCATATTCCTGCACGGCTCCGTAGCGCATGTAAGTGGTAACACCACATTTCTTGCGCTCCTCGGGGTCCTAATCGGGCTGGAGGGGAGGCGGCGCTGGCTGGCCGTGTTCGTGGGGTCTGCAATCGGGGCGGGCCTGTTTATCAGCGCGTTCACGCCGGTGGGCCTCACTATTGGTGCGTCTGGAATCGTGTTTGGCTACTTCGGATACATTCTTGCGGCCGCCCTCGTGGAGCGAACCCCGTGGGTCAAACTGGTGCGGATCGTGGTTGCGATTATGCTTCTGAGTGCCTACAGCGCCACCATTCTCGTTGGTTTCTTACCATCTGGGGGAGTGTCCTGGCAGGCACACGTTGGTGGTTTCGTAGGCGGCATCGTGGTTGCGGTAATAGCGGAGAAGGTTGTTGAACCCAGATCCGAAAACGCCGCGCGGCGCCCTTCAAATCCCTATTAAGTCATGGCTCAGATCTTCGCTACAATAGGCGCCAGTAAATCAAGCAAAGGCAGGTAATCATGGCGGTTGATGGCGGCGCTCGCGGACGCAAGCGTGCAGGCAAAGGACCAACCAAGGGAAGTGGAGGTCAGCGTCGGCGCGGACTGCGCGGCAAAGGTCCAACCCCGAAGGCAGAAGACCGCGAATACCACGTAGCGTACAAACGCAAGCAGGAACGCGAGGCCGAGCTGGCTAAGCAACGCCAACGCGAAGCACACCGCAACCGCACTTCCATTAAGATCGCTCGCGGCCACGAACTCATTGTGGGACGCAACCCCGTGTGGGAGGCCGTCGAGTCGGGCATCGAAATCGTGCGCGTATTCATTGCTGGTGACCCCACTGATGATCGCGTGGCCAGCGTTCTCCGCGCCGCCTCTACCCAGGGCGCTTCCATTATGGAATGCACGCGCCGGGACCTCGAAAATGCGTCGGGCGAAACCGCACACCAGGGCATCGGCATTGAAGTTCCCGAATACGAGTACGTGACTGCCGCCGACCTTCTTCAGATTGCCGAGGACGACTTCAAAACTCCACTGATCATTGCTCTCGATCAGGTAACCGACCCGCATAACCTGGGTGCCGTGCTACGTTCGGGCGGCGCATTTGGCGCTACCGGCGTACTGATCACTGAAAGGCGTAGCGCCTCCGTTAACGCAACCGTGTGGAAAGTGTCTGCCGGCGCCGTTTCGCGAGTGCCCGTTGCGCGTGAGACAAATCTCGTGCGGTCGCTACGCGCATTAAAAGAGGCAGGATGCTTCGTCATCGGCCTCGACGGTGGGGCGGACGTCAGTTTGCGCGACGTTGAACTGGCAAATGAACCACTCGTTGTAGTTACCGGAGCGGAAGGTAAGGGACTCTCCCGCCTAGTGCGCGAAACCTGCGACCAAATCGTGTCTATCCCAATCAGCTCTGCAGTTGAATCCCTCAACGCAGCTGTCGCTACCGGCATCGCGCTCTACGAGATTTCGCAAAAACGAGCCGCGCAGAGCTGATCACAGTTCGTAGTCCGAGTGGCCGGCCGCTAGATGAACGGGTTGTAGAACCGTCCTCCATTAACGGTAATGAGCCAGGCAGCCAGGGCAAGCAAAGCAACCGAAAGCGCGATGGCTACCCAGTCGCGGGCAAGTAGTGGGCGACTGGTGTACCACGTGCGCGTCTTGTGTTTGCCAAACCCGCGTAGCTCCATCGCGGTAGAAATCGTTTCAATACGTTCCAGGGAGGACAGCAATAGGGGGAACAGGATGGACGCGCTGTTTTTGACCCGCGTGCCAAACGACACGTCCTTGGACGTGTCGACCCCGCGAGCCTGCTGCGCTTGAGAAATCTCGCGGTATTCGCGCTGCACGTCCGGAATGTAACGTAGCGCTAATGCAACCGAGTAGGAAGCTCGGTAGGGAACTCCGATTCGATTGAGCGAAGACGCGAACTCGGATGGGGACGTGGTGACAATGAATAGTAGCGCTACGGGTAGTACCGCAAAATATTTCAGCGTCACGTTCAACTGGTAGAACAGTTGCTCTGCAGTGAACGTGTAGCGGTTAGTCAAATGCCAAAGCGGCGTGCTGGTCCCATAAATCTCGGTGCCGTACTGCGGGGCGAAGACGAAAATCATGATGTTGTTCAAAATCATGAGGACGAAAATGAACCACAGCACGATCTTCAGTTTCGACAGCTCAATTTTTGAAGAGATCCACAAGAACACGGACACGAACACCATGAGCACTAAGAAGCGCGTATCAAAGCCCAGCATTGCCGCGATGGACGCGTTGATCATCATGATGAGTTTTGTGGTCCCTGTTAGCGAATGCATAAACGATTCGCGGGGAATATAGCCTAAAACGGCAGTTCTTTCAGCCACTGTTATCGCCCCGTTCCCAAGTGCTTAGCGAGGACTGCCTCACGCCACTCGTTTTCACGCACAATGAACTGCTCAATGAACGCGGTTGGGTCAAGTGTGCTTTCTGCCTTCGCACCGGAGCACTCGTTGGCATTATCGAGGAGGCCTCGCTGCGCTCCGATTCGAACAGCCAGGTCATAAAGCGAGGTGGTTCGCAGAGACGCCGCGTGGGTTAGCTCGGGGTCTGCTAGCACGGAGGCGGAAGAGCGAGCGGCAATCACCTTGCCGTCAGACATGACGAGTGTACGTTCGGTGTATTCGAGCGCCAGGTGCATGTCGTGCGTAATCAACACAACCGTGATGCCAGAGTCGTTCAAGCCCTTTAGGAACTCCATGATTTCGGTGTAGTGCGCCCAGTCTTGCCCGGCTGTGGGCTCATCCAAAATGATGATTTCTGGAGTTGTGACCATGACCGACGCTATCGTGACGCGCTTGCGCTGCCCGTAGGATAGCGCAGATATGGGCCATTCCCGATATGCCCACAGGCCGCACGTGCGAAGCGCTTGCTCAACGCGCCTGTTCTTCTCTTCGGCAGAAATATCGAGGCCTTGCAGGGCCAGGGAAACCTCTTCAATGATCAAGGTTTTTGAGATCATCTGATTGGGGTTTTGAATGACGAACCCGATGCGCCGGCCGCGGCGCGTAATGGGATCGTCAGTGATGTCCTCGCCATCTAGGTAGATACGACCAGAATCTGGCTTTTCGAAACCGCAAATGAGTTTGGCAAGAGTGGACTTTCCCGCCCCATTGGTGCCACAAATAGCAACTACCTCGCCGCGATAAATCTCGGTTGAGACCCCTTTGATGATTTCAACTTCGTTAATCCCGAAATTGATGTTCTCCAGCTTCAAAATCGGGTCGGGCTTGCGCGGAGTCTTGCGTGGTTCGCGCGCCCACTTTGCAAGTTCGGCCCGCGCGTCATCGCGAATCCGCACGGAGTGTACAGATTCGGGTTCGTCCGCAGCGGTGACGTTGTGGCCGGCCATGCGCAGAGCCGTAATGTAGAGCGGTTCGCGAATCCCATGATCGGTCAATACTCGCGAAGCAATAATTTCGTTCGGAGTACCGTCCGCTACGATCTTCCCGCGATCTACAACAATTATGCGGTCCACGTGTCGGTGCAAGACGTCCTCTAAACGGTGTTCGATGATGATGACGGTTGTGCCCTCCGGCGGGCGCTGGTGCAACGCATCAATCGTCTCAATGGCCTGCTGGCCAGAAGCGGGGTCAAGGGAAGCAAGAGGCTCGTCAAAAAGCAGAATCTGCACGTCGTCTACGAGCACGCCGGCCATGGACACACGCTGTTTTTGGCCGCCTGACAAGTCTTGAGGGGAGGCCTCTAGGCGGCTTTCAATACCAACGACGGAAGCCGCCTGTTGCACTCGTGAATGCATCTGGGTTTGCTCCACCAGGTCGTTTTCTAGCGAGAAAGCAATGTCTTCTGCAACTGTTAGTCCAATGAACTGGCCGTCTGGATCCTGCAGTACAGTGCCCACGATTTTAGAAAGCTCGTGCAGGGGAGTTTGGGTTGGGTCAATGCCGGCAACCTTCACCGTGCCGGAATGTTCCCCGGGGAAGCGGTAGGGGATGAGCCCGTTGATGACGTGTGCCAGTGTGGACTTACCAGAGCCAGACTGGCCTACAATCGCAACTTTCTCGCCACGGTTGATCGTCAGATTGATACCCCGAAGAGTGGGAGACGATTGCGCGCGATATTGAAAAGTGAAATCACAAAACTCAATGATGGGTTCAGGCGCAGTACCTGATGAGTTCGGTTGGTCCTGTGTCCGGGCGGCTTCCGAACTCGAGCGAGGTACAGTGCCCGTGTTAGGGGCGTCATTCGCGGGGCGAGCCTGCACGCCCGCAGCACTTGCCGCACTGCCGGCGCTTAGGCTCGCCCCATCCGAATGAAACTCAGTCACAGGAGGCTTATTCCTTTTCCTCAAGCGAGCCGGCGGACGTGCGGGTCTTCGCGTAGGCAATCACAATCAAGGAGCCAATGATAGCGGTGGTGAGGATGTTAGAAACACTCGCGACCGCTCCCTGAGTGAACACCTTCGAAGCGGGCTCAGAGTAGAACAGGATGTCCAAAAGAGGGGCTGCGATGCCCCACGACACAGCGTGCGCTACCACCACGGCAACGTTGAAACGTACCAGGCCGCCACTGTTGATTGGGCCGTCCTGCACGTTATCTTTCAGCATCATTAGGCCCATGATTAGGCCGGCAATAGCCGAAGCCACGATCCAGGACCACCAGGGGCCGTAGGAGGTGGCGTCGATCAGGAAGTGACCAATCAACCCCATAAGGCCGGCAACCACCGGTCCGTAAAGCAGTGCGAACACGGCTAGCAGCGCGTACTGGATGTTAATGGTCGTGTTTGGAATCGGCGTTGGGATTACAAGAAAACGGCCGAGTACAAAAAAGAGGGCCGCGCCAATACCCGTAGCTACCACAGCAGTGGTTGGCGAAGTCTTATTAATCATTGTTTTCCTTCTACTTGAATTTGTACTGAACGGGATGAGGGGGATTAGGCGAGGGGCGCATCATCTGGCGGATACTCAAAATCCACCTTCCACTGCGTTCCCTGCCCAACCGAGTACGCCATTGCGAACGAACCGCGGTTAATTGCGATAGCCATGTTGTCCAAAGAGTTCGTATAAATGAGCGGTTCACCAACCGACACGTCCGCAAACGAGCGTACGTACTTAAGCGGAGCTGAATAGACGTCGCCGTGCTGGTTTTCGATGTGTACGCGAACGTACTCGCCCATTTCCACACCAAGTTCAAGGAACAGTTCTCGCGGAATGTTTGTCCAAAGAGACCCGTATCGAACGTCGTGCGTGTCAATAGTGCCGAAAGCCTTGTTGTGCTCAATTTTCGGCTCCATGACGGGCAGCTTGATGGCCTTTTCAACATCGAGGGCGGGGCCGACCTCCTCGAAAGTGATCTTGCCGGATGCTAGCCGAGCACCCGTGTATGCGTAAATGTCACGTCCGTGGAATGTGTAGGAGTGACCCGAACCCGGCAGTCGGTTAACGGACTCGTCAATCTCACGAAGCTCATCCAAACCGTACGTAACCGCAATATGAGTCAGTGTCCCGTTGTCAGGCGTTACAACAAAATGGCCAGACTTGGTTTTTGCCACTACGGATAGGCGATCCGAGCCAACTCCGGGGTCAACAACGGAAACAAACACCGAACCCGCGGGCCAGTACGCAAGAGTTTGCGCGAGCCTACAAGATCCCTCCCACACGTCGTAAGGAGGAATGTTGTGAGTGAGGTCCTCAATAGGAAGACTCGAGTCCACGCCGTACGCCACGCCGTGCATGGCTGACACGGCGCCATCTGAATATCCAAAGTCAGACTGCAAAATTAGGGGCTTCATGGGTTTCCTGAACGTAGGGATCTGGGAACGGGTCCATCATACGTGCATACACGGACAGCAACTTCACGCGATCTCATAATGGACGCGTATCGTCGCGCGGCGCTCTACAAGCGCATTTGCGTGCAAATGTCCTGTTATAACGCCAATTTCTTAAAAGTGACCGAAACGTGAGATCAACAGAGAGTCAAATGTCACGAAAAGATAACGAGTCTTGACATCGAGGTTCTTCGTCGCGGATTGTTAGGTTCACTGAAAACTGCCCAAAAGGAGGATACCCGCATGTCGACGACGACATACCAGGCAATCGCCATGATCATTTACCTCGTAGCTATGATCATGATCGGCCTACTCGCCTACAACCGAACGAGTGACTTTGACGATTACATGCTCGGCGGTCGCAAGCTCGGCCCAACAGCTGCGGCCCTATCCGCTGGCGCATCCGACATGTCCGGCTGGCTCCTCATGGGCCTTCCCGGAGCGATCTACCTGAACGGTCTCATTGAAGGGTGGATCGCAGTTGGTCTAACCATTGGCGCCTGGCTTAACTGGAAGTTCGTGGCGCCGCGCCTACGCTCCTACTCGCAGGTGGCGTCCGATTCCATCACCGTTCCCTCATTCCTTGGTCAGCGTCTGCGCGACCGTTCGCACCTGATCCGCATCGTTGCGGGCATCATCATTTTCATCTTCTTCACGTTCTACGTCTCGTCCGGCATGGTGGCCGGCGGTGCCTTCTTCGAAGCGTCGTTTGGCATGAACTACCACCTCGGTCTCGTCATTGTTTCTGCAATCGTTGTGCTCTACACGTTAATCGGTGGCTTCCTTGCCGTGTCGTGGACGGACGTAGTGCAGGGCCTAATGATGGTTACTGCGCTCGTCCTCGTTCCAATCGTTGGCATCGTGCACGTGGGCGGCTTCTCCAACATGGTTAGTGCCATCAACGAGGTTGATCCCACCATCTTCTCCCTCTCCGGTGGTGCCGCTGCGGGCGTGGCCGCGATGGGCATTATCTCCGCGCTTGCCTGGGGCCTCGGATACTTCGGTCAGCCCCACATCATCGTGCGCTTCATGGCCCTGCGTTCTGCGAAAGAATCTGCTACCGCTCGCCGCATTGGCATCGGCTGGATGCTACTTGCGGTTATTGGCGCCGGCATGACTGCCCTCGTGGGTGTAGCAGTTTACAAGCACGACGAGGCTCAGCTCGCTAACCCCGAGTCGGTATTTATCTCGCTGGGCCAGCTCCTAATGCACCCGCTTATTGCAGGCTTCATGCTTGCCGCTATCCTCGCGGCCATCATGTCTACCATTTCTTCGCAGCTACTGGTCACGTCTTCTGCGGTTGTTGAAGACATTTACCGAGCTTTCACTAAGCGCGACCTATCGGGCAATGATGGTGTGCTCGCGGGCCGTGTCGTTGTGGCAGTCATCGCGATTCTGGCTGGAGCCCTCGCTTGGCCGCGCTCGGACACCATCCTTGCCCTCGTTGCATTCGCGTGGGCCGGCTTTGGAGCATCGTTTGGCCCCACCGTTCTGCTCTCGCTCTACTGGCGCAAGTTCACCTACCAGGGAGCCATCGCCGGCATGATTGCTGGAGCGGTCACGGTTGGTATCTGGGGCAATGTTTCGGGCGGCATTTTCGACCTGTATGAAATCCTTCCCGGCTTCCTTCTGAACCTGCTGTTCGCGGTCATTGTTTCTAACATGACGTACAAACCGAACGACGAGATCGAGAAGGAGTTTGACGACGCCCTCGCGGGGGTCTCGGCAGACTAACCCACATAAGTAGCGTAGCTCTTGCAAAGTGCAAGAGCTACGCTCACGTGTGCACCAGGTATCGCACGCTAAAACGGATGAAATAATTCGCGTAAAAGATATAAATTGCTTTTCCTGTGCACCAGAAGAATTCCCCAATATAGTTAGAGCAAAACCTCGCATAGCCTCGCATGCGTAAAGTCAATCAAAGGAGATCAAATGACTGCGCCGGAAGTAACGGACTTTTCCCAAATCGCAGAACGGGCGCTCATTCGGGCGCGCAAATGGGCAGACGAATCAACGAAATACCCCATTGATCCGGCCGCAAAACTCCTTGCAGACGTCCTCGAAAATGAGGGCGGCCTGGACTACACCGTCTCGTTCGTTGACGGGGTTGTGAGGCCCGAAGATCAGCAGGTGGCGGCAGACCACCTGGCTGAAACCGGTAAGAAAAACCCGGATTTCCTCCCTTGGTATCTGCGTACTCCTGCCCTCATTGGTGGAACCGTCGGCAAGTTTGTTCCAGAGGTTTCCGTGCCGGCCGCACGCCGCGTATTCCGGCAGCTGGTGGGAGACCTCGTTGTTGATGTAACTGACGACAAACTCGGCCCCGCAATCCAGCGCCTCAAAGCAGGCGGCGCCTCGCTCAATGTAAACCTTCTTGGCGAGGCCGTTCTGGGTGACAAGGAAGCCGCGAAGCGTCTAGCCGACACCAAGCACTTGCTTGAGCGCGACGACATCGACTACGTTTCACTGAAAGTTTCAGCCGTAACCGGTCCGCACAACCCGTGGGGTTACGACGACGTTGTAGATCACGCGTTCACCGAACTGCTGCCGTTGTACAAGTACGCCGCCGCGCACCCTGCCCGCAAGTTCATCAACCTGGACATGGAAGAGTACCGCGACCTGCACCTCACCATTGACGTGTTCAAGCGCCTGCTCGAGCAGCCGGAAATGAAGAACTACTCGGCAGGCATCGTGCTGCAGGCCTACCTACCGGACACGCTCAACGCTATGAAAGACCTGCAAGCGTGGGCAGCAAAACGCGTTGAAAATGGTGGAGCGCCCATCAAGGTGCGCGTGGTGAAAGGCGCGAACCTTGCCATGGAGCGCGTTGACGCCGCCATGCGGGGATGGGAACTAACCACCTGGGAATCTAAGCAGGCCACCGATGCGAACTATCTGCGCATCCTCAACTGGGCGATGACTCCGGAGCACCTTCAAAACGTCAAGCTCGGCGTTGCCGGACACAATTTGTTCACCATTGCAGCGGCTTGGGAGCTCGCCCTCGAGCGCGGCGTGCAAGACAAGATTGAAATCGAAATGCTCTCGGGCATGGCTACCCAGCAGGCTTCAGCCGTTCGCGAGGACGTAGGCAACCTCCTGCTGTACGTCCCGGTTGTGAACCCGGACGAGTATGACGTGGCAATCTCTTACCTGGTTCGCCGGTTGGAGGAAAACTCGGCGGATGAAAACTTCATGGCCTCCATTTTTGACATCGGCACCGACCTTGGCGCATTCGACAAGGAGAAGAAACGCTTCCTCGCCGCCGTTGAGCAGATGGAGCGTGAAGGTGACCGTCGCGTGGGCGCGAACCGCCACCAGGATCGCAGTACGGAAACGGCCGAAGACATTGCGAAGCCCGTGACTACTCCCGCGGGAGGCTGGACGTTCAAGAACACTCCGGACTCTGACCCGTCGCTACCCGAAAATCTGCAGTGGGCACGCGACATCGCGGCTCGCATCAAGGACTCCAAGCTCGGTAACGAAACTATCGAAGCCGCAGTAATTGACACCGAAGACGCACTGAATGAAATGCTCGATCGGGCGGTCGAAGGAGGCCGCGAATGGGCGGCACACAGTGCTAAGGAACGCTCCGACCTCCTCCACAAAGTTGGTGTGGAACTGGGTAAGCGTCGCGGTGAGCTCATCGAGGTGGTCGCATCCGAACTCGGCAAATCGCTTCAGCAAGCTGACGTTGAAGTCTCTGAAGCTATCGACTTTGCCCACTACTACGCAGAACGTGCCCTTGACCTCGAGAATCTCCAGGGTGCTAAGTTCGAACCGGTAGATGTCACCCTTGTGACTCCGCCGTGGAACTTCCCCATTGCTATCCCAACGGGCGGCACTATAGCTGCGCTCGCGGCTGGATCCGCCGCCATTTTGAAGCCGGCCTCGATCGCTCGTCGCACTGGCGCAGTATTGGCCGAATGTATCTGGGCTGCAGGTATACCTGAAACCGCCTGCATTCTCGCTTCCGTTGGTGAACGCCAGCTGGGCCGCGAGTTAGTGACTGACAAGCGCGTTGGCCGCGTCGTTTTGACGGGCGGTGTGGAGACCGCGCGGATGTTCCGTTCTTGGGATCCCACCTTGCGCATCATGGCTGAAACCTCGGGCAAGAACGCTATCGTGATCACTCCGTCAGCCGACCTTGACCTCGCTGTTAAGGACGTGATCGACTCCGCTTTCGGTCACGCAGGCCAGAAGTGCTCGGCAGCCTCGTATGTGATTCTCGTGGGATCAACCGGCTTCTCCAAACGCGTGCGTAACCAGCTGGTTGACGCCGCGAAGTCGCTGCACATCGGTTGGGGAGACGACCTCTCGGCAGAAATGGGGCCGCTGTCTTCCGAACCTGGCGAGAAACTTTTGGCCGGCCTGACCACCCTAGATGAGGGACAAAAGTGGGTGCTCAAGCCGCGTCGTCTTGACGACACGAACAGGCTGTGGAGCCCCGGTGTACGCGTGGGCGTGGAGCCGGGATCTGAGTATCACATGGTTGAATACTTCGGCCCGATCCTTGGCGTCATGCGCGTTGACACGCTTGAAGAGGCCATTGCAGCGCAGAACATGGTGGACTTTGGCCTCACCGCTGGCTTGCACTCGCTTGACCCCGATGAGATCAACTACTGGCTCAACAACGTAGAAGCGGGCAACGTGTACGTTAACCGCGGTATTACTGGCGCAATCGTGCAACGTCAGCCGTTTGGCGGATGGAAGCGCTCCGCGGTGGGCGAAACCACCAAGGCGGGAGGCCCGAACTACCTGTACGGATTTGGCGATATCAAACCCGTTGAGCCTGCCTCGGAGGGCGAGCGCGACGCCGCCTACCCGCCGGCTGTTGAACACGAAGCCAATGTGAAGGCTCCGCAGTTGCGTGAGCTCCTAGAATCTGCAAAGCGTCTGCTATCAGAAGAGGACTACGCGCGCCTCGCGATTGCCGTCGAGTCTGACCAACACGCGATCGATACCGAGTTTGGGCGTCTGCACGACCCGTCGAAGGTCGGCGTGGAACGCAACATCTTGCGCTACCTGCCCGTAGGCGCGCAGATCCGTGTGGGCAAGGACGCCTCTCTCTACGAGGTGTTCCGCGCGGTCTCTGCAGGTATCGCCCTGGGGGAGATCGTGAAGGTAGATCCGGATGACGAGACCTCGTTTATCCGCGAACTTCCAGCCGGTGCTTACACAGGCATGGACCTTACGGTGTCAACGGAAACGTTCCTCCCAACCGATCCGTCGATCATGCTGGGCAATCTTGGCGTTGACATCCTCGTTGAAAACAAGCGCCAGTTTGCTGAGCGTGTTCAAGCTGAGGTGGAAGCCGGCGAGAACCTCGACATTCGTATCCGCATGATTGGCGAGGACGGCGACGAGCTGCGACGCGCAGTAGACGGATCGATTGACGTTGCCATTTGGGATGGGCCAGTCACTACGTGCGGTCGCGTGGAGATTCTGCCGTTTGTGCGCGAGCAGGCAGTCTCGATCACCAACCACCGGTTCGGCAACAAGACCCCGCTCTCTACCCAGGTGCTGGTGTAGTAGGCGAGCGGTTTAGCTAGAAGTTTGGGCGGTCACCTCTTGGGTGATCGCCCAAACTCTTGCTCTGGCATAAAATCAGACGCTTATAGCGCGTACCAAACCGTCGAGTTTGGCGCGGCCTCGTTACTCGAAACATTCGCGGGAGCGACCTCATCAGTAGACAGCAAGATGCGTGCGTCCTCGGGAAGCGCCACGGCCTCATCAAATGCCATAACAATGTGCACGTCAGCGCGGCCAGGAAGCCGAGATATGTAGTGCAAATGGGCCTCCTGCGCGTCCAGAAGTTCAGCCCGGCCAAGTCCCAGATCTTCACGCAGGCGATACATTTTCTTGAAGAAATTCAAGGATGAGGACTCCTCGGCTTCCTGCACGTCCACGGCAAATGTCTTCCAACTTGCAGGCTGGGGGAGCCACGTGGAGCCGCCGGGAGAGAATCCGAAGCCCGGGGCGTTCGCTTCCCACGGCATGGGGACACGGCAGCCGTCACGGCCGGCTTCACGCCCCTGAGTGCGGTAGAAGGCGGGGTCCTCGCGCAGCTCGTCGGGCACGGCCATGTGTTCGGGTAGTGACAGCTCTTCGCCCTGGTAGATGTACATGGAGCCGGGCAGTGCTGCTTGAAGGGCATGAGCGGCAAGGGCGCGGCGCCGACCTAGTTCGGCGTCCGGTTGCTCCTCAAATGGGCGGATGCCATTAGGTCCCTTACCCGTCCTGGATAGTCCAAATCGGGAGGCGGCACGCACCACGTCGTGGTTTGAAAGCACCCAAGTGGTTGGAGCACCCACGGTGTCCATTTCTTGCAAAGAGTGGGCGATAACCCGACGGTAAGATTCGGCGTCTACAGGTGAAGTGAGGAAGTCGAAGTTGAACGCTTGGTTCATCTCGTCGGCACGTACGTAAAGCTCCGCGTCCTCGGGCCTGTTTAGCCACGCCTCGGCAACCAGCGCCCGGTCGCCTTCGTACTCGTCCAACACCTGCCGCCATTCGCGGTAGATGTCGTGTACGCCAGGCTGGTTCCACTGGGGAGGTTCGGGAACATCCTCGGGTAGCATGTTTCCACCCGAAACCATGTCCCAGTGGTACTGGTAGTTTGGCAGATCAGGATCTTTTACGAGGCCGTGTGCCACATCTACGCGAAATCCGTCCACGCCTAGATCCAGCCAGAACCGCAGGATGCTGCAGAACTCTTCGCGCACCCGCGGATTGTCCCAGTTGAGGTCCGGCTGGGAGGAATCGAACAGGTGCAAGTACCACGATTCATCGTTTTCCCAAGCGGAGCCAGGAGCGTCCGCGCGATCTTTCACGCGCGTCCACGCCTTCCCACCAAAAACGGAAAGCCAGTCGTTGGGCTCTTGAGGGCTCTCGCGAAACCAGTAGAGGTCACGCTCTGGCGCATCCGGTCCGCTCGCAAGAGCCTTTTGGAACCATTCGTGTTGGTCGGAGGTGTGGTTAGGCACGAGGTCAACGATTACGCGAAGCCCAAGCTCGTGGGCTCGCGAAATTAGGGCGCTAGCGTCGTCTAAGTTTCCAAACAGCGGGTCGATAGCCCGGTAATCGGACACATCGTAGCCACCATCCTTTTGCGGGGACGCATAGAACGGGGAAATCCAGACGGCGTGGGCGCCTAGATTCGCAATGTGGTCAAGGCGCGAAGTGATTCCGGCGAGGTCTCCGATCGATCCGGAGCTGGAAGCAAAGGAGCGGGGATAAATCTGGTAGATGACAGCCTCGCGCCACCATTCGAGTGAGGTGTTTGCCGGGTGAAGAATCTGCATGGGTTCGCGGGCCCCTATTCGTTTATGAGGATGTGGCCTGCTTGGCCGGAGCGGTGGTTTCACGCACCACCAGTTCTGGTTTGAACGTTGTGAGCGTCATTTCGTTTGGTGTTCGTTTGATGCGAGAGACGAGGGTGGTTACCGCTGCCTCACTTATGGCGCGTACGGGTTGACGAACGGTTGTGAGCGCGGGGGAGAGGAAGGGCATCATTGCGGAGTCGTCGAAGCCGATGATCGAGACATCTTCGGGAACGCTCATGCCCTGGTCGACGATGTAGCGCATGGTTCCAAGCGCCATGATGTCGGAGGTGCAGATGATTGCGGTTGCGCCCTGATCGAGAACGGCCTGCGCTGCCGCCTGCCCGCCCTCTACGGTGAACAGCGTTTCGGAATGGATTGGCGCGGAGTCGGGGAGCATCTGTTCCACACATTCGAGGTAGCGTTCGAACTTGATCTGTGCCGGACTGAAACGAAGCGGGCCGGAAACAAATCCGATGTGTTTGTGTCCTAGGCCCACCAGGTGACGCATGGCCTGAGTGATGGCGTCCGCGTCGTCGGTGGAGAAGTCAGGCGCATCAATCTTGGAGTTGGCCCCATTGATTGTGACGAATGGGATGTGGCTTTCGATTAAGTTTTGATAGCGCTGCGTGTTTGCCGTGAGGTCGGCGTGCAGGCCAGAAACGAAGACGAGGCCAGCAACGCCTTGGCTCATAATGGCTTCTACGAGGGAATCCTCGGTTGAGCCGGCCGCAAACTGGGTTCCAAACAGCGGGGTGTAGCCCTGCCGGAGCATTTCGGTGGATAGGTGTTGCACGAACTGCGGGAAAATGGGGTTGGTGAGCTCTGGAACGATCAATCCGATGAGCCCGCCGGAACGTGCTCGAAGTTTTTCTGGGCGTTCGTATCCGAGGAGGTCGAGGGCGCGCAGAACCGCTTGGCGAGTGTCTTCGGCAACCTCTGATTTCCCGTTGAGCACTCTTGAGACCGTTGCGGTAGATACACCGGCTTGTTGCGCAAGGTCGGATAAGCGCAGTCGCTCAGCCATCGCCACTCCTTTGTAGGCTGCTCTTACGTACATGTTTGAAAATGTTTTGCAAAAATTTGCGGGTTACATAAAACACTACATGAGGCATGGGAAAAATGAGAAAAGATTAAGCTGGTTGTCTGGAAATGCGCCTGTTCAACCCCTCTTTATAAACATCTGATTACATTCCTTACAGAAATCTCTGAAAACTCTTGCAAAAACCTGAAAGCACGTTACAATCAGGAGTGTCTAGATCGCTTGTGTGACAATGACGAACACAGTTTTAGGTTGAATCTCAAGGAGAAAAGAATGCGAAGGGGCATTGCACTAGCAACAATTGGCGCTCTGTCTGTTCTTGGGCTTTCCGCATGTGGCGGCTCAGGTACCACAGAGGTAGAAACTGACGGGTCGGCGGCAGAGTCCACCGGCCAGGGTCTAACCGTTTGGGTTGATGCCAACCGCGAGGCCGCGTTTAAGAAGGCCGCGGAAGCATACAAGAACGCTACTGGTAACAACGTTGAGCTGGTTGTTAAGGATAACGACCAGATGCGCACCGAGTTTTCCACCCAGGTTCCAACCGGTCAGGGCCCGGACATTGCGTTTGGCGCTAACGATTGGATCGGCGAGTTTGTGAACAACGGCCTCGTGGCTCCCGTTGAGCTTGGCGACAAGGCAGGGGACTTCTCGGAAGGCTCCGTTGCAGCGTTTACGTTTGACGGCCAGGTTTACGGCGTTCCTTATGCGGTTGAGAACCTTGCAATCATTCGTAATGCCGACCTCGTTGATGCAACGCCTGCCACTTTTGACGAAATGATTGAGAAGGGCAAGGCTGCGGGCACCGAGTACCCATTCGTCATCCAGGTTGGTGACGAGGGCGACCCGTACACCATGTACCCGTTGCAGTCTTCCTTCACCGGCCCGGTGTTTGAGCAGAACGCTGACGGTTCCTACACCTCGAATCTTTCCATTGGCGGCGCAGAGGGTGAAGCCTTCGCTAAGTGGCTGCAGGAGAAGGGCAACGAGGGCGTCATTAGCCCCTCCATTTCTTACGACGTTGCTGTTGATGCGTTCAAGAACGGCAAGTCGCCTTACATTCTCGGCGGCCCGTGGATGCTCGCTGACTTTGAGGGCATGAACATCGCGGTTGATCCGATTCCGTCCGCAGGCCCGAACAAGGGTGTCCCCTTCCTGGGTGTACAGGGTGGCTTCATCTCGGCTAAGTCTGAAAATGCTCTGCTGGCTAACGACTTCCTCGTTAACTACGTAGGTTCGCAGGAAGTTCAGGACGAACTGTTCGCAATCGGTAACCGCCTCCCGGCTCTGACCGCTTCGGCTGACAAGGCTGCGGCTGATCCGCTAATCGCTGGCTTCCAGGCAGCATCTGAGGGTGGCTTCCCGATGCCGAACATTCCAGAAATGGGTGCCGTCTGGACCTTCTGGGGCAAGACTGAGGCTCAGATCCTAAACGGCTCCGATCCGGCTGAGACCTGGAACAAGATGATTTCTGACATCCAGGCCGAGCTGGGCAAGTAGTTCACTTAAAAAGGTGCGGCTGATTCTTCCGGCCGCACCTTTTTAATAACAGGAACCGATGCTGATATGTCGCAAATGTTGAAAGAAACCGACGCAACACGTCGGAGGAAAGAGCGCCGCGCTGAACGCCGTAAGCGCGATTCTGTGGCGACCTCGTGGGGGCCGGGCTCCATTGTGAAGCTCATCCTCATGGCGCTTGTTAACGCGCTTGGCATTTACATTGCCGCAACCGCATTGAGTGGCGGGTCCATGGTGCTTGGCATCGGAATGCTGCTCTTGCTTGTTGCCGTTGACTGGATCTATTTCTCTAAGCGAGACAGTCTAATTCCCGCGAAGTACTTGGCTCCCGGCCTTGTCTTCCTAATCATTTTTCAAGCGTTCACGATCGTTTACACCGGTTACATCGCGTTCACTAACTACGGTCACGGTCACATACTCACGAAGGAAGCGGCAATCGAGTCGATCCTTCTGCAAAACAACACGAAGCGAGTGGAGGGTTCGCCCGAATACCCGCTCGCCATTGTGGAGCAGGGTAACGAATTAGGTTTTGCCGTTTTTGATGGGACGGAAGTGAAGGTTGGTAGCGCCGAGCAGCCGCTTGAAAAGGTGGGCGCGAAGGTCTCCAACGGGCGCATTACCGAGGTTGATGGGTGGAAGGTTCTTTCCATCGCGGAACTGGGGGCGCGACAAAGCGAGGTAACACAGCTTCGGGTGCCACTATCTGAAGACTTGAACGAGGGTGCAATCGGTACCCAAAACGGTATGACAGGCTTCGAGTTCACCTCGACCATCCAGTATGACCAGCAGACTGACACGATGGTGAACACGGAGAACGGCACCGTTTACAAGGCCGATGACACGGTGGGTTCGTTCATTTCAGAGGACGGCAGCGCCCTGGGCGTTGGCTGGCGTGTTGGCGTTGGATTTAAGAACTTCGTCGACGGGTTCTCGGATGCACGCTATGCGCAGCCATTCCTCAATGTGCTGGTATGGAACGTGATCTTCGCGTTCATGTCCGTGCTTACCACGTTCTTGCTGGGCATGTTCCTCGCGATCGTGATGAACGATGATCGCATGCGCGGGCGCAAGGTTTACCGAACCATCATGCTGCTTCCGTATGCTTTCCCCTCATTTATGACCGCGTTCTTGTTTGCGGGCATGATGAACGAAAAGTACGGCTTCTTTAACCAGTTGCTTGGAGCTTCCATCCCGTGGCTCACCGATCCGACGATGGCTAAGGTTTCGGTGCTTCTGGTGAACTTGTGGATGGGCTTTCCCTACATGTTCCTGATTGTTACGGGCGCACTCCAATCGATTCCTCACGACCTCATTGAGGCCGCAGAGATCGACGGTGCGAGCTCGATGGAAGTGTGGCGTCACGTGACGCTCCCGCAGCTCATGATTGCCCTCACTCCGCTACTTATTTCATCGTTCGCGTTCAACTTCAATAACTTCAACCTGATTTACATGTTGAATGGCGGCGGCCCGGCAATGTCGGACGCTTCCGTTCCGGTTGGACATACGGACATTTTGATTTCGATGGTTTACAAGATTGCCGGCCTAACCGGCGAGGCGCTGCCAAACTACGGTCTAGCCGCAGCCATGTCGCTGGTTATCTTCCTGATCGTTGGCGCAGTGTCCATGTACTCCTTTAAGAAGTCGAATGCCATGGAAGGAGTGGCGTGATGAGTGCTCAAACAGTTACTGCAAGTGCGAAGCCGGCTGCAACGAAGAATCGGATGCCGTTTGGCAAGTGGTTCCGCGGTATTGGTTTCCGTCACGTCGTGGGTGTCCTCGCAGCGATCTACGCGGCGTTCCCCATTCTGTACGTGTTTTCAGCGGCTTTTAACCCGAACGTTAAGACAACACTCACGGGTGCGAACTCGCTGTTCTCATCGGTTTCAACCGAGAACTTCACAGAGCTGTCCGACACGATGTTCTGGACTTGGTTTGGCAACACGATCATCATCGGCGTGGCCACATCGATTGGAACCGTATTGATGGGCGCTGCGGCGGCATACGCGTTTTCTCGCTACCGCTTCTCTGGTCGCAAGGTTTCGCTTCAAGCCCTGCTGATCATCCAGATGTTTCCGCAGCTGCTGACGTTCGTAGCTATCTTCCTGCTTCTAACCACGCTGGGTGAGGTCATTCCGGCGCTCGGTATTAACTCGAAGATGGCGCTGATCTGCGTCTACTGGGGCGGCGCGCTAGGCGCAAACACGTTCCTCATGTACGGATTCTTCAACTCCATCCCGATGGATCTAGACGAGGCCGCGAAGATCGATGGAGCTTCCCATGCTCAGATCTACTGGACCATTGTTCTACCGCTGGTCATTCCGATTCTTGCAGTAGTGGGCCTGCTGTCCTTCATCTCGGCGTTTAATGATTTCGTGCTTGCGCGCACGATCTTGACCTCACAAGAGAACTGGACGCTGGCGATCGGCATGAACATTTGGGTCGGTGGCAATGAGAAGAACTGGGATTGGTTCGCATCCGGCGCTGTGATTGCGGCTATCCCAATCTTGCTTCTGTTCCTGTTCTTGCAAAAGTACATTGTTGCCGGTCTGACCGGTGGCGCTGTGAAGGGTTAGAAGTTTCCCTGTGGTGGGGTGCTCACTTGGTTGAGCGCCCCACCATTTTTGTGCTGAGTTGCGTTGAGGGCGAGGCGGGTTGGGTGCACATGAGGCTCCGTCCTCAAATGTGGGACGAACTGTGAGCAAAGTATCGTCTTTGCCACACTTCACGTAGACTCTGGGAGGTAGAAGCTCCATTCTGCTCAGGGCAAAAGCCTTGAAAAAACGAGTTGTGCGAGGGGCAGGACCTCGCATGGAGGGTAAAAATGCCAGCGGTAATAGTCGTCGGAACGCAGTGGGGCGACGAGGGCAAAGGCAAAGCAACCGACCAGCTAGGCTCTGGGGTTGACCTGGTTGTTAAGTTCAACGGTGGAAACAATGCGGGTCACACTGTGGTGGTTGATGGAGAGAAGTACGCACTTCACCTTCTTCCCGCGGGCATCCTCACTGAGGGCGTAACGCCGATCATTGGCAACGGCGTGGTGGTGGACCTTGAGGTTTTGTTCCAAGAGATGGATGAGCTGGCTAGTCGCGGCCGAGACACCTCTCGCCTGCGCATTTCCTCGAACGCGCACATCATTCCCTCGTATAACCGCCTTATGGATCGCACTACTGAGAAGTTCCTGGGCAAGCGGCAGATTGGCACTACGGGCCGCGGTATTGGTCCCACCTATGCGGATAAGATGAACCGCATCGGCCTGCGCGTACAAGATTTGTTTGACGAGTCGATTCTGCGCCAGAAGGTCGAGGGGGCGCTGGCGAACAAGAATCACCTGCTGGTGAAGGTTTTCAACAAGCGTCCTGTTGATGTTGACGAGGTGGTGGCAGAGCTGCTGTCTTACGCTGATCGCGTTCGTCCGATGGTTGTAGACGCCTCTCTGCTGGTTAATGACGCGCTGGATGAGGGTAAGACGGTGCTGTTTGAGGCGGGTCAGGCAACGATGCTGGACATCGACCACGGCACCTACCCGTTTGTGACATCCTCGAACGCGACTGCGGGTGGTGCCTGCACGGGCGCTGGCGTGGGCCCCACGCGCATCACTTCGGTGGTTGGCGTTACGAAGGCTTACACAACGCGCGTTGGCGAAGGCCCGTTCCCCACGGAGCTTTTTGGCGACGAGGGTGACGAGCTACGCGAACGCGGCGGTGAGTTTGGTGTGACCACGGGACGGCCTCGCCGTACCGGATGGTTTGATGCCGTGGTGGGCCGCTACGCAACCCGCGTGAACGGTTTGACGGATCTGGTTGTGACTAAGCTGGATGTCCTCACCGGATATGAGCAGATTCCTATCTGTGTTGCGTACGAGGTGGATGGCAAACGCATGGATGAGATGCCTATGAATCAGTCCGACTTCCACCACGCGAAGCCCATCTACGAGTACATGCCCGGCTGGAGTGAAGACATCAGTGGTGCGCGCACGTTTGAAGAGCTGCCGGCCAATGCGCAGCGTTACATCGAGCGGCTTGAGGAGCTTTCTCGCGTGCGCGTGTCGGTGATCGGGGTGGGTCCGAGCCGTGATGCGGCGATTGTTCGCCACGACCTCGCCGCGAAGTGAAACCAAGGCGGTAAAACTGCCTTTGCTTTTACGCCGGTCCGCTTGGGCCGGCGTAAATCGTCTTACCGGCATTTGCAGATCGGCAAAAACCGCCATATTGCACAAATATGCGTTTGTATATGGCTATTTCGGACATATTTGGCTCGTCCAGAACGTGCAAAATCTTGTTAAATAAGCCATAATTAAAGGCAGTGGCCAAGACCCCTAAATGGGGTCTAGTCGATACCTTTGGGTGCATACGGCACCCAGGAAATACAACGCCCAGGAGGCTTAGGTATGACCGTAACGATTGAGGATATCAAGTCGGCTGCCCCGGCTAATGTTCCCGAAGAAGTTATCAAGTGGGTTGCTGAGATCGCTGAGCTCACCACCCCAAAGTCAGTTTATTTCTGTGACGGATCCGAGGAAGAGTGGGATCGTCTCACTTCCGAGATGGTTGAGTCCGGAATGTTCACGAAGCTGAACGAGGAGAAGCGCCCAAACTCTTTCCTTGCTCGCTCCAAGCCGTCTGACGTGGCTCGCGTTGAGTCCCGTACCTTCATTTGCTCCGAAAAGGAAGAGGATGCAGGCCCGACCAACAACTGGGCTGATCCGAAGGAGATGAAGGAGACCCTGAAGCACGTATTCACCGGTGCTATGAAGGGCCGCACTCTTTACGTAGTTCCGTTCTCGATGGGCCCGATCGGTGGCCCGATCTCCCAGCTGGGTATTGAGCTTACGGACTCCCCGTACGTTGTTGTCAGCATGCGCATCATGACTCGCATGGGCAAGGCTGCTATGGACCTCATTGCTGAAGGCAAGCCTTGGGTTCCGGCTGTTCACTCCGTTGGCGTTCCGCTAGAGGACGGCGAGAAGGGTGACTCCTGGCCGTGCAACGACGAGAAGTACATCACCCACTTCCCGGAGACCAACGAGATTTGGTCCTTCGGCTCGGGCTACGGCGGTAACGCACTGCTCGGTAAGAAGTGCTACGCCCTGCGTATTGCTTCGACCATGGCACGCCGTGACGGCTGGATGGCTGAGCACATGCTCATCCTGCGCCTCACCCGCGAAGAGACCGGCAAGCAGTACCACATCACCGCGGCATTCCCGTCGGCTTGTGGTAAGACCAACCTCGCTATGCTTCAGCCGACTATTGACGGCTACAAGGTCGAGACCGTTGGCGACGACATCGCGTGGATGCGCCCCGGTCCGGATGGCACGCTCCGCGCCATCAACCCGGAGGCAGGCTTCTTCGGTGTTGCACCGGGCACGTCTTACAAGACGAACCCGATGGCTATGGACACCATGCGCGCGAACACGATCTTCACGAACGTTGCACTCACCGATGACGGCGACGTCTGGTGGGAGGGCATCGACGGTGACGTTCCCGCACACCTGATCGACTGGCACGGCAATGACTGGACGCCGGAGAGCGGCGAAAAGGCTGCTCACCCGAACTCGCGTTTCGCAACGCCTGCTTCGCAGTGCCCGATCATCTGCCCCGACTGGGAAGCTCCTGAGGGTGTTCCGGTAGACGCAGTCCTCTTCGGTGGCCGCCGCGCTACCAACGTTCCGTTGGTTGCCGAGCAGTTCTCGCCGGAGCACGGCGTGTTCATCGGTGCAACGGTTGCTTCCGAGCAGACCGCTGCGGCTGAGGGTGCTGTTGGCTCGCTGCGTCACGATCCGTTCGCAATGCTCCCGTTCTGTGGCTACAACATGGCTGACTACTGGGGCCACTGGATTGAGATGCAGAAGGAGCTTGGCGACAAGTTCCCGAAGGTATACCAGGTCAACTGGTTCCGTAAGGACAAGGACGGCAACTTCATGTGGCCGGGCTTCGGTGACAACGCTCGCGTTCTCGACTGGATCGTTCGCCGTCGTGCGGGCGAGGTCGAGGCGATTGAGGGCCTCACCGGCTACTACCCGAAGTTCGAGGACTTCAACCTCGAGGGCCTCGACATCGACGAGAACGTTTGGGCACAGCTGTTCGAGACCGATCCGGTAGCTTGGGAAGCTGAGCTTGCTGACACGGAGAAGTACTTCGAGCAGTTCGGCGACAAGGTTCCTGCACCGGTCGTTGAGGAGCTCAAGAAGTTCCACGCTCGTATCGAAGCTGCTAAGTAATCCAACTTAGTTAAACGGGGGTCTGCGCTTTGCGCAGGCCCCCGTTCACTTTTGCGTGCAATCGGGGCCGTCTTTTGGGCGCCTACCCATTTCAGTTTTAAAAATTGGCAGAATGGAGGAGTATTGCACCGCAACAATGAGGGCGAAACCATGAACATCTTGCTGCTTGGATCCGGAGGGCGCGAGCACGCGCTGGCACTTGGACTCGCACGTAACAACACCTTGTTTATTGCTCCCGGAAATCCTGGTACTAAACACGTTGGTACCAACGTGTCTATAAATCCGAATGATCCGGATGAGGTGACGAAGTGGGCAACCAGCAACGGCATTGATCTTGTGGTGATTGGTCCAGAAGCGCCCCTCGTTGCGGGTGTGGCAGACGCAGTGCGTGCGGCGGGGGTACCTGCCTTTGGGCCGTCACAGGCGGCAGCCATGCTGGAAGGGTCAAAAGCGTTTGCCAAAGACGTGATGGAAAGCGCAGGTGTTGACACTGCCGCATCGGTAGCGTGCAAGACAATGAGCGAGGCCCAGGCCGCGCTGTCTCGCTTCGAGCCTCCGTACGTGGTGAAGAACGATGGGTTGGCAGCCGGCAAGGGAGTTATTGTTACTCCCGATATCGATGCCGCTCTAGCACACGCGAGAGGTTGCTTGGAAGCCCCCGGCGGAGCGCTGCTTGTAGAAGAGTTTATGGACGGCCCCGAGGTATCTCTATTTTGTGTGACTGACGGCAAGACTGTGGTGCCACTTTTGCCCGCGCAGGATTTCAAACGTGCTCTCGACAATGATGAAGGGCCAAACACGGGAGGAATGGGCGCTTATTGCCCGCTTCCATGGCTACCGGAAGGCTTTGCTGATGAGGTTGTCGCAAAAGTAGCGCAGCCGGTGGTTGATGAGATGGCTCGCAGAGGCACGCCGTTTGTGGGCTTGTTGTACTGCGGCCTGGTGGTGACGAGCCGCGGCACGCGGGTTATCGAGTTCAACGCGCGCTTTGGTGACCCTGAAACGCAGGTGGTGCTCTCCCTACTTGAAACGGATCTAGCGGAACTATTGTTTGCCGCAGCTACCGGCACTTTGGCTGACTTTGAATCACTGCGATGGAGTGGGGCCGCCGGGGTAGGCGTGGTTGTGAGCGCCGAAAACTATCCGGCAACACCGGTGCTTGGTGACCTCGTGGAAGGAATAGACGAGGCTGAATCGGATCCGAACACTCGCGTATACATCGCGGGCGTGAGCGAGGGCGAGGACGGCCTTGTTACGAATGGTGGCCGCGTGCTCATGGTCAGTGCCACGGGCAAAACGCTAGCGCAAGCTCGCGAACGCGCGTACGAGGGCGTAGCTAGGATCTCGATCCGCGGTTCACACCATCGCACCGACATTGCTGCTCGCGCCGAGCGGATCCGTATTCCCAGCTGAGCTTAGGCGCCAAAGCGTACAGGCGGTAGGCTAAATGAGTTCAGGGAAGGGGAGCGCCTACATGACATGGAATGGCTCTGGTGAGCAGGGCGAAAATGCAGATAACGCTTCGCGCAGTTTAGATAGGTTGTTGCGTGAAACGCGGCGCCGACTCTACGCGGCGGCAGCAAGCGCGGATTCCGAGGTGTTTGGGGAAGTCCAGGCGCTTCCAAACTCTGAGGTTGAGGCTATGGAGCGGCGCTTGCGCGGTGGTCTGCGTTCGGCTGAGCTTGACCACCGCCGGGCAGTGGCTCGCCTTGCCAGCCCTGAAACTCCCTTGCCGTTTGCCGATGCGGCCTCGGAATTCGAATCTCCTGGCCGTATCAGTGGTCGGATTGGTACTCAGTATTCGCGAGAAGCGAGCGTGGATGAGGGGGAGCGTTCGCAGCTTTTGGGCGCAAGCCTTGGCAAGCTGGGGCTTTCCGAACTGGGGTTCACAAAGGGTTTGCCGGTGGGCGAACTGCCGCGTTTCAGTGTGAAACCGGGCCAGGCAGTGGTGGTGATTGGCCAAAATGGTCGGCCCGAGGATGCTCTAGACGTGGCAAGCCGCCTGGGTGCGCGCATGAATGCTCCGTATGAGATTGTTCTGGCGGGTGCGCGAACGGTGAATCCCGGATCAGGACCGCGCGCTCGTTCGGCTGAAGAATTTGCGCAGATTCGGGAGGAGAACCCGGACGCGGTAGTGATCCTCTCGGTGGTTAACTCGTCTGTTGAATCGCATCAGCGCAACGCGGCTCGCATCATTTCTTCGACCGAGTTTGCAGCTGTGTGGGCGGTTATAGATGCGCGATCCGACATGGGCAACGTGACGCGGGCGGTTAATGACCTTCCGGGCGAGGTTGAAGCTAGCATGATCGCTCTAACTCATGTTTGGGAGGCCGCAAAGCCTGGCCAGGTGCTCGAATGTGGAATCCCCGTGGGCCTAATTGACGGGGCTCCAGCCTCAACGGCGCTGTGGTCGCTTGTTGCAGATGACGCGTATATTCGGATGGTTTCTAAGAACAAGGAGCAGTAGTGCAAAACATCGCGGGGTTCAAACACGTTTCGTCGGGCAAGGTTCGCGACCTTTACGTAAATGAGGCCGATGAGAATCAGCTTCTCGTTGTGGCCTCTGACCGTATTAGCGCCTATGACTACGTGCTGTCCACACCGATCCCGGACAAGGGCAAGATCTTAACGCAGCTTTCCGCATGGTGGTTTGAGCAGTTGGGCTTTGATAACCACGTGATTTCGATGGACGTGCCCGCAGAGGTTGCTGGCCGCGGCATGCTTTGTGAGCGTCTCGCCATGTTCCCGGTGGAGTGCGTGGCGCGCGGATATCTGACCGGCTCGGGCCTCGCTGAATATCGCGAAACCGGTGAAGTCACAGGGATTGCGCTTCCCGAGGGGCTTACCGAGGCCTCCAAACTGCCTTCGCCAATCTTCACGCCGGCAGCTAAGGCGGAACTTGGTGAGCATGACGAGAATGTCCCGTTTGAGCGGGTTGTGGAAATGGTTGGCGAGGATGTGGCGGCAGCGCTACGCGACGCTACGCTGATGATCTACTCGCGTGCGGCCGAGATTGCGGCCGAGCGCGGGATTATTTTGGCTGATACTAAGTTTGAGTTCGGCGCGCGAGAGGACGGTTCCCTGGTGCTTGCAGACGAGGTCCTCACCCCGGATTCTTCTCGATTTTGGCCGGCAGACCAGTGGGTGGAGGGCCGGGTGACTCCATCGTTTGATAAACAGTACGTGCGTGATTGGCTGACTTCCGACGCTTCGGGGTGGGACCGCGCGAGCGGCGCGCAGCCGCCAGCTTTACCAAGCGAAGTCGTGGAGCGTACGCGCGAGCGTTACATTGAAGCATTTGAGTTGCTGACCGGCACGAAGTTCAGCGCGTAGAGCGCGCATAAGAGAGTAAATAAGTGGCTCCGCAAGCCCGGTAGGCAGCGGAGCCACTTTTTATTCTAATTACAAGATTTTGCCGTAAAACCTGGCCGCTTCAAAATAGCGTCCAAATACCGCTCGCCCCCTGTTTTCCAAGGGCGGCGCTTGTAGCATTAATTTGTAAGTCAACCGCTTCGACTTACGTCGGGAAGGAAGAAGTGATGGGACGCATCAAAGTCGAAATTCTGCCAAAGTTCGAGATTCTGGATCGTCAGGGTAAGGCCGTGATTGCCGCGCTTGCGCGCGTCGATGTCACGGCCTTTAAATCTGTCCGTCAGGGGAAGACGTTCTACCTTGAAACTGAAGGCCCTGTTACCGAAGCTGATCTGGAAGTTGCGCGTGAAGTTGCAACTTCTGTTTTGTCTAATCCGAATATTGAGGACGTCGTGAGCGTTGAGGCGTTGGAGGACGAGCGGTGAAGGTTGGTGTTGTAACTTTCCCGGGCACGCTCGACTCGGCGGCTACAACTCGTGCCGTTGAACTTGCGGGCGGGCAGCCGGTAGCTCTTTGGCATGCCGATAGCGACCTGCACGGCGTGGACGCCGTGATTTTGCCGGGCGGCGCTACTTATGGCAACTACGTTCGCCCCGGTGGCCTCGCCGCGCTATCACCCATCATGACCGCCATTGCGGCGGCTGCCGAGCAGGGCCTACCCGTCCTCGGTATTGGAAATGGGTTCCAAATTCTTTGCGAGGCGGGCATTTTGCCGGGCGGTTTTGTAAGGAATGAGGACGGCCGGTACATCTGCCGCGATGAGTCGTTCAAGGTAAACGCAGATTCTGCTTGGACATCCAAGTATGAACAGGGCGAGGAAATCACGCTTCCGCTACGCACGGTTACGGCTCTTTACGTTGCTTCTGACGAGGCTCTCGAGGAGCTGGAAGAGAAGAACTTGGTTGTGCTCCGTTTTGCCCAAAACCCCACTGGTTCTGCCGCTGATATTGCGGGTATTCGGAACGAGGCTGGGAACGTGGTTGGTGTAATCGCAAGCCCCGAGAACGCGGTTGAGGCCGGTTTTGGCCCAGAAACTGCATCCGGGCCGGCAACTGGCACGGACGGATTGCGGATTTTTACCTCGGTTATCGCTAAGTAGCCCAATCTCAAAGAGTTACACGCGAGGGATTCAAGTCGGGAAGATTTCGCTTCTATAAGGCTGTGAAAAACTCGTTTTCTTAACAGCTCCAAACCCGGGTTATCCACAGGTTCGTGGAAACCTTGAAAATTCAATACACAGCTGTGGACAACTTGGTGGATAACCTGTGGATCAATGCGGCGAACGCATTTGACCTCGCAGAAAATTCGCCGGGAAATAACAACAATCACGTTAAACAGTGGCTGATATCACTAGGCGTGTTTTGTTTGTACACATGTGTAATAGGCAAGACGGAATGGCAATGGTGAACAAGGAAGAGAATATGGGCGCGCAGACCATCTCTAACGTCATTTTTGAAAACCCCCGCCCAAGTGGGGTGCCCGACACGGTTGAGAACGCGAAAGCGACTCCCAACGAGGAAATG
The DNA here is from genome assembly GCF_001813085.1 of Actinomyces sp. HMSC065F11. NCBI lineage: Bacteria > Bacillati > Actinomycetota > Actinomycetes > Actinomycetales > Actinomycetaceae > Actinomyces > Actinomyces sp. HMSC065F11. The sequence goes on from NZ_KV811462.1 coordinate 52,863, forward strand.
CCGTGGCACTCGCTTGGTCTTAAAGAAGATGAGTACAAGAAGATCGTTGAGCTACTCGGACGCCGCCCCACGATTGCGGAGCTTTCCATGTATTCGGTTATGTGGTCCGAACATTGCTCCTACAAGTCCTCAAAAAAGCATTTGAAAGAACAGTTCGGTTCTAAGACCACCGAGGAGATGGGTAAGAACCTCCTGGTCGGTATTGGCCAGAACGCCGGTGTTGTGGATGTTGGCGACGGTTGGGCTGTCACGTTCAAGGTTGAGTCGCACAACCACCCGTCTTACGTTGAGCCGTACGAAGGTGCGGCAACGGGCATTGGCGGCTGTGTTCGAGACATTATTTCGATGGGTGCTCGCCCGATCGCGGTTATGGACGGCCTGAACGTTGGTAATCCTAGCCACCCCGACACTGCTCGCGTGGTCCGTGGCGCGGTTGACGGTCTAGCTGGCTACGGCAACGTTCTGGGTGTTCCTGCCATTGGTGGGGAGACCACGTTTGACTCCTCCTACCAGGGCAACCCGCTTGTAAATGCGGTTTGTGCAGGAGCTGTGCGTCACGAACACGTGCGCCTTGCCGATGCGAAGACGCCGGGCAACATAGTGGTCCTCTTTGGCGCCCGCACGGGTGGAGATGGCATTGGCGGCGCGTCGATCCTCGCCTCCGAATCATTCGAGGATGATGAGTCGATCGCACGCCCCACGGTGCAAGTTGGCGATCCGTACATGGAAAAGCAGATCATCGAATGCTTGATGGAGCTGTTCGAAGAGGGCGTGATTGAAGCTATCCAGGACCTTGGTGCGGCGGGAGTTTCCTGTGCAACCTCGGAACTGTCTTCAAATGGCGGCACGGGCATGCACATTCATCTTGAGAACGTGCTGCTACGTGACCCCACGCTGACGGCCGGTGAAATCCTCATGTCTGAATCGCAAGAACGCATGATGGCAACCGTTGCCCCGGAAAACATGAATGAGTTTTGGCGAATCGCAACCAAGTGGGGAGTGGAAGGCTCGGTAATTGGCGAGGTCACCGATACGGGACGCCTGATTATTGACCACTTCGGACACCGCATTGTTGATGTGGATCCCAAGACGGTTGCCCACGACAGCCCGGTTTATGACCGTCCATACGCGAGGCCCAAGTGGCAGGATGCGCTACAGGCGGACACTTCTGAAAATCTTGCTCGCCCGACTTCGGGTGAGGAAATCGCCGAGCAAATCAAGACGATCATCACTTCCGCTAACGGCGCTTCGAAGAAGTGGAAGACGGACCAGTTTGACCACTACACGCTGGGCAACACCGCGATGGCGGCTCCCGATGATGCGGGTGTTGTGCGGGTGGATGCAAGCACAGATCGCGGTATCGCAATGGCGATCGATTCTAATGGTTGGTTCACGAAGCTTGACCCGTACGAGGGGGCAAAGCTCGCATTGGCAGCCGCTTACCGCAACGTGACGGCTGTGGGAGCCAACCCGATTGCAATCTCGGATGGCCTTAACTTCGGTAACCCGGAGGATCCGGATGCGATGTGGCAGCTCGTGCAGGCTATGACCGGTTTGGCCGATGGATGCAAGCAGATGAGCATTCCGGTAACCGGCGGTAACGTGTCTTTGTACAACTCTTCGGGCACGCAGATGAGCCATCCGGACTCGTCTATCAACCCCACGCCAATGGTTGTCATGCTGGGTGTAATCGACGATGTTAAGCGCGCTCGCCCGTCCGGTTGGTTCGAGCAAGGCATGGCAATCTACCTGCTGGGCGATACTGCGGAAGAGCTGGACGCTTCGGCGTGGGCGCGAGACGTGCACGGTCACTTTGGCGGTTTGCCTCCGAAGGTGGATCTGGACGCAGAGATGGCGCTTGGGCGTGTAATCCACGCCCTCGTAAACACTGACGGTCCGGATGGTCAGCCTCTGATTCACGCCGCGCATGACGTGGCTGAAGGCGGTCTAGCGCAAGCATTGATCGAAATGGCAACGCGCCGCGGAATTGGCGCCAGCATCGACCTGTCGGCCTACGTAAAGTCGCAGAAGATCAGCGACTTTGTAGCGCTGTTCTCCGAGTCGACGGGCCGCATGGTTGTTGCGCTTCCCGAGGGGGCAGTTCCGGCCCTCACCGCCGCGGCTGAAGCCGAGGGCGTCAGCTGCACGCGCATAGGCCTGTCGGGCGGTACGCTCCTCACCATCGCTGGCTTTGACCAGTTGGGCGATGCGGGCGGTTTTGATGCGCAGGTGCTCGCTGAGGTTTCAGGTGAGGACATTCCGGACGGCGTGGGCCAATCCGGTCCGATCGTGTTCCGGGTGCGTGAACTTGCCGAGCAGATGGGCGCGGTGATTCCGGGCCTGTTCGCCTAACTCGTTGAACCTACAAGAGAGGGGGTCTGTGGCTTTTGCCGCAGGCCCCCTTAGGTCGACCGGTTCCGCAGAACTAAGCTGACAACTTTTCTTCGCGGCGGCCCGAACCTAAGTTCAAGTATTTACGACTGCGGCGCCGAGTGCAAAATTTTCGCTATCTATAAGTGTTTTCGCGTGTAGCGCACGAGTTACGCGGGTAACGAGCTTTCTGTCCGTGCTGGGCGCTACTATGAACGCATGAGTGACATGCCAGATCTGGAAGCGTTGAAGAAGGCTGCTGAGGCAGCAGCAGAGCAGGCCGCTGCCGCCCAAGCTGCGCTTGAAGCCGCGATGACAGCCGCCACTTCGGATGATTCCGCTATCGGCCAGATTGTCAGTGGATACCGGTTTGAGGGTGAAACCCTACCGCTCGGTGTTGCGCTAGATGATGGCGAGCCGGTGCCGGCCGCTAAAGTGGGGTTGCCGCTGGCGATGATGAATCGGCACGGCCTCGTTGCTGGAGCTACGGGTACGGGTAAAACCCGAACGCTGCAGCTGATGGCAGAGGGGCTTTCCGATGCGGGCGTGCCCTCGTTCGTAATGGACATCAAGGGCGACCTTACGGGCCTGCTTGAACCGGGGACCTCCTCGGAAAAACTCCTTGAGCGCACGGGTGGCCTTGGCCAAGAGTGGCAGGCAAAGTCATTCCCCGTAGAGCTTTACAAGCTTGGTGAGGGTGGGGTTGGGATACCAATCCGCACATCTTTGTCGGACTTTGGGCCGCTACTGTTGGCGCGCGTGTTGGATTTGAATGAGACGCAAGAGTCCACGTTACAGCTGATCTTCCACTGGGCGGACATGCAACATTTGGCCCTCATTGATGTGAAAGACCTGCGTTCCGTTGTGGGTTACTTGACGGGGGAGGGCAAGGACGAGCTCAAGGAGATTGGTGGTATTTCTGCTGCGACCGCTGGGGTAATCCTGCGCAAGGTTGCTGCGCTGGAGGCTCAGGGAGGTGACGTGTTCTTTGGGGAGCCGGCTTTTGATACCTCGGATCTGTTGGAAACCAGGGGCGGAGCAGGCGTTATCTCTGTGTTGGAGCTACCTAATGTGCACGACCGGCCGGCATTGTTCTCTACATTTGTGATGTGGCTATTGGCCTCCCTGTTCCAGACCTTGCCGGAGGTGGGGGACCAGGAAAAACCGAAGCTCGTGTTCTTCTTCGATGAGGCCCACCTGCTGTTTAACGGCGCTTCAAAGGCATTCTTAGCAGAGGCCCAGAAAACCGTTCGATTGGTTCGCTCAAAGGGCGTGGGCATCTTCTTCGTTACTCAAACACCTAAGGACGTTCCAGAGGATGTCTTAGCTCACCTGGGGGCCCGCGTGCAGCACGCATTGCGCGCATTCACTCCTACGGATGCGAAGAAGCTGAAAGAGGCGGTTTCTACATTCCCTACCTCCCCGTTTGATCTGGGTAAGATTCTCACTTCGCTGGGCACAGGCGAGGCCGTGGTAACCGTGCTGGACCGCAAGGGCCGACCAACTCCGGTTGCTCCAACGCGCTTGTACGCACCGGCTGCGAACATGGGTGAGGCGGATGCGACGGTGGTGCAGCAACATGTGGATTCCTCGCCAAATCTGGCGAAATACAAGGATGCGGTGGACCCCGAATCCGCTTTTGAACTTCTTGAACAACGCCTGGAAGCCGAAGCGCGTGCCCGCGAAGAAGAACAGCGAAGGATGGAAGAGAAGAAGGCGCTGGATGCTAAGGCTAAGGAGCTAGAAAAGGAGCTTGCCCGGCAGGCGAAAGAGCGAGAGCGGGAATATGAGAAAGCGCGGCGTGAAGCGGAGCGTGCAGAGCGCGCGGCGCAGGCGAGGCGCGAGCGGTTTGCAGACGACCTTATGCGAACAGCCGGACGCACTCTAACTAGGGAAATCACCCGTACACTTTTTGGTACGCGCAGGCGCTAACTTAGCCGCGGCCTGGATCAGCGGATCTCTTTGAAGCGTGACTGGTGAAAAACAAGAGGCTTGGCGTGCGGATCGACGTCGAAGTCGGTGACCTCGCCAATCACAATAATGTGGTCGCCGCCGTCGTAGGTGGCCCACGGCGTGGCGGTGAAGTAGGCGTGGGAATCGTTTAGGCGCGGCGCGATACCAGACGTGTTCCAGTCCGCAACAAAATCCTGATCTGATCCGCCTGCAAACTGCATTGCGGTGGGTAGCTGGCTTTCGCTAAGCACGTTCACCGTAAACGGTTTGCTGCTAAAAACGTGAGCAGCCTTTGATCCGCGGCGAATGTTGAACAGTACTAACGTTGGGTCAAGCGACAAAGAGGTGAATGAGCTTACCGTAAGGCCAAGCGGGCGATCTTCGTGTTCGTACGTAACTACGGTGACGCCCGAGGCAAAGGCGGCAAACGCGTCGCGCAACGCCCTGATGTCTACCTTTGTATCGACACTGCTAGTCATTTCAACCTCCGCACCGAGCCTAAAACATCATGTATGACTTCGCATAGGATCGTGGTCACTTTGAGAAAGTGCGACGAGCCAGAACATTGCGCCCATGCGTGCGAGGCGGATCAGAAAGGGAAGATTTGTGCGTGGGCGTAACGTATACCACTACCGGAAAATGAGAAGAGAAGCATAGAAGTTTCTACGCGAAGGTCTAGATGGTGTTTACTGTTTTATGACTGAGTTTTTCCTATTTGGAGATTCATTCGTGTGTGGCGGAAGGCTGCGCAGGATAAGAGGGAGACGAAAATGAAGAGAATCGAAGAGGTCTACGAGGAAGTCCTAAAGCGAAATCCCGCAGAACCCGAGTTCCACCAGGCAGTACACGAAGTGCTGGAAACCCTCGCCCCCGCTATTAAGAAGCACAGCCGCTACCAGGATTACGCCCTCCTTGAGCGCCTGGTTGAGCCGGAGCGCCAGATTATTTTCCGCGTCCCGTGGATTGATGACGAAGGCAAAGTCCAGGTGAACCGTGGCTACCGCGTTGAGTTCAACTCTGCGCTCGGCCCCTACAAGGGCGGCCTACGCTTCCATCATTCAGTGAACCGAAACATCATTAAGTTCCTCGGTTTTGAACAGATCTTCAAGAACGCCCTAACCGGTCAGGGAATCGGTGGAGGCAAGGGCGGCTCTGACTTCGACCCGCACGGCAAGTCCGATAATGAGGTCATGCGTTTTTGCCAGTCATTCATGACGGAGCTGTACCGTCATATTGGTGCGCAAACCGACGTGCCGGCCGGTGATATTGGTGTAGGTGCGCGAGAGATCGGTTATCTGTTTGGTCAATACAAGCGCCTGACTAACCGTTTTGAAGCCGGCGTGCTTACGGGTAAGGCCCTGGGTTGGGGCGGTTCGCTGGTGCGTACAGAAGCAACCGGTTACGGCGCAGTCCTGTTTGCGCAGTCGATGTTGCAAACCAAGGGCGAGGGGCTGGCGGGCCAGCGCGTGGTTGTGTCCGGCTCCGGTAACGTGGCTACCTACGCGGTAGAGAAGGCGGAGCAGCTTGGCGCAATCCCCGTCACCATCTCAGACTCGTCCGGTTGGGTTTACGACTCTGAGGGCATTGATGTAGAGCTGCTGCGTCAGGTGAAGGAAGTTGAGCGTGGCCGCGTGTCCGATTATGCGAGCCGTAAGAAGGGCGCGGAGTTCCATAAGGAAGGCTACGTGTGGGACGTTGCCTGCGACATCGCGCTACCGTGTGCAACCCAGAACGAGTTGAAGGAGGAGGACGCACGCACTCTCCTCAAGAATGGCTGCAAGGTTGTTGCTGAAGGCGCGAACATGCCGTGTACCCCGGAGGCCATTGAGCTGTTCCAGGAGTCGCGCATTCTGTTTGCTCCAGGCAAGGCCGCTAACGCTGGTGGCGTAGCAACTTCGGCCCTCGAAATGCAGCAGAACGCTTCGCGTGCGCAGTGGTCTTTTGACCGAGCCGAGCATGAACTTACGAAGATCATGGAGAAGATCCATGACGACTGCCTTGCAACCGCGGAAGAGTATGGCCAGCCTGGTGACTACGTGCTGGGCGCGAACATTACCGGTTTTGAGCGTGTAGCGGACGCAATGCTTCAGCACGGCGTAATCTAAGTAGCTCGACGGGTTCGATAAGCTAAAAAGCGTGGCCTTTTGGCCGCGCTTTTTACTTTGGAGGAAGCATGCGCCAAATAGATGATGCGAAGGGGCTGGAGGCCGTGACGCAGTGGCAGGAGGGCGACGCTGCGCGTCCGGTTGTGGCTCTTGCGGTCCGCTGGAGTCTGGGCAAACTAGAGACGCTACTTCCGGGTCACGCCGTGGAGGTGCGCGTACCGCCGTTCGGGGCGGTGCAAATCCTGGGAGGAACTACGCACCGGCGAGGAACTCCGCCAGCGGTAGTGGAGATGAATGCCAGCACTTGGCTTGAACTTGTGACTGGAAAAGTGGTGTGGAGCGAGGCCCTCCAAAATGGGGACATCGCGGCTTCGGGACAGCGCGCGGACCTGTCGGCGCATTTCCCACTGATTGGTTTTTAAGGTCACCACCCCGTCCTAGCTCCGCGCGCAGACCAAGGGGGCGCATCGTGGGCCGCTCTCCTGGTGCGGATACGGCTTTACTACGCGCAAAGCAAGCTAGCCGTTGATTCCTAACGCCTCGCGCACGCGGTAGCGAGCATCGCCCTGATCCCATGCGCCCAGAACCGCCTCGGCGGCTTCTTGGCATTGCTCCAGGGTGAACTGGGAGAGTTGCGCGCCAACGGCTTGTATTGCTGATGGCGACATTGAGAGCGAGGTGATCCCCATGCCGGTCAGGACAACGGCAAGCAGCGGGTCGGCTGCGGCCTCGCCGCAAACACTCACGGGCGTGCCCGTCTTTTTCCCTGCTTGTGCAATTTGATTGATGAGGGCAAGAGCAGCCGGCTGCCACGGGTCTGAGTATTCGGCCAGGTCGGGTGAAAGCCTGTCTGCCGCCATCGTGTACTGCGTGAGGTCATTGGTGCCAATGGAGACGAAATCGACTAACTCCATGAACTGCTCCGCCAGGATTGCGGTGGATGGAACTTCCATCATGATGCCGGGAATCATACCGCGTTCGCGCACCAGGCTGGCAAACCATTTTGCTTCGGGCAGGGTGGACACCATGGGAGCCATAACCCACGTTTTGTCATGCCCGTGACTCTTCGCCGCGGCGGCGATGGCGTCAAGCTGGTGCGGAAGCAGATCCGGGTAGTGTCCGGATGTGCGCAGGCCGCGCACGCCAAGGGCCGGGTTGGCCTCTTCGTGCAAAGTTGCGTAAGGGACGGGTTTGTCCGAGCCGGCGTCAAGCGTGCGGACCACAACCTTGCTGGTTGGGAACGTCCCAAAAGCGGGCTCGTAAACCTCGCGCTGCGCTTCAACGGATGGCTCGGACTGCGAGTCGAGGAAACACAGTTCGGTGCGGAGTAAGCCAATTCCTTCGGCTCCCAAACTGGCGGCCTCCTGAGCGCTCTCCCCGTCGCGCACGTTGGCAAGTAACTCGATGCGCGTGCCGTCCGCAAGACGCCCCGGGCCTTCCCACTGCTCAATTAGTTTGCGTCGCTTCTGGTCTTCCTCCAGCTGCCCCTTGGCTTCCTCGGCCGTCACCCCAACTTGGATGGTGCCAGCCCGGCCGTCTACCAGCACGTATTCGCCTTCGGAAATACTGGAAATGTGTCGGGCTGCAACGATGCAGGGAATCCCTAGTTGGCGGGCGATGATTGACGTGTGCGAGGTGGGGCCGCCCAATTCGGTGACGAGGGCGAGGAACATGTCCGGGTTGAGTCCGGCCGTGTCAGCCGGACTGAGGTCATCGGCAAAGAGGACAACTGGGTGATCCGGCTTGGGAACCCCCGGTTCGGGCCTGCCTTCAAGGTGTGCGATCACACGGTCGCGCACATCGCGCAAATCCGTGGTGCGTTGCGCCATGATGCCGCCCTGGCGTTCGAACAGGGCGACGAACTCTTCGGTTGCTTCCGTTGTGGCTTGAACAGGTGGGATACCGCGGGCAATGCGTTTCTTGATGCCTTTGCGCCAGGCCGGGTCACTGGCCATGGACGCACTTACCTCAAGCAGAGCGCAGGCGTGGCCGGTAGCTTTCGAGGCGCGCGTGCGAAGGTTGGCAACTACCGCATCGGCGGCTTCCTCAAACTGCGCCATTGCCGCCGGACGCTCGTATTCGGGCAGGTCCGGCGCGCTGAGGGCAGGAATACTGGGCCTGCGCGTCCACACCACGGGGGCGTATGCGATGCCGTCTACAACGGGCGTTCCATAAACAATTGATTGTTCCACGAGGATCACCTTTGTTAATTATCCGCAACATTTTAACAATACTCGAGTGAGGCTTATGCGGCGCTGATCGTTCATGTTCGCGCTCATTTGTAAGCAATCGCACTGAGTTGAGTGGGTAGAAAGCGCCGTTTTTATGAGAATGTATAGAAGGCGAGCTCGCGAGGAGGCGAAATGTACACGCAGACAGCACGGGTAGGTTCCGAAGTGGGACTACATGCCCGCCCAGCGGCTCTGATCGCGCGCAAGGCTCAAGAGTTTGAGGCCGCGGTTTTTGTGACCCTCGGTGATGAAACAGTCGAGGCCACATCCGGGCTGATGATCATGACTTTGGGAGCTCAATACGGTGACGAGGTTGTGATCTCTTCGGAAGATGAAGAGGCCGTGAAGCAAGTCTCGAAGCTTGTTGAGCAGGCGATAACGCCGCTGTAAAACCGGATACCGGAAAGTAAAAAGCCCGCAATTGCGGGCTTTTTTGGTGCTTTGGTAAGGCCAACTTGGGGCTTTAGGAGGCGTCGGGTGCGGCTTCGATGCGCGGGGCAAAGAACTTCTTGGTGCTCTTTAGTGCGTAGCGGCGCGTAACTGTAACGAGTACGCCGGAGATGACGGCAAACGCGATGAGTTCCGCAAACTTAGCCTGGTCTTCATCCTCGCCCTGCGGGGAGGGGTGCCCGGTGACGAGCTTCCACCCCTGGTCAACTACTTTGTTTGCTACGAGTCCGGATAGTGCGAGCGCGCCAGCGGTTGCAAGCTTGTATGGAATGTCCACGGATTGTTACCCCAATCTTGAAAGCTATGACTTCTACATCCATCATGCCTAGTTTTTGCCTGCCTCGCCAGATTTTGAGTTCATTGGGTGGGTCAGAATTAGATTGCACACGGTGTGCACGGTAGGCTTTTAGGTGCGACAGGGGAGCGGTATTCCGCTGAGAGTGCGCGTTGCGCAGACCCTCGAACCTGACGGTTAGTACCGGCGTAGGAAGTCGAGTTCTCTAAACGCACTATGGGTGCGAATCTCCTGCACGCAACTGAACCGTACATATTTTGTGAGGAGAAGTTAATGAGGCGTGTTTGGGCTGGCGTGGCAGTTGCTACGGCATTGGTTTTGGCTGGATGCTCGTCATCCACGGGCGGATCGCCAGAAGAATCTTCGCAGGCCATGGAGGCCGGTGCGGGCAAGGTCACGGTTGTTTCGTATGACTCGATGGATCTGCCCGAAGAGATGATTGCGAAGTTCAAGGAAGAAACGGGCTACGACCTAGAGGTTTCTCAGGTTGGTTCGGGCGGCGAAATGGTGAACCAGCTGGTTTTGACCAAGGATGAGCCGCTTGGCGACGTCGCATTTGGAGTGGACAACATTTCGGCTTATCGCGCGGTTGCCGAGGGCGTGTTTGCCGATGATGCGGGCGAGGTTCCCGAGTGGGCTGCCAAGCAGCAGATCGAGGGTGCCCCTGGCTTGGTGCCGTTTGATCAGGGCGATGTGTGCGTGAACATTGACCACGCGTGGTTTAAGGAAAAGGGGCTGGAGGAGCCGGCGACTTTTGAGGACCTCGCGGACCCGAAGTACAAGGACATGTTTGTGACGATGAACCCCGCTTCGTCCTCGCCGGGTATGGCATTATTTGTGGCAACGGTTGGCGCTTTTGGTGACGGTTGGAAGGACTACTGGACCAAGTTGCGTGACAACGGTGTGAAGGTAACCAAGGGATGGTCGGACGCCTTTGGCGTTGACTATTCGGCAGGTGAGGGCGCTGGCCCGCGTCCGCTGATGACGTCGTACTCGTCGTCCCCGGCATACACGGCCAATGATGATCTAACCGAGTCCACCACCGGTGCACTGCTTGACACGTGCTTCCACCAGGTGGAGTACATGGGCGTTCTAAGCGGTGCGAAGAACGTTGAGGGGGCGAAGGCATTTATCGATTTCATGCTGCAGGTTCCCCAGCAAGAGGTTGCGTCTGAGTCCAACTACATGCACCCGATCAACCCGGAGGCAAAGGCCCCGGAGGCGCTGGCAAAGTTCGGCAAGATGGCCGATAAGCCGCACCAGGTAGATGCTAAGACGATCGCGGAGAACCAGCAGGAGTGGCTGCGCGAGTGGTCTGACCTGATGGGCCAGTAACCCGGGATTCCGGCTGATCATGGCTGATTTGAGGCGGGCACTCCCAGACCGCGCTCTACCACTGGCACTGACGGTGGTGGCGGTGGGAGTGCCCGTCATCTTTTTAGCTATATTTTTCCTCGCTCCCACGGCAAACCTGGTGGGGCGAGGCTTCTTGGATTCGGCAGGATCGCTGGATCTGAGTGGATTTATGCAGGTTTTGGGCAGGCCCCGCACGTGGCGAGTGGTGTGGCAAACCGTGTGGATGGCCACGGCGGCAACCGTTTTGTCAGTGGCCATCAGCCTGCCTTCCGCGTGGATCCTGTACCGCCGAGTTTTCCCTTTGCGAGGTGCGATTCGCGGGATTGTGGCTGTCCCGTTTGTATTGCCATCAGTGGTTGTGGGCGTGGCGTTTCGCTCGCTGTTTATTGAGTCAGGTCCGCTCGGCTCGTGGGGGTTGGACGGCACCCACACGGCGATCATTATCGGCATGGTGTTTTTTAACTACTCGCTGGCGGTGCGCACAATCGGAAACATGTGGGTGCGTCTAGATCCGAAGATGGAGGAGGCCGCAGCTGCTCTTGGGGCAGGCCCGCTACGAGTGTTCTTCACCGTGACGCTACCTCGGCTTATGCCCGCATTCGCGTCCGCTGCAGCGGTTATCTTCTTGTTTTGTGCAACTTCGTTTGGTCTCGTCCTCATTCTGGGTGGTACGCGAACGCAAACGGTTGAGACGGAGATTTACTTCCTTACCAGCTCGCTGCTCGATTTGCGCTCCGCCTCAGTGCTGTCAATCGTGCAGCTGATCGTGATTGCGCTTGCCCTATGGATGGGGTCGCTTGCGCGCAGCGCTGGAGCAGCTACGCAGAAGATGCGCACGGACCTAGCTCCCCAGCCTCTTAAACGAGCGGATATTCCCGCTCTGGTTGCAACTTTGGTGCCCGTGCTAGTGCTACTGGTAGCTCCTATGGGCATGCTGGTGTGGAGGTCCTTGCATCGCTCTGGCCAGATAACGCTCGCTAACTATCAAGACCTATTCAATGCAGATGCAACAAAGTTCTTGCAAACCTCGGTGGTTTCTTCAACGGTGCGCTCTGTTGAAATCGCGCTGATCGCCATGGTGACTGCTGTAGTGATTGGCGGCCTGGTAGCGATTGTGATTACGCGCAGGCCAAGAACTCGCGCGGGTAAGGGAGCATTGAAGTTCTTGGACGGCCTGTTCATGCTTCCACTTGGGGTGTCCGCAGTGACCGTCGGATTCGGCTTCTTAATCACATTGAACCGACCGCCGCTGGATCTGCGCGGCTCGTTCTGGCTGATCCCGATGGCGCAGGCAATGGTGGCTATTCCGCTGGTTGTGAGAGTGGTAAGCCCCGTCCTCGCCTCTATCGATCCACGGCAAAAGGAGGTGGCGGGTGTGCTTGGGGCCGGCCCGCTGCGGACCCTGTTCGCAGTTGAGGGACCGTACGCTGTTCGATCACTTTCAATCGCGGCGGCGTTCGCGTTCTCAATGTCGCTGGGCGAGTTTGGTGCCACCAGTTTCTTGGCTCGCCCCGCTAATCCCACGCTTCCAGTGGCTATCTACCGGTTGATCTCACAGCCGGGCGCAACCGAGCAGGGCATGGCGCTCGCGGCCTCGGTTTTGCTGGCTGTGCTAGCCGGGTCGGTAATGGCAATCGTGGAGGCTGCAGCAGACCGCTCGTCTCGAATCGGCACCAGTGTGAAGCTTGTAGAAGGCATGTAGGGAAGAGGAACAATGGGTTTAAGCCTGGAAAACATCGACGTGTTCTACGGCGGTGTGCACGCGGTGAAAGACGTGTCTTTGCAGTTAGAGACGGGGCAGATCTTGGCGCTACTGGGCGCTTCCGGATCTGGTAAGTCCTCCCTTTTGCGTGCCATTGCAGGGCTGGAGGCTTCCTCGGGTCAGATAGTGTTTGACGGCGAGGATGTATCGAGGCTACCCGTGCACAGGCGCGGTTTTGGCCTCATGTTTCAAGATGGGCAACTGTTCCCGCACCAGAACGTGGGGCAGAACGTGGCGTTTGGATTGCGCGGCCGCATTCCGCGTGGACAGTGGGAGGGGCGGGCAACGCAGCTCCTTGAAACGGTTGGTCTGCCGGGTACGGCGAGCCGTCTGGTTACTACGCTCTCTGGTGGTCAACAGCAGCGGGTGGCGTTGGCTCGGGCCTTGGCGCCGCGGCCTCGTTTGCTACTTCTTGATGAGCCCTTATCTGCGTTGGATCGCGCGCTGCGTGAACAGCTTTCGGTGGAGGTCCGCCGCATTGTGAAGGAAACCGGCACAACGGCCGTGTATGTGACGCACGATCAGGATGAGGCGTTCACCGTGGCGGACCAGGTTGCGATCATGGAGGACGGCGTGATTTCTCGCATGGGTACACCGGCGCAGGTGTGGGCGCAGCCGCGCACAAGGTCGGTGGCTAGCTTCTTGGGTTACAGCCCGATTTTGGGGGCCGAGGAGGCCGCGGCTTTCGGTGTGGACGTGGCTCCCGGCTCGGAGCTTGCGTGCGGCCCGGGGGCGTGGAGCGTGACTGATACAGCCGGCGAGGGCGCCGCGGTGCAGGTGGTGGAAAGCCACGCGGTTCGCGGCGCCAAACAGGTTACTGTACGGCTGGATTCGGGCAAGATCGCCCGGGTTAATCTGCCAATCCACACCCGCGTGAGCGAGCCCAGCATGCGCGTCAAACTAGATGCGGAAAAATGCGCGCAGGTTACCTCAGGCCCAACCCACACCTAGTCGTGCGGGTCCAAGGAGCCGCGACATCGTCACGCGTCTAGTGCGGTGACGTCTACCTTGCACTCGTCACCGATCTTCATAGGCGCGATCTTGCCCGCTTCACGCAGTTCAACCAGTTTGGGCAGCACGCGGTCGCGCACACCCCATGGGTCTATCGTGTTCAGGTAGATTCGCGTGCCGCCCTCAAATCCGGCCAGAGTCGATATGCGCCACTTCAGTAGCAGACGCCAACGCATAGGGGAAGGCACGTCAACGGGGCGGTGGTACCACTCCTCGTTGCAAGGAACTTCGGCTCCGGTGGCGGCGTGCATTGCGTGTACGAGGTCGGAAACGCCGCGCAACTTCTCGGGGCTTGCTTCCCAGGGGTTGTGCGCTTTGCCGAGCGGCCAGATCGCGATGGACGGGTAGCGGTGTCCGATACCGGCGAGGGCGATGGCATGCTCATTTTGAGCCAGCAGCAGGCCGCGCGTGATGGCGGTGTGCAAGATCTTCTTGTAAATGTCGGGGTCGCGGCGGAGCCGGCCGAGCTCAGCTTCGGTTTGCACCGAATGCTCATCGATTGCAACTAACTGTTTGTGCAGGTGGTCGAAGGAGGCTCCCGCGGGCTTGAGCCAGTTCTGGAAGCACGCCACGTATGCCACGTGCTCGTTCAGTTGGTACAGGTCCTCCATCGCCTCGGTAGTTAGCTTCATGTACTGGTAGTGCTCCTCGGGCGTTAGCGTGCCCGAAGACGCCAGTTGCGTGTCCATAGTGGCGCCCGGCGTGTAGTGGCGTCTTGCGACGATGAGGTCGTGACCGCCGCTAAAAAACCCGGAGGCTTCGGGTAGCAGTTGCGAATCGTCCAGGCTGGCAACCTCGTCCGCGGTTTGCCCCGATGCCATGAGGCGGGCTTTGACTACCCGCATAACGTGGTCGTAACCCGCAGGGCTGGCCAGATAGTCTGCCATCCTGCGGTGCTGCGCTTCGGAGGGGACGTGCCCGTGGTTTAGGTGCCAGTACTTGTAGGAAACGATCTCAAACAGGTTGGGAACCCGGCGGAACTCCGCCACGGTTTCACGCAGGTCTTCAGCGCGCAGGTTTTCAAGCTTTTGCCAAGTTCCGTCCTCGTGCTTTACTACGCGCGCCTTTTCAGGAGGGGTTTCAAGGTAGCGGTGCTCGCAAAATGCGCAGTATTCTCCGTGGCGCTCTAAATCGATTGGAGCCTGCGTGGTTGCGGGGACGGTTAGAGGACGATGTCCGCGTCCGGGAACGGTCCACACTTCCGTTCCGGTGAGCATATTGGTTTGTTTAACAGTTCCATCGGCTAGACGCTCGATTGCTTTTACATCAGATTGCTCTTTGGACATACTCCAAGCGTAATGGATTGAGTCCGCCCGGGTGGGTATGAGGGGCCGATTGAAGAACAAAGCGGCCAAATGAGCAGAAAAAGAATGTGCCCACGCTATGCGCGGGCACCGGTATGAATCTAGAAAATGCGGTGTGAAACGCGGTGTTGGACTTGCTACACTGCACGGCCCGTACCGCTGGAGTTTGTTGGCTTACTGGGGGAGCCAGCCCTTTGCTTGCTCTTTGAGGTCATGGAGAATCTCAAGAGCCTCGTCTGCCTTATCCACTTGAACAAACAGGTGGTCGCGGTGGAAACCGGCGAGCGAGTTACAGGTGATTGATCGAGACGCAAGAATCTGCGCGATCGTTGCCGTAATGCCAATGGTTTCCAGCGAAGAAGGCACGTCGAGCGAAATTCGGGTGAAGCGCTTTTCAGTGGGCAGTCCAGCTTCGATTGCACGATCTTCAGAAATGACGATTGTTTGGCCCTCGTATTCGCGTACGGTTGCGAAGGGCTCAACGCCTTCTGGAATCTCATCAAGTGCTACAAAAACGTAGATTCCCTGCGGCTTCAACTCCATGTTTGCAAGGATGTGATCCAAAGATAGTGAACTTGTCATGTAGGCACCGTAACGCAAAATATACGTTCTGTGCGTGTCTGTCTCATGTCTTGATTCTCATTAAGCGCTCCGCTTGCGCGTTCGGAATAACAGGGGCCGGCTCTTCCAAGAAAGCCGGCCCCGGTGAGACGGTCGCGCCAGGTTTATTCTTCGAACTGCAACGCGTGCAACTTCGCGTAAGCTCCTTGCGCGGCGAGCAGTTCTTCGTGACTGCCCTGCTCAACCACGTCACCATCTTCAAGAACTAAAATCACGTCCGCCGAGCGGATTGTAGAGAGCCGGTGGGCAATCACAAACGAGGTGCGGCCCTTGCGCAACCGCTCCATCGCCTCTTGAATCACGGCTTCCGTGCGTGTATCAACAGAAGAAGTGGCTTCATCCAAAATGAGGATGTCCGGCCTAGAGATGAAGGCCCGCGCAATGGTTAGCAACTGGCGTTCACCCTGCGAAAGGTTGGAACCCTCAGCCTTCACAACCGTGTCGTATCCTTGCGGCAGGTGGCGAATAAACGAGTGTGCCTGCGCCTTCTTCGCAGCAGCGACTACCTCGTCCATCGAAACGTCGCGGCCAGCACCGTAAGCGATGTTTTCAGCAATCGTGCCTTCGAATAGCCACGTGTCTTGCAAAACCATGCCGATTCCCGCGCGCAAATCATCCTTATTAATGTCTGCAATTGAGCGGCCATTAATCGCGATCTTGCCCGAATCAATCTCGTAGAACCGCATCAAGAGGTTCACGAGCGTCGTTTTGCCGGCACCCGTGGGGCCGACGATAGCAACCATGTGGCCAGGCTCTACGCTCAAGCTGAGGTCACGAATAACCGGCTTTTCCGGGTCGTAACCAAACCGCACGTGTTCAAAGGTAATCGATGCGTCGCGCAAATCTACCGGGCTTTCCTTCGGTGCATCCTGATCCATTTCCTGCGCGTCGAGGAACTCAAAAATGCGTTCTGCGGAAGCAACCATCGACTGCGCCAGCGTAGCTAGCGAAGCAAGAGCGGAGATCGGATGTCCAATCTGGCGCGAATACTGGATGAACGCCTGCACGCCGCCCAGCGAAATCGCACCGGCTGCTACCTGCAGGCCACCCGCAACCGCAACCAGAATGTAGGAAATGTTGGACGTGAGCATCATGGCTGGGCGCATGAGCGAAGAAATCGACTGCGCTCGCACGGCTGAGTCGTACAGGCTCTCGTTCGCCCTATCGAATTGGCTGAGGAATTCATCACTCATTGAGAACGCCTGCATGACCTCGTGACCCGTGTAGGCCTCTTCAACAATGCCGCCCAGCTGCCCCGTGGCCTTCCATTGCTGGCGGAAGTAGGGCTGGGCTTTCTTTGCGATCAAACCGGCCGCAACGGTGCCAAGCGGGATTGCAATAATCGCGAGGATTGCCAGACGCCACGAAATCCAAAACATCATGAACAAAATGCCAATGATGGTCAGGAAGCTTTCAAGCACCTGCTGAATCATTTGCGTGAGCGACTGCGTAACGTTATCGACGTCGTTAGTCACGCGTGACATGAGGTCGCCGCGCCTGTGTGAATCCATGTAGGAAAGCGGGAGCTTATCGATCTTGTCTTGCACCTTCTTGCGAAGAGTGAAGCCGGTATTCTGCACGATCTTGCGAACAATCATGCCAACGCTGAAATAGGCCAAAGACGCCAATGCGTACACCGTGAAAGCAAGCAGGAGGACGCGGGCAAGAGCCTCGAAATCCACGCTTGAGCCGGGCGCGAGATTCATGGATTCCAGCATTTGCGCCAGCTGATTATTGCCCTCGGCGCGTAGCTGGGTCACGTACTCGGCCTTCGTCATGCCCTCGGGGATGAAACTGGAGGCCACTCCGTTGAAAATGATGTTTGTGCCATCACCCAGCAGCTTGGGGCCCGCAACCGTGAGGGCTACCGCAAGGGCCGTCAACAGTACGGTTAACGAGATACGTAAGCGCTCCGGGCGAAGCTCGCCAAACAAGCGCTTTACAGAGCCCCGGAAGTCTTTGGTGTCGTTTTTGTAAGCGTCGCTGCGAGAACTCATTTTGCCTCCCCAACCTGCGAGCTTGCGATCTCGCCATATAGCGGGCAATCGCGTAGCAACTGCGAGTGCGTGCCAAGGCCCTGCGCTTGGCCTTCGCCAAGCACCAGAATCTGATCTGCATCCACAATCGAGGACGTCTTTTGTGAAACAACGATCACCGCGGCCTCGCCCACATACTCAGGCAGGCCATCGCGAAGCCTCTTTTCAGTAGCTGCGTCAAGGGCGGATAGAGAGTCATCAAAAATGTACAGGTCCGCGTCGCGGTAGAGTGCGCGCGCAATCGCGAGCCTCTGCCTCTGGCCGCCCGAGAAGTTCTGGCCGCCCGTGTCTACCTCGGAATCGATCCCCTCATCGAGGGCGCAGACGAAGTCGTAAGCCTGCGCTCCCTTAAGCGCCCACTCAACCCGGTCACGGTCAATCAGCTTCTCATCCGAGCTGCCCGAAACCGTCGAAGCGATCGTGCCTGAGAATAGGTACGCCTTTTGCGGCACTAGCGAAATGCGGCGGCGTACCTCGGACAGGCGGTAGTCGCGCACGTCTTCGCCGTTCATTTGAACTTCGCCGCCAACCACGTCAAACAGGCGTGGAATCACGTTCACTAACGAAGATTTACCCGAGGCCGTTGGACCAATCACTCCGGTTACGGACCCACGCGGGAAGTTCACGGACAGGTTCTTGAGGACGGGAGCCTCGGCCCCGGGATAACTGATGGTCACATCGTTCAAGCTGAACTCAGCGGGGCCCGCCAGAGCCTTGGGGTGGCTGGGAACGTGCAAGTTGGACTCGGTTACCAGCACTTCATTGATGCGCTCAGCGGACACGGAGCCGCGCGGCACCATCACAAAAATGAAACCGGCCATCATTACCGACATGAAGATCTGCATCAGGTAGTTGATGAACGCGATCAGCGATCCAACCTCCATGCTGCCCGCCGCAATCAGGTGGCCGCCAAACCAAATGACCAGCACCTGCGCGGTCCAAATCACCAGCTGCGTGGCGGGGAACATAAACGCAAATAGAGCGCCAATCTTCATGGCTACCCCGCGCAGTTCAGTATTGACCTGCTCGTACTTGGCGCGCTCGGTTTCCTGCCGCACGAATGCGCGGATCACGCGCATACCTGAAAGCTGCTCGCGAAGCACCGTGTTCATGCGGTCAATGCGCTTTTGCTGCGTCTTAAACAGCGGCACCATCTTCCACATCACCAGGCCGATTACCGCCGCAATCAAGGGCACAACCACCAGTAGCATTTGCGAGACTTGGACGCTTTGGCGCAACGCCATCACAATCGCGCCCACACCCATCAGTGGCGCCATCACGGCCATGGTTAGTGTCATGAACGTAACCATCTGCACCTGCTGCACATCGTTGGTTGTGCGCGTAATCAAAGACGGCGGCCCAAAGTGGGTTAGCTGATCCGTGGAGAACGTTTGCGCATTCACAAACTGTTTCCGTCTCAGCCAGCGTCCCAACCTCATCGACACAACGGCAGACAAGATGATCGCCAGCGTTGAGCACACGATCTGAACCACAGTGAATGCGATCATCAACCCGCCCAGGCGCCAGATCGTTGCCGTATCGCCAACCGCGACGCCCTCATTAATGATTCGAGCATTCAAGTCAGGCAAAAACAGAGCGGCTA
Organism: Actinomyces sp. HMSC065F11; assembly: GCF_001813085.1. Classification (NCBI taxonomy): domain Bacteria; kingdom Bacillati; phylum Actinomycetota; class Actinomycetes; order Actinomycetales; family Actinomycetaceae; genus Actinomyces; species Actinomyces sp. HMSC065F11. The sequence goes on from NZ_KV811462.1 coordinate 71,960, forward strand.
CCGTCGCCCCGATCTGCAAAAGAAAGATACCAAGCAGTGTGGGAATGCGGCGGTGTAAAAACTTCCAAGCCAATTTGAAAAGCAAGAAAACTCCCAACAAGCATTGACCCGAATGAGAACCAGCCTTTAAGGCGCGCAAAACAGGTCAGTAGACCATAGTAACTTTAAGACATGAGCCAACTTAAGTCTTTCTCAGACAGTGTGCTAAAAGTCGCGATCCATTACGTATTTGCACGCACCCACGGTCTCGCTCCGATTAAAACAGACGAGGACTCCGGGGAGCTCGCCGGTATCCTCGCCGTCCTTGGCGTGACTGATCCGGAGGGCAGAGCCGAGCAAATCCTCGCGCTTGCGGCCGCTTCTAAGCGTCGGGCAGACGAGGGGGAGGGTTCCTCTCTTTCGGCACAAAAGTATGACCAAATTAGGGCCGAGATCCTGACTGAACTGGGGCTTAAATCCGTGCGCGGAGTGAGGCTCTGGCCACCCACTTACCAAACCATCATGCAGCGTTTTGGCGGAACGTGGGCCGGCGCGATGAAAGCGTGTGGGCTCGCGGCGTCTAGCGACGGGAAAGTTGGGCGAAGGAACGCCCGGTTTAGTGAAGCTGATCGGATTCGCGCCATCCGTGCTTACCTCGCAGATTGTGAGAGCGCACAGACCTCGGCCTCCTACGCCGGATACGCCAAGTGGGCTAAAGAAAATGGGCGGCCATCCGGCTCAAACATTCGCCAGGTCTACGGAACTTGGAACCGGGCTCTAGAGCATTTGGAAGGCCTCGAAGACGCTTAACGCGGCCTTAAATTCGGCCGGTGTTTGTGTCGCGGCCACGCAGGCGATCCAGTTCGCGACGCTCACGTTTAGTGGGCCTGCCCGAACCGCGCTCGCGGCGCGGAAGCGCCATCATGACGTACGCCTCGGGCCGCGGCTCTGAATGATCCACATACGCCTTCTGGGCAATCGGAGCGCCCACGCGCGTACGCAGAATCTGAACTACCTCTAACACCCGATCAAAACCTTGAAAACGATACGTCACAGTGTCGCCCACACTCACTTTTTGGGACGGTTTAACGGTAGAACCATTGATCTTCACGTGCCCCGCCTTACACGCGGCGGTAGCTTGAGAACGCGACTTCAGCTGCCGCACGCTCCACAGCCACGTGTCTACTCTGACGGATTCATCTCTCACATTCCCATGCTATAGGAGCTGTGGCATAGGCTAAGAGCGTGTTCGAAATTCTATCCCAAAGCGCTATCCTTACTTTCTTCCTGGTAGTGGCACTTGGTGCCGCGTTCGGCCAGATCAGGTTCTGGCACCTAAAGTTCGGTGCGGCAGGAGCCCTCTTCGTGGGCCTGGCTCTGTCCGCTGCCTACCCTGACCTTGGCCAAAACATGTCGCTACTGCAGTCCATCGGACTTGCTATGTTTACCTACACGGTGGGTGTGGCCGCTGGTAGCACCTTTATGCAGCAGCTGAAGAGCCAAGCTCCGCTGATCGGCGCGGCCGCTCTCATGACCCTCGCCGCCGGCGTCGTCACCGTTGTGGGAGGCAAACTCCTCGAGATTCCCGCCGAGCTATCCACCGGACTGTTTACCGGCGCCCTCCCCTCCGCGCCGGCCCTCGACTCCGCGCTGCGCGTCACCGGGTCTGCAACTCCGGGCGCCGGCTACGCCGTGGGCTATCCGTTTGGCGTCATCGTTGGCATCATCATCGTCACCATCGTGGTGGAGCGGCCCTGGAAGGGCGAAAAAGATACGCCTTCGCTTGCCGGCGCCGGTCTTGTAGCCCGCACCGCGCACGTTCAAAAGACCATCAACCTGCGCCAAATCGAACCGTGGGCATGCCAGGACGTGCGTCTGTCCTACCTTCGCCGCGGCGACAAGACCCGCGTGGTTGTTCCCGGCGAAGAACTCCAGCCGGATGACCTCGTTGTCGTAGTTGGAATTGAAGATCGCGTACACGAAACCATCGATATCCTCGGATACGAATCCAGCGTTCACATTGCAGACGACAGGCGAGCGGTGGACTTCGAAAAGATCCGCGTCTCCAACTCGGACATGACCGGACGAACCATCGCGGAGCTCAACATTCCCGTCAAGTTTGGCGGCATCATTACGCGCGTTACACGCGGCGATCTAGAGCTGCTAGCTAAAGACGAACTGGCGTTACAACCCGGCGACGAAGTTTCGGTTTCCGTCCCGTCTTCGCAGCTGAGCGCGGTGCGTAGTTTCTTTGGCGATTCGGATCGTCGTATCGCCGAGGTGGACGCCCTCACCTTTGGCCTGGGCATGGTGCTCGGTCTGCTTCTTGGCCTTGTGTCTGTTCCCATGCCCGGAGGCGCGATGTTCTCGCTTGGCGCAGCGGCCGGTCCGCTCGTGGTTGGCATGGTGCTTGGTGCGCTTCGCCGCACCGGCAACCTGATCTGGTCCATGCCAGAATCCGTGAACCTCACGGTGCGCCAGCTTGGCCTCCTGTTCTTCCTGGCGGCTCTCGGTCTTGGTGCCGGGCCCGCATTCAAGGAGGTCGTGGTTACCTCACTCGGTTGGAAGGCTGCGATCCTCGCCACCTCAATCACCTTGATTTCTGCAACCCTGCTTGCCATTGCCGGCCGTCTGCTGAAGCTGTCCGGCCCTCGTACTGCAGGTGGCGTTGCCGGCTTCCTCGGCCAGCCCGCCATCATGCAGGCCGCTGCCGCGAAGGTTGCGGACGAGCGCATCGAGTCGGCGTACGCCGCCCTCTTTGCTTCTTCGATCGTGTTTAAGATCCTTCTGGTGCCAGCGATCTACGCGTTCTTGGCATAACAAACAGCCCTTCGTTTCCTAAGCGGAACCGAAGGGCTGTTGCGTTAGATTACGCGAGGCGGGCGCTTATGCGCCCTTCCAGTATTCTTCGAGCACGCGCGACATCGCCAAGTGGTCGCTCACATGGCTCATTTCGCGAGCCGAGTGCATCGACAGCAGGCCAATGCCCACATCGACGGTAGTGATACCCAAACGCGTTGCCGTTAGCGGGCCAATGGTATTGCCGCATGGCACCGCGTTATTGGATACGAACGCCTGCGCGGGCACGCCCGCTGCTTCGCACATGCGGGTCCAAAGCGCCGCGCCCATCGCGTCGGAAGCGTAATGCTGATTCGCGTTCAGTTTCAGCATCGGACCCTTACCGGGCATCGGATGGTTGTTCGGATCGTGGCGCTCCGCGTAGTTCGGGTGCACAAAATGCCCGGCATCAGCAGACACGCACGTGGTGCCCGCGAGCATCTGATGGTGGCCGTCCTCATCCTTGCCCAGGCCAGCTGCGATCCGGCGTAGCGTAGATTCAAGGATCGGGCCCGACGCACCCGACCTGGTGGAAGACCCGATCTCCTCGTGATCAAATGCAGCAAACACCGCAATATCAGCAAAATCGGAAGATTCCATGCGCTCTAATGCGGTGAGGCCGGCGTGTACTGAAGATAGGTTGTCTTGCCGTCCAGCTGCGAAGAACTCCTCGTCCAAACCAAAACGAGCCGGAGCTTGTGCCGTAAACGACACGAGGTCGTGGCCCGCAATGTCTCGTTCTGATTCCAGGCCCGCAAGCTGTGCTAAATGAGTGAATAGTGACTTATCGCCCAGCGTCCACACCGGCTGCATGTGCTTTTGCCGGTCCAGCTTGAAACCTGAGTTAATATCGCGATCCAAGTGAATCGCCAGCTGGGGAACGCGCGCAATCGGACCTGTCTTAACCAAATGCTCTTTGCCGCGGCGGTCCATAATTCGGCCGGCAAACCCGATCTCGCGGTCCAGCCACGAGTTCAGCAATAGGCCACCGTACAGCTCGACGTCAATCTGACCCCAACCGTCGGGCGACTTCGAAGAGCCTGACGGCTTTACCTTCAAGCCGGGTGAATCCGTGTGGCAACCAACAATCCGGAAGGCCGGCTGGGTTACCTCCTCGGGAATGAACCATGCCATCACGGCGCCATCGCGCACAAAGAAATGGCCGCCGGGCGTGACATCCACCGGGTCGCATTCAAGCATCTGCGAATACCCGTGGGCTTTCAGCCTGGCGGCAATCTCTCGTGCTGCGTGAAAAGAAGAGGGGGAAGCCTCAATGAACTTCCCAAAATCCTCTACCTGCTTAACTTCTGCATCACTAAAAATACTCACGTATCCAAACTAGCAGTTATAGCGGTAAACATTGGTCTCGCGCTGCTCAAAACCGGCTCGACGGTACAGGCGATTCGCTGCCTCGCGGGTGGGGCGTGACGTCAAGTCCACGGTTTTCGCGCCAATCTTGTGCGCGTACTCAACCGATGCGTCCACCAGCTGGCGGCCCGCGCCCTGACCGCGAGTCTCCTCGGCCACCACGACGTCTTCAACCCAGGCGCGAATACCCGTCGGAATCTCAAACACCACCAGCGTTAGCATGCCCAAAATGTTGTCCGGATCATCATCTGGCGTGTACACAAACAGTGTTGTGGAAGGCTGTTCCAGGAAGCGTGCTACGTCCTCTTCGCTCATTGAAGTAGCAGACGATGAAAGCTGCGGCAGTAGCCTGTTCATGCCGTCAACAACAGCCTTCGATGCCTCATTCACAATCTTGATAGCCATGATGTATCCCCCTTGTGGTTGATAATTTTCTTCATTCTAAAACGAGGAGGGGGCCCGCGCGCAGAGCTGGATAAAGTGGCGCGCAACTTTTGCCCCACACTTTGGAACGATCGGAACCAGGTGCGTGAAATCGGTAGGCTTACCGCATGCGCTACATTTCTACCCGCGGAGTGCCCACCGACCAGCCCCGCACGTTTACCGAGATCCTCCTCGCTGGCCTCGCACCCGATGGTGGCCTCTACATGCCCGTCGAATATCCGCAAGTAGATGCGGATACGTTGCTTACATGGTCCAAGATTTTTCGGGAAGAAGGCTACGCGGCCCTCGCTTTCGAGGTGATGCGCCTCTACATTGATGACATTCCCGAAGAGGACCTGCGGGAAATGTGCAAGCGCGCATACAGCGTAGAAAACTTCGGTTCGCGCGAGGTTGCGCCCATGACGCAACTCTCCGATCACATTTGGCTACTGCACCTGTCTAACGGGCCAACCGCCGCGTTTAAAGACATGGCGATGCAAATGCTGGGGCAGCTTTTTGAGTACGCGCTGGGCCAGAGTGGAACAGAGCTCAATATTCTAGGGGCAACGTCGGGGGATACCGGCTCTTCGGCCGAGTACGCGATGTTGGGTAAGGCGGGAATCCGCGTCTTTATGCTCACTCCCGCCGGCCGGATGACGCCATTCCAGCAGGCGCAAATGTACGGCATTGATGACCCGGCGATTGTCAACATTGCCCTCGACGGCGTTTTTGATGATTGCCAAGACGTGGTGAAGGCAATCTCGGCAGACGCTGACTTCAAAGCGCGTTACAGCATTGGAGCGGTGAACTCGATTAACTGGGCCCGTCTACTCGCCCAAGTGGTGTATTACGTAGCCGCATGGATCCAAGCTAGTGGCACGCCGGCCAATAAGGTCTCATTCTCCGTGCCAACCGGCAACTTTGGCGATGTTTTTGCCGGCCACGTCGCGCGTAGCATGGGCGTGCCCATTGACCGGCTAATTGTTGCAACCAATGAAAACAATGTGCTCGATGAGTTCTACCGAACCGGCATTTACCGCGTTCGATCCTCGGAGCAGACTTTCAAAACTTCAAGCCCGTCGATGGACATTTCGAAAGCGTCCAACTTCGAACGTTTCGTGTTTGACCTGGTTGAGCGTGACCAGGAGCGTGTGCGTGAGCTGTTTGTGGACCAGCTGGGCGCTCGCGGGGAGTTCTCTCTGGCTGAAACACGTGAGTTCAAGGATACGCGTCGCAAGTTCGGCTTCCTCTCCGGCTCTTCAACGCACGCTGACCGGATCGACTCGATCCAGTCGGTGTACCGCCATGACCACGTCCTCATTGATCCTCACACCGCGGATGCGTGGAAGGTCGCGCGCGATGCTCTGCGTGGGGGAGCGGTGGAGCAGCCCCTCGTTGTCCTCGAAACCGCTCTTCCAGTGAAGTTTGCTGAAACCATTGAAGAGGCTTTAGGAATCACTCCGGAAGTGCCCGAACGTTTCGCTTCGGTGATGAATGCCGGCCGCCACGTGGTAGATCTGCCCAACGACCCCGAAGCGGTGAAGGCTCTGATTCGCGAGGTTGTCGACGGCTAAAGTCTCGGCGCGTAGTGTGGTAACGCTGGTGCTCGTTCACTTAGGTGAAGAGCGTTCCCCACGGGATCAGAGCCGCGCCCAAAACTACGAATAGTCCGCCGAGTGCGGCATCGATCGGTTTGTGCAAGCGCTCGTACCCGCGCACGAAAGCCGGCATCGAGGCGGCGAGGGCAACCGCGGTGAACCAACAGCTGGAAATCGCTACCATCACCAGGGTCAGCGCCCCGCCTTCCAAAAAGGTGATCGAGGGCGGCAACATCGAAGCAAACAGGGTCGTGAAAAAGATGACTGCCTTCGGATTACCAACTGTTGTGGTCAAGAAACCGAGGCGGAATGCCTTCCATGCCGGGTAGGGCTCGCTCGAGGGTGCCAGCTGCTCCTCATTAGTGCTTTCAGAGGGGGCGTCATTCCTCGCACGCATAAGTGAGGCAAGAATACGGATGCCGTAGCCTGCAAGAAATACTGCACCTACTAGGCGAACCGCGAAAAACGCAGTTTCAGAGCGTGAAATGAGGGCCATCACCCCGGCCATTGTTCCTACCGCCCACAGGGATGTGCCCGTGCCAATACCGATGCCCGTTGCTATTCCGCGGCTGCGTCCCCTTGAAAGAGTCATGCGTAGCGTTGCCAAAAAGTCAGGGCCCGGTGAAATAACCGCCAGAGTGAACGTCGTTAAGAGCGTAAGCCAAGTAGATGCAGTCACTACGCCCACCCGAGTTCGTGCAACTGATCATCGTCGATGCCAAAATGGTGGGCAACCTCGTGCACGATTGTCACCTGAATCTCGCGCCGAAGCTCGTCTACATCAGCGCACATGCGCAACAGCGGCAGGCGAAACAGTGTTATCTGGTCGGGCAAGTCGCCAAATCCGTAGTCATCGCGCTCGGTCAGGTCAACGCCCTCATAAAGCCCCAACAGGTCAGAGCCGTCCTCAGGTTCTTCGGCTACGAAAATCGCTACGTTGTCGATGTTTTCGAGCATGGATTCAGGCAACTGCGCAAGAACCTCCTCCACGAGGGCGGCGAAGGCGTCCTCGGATATGTCCAGTGCGGTCTCGCCGCGCTCATCATGATTTTCGCTCGACATGTACCCGATGTTAGCGGCCTAGCATCTGCCAATGCACGTCCAAGTTCTTGTCGAAAAATGTCCGGTGTGGCGCGGTTCACTTAAAACGAGTGGTAGGCGGGAATAAATAAAGGGCCCCAAAGGTTGAGCTTAGTAGGCTCAAGTTTGGAGCATTCGGGTTGACAGGAAAACCGCGAAAGGTAGACTTGAGTGCAACAGACTCAACTTGATTTTATGAAGGAGGCCATTGATATGGCACGTGCAGTAGGTATCGACCTTGGCACCACGAACTCGGCAATCGCCACGCTTGAAGGTGGCGAGCCCACAATCATCGCGAACGCGGAAGGTATGCGTACCACCCCGTCCGTTGTTGCATTCTCAAAGACGGGCGAGGTCCTGGTAGGTGAAATCGCTAAGCGCCAGGCAGTGACCAACGTTGATCGCACCATCATGTCGGTTAAGCGCCACATGGGCACCGACTGGGAAGTGAAGATTGACGATAAGGCTTACACGGCGCAGGAAATCTCCGCTCGTATTCTCGGCAAGCTCAAGCGAGACGCGGAGGAGTACCTCGGTGAGCCGATCACCGATGCAGTAATCACTGTTCCCGCATACTTCAACGATGCTGAGCGTCAGGCAACGAAGGACGCGGGCCGCATTGCCGGCATGAACGTAACCCGTATCGTGAACGAGCCCACCGCGGCTGCTCTCGCATACGGCCTCGAAAAGGGTAAGGAAGACGAGCTCATCCTCGTATTCGACCTCGGTGGCGGTACGTTTGACGTTTCGCTCCTCGAGATCGGTAAGGACACCGAGGATGGCGCTGAGTTCTCCACGATCGAGGTTCGCGCAACTTCCGGTGACAACCGCCTCGGTGGTGACGACTGGGATAAGGCAATCGTGGACTGGCTGATCAGTCAGGTAAAGAGCAAGACCGGTAACGATCTTTCGAAGGATCCGGTAGCGATGCAGCGTTTGCGTGACGCGGCAGAGCAGGCAAAGAAGGAGCTTTCGTCCGCAACTTCCACAAACATTTCGCTTCAGTACCTCACGATGGTTGACGGCGTGCCCGTCCACCTCGACGAGTCGCTGAGCCGCGCAAAGTTTGAGGAAATGACGGCTGACCTGCTTGAACGCACACGCGCTCCGTTCGAGGCTGTGATCCGTGACGCGGGCATTTCGGTGAACGACATCGACCACGTGATCTTGGTTGGTGGCTCCACCCGTATGCCGGCCGTTGCTGAGGCGGTTAAGAAGATGACGGGTGGCAAGGAGCCCTCGAAGTCTGTTAACCCGGACGAGGTTGTTGCGCTTGGCGCTGCCCTCCAGGCGGGTGTGATGCAGGGTGACCGCAAGGACGTCCTCCTCATCGACGTGACGCCGCTTTCGCTTGGTATTGAAACCAAGGGTGGCTTCATGACGAAGCTGATTGACCGCAACACTGCGATCCCAACGAAGTCCACGGAGATCTTCTCAACTGCTGAAGATAACCAGCCTTCGGTTCTGATCCAGGTGTTCCAGGGTGAGCGCGAGTTCGCTCGCGACAACAAGCCGCTAGGAACCTTCGAACTGACCGGTATTGCGCCGGCTCCGCGCGGCATTCCGCAGATTGAGGTCACGTTCGACATTGATGCGAACGGCATTGTGCACGTATCCGCTAAGGATCGCGGCACAGGCAAGGAACAGTCGATGACGATCACCGGCGGTTCTGCGCTTCCGAAGGACGAGATTGACCGCATGGTTAAGGAAGCGGAGGCTCACGCGGAAGAGGACAAGAAGCGTCGTGAAGACGCGGAGGTTCGCAACCTTGCGGAGCAGACCGTATACCAGATGGAAAAGATCTTGAAGGATGAGGCGGACAAGATCTCGGACGAGACCGCGAATGCTGTCAAGACCGATGTTGAGGCCGTAAAGAAGGCTCTTGAGGGCGACGACACCGAAGCGGTGAAGAAAGCGCTTGAGACGCTGAACGAGTCCGGCATGAAGATCGGCCAGGAGGTCTACCAGGCTGCGCAGGCCGAGCAGGCCCAGCAGGCTGAAGGTGAGGCCGCTGACGCTGGTAATGAAGACGAGGTCATCGACGCGGAAGTTGTCGATGAAGAAGAGGACAACAAGTGAGTGAAGAGCAAAATCGCGATCCCTTCGAGGACCGTGAGGAAGGTGCGGGGGAAGACCCCCGCACCGGCTCTGGCTCGCAATCATCCCCCGGCCAGCCAGCTGATCCGAACGATATTTCGCATTTGGAGGAGCAGCTTGCAGATGTCAACGCGGAAGCGGACGTCGATGATCCGGCGGCGCTGCGCGAAGAACTAGCGAAGCAGGGTGATGAGCTTGCGCGCGCGAGGGCTGACCATTACAACCTCACGCAAACGCACAACAACTATGTGCGCCGCTCGAAGGCGGACATGTCTAACGCTCGCAAAATCGGGCAGAGCGAGGTCGTGGAGGCGCTGATGCCGGTGCTGGACGACATTGCTGCGGCTCGTGATGCGGGCGCGCTAGAGGACGGCCCGTTCGCATCGATTGCGAACAAGTTGGAGCAGACGCTGGCTTCCCAGTTTGGGATTGAGCGCTTCGGTGCAGTTGGTGATGAGTTTGATCCAATGATTCACGAGGCCGTTATGGCGCAACCATCTTCTGATGTGCAGGTGGAAACGGTTGCGCAGGTAATCCAGGCGGGTTACAAGATCGATGACAAGGTGCTACGTGCAGCGAAGGTCATCGTGACAAACCCGCAGTAATTGCAACAAAACTTTGGAGGTGAGAAGTAGTGGCTGGACAAGATTGGATGGAGAAGGACTTCTATAAGACGTTGGGCGTGTCTAAGGATGCGTCGGAGTCAGAGATTAAGAAGGCTTACCGCAAGCTTGCGCGCAAGCATCACCCTGACCAGAATCCGGGTGATAAGAATGCGGAGGAGAAGTTCAAGGCGGTTGGCGAGGCCTACCAGGTTTTGTCTGATCCGAAGCAGCGCAAGCAGTACGACGCGATTCGTGCGATGGCTGGCGGAGGGGCTCGCTTCTCTGCGGGGCCGGGTGGTTCTGCCTCTGGGTTTGAAGATGTTTTCTCCATGTTTGGTGGTGGAGGAAACGGCTCTCGGGTTCGCTTCTCCACTTCTGGCGGCTCATCCGGTGCGGGTTTTGAAGATATCCTTTCGAACCTGTTTGCCGGTGGCGGCCAGGGTGGTCACCCGAATTTCTCGGACTACGCGGGTAGGGGAGCGTTTGGTCAGGCCGCGCAAAAGGGCGCTGACCTGTCGGCTGCTACCACTTTGACGCTACGTCAGGCCGTGGAGGGCGCGACGCTGAAAATGACCGTCGAGGGGCGATCCATGACGGTGCGCGTACCCGCCGGTGTGACGGACGGACAGAAGGTTCGTTTGCGCGGCAAAGGTAGGCCGGGCGTGAACGGGGGGCCTGCGGGCGACCTCGTGGTTGCGATCTCGCTTGAGAAGCATCCGGTGTTCAGCTTGGATGGGCAGAACTTGCGCATGAAGCTACCGGTTTCGTTTGCCGAGGCTGCGCTGGGTGCAAGTATTTCCGTGCCGCTACTCGATGGCTCTACCGTGACCGTGAAGGTACCGGAGGGTACGTCCTCCGGAGCGCTTTTGCGGATCCGCGGCCGCGGCGTGAAGAAAGGGCGTAAGAAGGGTGACCTCATTATTGAAATTGAGGTTGCTGTGCCTAAGAACATGTCGAAGGAAGCAAGGGAGGCAGTGGCGAAGCTCGGTGAGCTGACCGCTGACTTCGATCCGCGTCAAGGTCTAGAAGCAAACGCTCGTAAGTAGAGGGAGGTCATATGGCGAACAAGAGGGGTACAACCTACGTTATTTCGGTTGCTGCTGAACTTGCGGGTATGCATCCGCAAACGCTTCGCCAGTATGATCGCCTGGGCATAGTTACGCCGGCTCGCACAAAGGGCCGGGGCCGTCGCTACAGTGCAAGCGATGTCGAGCGGTTGCGTGAAGTTCAGCGCCTATCGCAGGACGAGGGCGTGAATCTGGAGGGTATCCGCCAGATTCTAGAACTGAAACAACGTCTAGATGAGAGCGCAGAGGCAATGCAACTAATGCGCGAAGAGTTAGAAGTGCTGCGCGCACTGGTGCGTGAGGAAAACGAGAAACGCTCACGCGTTTTTGCGGCCACTCCAGATGGCAGTGTGCATACGGTTCGCCGCGGCAGGCGCGTGCGTGTTTCTGGTAATGAACTGGTGCGCCATCCAAAATCAGGGGCGCTGGTACTTTTTCGTCGCTAAACCATAAGGCATTGGAACTGGGGGTGAGTTTTCTCGCCCCCAGTTTTCTGTGCTTTAGCTAAAGATGGGTTTGTGCGCGCGAGTTGGTCTGCTGGTCTCCCCAG
>NZ_KV811462.1:83664-167632 GCF_001813085.1 Actinomyces sp. HMSC065F11
TGGTCTCCCCAGAAGCCGCGTGCTTGTGCGCGCGGCAGTCGGCCGCGAACGGTTCAGCGCTAGCAGTTTGCCCGAACAGTCCAGTCCAGGTATTGCGTTGCCTACCCCAGTGCTCCGCCGGGCCTAAAACTCATGGTTTGACCATTTTCGTGCGTGCACGTAGTCACGCCCTCCTTTATTGTGCACGTGAACTTGCTGGCGGTGATGACTTCACCATCCTTCAGGATGGGCGCTGACAATAGATTGTTTTCGCAAAACTCGGCAGAAAAATCGTCCAACGAGGTCGGATCGCTCAGACACATTTGCTGCAGTGGAACATCTGACTGGCACCTGCCGTACTCGGCGCCATCTTCGAAGAGCGTGGCCTGAGTCCCCATGAAAATGCCTTGGTCACATGGAGTATCTTCCACCGGGAAGGCAGGGAATGCTTCACACCGAACGTAAGGGGCGGAGGCTGCCCCCTCGACGATAATGGTGCAAAGAACCGAGTGGTCACTGTTTGTAAACCAGTAGCCCGCATTACCGGCCTGCGCTAGTTCCGTGTTGACGCCAAGCTCGTACGCCGCCGAATCAACCTGCGTGGAGGCATCCTCGGACGAGGTGGGGGTCTCAACGCTAGTTTCGGAAGGGGCGGTCAGGGGAATTGGCGTGGGAGGAGGGCCGGGAAGCTCCTCATCAGACGAACACGCTCCTAAAATCATTACAGAACATGCGAGCGCGGCCAATGCTATGTGGCGCTTCATTGCTAACTCCTAACGGCCCAAACTGAGAGCTAAATTATTTCGGTGACCCCAAACATTTGTAAACTGAGTTTTGTTCATCTTAACGAGAGGTGCGGACAATGCAGGTTGGTTTGCGGGGGTCCTTTGCAAAAAATGCGGGCCGTTTCGCGGCCTGGGCGTCGCAAAAAAGTGGCCGCGGGTCGGGCGGAGTGATTGGTGGCCGGGTTGCGTTAGCTCTTGATCCCAAGGTTTTAGAAAAGGTTAGCCGCGGCAAGAAGATCGTTATTGTGACGGGTACCAACGGCAAATCGACTACCACCTCGATGGTGCGCGAAGCCTTGAAAACTAAGGGACGAGTGGCATCCAACGTGCTTGGTGACAACATGACGGGTGGTGTTGCCGCTGCGTTGATTGAAGAAGGAGAGGCGGAGTTTGCTGCCCTGGAAGTTGATGAGCTCTACGTGCCGGTAGTTTCCCGGGCGGTGAAGCCAGCGGGTTTTGTGCTACTTAACCTCTCGCGAGATCAGCTGGATCGAGTGGGTGAAGCCGGGGCTGTGGAGGCGCGAATTCGCCAGGCTGTTGATGAGAATCCGCAGGCGTTTGTGGTGGCAAACTGCGATGATCCGCTGATTGTGTCGGCCGCGTGGGATGCGAAGAACCCCATTTGGGTGTCTGCGGGAGTTACGAGGACGGCCGACTCGGTGACATTCCCTCGCACTAACACTCCGGTGGTCCGCTCCGGCGATTCCTGGCACGTGCCCGGATCTTCATTCGCGCGGCCAGAACCCGCGTGGACAGTGGAAGATGGTGCGGTTGTGTTTGCGGGCGCCGCGCATCCCCTCGCTCTTGCTCTGCCTGGGAGGGCAAACCAGGGCAACGCCGCGCAGGCGGTTGCAGCTGCCCACGCCCTCGGGGTCAATATCGATCAGGCCATCGCGCAGATCAATAAGGTCACGCAGGTGTCTGGGCGCTACGCCCGGCGCAACTTGGATGGCCGTCTAACCCGCATTGTCCTCGCAAAGAATCCGGCTGGATGGCAAGAATCGCTTTCCTTGGTTGAGGAGGATGCTTGCATCATCCTTGCGGTGAATGGCCGGGTTGGGGACGGTGAGGATCTTTCTTGGCTGTGGGACGTGGATTTCGCACCCCTGCAAGGCCGGAAGATCATCGTGTGCGGGGAGCGCCGCGCGGATCTTGCCGTGCGGCTCGAGTATGCAGATTTCGAGTTTGAGTTGGTTGAAACTCCGCAGGATGGCCTCGAACGCGCGCCCGAAGGCAACGTGGACGTGGTGGCGAACTACACGGCTGCGCACGGGCTTAACAATTGGATTTCCCGCGAGTATGAGGAGGCCAAATGAGTGCCCTACAAATCGGTTTGATCATGCCCGAAACGATGGGCGCGTACGGTGATAGCGGCAACGCCATCGTGCTTGAAAAGCGCCTGCAAAAACGCGGTTTTGACGCTGAAATCGTGACCGTGCACGTGGGGGATGAGGTGCCGGATAGCCTCGATTTTTATCTTCTTGGAGGAAGTGAGGACGCCGCGCAGCAGGTTGCGGTGCAGCGCCTTGAAGAGTCGGGAGCGCTACGCCGAGCCGCGGATCGAGGAGCGATAGTTTTTGCGGTTTGTGCAGGTTTGCAGGTGCTTGGCGCTTCTTATGAGGACGAGGATGGGCGCCAGGTGGATGGCTTGGGGCTACTCGATGTGCAAACCCGGCGGGGAACAGAGCGTAGTGTGGGTGAACTTGTAACCACGGCTTTGCTCCAGAGCGTTGGCGAGCCGTTGACCGGGTTTGAGAACCACCTCGGAGTTACTGAGCTAGGGGCTGATGCGCAACCACTTGGAGCCGTCTTGCATGGACACGGAAATGCCCTAGATTTAAGCGGAGAGGGACAGCGGGTAGACGGAGCGGTGCAGGGAAGCGTGTTTGCAACCTACATGCACGGACCCGTGCTTGCGCGAAACCCACAGCTGGCGGATTATCTTATCCGTCTTGCAACCGGCCAAAAAGATCTGAACCCAATCGATACTGCCGCAACCGCTCTGCTGCGTAAACAGCGGCTAGAAGCCTCCGGAATTACCCTCAAATAACCCTGATTTTGCGCACTATCCATTTAGGAAAATAACAGGCCCAAGTAGTATGAACATGTAGGCCGCGAGCGTAAGGATTTACCATGAGCGACAATCAAGACTTTGACCGCAACGAACCGCAAGACAGTGGGCAGGTGCCCGAGCAGCCGCAGTTTGGCCGCAGGATTGAGGACGAGCCTGGCTATGGTCAGCCGGGTTATGGCCAGTCCGGCCAAGGTGATGGCCAGGGCTACGGTGGTTTGAACGGGGAGCAGCCCGGTCATAATCAGACCGGTCAGCCCGACTACGGCCAACCCGACTACAGCCAGTCCACTTACGGCAACTACGGGTATGGAGCAACAGGTAACCGCAGTCAGCAGGGCGCGGACGGTTATGGCCAAACTGGTTACAATCAGCCGGGTTATGGCCCGGCCTATGGGCAGCCGTCTAATGGTCAGCCGGGATATGGCCAACCTGGTTATGGTCAGCCCGGTTACGGCCCCGCATACGGCCAGAATGCCTACCAGGGTGGTGATCGAGCGCCGATACAGCTTCCAGGTAGGGGTGGCTCGATCGCGATGATCGTGATTGGTGTGGTCATGATGCTCGTGATTGCTCCCGCAGCGTTTTTGATGAGTTTCGCGGTAGGTGCGCTTCAATCCTTGGACACGTCTTCTTTTGAGCCGGTTCAAAATGGCGGGAGCATAGAGGTTGGAAGCACGGGCGTGGTTACGGTTGTTTATTCCAACGACATGTCCGGATCTGATGGAGCGTCTAGTGGGCTAGATGTGCAGGTTGGTGCGGTAACCCCATCTTGTACTTTGGTTGGACAAAATGACACCTATCCACTGGTGCCGGTAGGCGATGGGGAAGGCGCGATGGCAACCGATGTGCCTGCCGGAACTTACACGCTTAAGTGCGAGAATGCGGATGGCCAGAACATCCTCGTTTTCGGTGGCGAGTTCTTTGACGACGTGATCTCTTCGTTCGGGCCAAGCATGATTATTTCGGCGATCGTCGGATTTGCTGGTTTGGCTCTGCTGATTTGGGGCATCGTCAAACTTGCGGGTGTGAACCGCGAGCGTAGAGCTATTGAGCTGCGAATGCAGGGCTGGTAAGCCGCGTAGCTAAGTAAAAATGATCGGAGCGACAAATGCTCCGATCATTTTTTATGCCCTAACCGTGCTTGGCTTGCGTCCCTCCCGCGAAGTTGCGTGAGCGCTTGACGCTGGTGCGGTTACCTGCCCGATGTGGCTATTCGCCGCAGAGGTGCTGCCAGAGGAATTCCCAGGCCAGTGCACTCATTTTTGCCCGCTGTTTGTTGTCGGCCGCGCCGGCGTGGCCTCCTTCAATGTTTTCGTAGAAGAGTACATCGGCGTCCGCCTCATCCATTTTCGCAACCATGGTGCGCGCGTGTGCGGGGTGCACGCGGTCGTCGCGCGTGGAGGTGGTGAATAGGACCGGCGGGTATTGCTGGCCCGGCTGGAACAGGTGGTAGGGGCTGAATGTCTTTATGAATTCCCACTGCTTGGGGTCGGATGGGTCGCCGTATTCTGCCATCCAGGAGGCTCCGGCCAAAAGTGTGTGGAAGCGGCTCATGTCTAGTAGCGGAACTTCGCAGACGATGGCGCCGAAGTGTTCGGGGTATTTGGTGAGCATCATGCCCATTAGGAGGCCGCCATTGGATCCGCCTCGCGCGCCGAGCTGCTGTTTTGTGGTTACGCCGCGGGCTACGAGGTCGTCGGCAACTGCTACGAAATCCTCATAGGCGCGGTGACGGTTGGCTTGTAGTGCGGCTTGGTGCCACTTGGGGCCGTACTCACCGCCTCCGCGAATGTTGGCAACCACGTAGGTGCCGCCGCGCTCAACCCAGGCCGGGCCGGCCATGCCGAGGTAGGAGGGGGTTAGGGAAACTTCGAAGCCGCCGTATCCGTACAGCAGGGTTGGTGCGGGTTCGGTTCCTGGCGTGCTGATCTGGAAGTAGGGAACTTTGGTGCCATCTGCGGAGGTGGCGAAGTGTTGGCTCACTTCCACGTTTTGGGCGTTGAAAGTTGAGGGGGCTTTGCAAACCGTGGTGGCGCTCAGGGTTTCTCCGGATTTGGATAGCTCGAGTAGCGAGAGCGTCATGGGCGTGGTGAATCCCGTGGTGTGCAGCCACAGCTGGTCGCTGGTGCGGCCATCAACCGCGCTTACTTGGATGGTTGCGTGCGCGGGAACTTGCTCGTTGCCGGTTGCTAGTTTGAGGTCGCGCCTGTCCCACCCCGTGTGTTCGGTAGTGGGAGGGGTGAGGATGCCGAGGCGGTTGGAAACGTGGTGGAGCACGTTCACCACAACGTGATGCCTGGTGGTTGCGACGTATTCGAGGGCGGAGGCGTCCGTCGGTGTAAACAGGCTGTGTGCTTCGAAGTCCGCGTCGAAGGCGTTGTCGAACTGGGTTGCAACCAGGGATCCTGCTTTGAAGGTTTTTTCGCCTACGGTCCAGTCTTGCTTTGGGCGCATGAGCATCCAGTCGCGCCAGGGTCCGGCCTCTACGTGTGTTGGGACCTCAACTTTCTTGAGAACGTACTGTGCCGTGGGGTCTGCAATGAACGTTTCTGATTCGTAGAACGTGATGAGTCTGCTAATCATTACGCGTTGCCAGCCGGGCATCGAATCGAAGTGGGGGAATACGCCAACGTCGCTTTTCTCACCCTCAAAAATGATCTGCGCGTCCTCGAGGTCTTGTCCGCGCTTCCATAGTCGAACCTGACGCGGATAGCCCGAATCGGTCATGGTGCCTGCGCCAAAGTCGCGGCTTACCAGGATTTGGTCCGCTGTTATCCAGCTGCATTCGCCTTTTGACTCGGGCAGGTTGAAGCCGTCTTCAACGAACGTGCACGTGTCAACGTCGAATTCGCGAATTACGTCCGCATCGCAGCCGCCATCGGAGAGCGCGATGAGCGCCCGCGAATATTCGGGGAAGAGGAGGGAGGCTCCGTGGAACACCCACGCTTTACCTTCGCGCTTGGCCAGCTCGTCGATGTCGAGCAGAACCGACCAGTCGTCCGCTCCTTGCAGGTATGCCGAGGCCGGTTGGCGGCGCCACAGGCCGCGCGGGTTCTTCTCATCAACCCAGAAGTTGTACGCAAAGTCGCCTCTAATGCTGGCGTAGGGGATGCGGTCTGGATCGTCTAAAACGTTCTTAATCTGTTCTTCGATGTTTAAAAAACGCTTCGTCCCCAGCGCGCTAAGTGTGCGGCTGTTGTGGGAGTTTACCCAGGCAAGGGCTTCTTCGCCCTGAATCTCGTCAAGTAGTTCGATGTTGATCTTTTCATTCATGTTTTAAGTATCGGGCACTGGGCGGCTTGCGACTACCTCGAAACACGAAAATCCCTGCTAGCTGTGAGCTGGTTCTCAAAAATTATGAAGTTGAGTGGAATAGACTCAAGTTTAGAAGCGTTGTACTTCATAGATGACATTTGCCCAGTGGGCGAAAGGATGATTTGAAGTGGACAATAAATTTACAACCAAGGCCCAAGAGGCGATCAGCGCAGCCGTGCAAACCGCTGGCGCTGCGGGCAATCCTTCAGTTGAGCCCATGCACTTGCTACATGCGTTGCTCGATCAGCCTGAAGGCATCGCGATTTCAGTTTTGGAGGCCGCAGGGGCTTCTCGCAAGGGTGTGGGACAGAAGGTCCGCGCCGCGCTAACCCAAATGCCGTCAACCCAGGGTGCCTCGGTTTCGCAACCGGCTGCCTCGCGTGCGTTCGGCAATATTTTGGTGGAGGCGGAGTCGGATGCGCGCGCCATGGGGGACGAGTACACCTCCACGGAGCACCTGCTCATCGCGCTCGCAAAATCCGACACGGATGCGGGCCGTATTTTGAACGAAGAGGACGCTAGTGCAAGCGCTTTGCAGTCAACACTATCTGCACTTAGGAAGGAGCCGATCACGACTGCTGACCCGGAGGGCTCATTTGAAGCTCTCAAGAAGTATGGGCGCGACCTAACGGAGGTTGCGCGCGAAGGCAAACTCGACCCTGTGATTGGGCGCGATGAGGAGATTCGCCGCGTCGTGCAGGTGCTTTCTCGCCGTACAAAAAACAATCCGGTTCTGATTGGTGAGCCGGGCGTTGGTAAGACCGCAGTTGTAGAAGGTCTGGCGCAGCGGATTGTGGCCGGTGACGTGCCCGAATCGCTTCGCAACAAGAGGCTGATCGCCCTTGACCTGTCCGCTATGGTTGCGGGCGCGAAGTATCGCGGTGAGTTCGAGGAACGCTTGAAGGCCGTTTTGAACGAGATCAAGTCGGCGAACGGTGAGATCATCACGTTCATTGACGAGCTCCACACCATGGTTGGTGCGGGCGGTGGCTCCGAAGGCGCGATGGATGCGGGCAATATGCTCAAGCCAATGCTTGCGCGTGGAGAGCTTCGCATGGTTGGCGCAACCACCCTCGACGAATACCGGGAGAACATCGAGAAGGATCCGGCGCTTGAGCGGCGTTTCCAGCAGGTGTTTGTAGGTGAACCTTCCGTGGATGACACGGTTGCGATTTTGCGCGGTATTGCGCCGAAGTACGAGGCCCACCACAAGGTGACCATCTCTGATGGCGCGCTCTTGGCAGCCGCGGAGCTGTCCAACCGCTATATCACGGGCCGGCAGTTGCCGGATAAGGCAATCGACCTTGTGGACGAGGCGGCGTCTCGCCTGCGCATGGAACTTGACTCATCTCCCACGGAGATCGACCAGCTTCGCCGCCAGGTGGATCGGCTTCGCATGGAGGAGTCCTACCTAACCGAATCCGATCCTGAGGGCGAGGATGAGCAGACCGCTACGCAGCTAGAGAAGGTGCGCGAGGAGCTTGCCGATCTTGGGGAGGAGCTTGCGGCACTCACCGCCAGGTGGGAGGCCGAGAAGGCTGGCCGTAACAAGGTTGGTGATCTGCGCGTGAAGCTCGATGAGCTTCGTACCGAACTGGAACTCGCAATGCGTGAGGGCCGTTGGGAGGAAGCAGGGCGCCTACAAAACGGTGATATTCCCCAGGTTGAGGCTCAGATTGCGAAAGCGGAGGAAGCTGAGGATCGCGCCGATGAGGGCGAGCCGATGATTCCCGAGCGGGTTGGTCCGGCTGAGATCGCAGCCGTGGTTGAGGCGTGGACGGGAATCCCTACGGGCAGGTTGCTGCAGGGCGAAATGGAGAAGCTGCTTTCCATGGAGTCCTACATCGGTAAGCGCCTGATTGGGCAGGTGGACGCGGTTCGCGCCGTGTCTGACGCGGTGCGCCGCTCTCGCGCTGGCGTGTCTGACCCCAATCGCCCGACCGGCTCGTTCATGTTCCTGGGCCCAACAGGTGTGGGTAAGACGGAGCTTGCGCGGGCGCTCGCGGACTTCCTCTTTGATGACGAGCACGCGATGGTTCGCATCGACATGTCGGAGTATTCGGAGAAGCATTCGGTGTCGCGCCTGGTTGGTGCGCCTCCGGGATATGTGGGTTACGACGAGGGCGGCCAGTTGACTGAGGCCGTGCGTCGCCGCCCCTACTCGGTGGTGTTGTTGGACGAGGTGGAGAAGGCTCATCCGGAGATTTTCAACATCTTGCTGCAGGTGCTTGACGATGGCAGGTTGACGGATGGTCAGGGTCGTACGGTTGATTTCCGCAACACGATCCTGGTGCTAACTTCCAATCTTGGCTCGCAGTTCCTGGTGGATTCATCGATGGGTGAGGACGAGCAGCGCGAGGCCGTGTTGAACACGGTTCGTGCGGCGTTCAAACCGGAGTTCTTGAACCGTCTGGATGAGATCTTGGTGTTCAAGGCGCTAACTAAAGAAGAGTTGTCGAAGATCGTTGACATTCAGGTCGATCAGATGACTGGGCGTTTGCATAGCCGCCGGATTGCCCTGCACGTTGATGATGATGCGAGGACGTGGCTGGCCGAGCACGGGTATGATCCCGCGTTTGGTGCACGCCCGCTGCGTAGGTTGATTCAGCGTGAGATCGGAGACCGCTTGGCTCGCATGATTATTGGAGGCGAGGTCGAGGACGGCGGCTCGGTAACCGTGAAGGTAAGCGGTGATGAGCTGAAGTTGGAGGCCAGCGCCTAACCTGGACAAGTGAAGGGCTAGGAGGAAAATCTCCTAGCCCTTCACTGTGTCTTCTGGCTTGCCGGTTAGCCTTGTTGCTGGTTTGGCTCCTTCTGTGGAGTTTCGCTGAATTTGGGTAGTGAACGCATGACAATGCCCGCAATGATGCAGATGGATACAACCGGCAGTAGCGTGAGTCCTTGAAGCTCGTTGGTAATGAACTGGAGTGTCGCCGCTAGTGGTCTGCTGAAAGTCTTTAGGCTGGGAGCAAATGCCAGGTGGGTGAGGGCAGACCTTGTGAATAGTGAAATCGCGTAAATAACCGCTGCGATTTGAAACAAGAAATTTGATAGGCGCGTAGGGTCAATTTTCTGTCGCATTATCGAAGATCTCCCCACCATTCTGACAAAATCTGCAAACGAGTGCTTCTGTGTGTTGTGCGCAAATGAGTGGCCGTGATTGGTCGCAAGTCCATTAGATTTGCGCAGTTTGGAAAACCGGACACCCCCTCCTCGACTATACATCGGAATATGCGATATACGGGGAAAAGAACGACGTCTATTATCATTACGAAAATCGCAAGTAAAGCGTTGGCGGAGGGCTGCCCGGTCAGATTGCATGGCAAGTTAGGAAACGTGGCATTAAGGAAGTCTGCTAGAAGGATAAGACCAAGCGGAAAAACAAGTTAATGCCCAGGTCAATCGGAACACTGATTACTGTGCTGATCATATTCGTTATCCCGTTACCATGTGCACTCTACTTAGCTTGAACCGAGTGGGTATTTTCGGGAACTGGAGATGTTCCAAAGGAGTTCATTGTCTCCTATCTGTTAGGACTCTTCTTGCTCTCTGGGGAGCGTTACGGTTCTATTGTCGAGAGCTGGAGAGAAGAAGTAGGCCTTAGAGTCAGACCATTTCGAGGAAGTGGTCTCCCAGGGCCTGCCAGTTTTTGCGATGCCAGGCCCCGAACGGTTCGGCCCCGAGGAATGACATGGCGCGCCCAGATTCTGGGTCTACCCAAAGGAACGAGCCGGACTGGCCAAAGTGGCCAAACGTGGAAGCCGAGGCCGCGCGCGGGAACCAGGTGCGCACTTTCGCTCCTTTGATTTCAAAACCTAAACCCCACGTGTTGTCCGAATATCCGCCGTAACCGGGCGTGACGCCTTTCAAACCCGGGAAAGCAACCGAGGTTGCCTCCCGCGCCAACTCAGGCGATATGAGTGTGGGGTTTTGAAACTCGCGGGCAAGGGCCACGAGGTCGCGGATGGATCCGGCCCCTGCGTATGCTGCGGATCCGGCGATGTGTGTCTCTATCAGGCCGAGCGGCTCCAAAACGGTTGCCTCAACCCAGTCCTCGAAAGTGAATCCTGTGGCTGCCTCGACCGCCCACGACGCTTCTTCAATACCGCGGTTCGAATAGATCCGCTTTTCCTCAATATCGGCCTCTAGCACAGGCTCGTTGAATGCGAGGCCGGAGGTGTGGGCAAGCAGGTGGCGTAGCGTCACAACCCGCTGGCCGTCGGCAATGGTTACCTCATCATCGAGGCTTATCATGGCCCGCTGCACGGCAACAAGAACCCCCATTGCGGAAAGTAGTTTGGTGACCGACATGAGGGGGTAAACCAGCATGGAATCGCCGTATTCGAGGACGCGGCCAGGCTCCATGAAAGCCATGGAATATTCGAATGGTGGCCGCAGATCTTCCGGTAGGCCGTCAGGCATTTCGACCTCCTAAAAGTCGATGATGACGGGCACGTGGTCAGAAGCGCCCTTGCCTTTACGCTCGTCGCGGTCAATCTGCGCGCCGGTCACCGCAGAGGCGAGAGCGGGGGAGGCGTAAATGAAATCGATCCGCATGCCCTCATTCTTGGGGAAGCGAAGTTTTTGGTAGTCCCAGTACGTGTAGTTGGTGACTCGCTCGCGCGTGACTTCTTCCATTCCGAGCTTCGCAAAGTAGTTGAAAGCGTCTCGTTCGGGCTCTGACACGTGGGTTGCGCCCTCAAAAACGGAAATGTCCCACACGTCCTCATCGAATGGAGCAACGTTGAAGTCACCCACAACCGCTAGCTGGCGCCCTTCCATTTGCGTGGCGGCGTGATCGGCCAGGCCGCGCATGAACTCAAGCTTGTACTGGTAGTGCGGGTCAGTAAGTGAGCGTCCGTGAGGAATATACGTGCTCCACACGCGCAGAGGGCCGCACGTGGCACCGATTGCGCGCGCCTCAATCTTGTCGCGGAATGTGGGCTGGCCAGGGAAGCTGGTTTCAACCTCGTCAATTCCGATGCGCGAGGCGATGGCTACACCGTTCCACTGGTTGTAGCCCACCATTTCCACCTCGTAGTCGGCCTCTTTGAACGCTTCCAGAGGGAACTGGTCGGGCTTGCATTTGAGTTCTTGCATGGCAAGCACGTCAATGTCACCGCGGTTCAGAAAATCGATGACGCGCTCGTGACGCGCGCGGATGGAGTTCACATTCCAGGTGGCTAGTCGCATGGTTTAACCCTACCTTCCGGCGCGAAATGTGGCATAAGGGAGGGGACGCCGCCTAACCTATTTGTATGGGTACTGCTTTGGTTACCGGGGCTTCTTCGGGCCTTGGGGAAGAGTTTTGTTGGCAGCTCGCGGCCGCGCGGCACAATCTGGTGCTGGTTGCGCGCCGGGAGGATAAATTGCGTGAGATCGCGGCGAAGATAGAGGCGGCCTCAGGCGTGCACACCGAGGTGCTCGTGGCGGACCTCAGCACCGCGAGGGGGCGCAAGGCGGTTGTGGAGCGGCTCCGCCAAGATGAGCGTCCCGTTGGCCTGCTCGTGAACAATGCTGGTTTTGGTTTGGGCGTGCCGTTTCGTGAGAACAGCATGACTGCTGAAACGAAGGCATTGGACGTGATGGTGCGGGCCGTTATGGAGCTTACGCACGCGGCGGTAAACGCCATGTTTGATCGCGGTCACGGTGCAGTTCTGAACGTTTCTTCCGTTGCGGCAGACACCGGCATGGGTACGTATTCCGCACACAAGGCGTGGGTGAAGGCGTTTTCCGAGGGAGTGGCTGAAGAGTTGCGCGGAACGGGCGTGAGCGTCACGGCAGTCATGCCAGGCATGGTTAATACGGCGTTCCACGACAGGGTGCAAACTGTTCCCGAGGAGGTTCCAAAAATCTCGTGGATCAGCGAGGCACAGGTAGTGGAACAGGCCCTCGCAGCGGTTCGCCGCCGTCAGGTGCTGGTGACCCCCTCGGCGCGTTACAAGGTAGCAATGTTTGCCACCAAGATGTCGCCGCGTTGGATGGTTCGCGCGGTCACTTCGCGTCTGCCCCACATGTGAGTGCTTTGAACTCGCGGGCTTTAGCTATTGCAGCCTCGTTCCTGCTGGCCTTGACAACCGTTGTGGGCGTGGCTGGAGCGTTCACGGGTGGCTCCCCGGTTCTAGGTGTCATTTTAGGGGTCGCGTTCTTGGGCGCCTACGCGGCTGGAATGATGCTCGGGCATCGTGCGCACGCCAGCTCTGACGATTTAGGGCGGGGCATTTCGCACGGGCGTTACACGATCGTGTGGATGTTGATCCTCACCTTGATTTGGGTGGGGCTGTTGGCCGTGTCAGATACGGCCATTTGGCTTGCATTTGCGCTGGTAATCATCCAGGTGGGGGTGCTCGGCCCTTTGTGGGGCTCGGTTGCGGCAGGCATAACGGGCCTAATCGCCGTAGGCATTTCAGTTTCGCGACTACCCGCAGATCACCCGGTTGGCGCCGCAATTTTGGGCCCACTCCTGGGCGTAGGCATTGCCCTGGTAATAACGTGGGCGGGAGTTACCGTGATTACCGAGGCAGCTTCGCTGCGCAAAGCCCTTCGTGAACTGAGTCAGACGCGCACGCTCCTAGACCGGGCCGAGGAAGAACGCATTTTGCAACGCGAACGGGCGCGCATGGCAGGCGAAATCCACGACACGGTTTCGCAGGATTTATCCGGGGGGGCGATGCTGTTGCAGGTGGCGCAAACAAGCCGTGATCCGCACGAGGTTGCGCGGCTGATCGATCAGTCTTTGCAGGCCGCGCAGGGGGCGCTTGCCGATGCCCGGCGGGTAACTAAGGCTCTGGCTCCGCAAGAGCTTTCGGGTGGACGCTTAGAGGTTGCTCTGCGCGGTCTCGCCAATGAGCCTGTCCTGCTGGGTCTAAATATCACTTTTGATATTGATGAGGGAGTGTCTGCGCTCAACCTGGGGCAGGAAGCGGCGCTGCTTCGCGTGGCAAAATCCGCCCTCGTGAACGTGAAGGAACATTCGGGAACCGCAGCCGCCGCCGTTCGCCTGCAGGCAGATGAGGGAGCCGTGCGGCTCGAGGTTGAGGATCGCGGGCAGGGTTTTGATACGTCCATGCCAGAAGACGGACGCGGTTTTGGTATTCCCGCCATGCGGGAGCGGATGAGTGAAGTAGGTGGCACTCTGGAGATCTTTAGCGAGGACGGTGTACTCGTGCGTGCCTCGGTTCCGATAGGTTCGGTGGGAGCCGAGTGAAAGTCATAATTGTCGATGACCACGCGGTTGTGCGGATGGGACTGCGCGCGGTTTTAGAAAACGCAGGCGGCGTTAGCGTGGCCGCTGATTTTGCGCGAGCTGAGGATGCCATCAACTGGCTTCGAGCCCACCCGGTAGACCTCGTGATCATGGACCTGCGGTTCAAACAGCCTGGAGCAATGAGTGGAACCAGTGCCGTGCGAGAGATCAAGCAGATGGGCGGGCCGCCCGTCCTCGTTGTCACAACATACGGGTCCGAACCGGAAATCTTGGGCGCTCTAGCTGCGGGCGCGGCCGGCTACGTTCTGAAAGATGCGGACACTGCGGAACTACAACGCGCGGTTGAGACTGCGGCGCGGGGCAAACAGTTCTTGGGTTCGGGAGTGCAAGCGCAAATCAAACACAGCGGACTGCCCGAACTTACTGGCCGGGAACTGGATGTGCTTCGCCTTGTGGCGCAAGGCAAAACTAATGCGGCCATAGCTAGGCACCTATTTCTTTCTGAAGCCACGGTTAAAACTCACCTGAACCGCGTGTTTGAAAAACTAGCGGTGAACTCACGGACCGCGGCCGTGGCGAAAGCGCGATCCGTGGGCTTGTTGGAAGAGTAGGGCGAATTCAACCTTTTGGTTGATGTGGCCCGCGCTTTGCCTCACCACTATGGAAGTAGAAGTTTCGTAGTGTTGGAGGGAAAGTGCAGGACGCACAAAGGGCGCAATCAAGCGGCGAAACGGGTGTAGTGCAGGCGCCCTCAAAACGAGATTGGGGTGCGCTGGCGGTGCTCGCCGCTTCGCTGGGGGTGATCGTGTTAGACGGCACGATCGTGGGCGTGGCGCTGCCAAAAATCATTGGGGACCTAAACCTGACGCTCGCGGATGCCCAGTGGGTGAACAGCTTGTATGCGGTGATCGTGGGCGCGCTGCTACTTGCCAGTGGTTCCGCGTCAGACCGGCTTGGGCGGCGCAGGCTACTGGTGATTGGCATGATCATTTTCATGGCCGGATCTGCGGTCGCAGGTGTTGCCGGATCGGCCGCTGCGCTACTGTCAGGCCGCGCGGTGCAGGCAGTAGGCGCTGCGGGAATAATGCCGGCTACGCTCTCAACCGTGAATGCCCTCTTTCGTGGCAAGTATCGCGCAGCCGCGTTTGGTATTTGGGGCGCGGTAATCTCCGGAGCCGCCGCGATAGGTCCCCTGCTTGGAGGAGTGCTAACCGAGTGGGTTTCCTGGCGCTGGATCTTTTACGTGAACCTGCCCCTGGGTGCGCTACTCGTACTATTTGCCCTCAAGGTTGTTCCTCAAACCAGGGGTGAGGCCGGCGGGCGTTTCGACGTGCAGGGCTTCGTGCTCTCCAGTCTGGCGCTTGGTAGCCTCGTGTTCTCCATCATTGAGGGACCGCACGTGGGGTGGTGGAAACCCACTTCAGAGTTCAGCTTTCTCGGTCTTACATGGACGCAGGCCTCAGCGATCTCGGTGGTACCCATTTCACTAGCGATCGCTCTGGTCGCACTCGCGCTGTTCATCTGGTGGGAGTTGCATCTAGCTAAGCGCGCCAACGGCCCTTTGTTGGACCTATCAATGTTCACAATCGGCACGTTCTCGTGGGGCAATCTCACGGCCACAACGGTTGCAATCGGAGAGTTCGCCCTGCTGTTTGTGCTTCCGCTCTACCTCATCAACGCGTATGGGACCAGCGTGATCGATGCCGGCCTGATTCTCGCAGCCATGGCTCTGGGAGCATTCATATCCGGAGGCCTTGCGCGCCACATCGCAGCCAGGCTCGGCCCGGCAGGCACAGTCATTTTAGGGCTTGGTCTGGAGCTTGCAGGAGTTGCCGCTCTTGCCTACTTCATGGATCCGGCCAAGTCCCTGGCCTACCTCGTTGCCCCTCTTCTTGCGTACGGTCTTGGCCTGGGTCTCGCGTCTGCGCAGCTGACCGGCACCATCTTGCGGGACGTCCCCGTCACTAAATCTGGCCAAGGTTCGGCAACCCAGTCCACGGTTCGTCAGGTCGGTTCGGCGCTTGGCACAGCGTTCTCGGGCGGCGCGCTCGCGGTGGGGCTCGGTAGTTCGTTGCCGGACGCGCTGTTCTCGGTCAATTTGCCCGCCGCAAAGCTGGATGATCTGATCGCTGCTACGAAGGCTTCGGCGGGTTCAAATCTGTTGCAACTGCGCGAGCAGATGGGCGCTGATTCTGAGCTGGTGAGTCATCTGGTGGGCGGTTTTGCGCAGGCAACCCGCTCTTCCCTGTGGGTATCCGCAACTTTCCTCGGCGTCGGGTTGTTGGGGTCGATTATGGTTTGGCTCGCGGCTCGCAAGTCAGATTAAAGAGGTGTTTCTCCACTGCATGCGCCAGCCTGCGTTAACGATTAGAGGGGCTTTTCTGGGTTAGTTTCCTCCGCCGAGGGGCGAGCCTCATTCGTTTCTTCCGCTCGGACAACTTCCTCGGCTACCTCATCGGTTTCGGGCTCTTCGTAGTCGTCGAGGGCGTCCTCTTCAAGCTCTACGTTGGTGATCTCTTCGAAGTCGATCGTTGCCGGATGGTCGTAGGCCAGGCCCTCATCTTCCAACTCGTCTACCACTTCGAGCACGGAGCTGGTTTGCAGGTCTGTATTTTCAACCGGTGATTGCTCAATCGCCTCGGCAAGCTGGTCTGCATGCCCTTGATGGAAGTGCTTGTCTTTACGCATCAGGCGGCGCAAGAGTTTGCGGATGGCCATACGGCGTGCGATTTCCTTACGAATATCTTCTCGGCTTCGCACCCAGTGCACTACCAGTAGCAGAATCAAAAGCATGCCCGCGTAGCCGATCACCGGGTATAGGTAGCTCACAAACGTTTCGAATCCAACAAATGAGATCACGAAGCCAACCAGAGCCATCGAGATTAGCCAGATGCGGAAGCGCTTTGGGTCGCCCTTCGAGAACCTGGATGCAAGGGCGTAGTACATGCCGATAGCGGTGTTGAAGATCATGCCGAAAACCACGAACGCCATGACGGTGCCAAATGCGGGGTGGATGCTGGTGAGCAGCATGAGAGTGGGCATGTCAGAGTGGCCCACTTTGTCGATTTGTGCAAACAGGGCGGAGGACGAGATGAGGATCAACAGGCCGTAGATGATGCCGCCCAGCATGCCGCCGCGTCCCGCTACGCGGGGGTCGCGGATTTGGCCACCCATCACGATTGACATGGATACGGCCATTGCGAGCGCCAGAGCCACGTAGTTTGCGGCGGAAACCCACCAGTTTGGCAGGGTTGATCCAATTTCAAGCGCCATGTCGTTCAGCTGCGTGAATGAGTAGTCTACGTGCGTGTATGACCAAATCGCCGCGCCACCGATCAGCACAATGATGAACGGCGTGATGGATCCGATGATTGTGGTCACGCGGTCTACGTCAAGCATTCCAACCAGGATTACCAGGACGGTGATGATGGCTGATCCCACCCAGACAGGTATTCCGAATTGTTGGTTCAGGCTGGCGCCTCCGCCGGCGATCATCACAAAGCCCATGCTGAATAACGTGATGGTGATGAGGATGTCGAAGAAGCGGGACGTGATGGGCGGGGAAACTTCAGTTAGCACGCGGTTGTGGTCGCTGGCTAGGAAGAAGGAACCGAGCTGGAGGATCGCGAATCCTGCGATTCCGAAGATTATAAGCGCGAGGGTGACCGCCCACATTCCTTGGACGCCAAATCCTACGAAGTATTGGAGGATTTCTTTACCTGATGCGAATCCCGCGCCTACTACTAGGCCCACGAAGGCCATCGCAACGGTTATTACTTGCCGGTTCATGTTGGTGCCAGCTGTGTAGATTTGGCGGCTGGTACGCCTCGGTGTTTTTACTTTACCGAGTTTGCGCAGGTTTGGGGATTTTCGTTGCGCATGTAACGAAACGGGGCGCGGGTTAGGTTAATCGCGTGGTTTTCGAGGGGGCGCTGGCTTTCGCTTACGATAGGGGTATGACTAACGATCCGCGCAAGGCCCGCCTGGCCGAACTTGTTAAAGAGCTTGCTGTCATTCACCAGAAGGTGACGTTGGCTTCGGGTAAGGAGTCTGACTTTTACGTTGATATGCGCAGGGCAACGCTGCATCATGAGGCGGCGCCTTTGGTGGGGCACGTGATGCTCGACATGCTTGAGGACAATGGTTTCGCGCCGGATGATTTTGATGCCGTCGGTGGCCTCACGATGGGTGCGGATCCGGTTGCGACGGCAATTTTGCATGCTGCGGCCTCGCGGGGACTGTCGGTTGATGCGTTCGTGGTGCGCAAGGAGGCCAAGGATCATGGCATGAAGCGCCAGATTGAGGGGCCTTCTGTTGAGGGTAAGCGCGTGATCGTGTTGGAGGATACTTCGACCACTGGTGGCTCTCCGATGCAGGCGGCTCGCGCGCTTGAGGCAGCGGGCGCGCAGGTTCTAGCTGTTGCGGTGATTGTGGACCGCGATACGGGGGCGCGCGAGGTCATCGAGGGCGCTGGCTACAAGTATTTGAACGCTTTGGGGTTGGAAGACCTCGGCCTCGCCTAATCTGAGCATCTTCACTTTCGCCTAATCGGGACGTGTACAGATTTTGTACACGTCCCGATAACGTCTTAAAAATTTCGCGAATTTTGTACACGTCGCGCAAACGTGTACAAATTTTTAACACTTCGCGAGGGTTCGCTACGTCCTACTCGCCGGATTCTTCGAGTAGTCCTGCTTCTTTGGCTAGCCGGTGGTTTTCGCGCACAACCTCGATCATGTCGGCAATCGAGTTCTTGGTTCGGTAGGGACGGAACGGGAAGCTCTGAATCTCGCTTTCGCTCGTTGAACCACTGAGAACGAGGAAGGTGCGCAGGCCCGCTTCGATGCCGGCTTGCACGTCGGTGTCCATGCGGTCACCGATCAGGGCGGTGACTTCAGAATGGACGCCAATCTTGTTGAGACCGGCGCGCAGCATCATCGAGTTGGGTTTGCCCAAAAAGTAGGGCCTGCGTCCGGTTGCTTTGGTGATCATCGCGGCCACGGATCCGGTTGCGGGCAGGACGCCCTCGTCGGAGGGGCCGGTGACGTCCGGGTTGGTGGCGATGAACTTGGCGCCTGCTTCGATGAAGCGGATAGCCCGGGTGATGGCGTTGAAGTCGTAGCTACGAGTTTCACCAAGCACAACGTATTCGGGGTTGGTCTCGGTCATCACGTAGCCGGCGCTGTGCAGGGCGGTGGTAAGTCCGGCCTCGCCAATGACAAATGCGGACGAGTTTGGAGACTGCTGGGACAGGAACGCCGCGGTTGCAAGCGCGGACGTCCAAATGTGCTCTTCGGGCACGTGCAGACCGGAGTTATCGAGGCGAGCGGATAGGTCTCGCGGCGTGTAGATCGAGTTGTTGGTGAATACGAGGAACGGAATGTTCAGCTCGTGCATAGTGTCAATGAATTCTTGCGCCCCGTCGATTGCGCGTTCCTCGCTTACGAGAACGCCGTCCATGTCGGATAGCCACGAGGTGATTGGGGGCATTTCGTCAAGTGAAAAGTTTGCTGTGGTTTCCATACTTGTCTCCTTCTGTAACTGCTTTTAGCCTATCGTTCCAGATGATCGCGGGGTAGATGATCGCGGGTTTTGTGCACGCTCGTTCATGGCGGGCGGCTGGCTTTGACGGTTTCCCGCGTTGTTTGTATGTTCGAGGGCGTGGCAGAAATAGACAAGAATGAGGTGCGGTCGGTTCCTGGCAGCGGCGTGGGGCCGTGGCCGGGTGGTGAAGAGAATTGGCCGCAGGGCGATCAGTATGATCCGGTGCTACTTCGCGAGGGCGATACGCGCAATGTGGAGGATCGCTTCCGCTACTGGTCGAATGAAGCGATTAAGGGCTTCCTAGACAGTGTGGGCAGGCCGGATTGGCTTGAAGTTGCGGTGCAAAACTTGGGGCACGACTTCAATATTGGTTCTATTGTGCGCACGGCAAACTGTTTGGGGGTTCGCCGCGTGCATATTGTGGGGCGTCGCAGGTGGAATAGGCGCGGGGCGATGGTGACGGACAGGTATTTGGAAGTTGTACACCACCGGGAGATCGACGGGTTCTTGGACCATGTGGGTGCCCGTGGCTTGCACGTGATTGGGATTGACAATATCGAGGGGTCCAGGCCGCTGGAGGGCCGGGAGCTTCCGGATAAGTGCGTGCTGGTGATGGGGGAGGAATCCACGGGGCTCAGTGAGGATATGGCACGGGCGTGCGAATCTGTTTTGCATATAACGCAGTATGGTTCTAGCCGGTCGATGAATGTGGGGCACGCTGCGGCTATCGCTATGTGGGCGTGGGTTATCCAGCACGGGAGCGATCCGGAAGGCGCGTAGCGGGGGCAAGCCGAATAGGGTTGTCAAGACTTTGGACGCTAAAGCATTGCGAACCTAAATGTGGGATAATGGAGAAGTCAAAATGTCTAGGCAAGGAGGCAATTAATGCCTATCGCAACCCCTGAAGTTTACAACGAGATGCTGGACCGTGCGAAGGAAGGCAAGTTCGCTTACCCGGCGATCAACGTTACTTCTTCGCAGACCTTGACGGCTGCTATTCAAGGCTTCGCCGAGGCCGAGTCTGACGGTATTATCCAGGTTTCGGTTGGTGGCGCCGAGTACTGGTCTGGCGCCACGGTTAAGGACCGCGTAGCTGGCTCGCTTGCAATGGCTGCGTACGCTCGTGAGATTGCTAAGAACTACGATGTGACGGTTGCGCTTCACACGGACCACTGCGCAAAGCAGAACCTTGATTCTTGGATTATTCCGATCATGGAGCTCGAGGTTGAAGAGGTTAAGGCTGGCCGCCTTCCGTTCTTCCAGTCCCACATGTGGGACGGCTCGGCTGTGCCGTTGAAGGAGAACTTGGAGATCGCGCAGAAGATGCTTGATCTTGCTCAGAAGTCGCACACCATTCTTGAGGTTGAGATTGGTGTTGTTGGTGGTGAGGAAGACGGCGTTGTTGGCGAGATCAACGAGAAGCTGTACACCACCACTGAGGATGGTATTGCAACGGTTGAGGCTCTGGGCCTGGGCGAGAAGGGTCGTTACCTGACTGCTCTTACGTTCGGCAACGTCCACGGTGTTTACAAGCCTGGCCATGTGAAGCTTCGTCCGGAGATTCTGGGCACCATTCAGGAAGAGGTTGGTGCGAAGTACAACGCTGGTGATCGTCCGTTCGACCTGGTTATGCACGGTGGTTCGGGCTCGTCTGCTGAGGAGATCCGCACAGCGGTTGAGAACGGTGTTATCAAGATGAACGTTGACACCGACACCCAGTACGCTTTCACCCGCCCGGTTGCCGAGTGGATGTTGCGCAAGTACGACGAAGTTCTGAAGATTGACGGCGAGGTTGGCGTTAAGAAGTCTTATGACCCGCGTTCGTGGGGTAAGGCTGCTGAGGCTGGCATGGCTGCTCGCGTTGTTGAGGCTTGTGAGCGCCTCGGCTCCGTTGGCACCAAGATGAAGTAAGTCGCTTCTAGTCACTTAGAGGAATGTTCCCGCACGGTTTCCGTGCGGGAACATTTTTGTCGTTTGACGAAGACGTATAGATGGGCAAAATTTAGAGTTTAGAAACCCGATCGTCGGGGAGGGAAGGTAGATCGTGGCCATAATAGCTTTCGCAGTGATTATTGGTGTCGCCGTTGGCGTTGTCGTTGGAGCGCTTGGCGCCGGTGGCGGTATCTTGGCTGTTCCCGCCCTCACGTACCTGCTTCATCAAACGCCTCACGCGGCGGCTGCCGGATCTTTGGTAATCGTTTTGGCTACCGCGCTGACTGCTCTACCGGAGAAAATTCGCCACAAGAACGTGCGCCTGCGCGAAGGTTTCATCTTCGGTGGAATCTCGGTCGTGGGCTCATTCATTGGTGCGCGACTCTCGGCATACGTTGATGGCAACGTGCTGATGATCCTCTTCTCCGTAATGCTTGCCATCATGAGCGTCGTGATGATCCACAAGGGCTTGAAGGAGCGCAAGATTTCTGACGACGAGGTCGCAGCCCGAAAGCCCCGTGGGATTCTGGCGGTGATTGTGGCGGCAACTGCTACTGGCTTCTTGACGGGCTTCTTTGGTGTCGGCGGGGGATTCATGGTGGTGCCCGTGCTGACTTTGGTGCTGGCGTTTGGAATGCGCGAAGCGTCGGGCACATCCCTGCTGGTTATGATCATGGCTTCCGCAGCCGGTTTAGCTTCGCGCTACGGCCAGTCCATCGACATTGACTGGAAGATCGTAATCGGCTTCATGCTGGGTTCGATGGGTGGCGGTGTTATTGGCGGCCCGCTGTCGAATAAGGCTAAGCCGCACCAGCTCACGATTATTTTTGGCGTCCTGCTGGCCGTGGTTTGTGTTGCGACCGCGGCGGCTACGGGCGTGCGCATGATTGGTTAGAGAAAATATATCCATCTGGACGGACAACTTGGCGATTTCATGGTGAGAGGGATATAGCTAATTAATAAGGAAGCCATGATGGCGGAAGATATTCGTCAATGGACACGCACTGAAGGCATTATCGTTGCCGAGCCCCTGGACCCGAAAAGCAGTTGCTGATTTCATCAACTCCGCGAAGGTCGTTGTTGCGATGGACTGGTACGAGCGCACTCCGAACCTCATTGGACTCACTCTGGCGATGCAGGATCGTAAGTTGGCCGGCCTATCGGTTTGAGATTGGGCTGGGCAGAGCGCGATTCTTGCGGGAAGTCTTGCGCAATGTCGGTAATCACGGAGTGCGCGCTCCAAGAGCCGAACTGTGCAGCGCAACATTTATTAATGGGACGCAAACTTGAAAAGCGTGTTGGTCCCGGTGTGCTAAGTGAAGATTAGAAGGCGAGGACGTGATCTATGACCTCGTCGTTGAGATGTAGTGATTCGATTCCTGCGCGAACCGTCATGCCATGCGGGTCTTCCAAGTGTGCGGTTAGAACTTGAATGTTCTCACCGACCAAAGGAAGGGATAGGCGACGGAGCATATTTTCAACAGATTCGGCTAAGGATTCGTCAAGCTCACAAACCTCACCGGCTAAGACTATGACTTCAGGATCGTGCAAGTTAGCAATGTTGACCAGGCTACGGGCTAATATTTTGGACGTTCTCGATATCAGTTCTTTAGCTTTAGAATCGCCCTGCGAAACTAACTTCTGAAGGTCCTGCAAGTTGTTTACGGGCA
This sequence comes from Actinomyces sp. HMSC065F11, assembly GCF_001813085.1. Taxonomy (NCBI): domain Bacteria; kingdom Bacillati; phylum Actinomycetota; class Actinomycetes; order Actinomycetales; family Actinomycetaceae; genus Actinomyces; species Actinomyces sp. HMSC065F11. The sequence continues at coordinate 106,171 of NZ_KV811462.1, forward strand.
GATTAAGTATCTTTGCGTCGCGAACTAAAGCTGGGATCGAAACATACTGCTGCAGACAGCCATAGTTACCGCACTCGCAAAGTGGTCCGCTCCAGTCGAAGACGGTATGTCCAAGTTCTCCTGCGCCACCTCGATATCCGGAATGAATGGTGTCATCTGTAATGTGCGCTGAAGTTACGCCGTGCGAGAGCTCAACGTAATAGACGTCTTCGTGGTCCCGACCAGCGCCCCAACGGTATTCTGCAAGTCCACGGAGGCGAGCTGTGTTTTCGATATAGACATTGACTCCGAATGATTCTTCAAAAAGTTGCTTCGGATTAGCCTCCAGCCAACGAGCCGAAGCAAGTGACGGATACACGCGGCCTTTACGGGCGTCTATCTGCGTATCCACGGCAAGGTGAATGGCAATAAGCTTGTCGTCGACCTTATGATCCTTGAGCATTCTGTCAAGAAGTTGAACACCCTGCGATGTTCGTTCTTTTGCCGGACGATTTAGGTCTAGAGCCACAGTTTCTGTGGCAAATATGCGCCCATCCGGGATTGCAATAGCTACCGAGCACTTTGAAATGTGAAAGACAACAGCCGCAGTTACGCCCAAATTGCGGGTGGTGGAAATGCGGTTCTTTAAGCTTCCCTCAGCGTGATCCTCTTCTTCTACGAATCCCATCTCTTCGAGTTGATTAACCAGGTTTGTGACTGTCGTGCGGGAGAGGGAAAGGGACCTTGCAAGCTCAGCACGGAAAGTAGGGCCGTCTTTGATCAGCCTTCGCAAGAGCCTGTACAGATTAGGGGGAAGAGTGGCCATGGCTCTAATCTTACCTGGATACTGAGAAAATATGAGCTACACCGCACAGTTCCTTAACGGAAACCGTCTTGCTGAGAGTGGAAATATAACGATTTCATACAAATGTGTCTAATTGCTTGACGGAATCGCTTTGTTGCGGGATATTTGAATTGGTCCAAACCTCAAAGCAGAGAAGTCGGACCGAATCATCCGACTCAGCATGACGAAGCTGTCATGTATGTTCCTGGAGGAAAAATGAAAATCAAGAAAATGGCTACAGGCCTAGCCGCGATTGCAACTACATTTGCACTTGCAGCTTGTGGATCAGGAGGAACTCACTCGGAGGGCTCAGATGCAGGCGCTGGCGATCAGACTGGTACTGTGCGCGTATGGTTTATGGAGGGCTCGATCTCCGAAGATGCCCAAAACTACCTAGCCGAAGAGTTTAAGAAACAGAATCCCGAAGCCGACATTGCTATCGAGATTCAGCAGTGGGACGGCATCGTTTCTAAGCTACAGACCTCGCTTGCATCCAAGAATGAAAGCCCCGACCTCGTAGAGATCGGCAACACTCAGACGACTTCCTTCACTACGATCGGCGCATTTGCCGACGTCACCGATATGAAGGAAACGCTGGGTGGAGATGACCTGATTCCGTCCTTCGTTGATGCGTCAACCGTTGATGGCAAGATCTACGCCTACCCGCTGTATGCAGGTGCTCGTGGCGTTTTCTACCGCACTGATCTATTCGAGCAGGCAGGAATCGAAGTTCCTGAAACCATTGATGAGTTCACCCAGGCTGCTATCGATCTGCAGGAAGCTAATCCGGAGAACGTCGATGACTTCTCGGGTCTTTACCTAGCAGCCGTTGATCCGCACGGTGTTGAGTCCCACCTCTTCGCGCAGGGCTTTGAGTACGCCGAGCAAGACGGAGATAAGTGGGTAGGTAAAACTTCCTCCCCGGAATCTATCAAGGCTTTGGAAAATGCGCAGCTAGTTTTCGATAAGGGTACTCAGTACGCACTTGACTCGCAGCAGGGGCAGAAGTCCTTCGAGCGTTACTTTAACGACGGCAAGGTCGGCATGCTGATCGGTACCGGAAATGTTGGCGTCAAGATTGATCAACAGCTATGGGACGACGGTAAGGTTGGCGTCTTCGCTATCCCGTCTAAGACTCCGGGCGAACCGGGAGCCACTTTTGCAGGCGGTTCAAACATTGCTCTAGCTGCAAATTCGCCCTACCCGGAACTTGCTAAGTCTGCTCTTGAAATCATTTTCTCCGAAGGGTTCCAGACCAAGATTGCAGAGGACGGTTGGGTCCCCGGCAACACTGCTTACGGTGAGGCCGTATCTGGCCCCTTCGGCGATATCGCAGCAGACATTATTAATAACTCTAAGCTGACTCCGAACAGCCCTGAGTGGGGCGTTAACTTCGGCGCAACGCAGCTAAACGAGTTTTACACTCGCATTGCCAAGGGAGAAAATGTTAACGACGTTGCAACCTCCTTCGACAATGAACTCGAGTCCGTGCTGAACAAGTGAATCAGCGGGGTTAATCATGAGTAATGCGCCAGTCCGGCCGCTCCCGCCGAAAAAAGAGGAGTTGACAGCAACGTCGCGACGTCCAATCAAAAAGCGTCGGTTAAGGTCGGTTGCCCCGTGGTTGTTACTTGCACCTGCAATCATCATGGTGCTGGTAGCTCTGGGATACCCGTTGGTTCGTCAGGCTGTAATGTCCTTTCAGCATTTCGGTCTGGCACAACAGTTCGGTGCTCCTGCGGAGTGGGCCGGACTGGCGAATTACAAAGAGATCTTGACTGATCCTTACTTCTGGACGGTCTTCGTAAAATCAGTCTTGTTCTGTCTATGGACAGCAGGAATCACCATGGCGCTGGGCGTCTTGTTCGCAGTCTTGATGCTCAGGCTTTCAAAAGTGGTCCGCACTATTTTGAACACGACCTTGGTGATCGTGTGGGCTATGCCAGCGCTTGCATCTTTGACCGTTTGGCAATGGCTTGTAGACCCGCGCTCTGGTCTGCTCAACTACACGTTGACTTCGCTTGGTCTAGAAAGTTTTAACAACTTTAACTGGCTGGGCGGTAACTTCTGGACTTTCTACCTGATCGCGTCTGGAGTCATTATCTGGGCGTCAATGCCATTGGTAACTATCACCATTTATGCGGCATTGGCTCAGGTTCCCGGAGAAATCTTGGAAGCTGCACAGATCGATGGCGCATCCTGGCGTCAGCAGATCGTGCGTATTCAGCTACCTATGATTCTGCCCGTCATCGCGTTGATTGGTGTCCTGCAGATTATTTGGGACCTCCGAGTATTTACCCAAATCTACGTTCTTCAACAAGCGGGTGGTATCGCATCCGAAACCAACCTCTTGGGCACCTACGTCTACCAAACCGGTATTGCACAGGGTAACTACGGCGTTGCTTCGGCACTAGCTATGGTCATCCTCTTACTAACCCTTGCCATGACGTTCAAATACCTACAAATGCTGTACCGCCAGGGAGGCGTTGAATAATGAACCCCGATACCCGCTTCCGTAAGCACCCTTGGTCAAACATCGCAGCCATAATAGTCGCTGTAGTCTGGTTGGTACCGGTCTACTGGATGGTGAACTCAGCGTTCCAATCCGAATCTGAGCTTATGTCTTGGCCGCCTCACTTGGTGCCACATGAGTTCACCTGGCAAAACTTTGTCACCGCGTTAGACTCAAACTTCTTCAGTGCTCTAAAGGCATCTGCAATTGCAGCTACCCTCACCGTTTTGTTTGCATCGACCGGTGCAATTCTTGCCGCAATGGCCCTATCCCGATTCCGTTTCCGCGGAAGAACGATCATGATTATCTCGATTTTGATTGTTCAAATGATCCCCGCAGAAGCTCTATTCATCTCGCAGTACCGCATGCTTGACGGCTGGGGACTGTTGAACTCAGTCATTGGCCTATCGGTTCTCTACATTGGTTCCATCGTTCCCTTTATTACCTGGATGATGCGTGGCTTTGTAGACGGTATTCCAATCGACCTCGAAGAAGCTGCAATGGTAGACGGCTGTACCAGGTTGGCAGCTTTCAGGCGCGTCACCCTGCCTCTACTGGTTCCGGGTATTGTGGCGACCTCAGTGTTCGGTTTCCTGTTTGCTTGGAATGAATACACCCTGGCTCTTATCGTGTTGTCCAAGGATTCTGCAGTTACACTTCCGATTTGGTTGCAGTCTTTCCAGCAGGGTCTCAAGGCAACCGACTGGGGTGGCGTGATGGCCGGTGCAACTTTGATTGCCATTCCCGTGATCATTGTCTTCGTTTTGATTCAGAACAAGATCTCGCAGGGCATGGTGGCTGGAGCCGTTAAGGGATGAGTAAACAGTTTCAGTCTCTGCCAAAGCCTTTGGTTGGCCCTGTCGAAGGGCGGAATCAAAAGTGCGAATGGCGTGGTTTAATGATCGACTCCGCCAGAACGAGGTTTGAACCGGAAACGATAATAAAAGTCTTAGAACTGGCTAGTCGATATGGCTTCAACAAGTTCCATTGGCATCTGACGAACGACGCCGGTTGGCGGTTCCATGTGCCGGAGTATCCGTTGCTAACCGAGGTCTCAGCGTATCTACCTCGCAACAGTTTTGATGATTACACAAATCTGTACGATGACACGCTGGCCAAGGCGTTGGAGCAGACTCCTCACAAATGGAGCAATGGCTACTACACGGACGAGGAGATCCGCCGCATAGGATCCAAGGCAGAAGAACTTGGGATAGAAATCATCCCCGAAGTTGATCTGCCTGGACACATGATGGCGGCAATCAGGGCCTACCCGCGTCTAGGGAGGCCAGAAGGATTGCCACTACCTGAGGGTTCAATGCGTGAGCACATGTGGTGGCCAGCGAGGAATGACTTGTTGTGGCCGACCGATGAAGCTGCACAGTTCATTCGCACTATCCTAAATAGGATCATGGACCTGCTTCCTTCTCGGTGGATTCATGTCGGTGGCGATGAGTGCGCTTATAAGCAGTGGGAGTCGGATCCGAACATAGATTCTTGGCTTGAGCGTCGTGACGTCGACAAAGTTGAGAGTCTTCAAAATTGGTTCATGGAGATCGCAAAAGAAGAAGTCCGAGGACGTGGCCGGCAGCTGGTTGCCTGGGATGAAGTAGCGGAAATTAGCGATGATCCTGAGATTCTCATAATTGCCTGGGATGAGGATAGGGCGGAAGCCCGAATGGATAAAGTACAGAATCCGCTTGTGTGTGCCGACGCGCGTTTCCTCTACCTAAACCGAGTTGATCCCAATAGTGAAGTGCCGCAGAAAGGAATGCTACCCGGTATAAGTGTTGACCAGATTTTGACAGCGCCACTACCGATGGTGAGCAAGCAACAAGCTAAAGGAATCCAAACCTGCCTGTGGTCAGAGTTCATCTTGGATGAAAGTGACTTGATGTCAATGATGTTTCCAAGATTCCTGGCCGTGGCAGAACGAATATGGAATCCGGATTCAGAGCTAGCTGGAGGATTAACTTCTGAGAAGATTCTTAACGATGCGAAAAAGCGTGTAGCCGAGGAGTATCGAGTCCTTCAAGAATCTGGGATCCTTTAGCTCTGTGGCTGAGCTCTCGGTCGTTTAACGTGTTTAAAAGTGAAACCCCAGGTACGTAGTTGAAGTTACGTTCTGGGGTTTTGCTGATTAATTAGTTCCGCTCTACGCACTTCAAAAGTGTTCACCCAAATAGCAGAGGGTCATATATTTTCGCAGAAATGTGAAAGTGTGAGCAAAAAAATTGCTAAAGTGTTTAGTAACGTAACAAAATAACATCAAAGGTGATGCAATATGGTTCGCAAAGCGATATCTTCATTTGCGGCGTTAGTTTTATTAGTGCTTGGGGTAGTTGTGCCTATATCTTCCGCCTCAGGTTCTAACGGTCTGATGCCGAGCATGCTAAAAACCGACGTCCGAGTTGTTTTCGAAGATGACTTCACGGGTAATGACGGCGCCAATTGGATTGCAACTGCTGCAAACCAAGCGACCCAAATACTGTTCCAGCAGAATATGGTGACGGTTAAAGGTGGAGGGCCGGAAAATAGGATCCTGTCTAAGGACTCTATTCTGGCCGATACTTTCACCTTGGATCTCGACGTTTTTATTGGTGCGGAACATACAAACGCAGCACTAAAGTTTGGATTTCTCAGTAACGCAGATGCAACTAATCGGTACCAGGTGACGTGGGATGGGCCAAATAAACTGCTTAAACTCGAACAAGTAATTGGCGGTTCAACGACTGTTTTAACGCAGGTTAAGAACGTTGATATGCCTGTTAACATGGGTGGCCAGCCACACGAGGTGTCAATAACGGTCAGCAACGACCGTGTTTCCGCATCAATAAACGGAACAGAATATATCGATGTTGAAGTACCTGGCATTCAAGATGCGCCGCAGGGGCGAGTGCTGGTAGCTTCGCAGTTCCCGAAACAACACTACGCGGTCGATCATATTAGGGTTTCGACAGAGAAACCTGAGGCGACGGGCGAATATGAGCTGACATTAAAGACGCAGACTGATGGGGAAATCGATACTAACGCGGATACCGCTGGCGGAACTCTTACTGCAAATCGGACCTCGGGTGACGCTGGTGATGAAGTTACTCTTTCATATGATGTAAAACCGGGCTACGTGTTCGATGGCTACGATTCTTATGTAACTGAGACCGGGACACCAACCGATGGCCTGTTGACTATCAAGGACAATAGGTTCGCGTTTAACGACAAGACTGGAAGCGTCACTGTAGTCGCAAAATTCATTACAGAGCCTGATGACCCGAACGTCCTGTTTAAGGATTATTTCGAAGGTGACTTTAATGAACATGGAAAGTATTCGTTAAGCGACGCGCAGCAAGCTGAAATCAACAACGGCGAATTGCTTTTGAATTCGGGTTCAACCCCGGCTGCTCTAGTCGTCGATAACTCCGAATGGCTCGAGCCTAAGAACTATCAGATTGAAATGGATATCCGAAAGGCAAACCCGGTTGCGGGCACAGTCCAAATCGCGTTTCGAATGGGAGATCTTGGTGACCGGTATGTAGTCGCACTGAACGGCAGCAAGCTGATGATTCGTAAGTTGGGTACTGACGGAACCAACATCGAAGTTGCAGGAACACCGTACTCATTTGATCAAACAGCCCGGAAACTTGTCATCGATGTTGATGATGATGTGGTGTCGGTATCGGCAAATAATAAACCTATTTTGAGCTATAAGAATGAAGACTCAGACGTCGACTCTGCCAATTGGTCCGCACTCAAGCCGGCACTAGGCATTATCAACATGACGGAAAACGCCACTGTAGGAATCGACAACCTCCGTGTTGTGCGTAAGCCCGTAATCGTAACCGTGCACGTGAAGGAAACCAATGACGGTGTAGATGACCCAGACCTGAAGAGTGGCACATTGACGCTTGATAGTTACCGTGTTGTATCGGGGCAAAAGCTGGAGCTGAAGGCTTTTCCAAAGGGTGGTTTCGAACTGGAATCGATCTCTTATGAAGGTGAAGCCATTGAGGGTAATGAATTTACGGTACCCGCTGGACTGGAAGAAGATTTCGTACTAGTCGCCAATTTCGTACCTAAAAACGCAGACGCCCAAACCTACTACATCGATTCGACAGAGGGGAATGACTCTAGATCAGGTATATCCCCTGATGAGGCATGGAAGTCTTTTGAAAATCTGAATCGTGTTTTCAATCCGGGTGACAAGATCCTGTTGAAACGAGGCAGCGAGTTTACTGGTGAGGATGCGTTACTAAAGTTTGGTGGATCAGGAACTGTGGATGCTCGAATTACCGTAAGCGATTACGGCGAAGGCCCCTTGCCGAAACTAAATGGTGAGGGCATATTGGAGAACGTGGTTTCCTTGTATAACCAGGAATTCATCACGATTGAGAATCTGGATATTGCGAATACGCATCCTGACTATTCCTCTTCTTTTGGACTCAATCAGTCTAATAACGCGTCCATAAATCTCCGCGCGGTCAACGTTTCTGCTCGAGACTTTGGAGTCGTAAATGGCATTACTTTACAGAATCTCTTCATTCACGACATCAATGGCAATCTGAGGGCGAAGTGGAACGGCGGTATTTTCTTCGATGTTGTAGCGGATATCAATGACGGTCAGCTTTATGGAGTGCCGACCAAATACGACGACGTTCTAATCGCAAACAATACGTTGGAACGAATAGATCGTTCAGGCATTAAACTCGTCAGCTCTCATTGGGCTAACCAGTCCTTGGAAAATGCTCCCAACGTTCCGATGCATTGGTATCCCTCTACCAACGTTGTAGTGCGTGGCAACGTGCTGCGTTACATGGGCGGAGACGCGATCACAGTCCGCGATACCGACGGAGCACTTGTTGAATACAACTTGGCACGTCATTCTCGATACCAGAACACTGGGTATAACGCAGGTATCTGGCCGTTTGAAGCGACTAATACTGTTGTCCAGTACAACGAGGTGTCCAATACTCATGGAGTTCAGGATGGGCAGGGCTTTGACTGTGACCACGTGAGCTCTTACAGCGTCATGCAGTACAACTACTCGCATAATAATGAGGGCGGATTCATGCTAATCATGAACGGTTTCCCCCATACTGCTCCGACTATCCGATACAACATAAGTCAAAATGATGCGGATAAGACCTTTGAGTTTGCCCGAGGAACTGCCGAGGGAACAATGATTTACAACAACACCATCTATTCCGATGTGGCTCTGACCGGTCGCGGAGGAGTGTTGGATCTCGCTAACTGGAAGGCAGGGACGGGTAACCGTGATGTCTACCTGTTCAACAACATCTTCCACTATCCCGAAGGCCAAACTTTCTATGTGGGAGATCCAGATGAGATGAAGAGAAAGACGAAGTTAATTAATAACGCGTATTTCGGTGGAATAACGCCACCGGAAGAGGAGGAAAACGCCATAACTGAAGATCCTCTGCTACCCGCAGTAGGTTCTGCGCCAACGGACAATGCCAACGCTACAGAGCCTAAGACTGGTAGGAATGTAGCAAACCACTTTGATGGTTATGTACCAGCAGAAGAATCGCCCTTGCATAATGCCGGCATGACGGTGAACGAAGTGGTGCAGCATTACGGTGGGTCAGTTACCGATAGGCGAGATATGGCTCCAGATGCCCTTCATAAACTAACTAGAAGCGGTAAAAGCATTGACTTTGTTGCGGGAGAGTACCTGCCACGCGTGGCCGGTGTGAGCTATGGTTCAGATTTTTTGGGAACCGCGCTACCGCAGGGCAAAACCCTGTTCCGTTCAGGTGAAGCTGTGAGCCAGGGCCTGACTATTGGTGCGATCCAAGGCGTTGCTCAATCTGAAGAACCGTCGGAGGATCCGAGCGAGAAGCCCACAACGGAGCCTGTAGATGATCCGTCCCAGGATCCATCTGAGGGAGAAGAGATTACTACAACCCCTGACTCGAGTGACACAAGCCGAGAAGGGCTCCCTACTACGGGCTCCGGAAGTGTTGGCGTAATAGCTTTGGCAAGTTTGCTGCTCTTAGGAACTGGCGCGGCATTGCTTAGAGTTCGTAAGAACCTGTAGCAATCAAGTGGTATCGCAATGAAATTGCGTCATATTAGTCTGGCGGTGGGTGCGCTAATCGCCCTGCTCACAGTGGCAGGTTGCGCACCCACCTCTAGCGCAGAGAACTCGAAGTTCGTCGACACCGTCTACGAAACTACTCATCGAGATGATGAACAGGTCTACGCTGAGCGCAAAGCACGTGAGAAGGCGTTGATTGATCTGGCTGGCGATGAAGGGATTACAAGGCGCTTTTCAGTGAACCACCTTCTAAGTCAGGATCAAGGTAAGAGACTTTCGGAAGGTGACGAAATGGCCATCTGGAACGCCTACAACGAACACTTAAATCAGCTCGAAACACAACTCAGAGAGAAATTCCGTAACGATGTGACTTTGGATGAAGTAAGAGACTACTACGAGCAAAACCGAAATCAGTTCCAACGCCAAGATCAAATAAAAGCGCAAGTAATCCCGTGGGAAAAGGGAAGAGCTAGAGCTGCATTTGAACTAGACGTAAATGCTGAAAATGTAAAGGCCGTCGAAGAACATTTTGGTGAGCTGATTGCAACCATGAATCAGATGGTTCTGGGAGAGCGGCAGGTCGTAGAACTACCTGATGGGAGAACGTTTGAGGTTGAAATACTGTCGCGAATAGATGGCGGAATTTACGAATTCGAGGACGTCGTTCAAGCAGCAACGTTCCAGCTGGTAGATAAACGAATTGAACAGGAACTTTCAAATGGAGAACGTTAAGAACGCGCTGGTGATAATGACCGACCAGCACCGCGTTGACACTATTGGTGCACTGGGAAATCCAAATGCGCGTACGCCAAACTTAGACAAACTTGCTAATGATGGTTTTGCGGCGACATCTGCATACACGCCGACTGCGATTTGTACTCCCGCTAGGGCCTCACTTATGACGGGTAAGAATCCCTTCAAACATCGGGTGTTGGCGAACCATGAATGGAATATCGGTTATCAGGCGGACCTGACACCAGACCAGTGGACCTACACGCAGGAATTGAGAGATAACGGGTACAACGTTGGGATCGTTGGAAAATACCATGCCGGAGAGAACTATTTGCCTGACTCATTTGGTATGGATGACGATTCGATGATTGGAGCCATCAATCCAATCCTCAACGATCGTTACCAACAGTGGTTAAAGGACAATAATCTGCCCGGTGTCCGTATTGAAGACGAGTGGAAGGGTACCCTTCCTGGCGGCAAGCCCGGTCATACAATTGCTGCTCGATTAAAGCAGCCGTTGGAAGCCACTTTTGAACGGTTCTTAACGGAGTTGGCTATTGAACGTTTGCGTGAATATGCCGCAGATTATAAGGAGTCGGGCAAGCCGTTTTCTCTAGATGTTCATTACTTTGGGCCACACCTTCCGTACATTATTCCGGACGAGTATTTTGACCTCATAGATCCAGAAATCGTTGAGTTGCCCCCATCGTTTTCGGAAAACTTCGCCAATAAACCGCCCATCCAAGCGAACTATGCGACCTACTGGTCAACATCGTCGTTCTCAAATGAACAGTGGCGAAAACTAATCGCGATCTATTGGGGCTACGTTGCGATGATCGATCATGAAATCGGTCTTATCTTGGATGAGCTACAGAAGCTGGGATTGGCAGATGAAACCGCTATTTTCTTCACTGCTGATCATGGTGAGTTTACGGGTGCTCATAGGATGAACGATAAGGGGCCAGCGATGTATGAAGACATCTATAACGTTCCCTTTTTCGCGCACATTCCAGGAATCGATCGTAGCGGGCAGACAGTGGAATTCGTTTCTATCCTGGATATTCCAGCCACGATCATGGACCTGGCAGGTTTAGACGCAAAGAAGGTCGAGGACGGACGATCGTTGCTCGATCTGGTCGCGCTTGAACGCGGTGAGGATCTAGAACCCTGGCGGGAGGACATTGTCCTCGAATTCCACGGTCACCACTTCCCACTTCAGCAACGAGCGCTACGGACCCGGGACTACAAATTGGTGTTCTCCCCAGAATCCCGTTCAGAGCTGTATGACCTGAAGCGGGACCCGTATGAACTAACCAATGTCTACGACACGCCTGTATACCAGAATGTGAGGCGAAGGTTGGAGACGGAGCTTTACCGTCGCCTGGTCGATCGGGGCGATACGGTTTTTGCTAAATGGATGGGGGCCATGGCAGATATCGATGTAAACCTAGGTTCAACAGCTAACTCTGATTACGATGTTGCGTTAGACCGTGCCTAAGCTCCGTTCTCGTATAATTCAACCAAATTAGGACCGTTATTTGACCTTGGGAACCACGCGCCCTGCGACCTGCGGGTCCATAATGTCTTTTGCTTCGCGACCCATGCGAAGCAGGCGCCCCATGCCCATGATCCAGGGCTTAGCGTAGGTGAAGAAGTCGAAGTAACCGTCGCACAGGTAGTTCAGGTTGTAACCGCCATCGCCGTCTTCGATGAAGCGGTCTTTCGGGCAGCCTCCGTGGCAGAAGCGCCGAACCGGACACTTTAGGCACTTGGTGGGCAGGGAGGTGTACTTGGATTCCCTGAAGTGGCGCTGAAAATCGGAGCGCAACATGTCTTGGAACTTTTCGCCGCGCGTCACGTTGCCCAGCAGGTAGTCGGGTTCGACGTAGTGGTCGCAAGAATAAACGTCGCCGTTGTGCTCAATGGCCAGCGCCATCCCGCACGTAGGGGAGTGGACGCACACGCTGGGCTGGTTGAACAGGTTCCCCAGCATCGAATCGAAATGTTGCACGAAGACGCGTCCCACGTCGACCTTAATCCACTCGTCGAAAACGTCACGGAGAAACTCGCCCAAACCGGCCGGTGTTATGGAACGCGAGGTCACAGCATCGCCCTCCTGCTTATAAAGCAGGTGACGTTTGCGCTCGGTCGACCACCCCTGCTCGGCCAGGGGCAGGTATTGTTCCGGGACGCGCTCCACGATGGGGATGAACTGCAGGAACTGGGCGCCCAGTTCGCGGGTGAAGAAGCGGTATACCTCCGCGCCACGCCCCTCGTTCGCGGCATGCAAGGTGCACAAAATATTCGTGTCTACGCCGTGCTTTTGCAACAGGTTCCATCCGCGCACGACCTGGTTGAAGCTGCCGCGTCCCGCCTTATTCACGCGAAATGAATCGTGAATGTCTTTCGGTCCGTCAATGGAGATGCCAACCAGGAAGTTGTTTTCCTTTAGGAACTCGCACCACTCGTCGTTTAGCAACGTGCCGTTAGTCTGCATCGAATGCGATACTTGCTGGGTGGGACGGCGATACTTCTCAGTCAGCTCCACAGCCAGGCGATAGAAATCCAATCCCCGCAGGGTGGGTTCGCCGCCCTGCCAAATGACTGTAACCGGCCCGTCGGGCTGGCCCTCCAAATACGCCTTTAAATAGGTCTCAAGGGTTTCGGTGCTCATCATCTGTGATCCGTGGTCGTACAGCAACTCTTTGGACAGGAAGAAACAGTAGGTGCAGTCCAAGTTGCAAGCCGCACCTGTCGGTTTAGTGACAACGGTGTACGGAAGTGAGCGCATACACCAAGTATGTCAGGTTTTATTTTCGTCGGTTAGTGACGTCAAAAAACTCGCGCCCACCTGCGTACGATGCCCTGCCTGATGGTCGAATACGCCCACGTCATGAGCGCCGGCCCCGGCGCAACGCTGATTCCGATCCTCCTATTGTTCTTCTTGTCGCAGAAGTACTTCTTCCACGGCATTGAAGACGGTGGCTTGAGGTTCTAACAATATAGTTCCAGCCGGGCAGGCCCAGGTCCAGCTGTGTCTTACATTTTAAGGGCATTCTTAAATGGCTGAAACAGTCGAGTTACCAGATTTCACTCCCGATAATTTGGAGGCCGCAGGCGCCCTAACTCCTACTTTTGACCCAGGCTATTCGTGGCCGGAAGATCCGAAAGTGGCTGAAAACCTGGAGAATTGGCGCGACCTCAAGCTCGGCGTAATCATTCACTGGGGTATCCGTACAACGTTTGGCCAGGCCGGTTCATAGTCACTACACCGCGATCGCCTGGGTGATTTCACAGAGCCTCCGGCCGATTTTAAGGGTAGTCACGCCGATTACCACCGCTGGTACTGCCAGCAGCGTCGCCGCTTTGATGCGTCTGATTTTGATGCTAAAGATTGGGCAAAGCGCTGCTAGCAGTGGTTTGTATACCGAGCTTGAGCGCCACGCTACTTGCCATTTTCGCGTAGATACGCGAGTAAACTTGCGGTATACCTATTAAAACTTCCACGTTCGTGGTGTGATGGTAGGTAGTAGATTTTAGGAGGCCGCTTTGGAACACACACTGCCCAACTGGACACGAATTGAAGGCGTTATTATTGCCGAACACCTGGATCCGAAGGTGGTTGCCGACTTCATTACAAAAACCAAAGTGGTTGCGACAATCGACTGGTACGATCGCACGCCGAACTTGATGGGCCTAACGCTCGCGGAAGAAGGCGGACGCCTGGCCGCGGTGAACGATGCGAACGAAATCGCTCCGGTGGTTGAGATTGAAGATTTCGCGCTTGATCTTGCCAACGAGTTCAATGCGGAAGTGATGATCGATGAGGTCAGCGCGGATGCTCTTCCCGAAGATGCCGAAGTTGGTTCAGACGCGCCGGAGCTGGCCGAAGAGCCAATGAAGATCGTAGAGCTGGTGAAGATTCCCGAATCTTCCATCCCGCTTGCGGCCGCTCTCCTTGGCATTGATGTTGCTTCTGTTGAACTTGATAACGGCTGGCAGGCCTTGGCGTATGACGCGCAGTATGCGCAGAACGTGGGCGACTTTGGGGAGTTTCCGCGCGTGACGCTAATGGCGTCGGGTGATGAGTTCTTTGCCAGCCTCGCCGTTGATGATGATGACGAGACGGAAACGATTTACAACTGGTCGATGTCTACGAGGACGCTCGCGGCAGGCCACAGTGGCGACAAGATTGGGGCTGAGGCGGAGGAGCTCGTTGGAGCTACTTCGGACTTGCGTCGGATTGCCGAGGCCGTGCCGGGTGCGGACGTGGCTGCGGCGGAGGGCACCGCTCAGTTGCGCGGGTCGCGTGCAGTTGCCAGTTTTGTCAGGGCGCTTGGCGTGCCATCGCAGATCGCAACCTACCTGGTAGAAGACGAGCCAGCTGATGATATTCCGGGCCTTGAAATGCACTATGCGCGCGGTATTTCGAATGCGATTGGTCGTAGCGTGGACAGGATTTTGCTGGAGCCAGAATCTGCAAGCAACCCGGTTTGGGAGACCTACCATAAGGTCGCGGTTGAACAGCCCAGTATTGTGCGCGTGATTGCCAGTGTTGAGGCCGCGATTGGTGCCACGCTGGTGGTAAACGCTTTTCGTAGTGCAAAGCCGCGTTCAGGTTGGGTGAAGCTCGGCGGCGTTGTGGGGTCGATGATGCTAATCGACTCGGTTGCCGAGGTCATGCTTTCGAAGTACCTGATTGAACGCACTAAGAAGCGTAGGGGCGAGTAACGAATACGAAATGGTGGGGCGAAGTGGTTGGTTCTCCCCACCATTTTTGAGTAATAAGCCTGGCACACGAGCGTCTGCGACAGTGTTTTGGGATAGTGCACAGCCTCATTGACGGTTAATCGACGAGTTAGAACGGACTTGGTTGGCTGTCAGCGAGTTGGAAGGCGCGTAGGCCAGCGCCCATCAGTTGAGAGTTCGAACCCAGTGTTGCGCCCAAAACCTGAGGGCTCGGCACGATTCCGAGAACGTCGCTGAGAAGGGTGTGGAACTGGTCGAATAGTTGCTGCCCGCGGTTAGCGAGGCCTCCACCAATCACGATCGGAACCGCTCCTGCCGATGCCACGATCGGGGCTACCGCGCGGGCAAGCTGAGTGAGTGCATACTCAACAATCTGGGCGGCCTGCGCGTTTCCCTCATCTAGCAGGCGGTAGACGCCAGCTGCACCCTCGGCCTCGTCAATCAGGCCAAGTGCGGCGCCGCGGCGCGCGATACCGGAGGCGGAACACACTCGCTCGAGTGCGATAGGCTGGCCGTTCCAGCCGGAAATGCGTATTTGGCCGAGCTCGCCAGCCCAACTCGACACTGCAACCGCGTTGCCATCCAGCACTAGCACGGTTGCGATTCCCGTGCCAATCGCAATGTAGTAGAAGTCTTTCAGTTTGACGCCCCACGCCCTTTCGGCAAGCGCACCCGTGCGCACGTCGTGCCCAAAACCCACAGGGCGAGATAGTCTTTGCGTCAGCATTTCGCGTGCCGGGAAGTCTTTCCACCCCAGGCTTGCCGAGAAAACTGCCATGCCCGCTTCCTCGTCCACGATTCCGGGCAGGTCAAATCCGATTGGCTCCACCACGTCTTCGGGTTTGATAGGCCCGTTCTCGCCTATGGCGTTTCCACTACGCACAAGGGCGTCCAAGTCCGCTACGATCTGCGCCGACGTCTCTATCAGCTTCTCGGGATTCGCGGGCGTGGGCGTGGATCCGGCGTGCGATATGGAACTGTTTTCGCTAACGATCCCAGACTTTATTGTTGTTCCTCCAACGTCGAGGGCAAGGGCGTAGCGCATGAGACTCCTTAAACGTCGTGGTTTGGGTGGTTAACGGTTTGAGATTGGGCGGGCAGAGCGCGATTCTTGTGGGAAGTCTTGCGCAATGTCGGTAATCACAGAATGCGCGCCCCAAGAGCCGAGCTGCGCAGCTCGTTCCAGGTCATTAACGGTCCACACGTTCACTTGGAAACCGGCCTCGGTCATGGCTCGCATGGCTTCTTCGGTTAGGCCGCGTTCACACGGGTGGATGGCAACCGCCTCGAGTTTGCAAGCTTGTTTTATCCATTTGTCTACCTGCTCCATGATGGGAGCGTCGGAGGGCTCAAAGAGGCAGGCGCGACGGTACTGCGGTGCGCGCGCCTTTAGCGAAGTGAGTAGGTCCATGTCGAAGCTGGAGACGAGGATCGAGTCGGGATTCTCTAGCTTTGCAAGGGACGCGATAACGGCGTCGATCAGGGTGTTGCGTAGCTCGAAACCGGCCTTGGAAGGCTTGATTTCTAGGTTTGCTTCCATGCCCGTGCTGTTCAACAGTTCTACTACGGTAACAAGTTCGGGGATACGTTCGAACGTGTAGGTGGGGGAGAACCATTTGCCGGCATCCAGTTTACGGATGTCTTTGAACTGTAGGTTGTAATATCCGCCTTTGCCGTTGGTAGTGCGGTCGAGGCGGTTGTCGTGGATAACTATGACGGAGCCGTCTGCGATTACGTCCACGTCGAATTCGAACGAGGACACTCCGTGGTCGATGCATTTGACGAATGCGGCCATCGTGTTTTCGGGTGCCAGTGAGCTCATTCCGCGGTGTGCGATTACTGGTGGATAGTTCACGTTGCCTCTTTCAGTCTTCTAGGGTGTGTTCGTCATTTGGGTCAAGGTCAAGCAGTAGGGCCTCGTCTCGCCTGGTGGCAAGAATGTTGTCGATGTAGGACTGCGTGGCTTCTTCGAGCGGCACGTCAGCGCCGCGTTGCTCTGCAAGGAACCAGCGGTGTTCGAGGATCTCGTGGAAAATCTGTGCCGGCTGTAGTTTAGCGCTGTATTCGGGAGGAACAGAGCGTACGGTCGGCTCGAATACTTCGGTAAGCCACCGGTGGGCTACGAGTTCGAGGGGTTGGTTTTCCTGCCCGGTGACAGCACGGTAGGTTGCCAGGTCGTTGAGCATCCTGCGAGCCTGCTGTTCTTGCACGTCGAGGCCGGTTAGGCGCATGATTTGGCGGTGGTGGTGGCCGGCGTCAACAACTTTTGGTTGCAGGATGATTTTGGTGCCGTCCGGGGTTTGCTTCATGGACACTTCGCCAACATCGAATCCGAGGTCGTTGAGTTTGCGGATCCGGTTGGTGATGCGCCAGCGTTCGTCGTCAGAGTAGACCTCTTCTGCGGTTAGCTGGTTCCAAAGCTCGTGGTAGCGCTCGTAAATGCGATCCCCGATTTCGATGGCGTCGGAGTCTTCGGCAAGCATTCCGCCAGCCTGCAGGTCCATCAGTTCACCAATAATGTTGGTGCGGGCCAGGTCCACGTCGTAGTTGCGTTGGCCGGAAGTGAGGCTGGGGTGCAGTTCGCCGGTTTCTGCGTCTACGAGGTATCCAGAGAAAGCGTCTGCGTCGCGGCGGAACAGCGTGTTCGAAAGGGAGACATCGCCCCAGTAGAAGCCAAGTAGGTGCAGGCGTACTAGCAGTACTGCGATGGAGTCGATGAGGCGTTCAGCGGTTTCGGGCCTCATGGATTGCGAGATTACTGCGCGGTAGGGCAGGGAGAACTGCAGGTGTTCGGTTACGAGAGCGGGGGTGAGCTCCTCGCCATCTGGCGACTTGCGTCCGGTGATTACCGCTGTTGGGATTACCGAGGGTGCGCCCAGCCGGTTGAGGTCTCGTAGCAGCTGGTATTCGTGGTAGGCCACGGTTTCGCCGATCTCTTTAACTGCGATTACTCGCCCGCCGAGGTTGACGAATCGGACGACGTGGCGGGAGATTCCTCGAGGGAGTGCGGCAAGCACGGATTCTGGCCACTCTTCCAGCGGGGTTTCCCAAGGAAGGTCAAGTAGTTCTGGATCCAGGTTTGCAGCGGTGATCTGTAGGGATTGTCGCATGGTTATATCTTGTCAAAAAGCGCGCCAGATTAAAAAGAAATACAAACTGAGGGAGCTTCCGGTTGGGAAGCTCCCTCAGTCATGTTCACTTATCGTTGTCCGGATTATGAGGGAAGACGCATGCCAGTGGACTTAGAGAAGTTGTGCTGCTGGCCTTCGCGAATACGGACGTGGACGATGGAGCCCTTCGGGGGCGCCGTGCGCGGAGCGGTGCGGATGATGATCTGATCCGATGCTTCGTCGTCCGGGTTAGCGTCGGTGCCGGAGCCAAGGCCGCCGCCTCCAACGAGCTTGCCGTACATGTAGGAGTCAGAGCCGAGCTCCTCAACAAGGTCGATTTCAACCGGAATGGTGTGCTCGCCTTCTTCAACGATTTCTAGTGCCTCGGGACGGAAACCAACGACAACCTGGTTGTTGTCTTCCGGCGTCAGGGCCGCGATCGTTGCTTCGGATAGCTTCACGTGAGCCTTGCCGAGTTCCGCGTAGCCGCCTTCGCGGTTGACGGTGAAGGTACCGAGGTTCATTGCGGGAGAACCGATGAAGCCTGCAACGAACTCGTTTGCGGGTTGTTCGTACATTTCCTGCGGGGTGCCAACCTGCTGGAGGACGCCGTCCTTCAGCACTGCGATGCGGTCACCCATGGTGAGGGCCTCAGTTTGGTCGTGCGTAACGTAAACGGTGGTTACGCCAAGGGAGCGCTGTAGCGAGGCGATCTGAGTACGCGTCTGAACGCGCAACTTCGCGTCAAGGTTCGATAGCGGCTCGTCCATGAGGAACACCTGCGGCTTACGAACGATTGCGCGGCCCATTGCCACACGCTGACGCTGGCCACCAGACAGTGCCTTCGGCTTGCGGTCTAGGTAGGGGGTGAGGTCAAGAATCTCAGCGGCTTCTTCAACGCGCTTGTTGATTTCTTCCTTCGGGGTGCCAGCGATCTTTAGCGCAAAGCCCATGTTGTCGCGAACCGACATGTGCGGGTACAGAGCGTAGTTCTGGAACACCATTGCGATGTCGCGGTTCTTAGGCTGCATGTCGGTGACGTCGCGGTCTCCAATGAAAATGCGGCCGGAGTTAACGTCTTCCAGGCCAGCGAGCATGCGTAGCGTGGTTGACTTACCGCAACCGGAAGGTCCTACTAGGACGAGAAACTCGCCGTCTTCAATCTTGAGGTCGAATGCATCAACTGCGGGACGATCCATACCCGGGTAAATGCGGGTTGCCTTATCAAAAGTTACGGTTGCCATATTTATTGTCCTCCATCGGCAGGTACGTGCCGAACGATCCGTTGTGAAGAGGGGCTAACACCATTGCCAGCACGGCTCTGTCTCGCCTATTGAGCCAGAACTAATCTGACATTAGCACAGCTAAGGGCAAATGAGTAGGGACATTGGGTCTCGATTTTATGTTTTGGAAACCTGGTTCCGAATGCTGGTTGTAGCGGGGTTCGTCGTGCCTCGTGTATTGCATTTGATTGCGGGTAGAGTTTTGGTGATGGACGTTGCAATTCCAAAAGCTGGCGAGGACATCGGTGGATACCGACTGGTGCGTCCCCTGGGTAAGGGGGGCGCTGGAATTGTGTGGGAAGTTAAAGATGGTGAGGGCGCTAGGTTTGCCCTGAAGCTACTTCATCCCGCGATCGCCGCTGATCCGGCGAGTAGGGTGCGTTTGGCGCGCGAGGCTGCGGTTTTGAACCGTATCCGTACAGACGGGGTTGCGAACGTTGTTGATCTAGAGACGGAGGCGGCGCAGCCCTTTGTAGTGACTGAGCTTGTTGATGGTCTGGATCTACGCGAGGAGATCAGAGCTGGAGGGCCGTTCTCATTTGCGGACGCGCTAGAAATCGCCCGGTCGCTACAACAAACGCTTAGTGCCGTGCACGCTGCGGGCGTGATTCACCGAGATTTGAAACCGTCGAACATCATTTTGGGTGCAACGCAGCCGGTTCTGATTGATTTTGGCATCGCCCAGGCGGACGAGGACGAGAGGCTTACCTCTACGGGCTTAGTGTCCGGCACGGTTGGCTGGGTGGCTCCGGAGGTGATGCGCGGGCGCGAGCCTGACGAGGGGTCTGACTGGTGGGCTTGGGCGGCTATCTTGCTGAATATGCTCACGGGTCGCGCCCCGTATGGGGCGGGAAGCCAGGACGTAGTTTTGTCTCGTCAAATGGCTGGCCAGCTGGATCTTGCCGGCTTGTACCCCCCTCTTGCGCAGATTCTGGAGTCGGCCCTAGGGGAGCGTGCTGACCGCCCGAGTCCGGCCGAAGTCTTGCAGCGTCTTGATGACCTCGACCCTGATGTTGTGCAATCTTGGACCGGCGAGGATGGCGGGGGAATCGAACAGACGGCGCTACTGAACGCCCCCGCAACGGATGAGGATTCCCAAAGGGAACCCACTGCTATTTCCCCGACCAATGTTGAACCGGGCGAGTCTAGCGAGGAAACCAGCTTGCTGTCCGCGCCGCCCCAGGACCACACCAGCGTGCTCCCCACTGACGATGAGGCGGGCGTAGCGCAAACCGCTCTGTATCCCGTTGCCGCTAGTGAGACAACGGTGGTTCCTGAACCCAGGCAGCCTGGTGGCGTGCCGGTTCCGTATCAGCCGGGCCACCCAGGAACATTAACTTCCGAACAATACGAGTATCCGCCGGCCTCGCAGCCCTACCAGGGCTACCCGCTCGCTCTGGGCTATCCGAATGCGGGGTGGGATGCGGTGCAGTACAGCTACTCGGCCCCCTCGAACGCATTTGTGTTCTCCCTGTGCGTAGCAAGCTTCCTCGCTGCCCTGCCAGTTTCGCTCGGCATCGTTGGTGGCGTACTTGCCGTGGGCGTGCTCCTCATCATGGAAACGGTGGGCCGCTCGCGGGTGTGGCGTGAAAAGCGGCGCGTTAGGGCGGGTGAAAAGCGCAGTGGTGACAACTGGCTGGCCACTTTGAATGGAGGATTGCAGTGGATCCCCGCAGCTGGTGCTCTCGCGTTTAATCTTGCGTTCGCAGTTTTGATTGCCGGGGCGGCGTGGGCGCTTTACAGCGTGAATAACGGCCTTCCTCCGCTAGAAAACCCTTACATGACGATGCTAATGGGGGTGCCAAGCGAGCCGGATCCTGTTTTGGGAGCACTGCTCTGGGGTTCGAACATGTTCGCTATTTTGCTTGCCCGCGTGGGGGCGGGCGGAAATTTCCTGCGGGAGGGCTCCTATGCGACGGCCGGAGCGATACCGCGGGTTGGCAGGGTCATTCTGTCCGTGCTTGCAGTGGTGGCTGTGTTCCTCCTCGTCGGAGTGGCATTGTAAAACTAAAAGTGTGCGCTCCATCATGCACTTTTAGGGGCGAGCGGGTGTGCGCATTTGCGTGCTTCCCGTTACTCTTTTAGCAAACGTTGAATCGAGGGGAAATGGCAACAACTCCGTCATCTAAGGACGCGGCTCGCATCAAAGCACAGGAATTGCGCCAGCAGCAGGCGCAGAAGGAACGCAAGACTCGCGCGATTATTATCGCGGTAGTTGGTACTTTGCTGGCGCTTGCGATTATTGCGGTCATTTGGGTGGTTAACTCAGCAAGATCGAATGAGGACAATCAGGTTATGACCGGCGAGTTCACGCCGATCGTGGTTTCTTCAAAGGGCGTTGGGGTTGCAGACCCTAATGCTCCGGTTGTTCGTGAGTACTTCGATTATTCCTGCCACGCTTGTGCAAACGTGGATGTGTTGCTGGGCTCGAAGCTGTGGGAGTCGGTTAAGGATGGCGAGATTTCGCTTGAGCTTGTTCCGGTCGATGTAGTTCGCATGCCGTGGCATTACGCGATGGCGAGTGCTTCCTACCTCGTTTCGCAGGAGGAGCCGGATAAATTTGAGCAGCTTCACCATGCCTCCTACGAGTTCTTTAAGAGTCAGTTTGATGGTGGTGACGGGTCGGTTATTCAGGACGAGGCCGCCTCGCTGGCAAAGGTTAAGGAGCTTGCTACCCAGGTGGGGGTGAGCCAGGCCGTGGTGGACAAGATTAGTCTTGACGGCGCGAAGGGCATTCTGGAGGCGAATACCACCGAGTGGAAGGATTCGCAGGTGGAGGGGCGCGAGAAGCTGGGCACGCCTGAGTTTGTAACCGGTGGTAAGGCCGTGCAACTTAGCGGTCAGACCGCTGATGAACTGGTGGATAGTATTCTCACTGCTGCTAAGGGCGAGTAAGCGTATGTGACAATGAGGGCCGCTTCATGGCAAACTAGTGGCCGCGCCACCTTAGCTCAGTTGGTAGAGCACCCGCCTTGTAAGCGGACGGTCATCGGTTCGAGTCCGATAGGTGGCTCCAATAGGAAGCTCCGCCACACAATGGTGGCGGAGCTTCTATATTCTCCTAGAGATGTGGCGCGACTACAGGTGTCACGTAGCCAGGTGTTGGCTATTTAGGACCGCGGCAGAAAACCCGCGCAATTTACCGGCAGTGTCCGAAGGGCCGGCCGGTGATGCCGACTTATAATTTCTCGTCTTGCTCGCGGTCGGCTCTGCCTGCTCTCGTTTCGCGGTGAGAGTCATAGAAGGGAGAGCGTTTAGCGAACTCCTCATTCATCAGCTCGGCGCCGTCACGCTCAACCAGGGTTTGTTTGCCAGAGAACATATTTACGCCTAGGCCCAGCCGGTCGTCCTTAACCTCGGCTCCGATAGCAGTGAGGATTGTTGGGAACATGTCGAAGGCAGAGAACTCACGGTTCTTCGTTACCGAATCAGGGAAGTCGGTGCCAGGCACGGGATTCAAAATCAAGTTCACGATAGTACGGTGGTAGTTCTTGTCCCACCCTTCGAAGAACTTTTTGTCCATAGACCGGTGATCGCCAGTGACCACAATGGTGGTGTTGGATGCCCAAGGCTGTTCTTGGATCCATCGAATCAGCTTCACAGTTTCGGCTTGCGAGTAGTGGATCACGTTCGCGTACTGGGAGGCGAACGGCGCTTCAGTCATGTTCTCAGACACGTAACCGTCTGGGAAGTGCGTATCACCGTTCTCGACGATCATGTAGAACGGTTTGTCCTGGCTCCCCAGTCTGGCCAGTTCTTCCTTGGTGTATTCGTAGAGTTTGTCATCCTCCACGCCCCACCAGACGAAGTAGTCGTGCTCGATCTTGCCGTCGGCAACAAAACGGGCGCGGTCGTGAATATCAAAGCCTCCATGCCGCTGGTAGTACCTGTCCAGTCCGCCCCAGGATGCCGTTGAAGCTTGCATGAATGTGGTGTTGTAACCACCTTTTTTGAGGATGTCGCCGATGGTTGTGAAATCTGGGTAGGAGAAATCGCTACCTGCTGTTCCCGACGCGAGCATGGGGACGCCGGCTTGCATTGCGATCATGCCGGCCACGGAGTGGCCGGTTGCGTACAGCTGGTCAGGGCCTCCAAATTTGTCGGTGTTTGACCAGGAGATTCCCGTCTCGCTAAGCGCCGCAAGTTCGGGCATTAGATTTTGATCCATGTAGCCGCCCAAATCTTTGGAATAGTAGGAGTTTTCAACCGACTCCATGTAAATGTGCACCAGGTTGCGCTTGTGGGCGGGTAGCTTCACGTTGTCTGCGGTGGGAGCAACATAGTTGTCCTCCAAATAGCTGGAGGTGGTGAAGAATAACTGCGCGGCTTCTTTCATAGGTAGCCTCGCGTAAGAGTAGGCAAAAGAGCCTGCAAGGAGGGCAACAATGCTCACGAGGGCTACGCCGCGCACATGCGTTATTCGCCAGGTTCGAGCCGCTGGCATCTTGATGTGAAGATCAGAGCGGATGAAACCGATGCTTGCTCCTAGAAGTGCAAGGAAGATGGCAGGGACTACGATTTCGTTTAAAAGTGCCAAATCTTGTGCGTCGGTGGAGGCATCGCCAGCTGCAGTCAAGATGAAGATGAAGTTAGGGTCTTGAGGGATTTCCCCAACGCTGTCTTCAAGCCATTTGGGAATGAAAAAGAACAGGCCTGCGAGTAGTCCAACAATGGCGCCTATGAAGGTGGGGAACAGTCCGCGCCAATTCCAAGGCTTGCTCTTCTTGACTAAAATCCCGCGTGATGCGAGGACTTTCAAGAATAGAAGAGCAACCACGCATAGTCCGAGAATAATAGCGGGGTACCCAACGTAGAACTTGGGTGAATGTGGGGCGCCATAAATGGTGGTGCGGCCGGTGAGTATTAAAGCGAAGAATGCCAGGGCATTAGCGGTCACGCCAACGAGGGTGCCGCGGATAAAGGATCCCGCAGAGATCCCAAACAAATATAGGGCCCCGACTCCAGCCGCAAGGCAGGTCAGTAGCTGCAACGCAACGATCATGAAAGTGAATTCTACATTAACATCCTGTGAACATTTGAAGCGTGCCGCCGGCGCTGAAAGCGGGTTGCTCAGTGCCCCGCCGAACCGGAGGGGGGAGTGCTGTCTACCTGCGAGTTATTAATTCGAACTCGGTAACGACGTGTTTTTGGCGGCCTTCCTCGAGGGAGGAGGCTGGCCCAAATAGTTGGTTTAAGGCAGTGCTCGCAATGCTCCCCATGTGTGGGTCGATGGTGTCGAATGGTGGGGTGACGAATTGAGCCTCTTCAATGTTGTCGAACCCAACGATGGGGATACTTCTATCGCGAGTTGAGTCGTTAGAAGCTAGAACGGGTAGAGCGCCTAACGCGAGTGTGTCGGAGAAACAGAGGATGCCATCAAAATAAGTGTTTGAATCAATGATGCGTTGCAGGGCGCGTGCAGCTTCGCCGCGGTTGAAGTCAATCACGGTGCCAATCAAATTCGGATCCAGCGGTATCCCGGCGTCAGCTAACGCTTCTTCGTATCCTTGAAAGCGAAGTCTTGAAGTGGCCTGCGTCCGATCTTCCTGGTGGCCCAATACGACGATTTTCTGCGCGCCTTGTTTTAGGAGGTGCTCGGTTGCCACGCGGGCTGCTTCGATGTTGTTGAATCCGATTTGCAGGTTGTAGCCGTGGCCGCTGAACTCGGATGCGTATTCTCCGAGAAGCACAAGCGGGAGTGTAGAGTTACGGCTCCGCAGGTCGGCCTCTGTCAGGGCTAGCGGGGAGCAGATGATCGCGTCGATGCCTGGGAGGTTGTGTCCTTCAATCGCTAGTTTCTCGCGGCCCCGTTCGCCGCCCGTTTCGGTAACCAGTACGAGCACGTTCATTTTTTGTGCGCAGGTAACGAAGGATGAGGCTAGTTCAGCGAAGTATGGTTCGCGTAGCGTTGGGACGGTAAGCGCGATCATCCTCGAAGACCCTTGCCGCAGGTGTCGCGCTGCTAGGTTTGGGCGATAATCCAGGCGTTTTATGGTTTGTAGAATCTCTGCACGCACGGCCTCGGAGACGTTGCCTTTGTTATTGACAACGTTTGAGACGGTCTTTGCGCTGACTCCCGTCTCTCTTGCCACGTCCAGAAGAGTGACCCGCTTACGTTCTGCCCCCAAGGCGTAGTCCTCCATTTGATTGGGATATTGCGAAACCCACGCACTTACTATAATCTGTGACCAACTCTAGTTCATCGTTGAACTAAAACTCCAGACTGTCATAAACGGTCAAAAAGTTTGACGGTTCAACGTTGAACCATTAGTTAGGTTTTATTCTCCAGCGATGCCAGAAGGCGGCAAAATGAGAGAGCTATCTCGCGGTTTGAAGCCGTACCTGTACGTGGCTCCGATAGTCCTCATATCGGGCGTGCTGATCTACTTCTTTATTGCGTTTACGGTGTTCACGTCCTTCACGGATTGGAATGGGCTAACGAAGATGAACTTTGTTGGTCTGAGCAATTACCGTGAGCTTTTTAGTGACAGTACCTTTTGGGTGGCGTTGAAAAACAACGTCATCTTCATGGTGGTAACAGTTTTTATCCAAGCGTTCCTTGGTCTTGTGGTCGCAGTAATCTGCGCTGAGAGACTTCCGGGTTCCAACTTCTTCAAAGCGGTATTCTTCCTGCCAATTTCGATGGCGCCGGCGATTGTTTCAACGGTTTTCAAATACATGCTCGAAACAAACTACGGAACGTTGAACGAAGCGCTGCGCTCGCTTGGCCTACTTGGTGAGGGGGAGGTAATCCAGTGGCTCGGCGCAGATCTAGGGCTATGGAGCATAGTCGCTATCAACGTGTTCCAGTGGATGGGATTTTCGATGATGATCTATTTTGCAGGCATCATGCAGATCCCAGCCGAACTATTCGAAGCTGCGGAACTTGATGGAGCGGGATGGTGGAAACGCTTGTTCCACGTGGTGATCCCCTCGCTACGCGGGGTAACCGCAACGTTGATAGTTCTAGGCATTGTCGGATCCTTGAAAACCTTTGACATTGTCTGGCTGACAACTGCGGGTGGTCCTGGGGTGTCCACCCAGTTCCTCACGACCTTCTTGTACATGGAGAGGGCCAACCGTCAAGCCGGGTACGCCTCGGCAATCGGTACCGTGCTGCTAGTTATCGCCCTGGTCTTGTCCGTGGCTCAAATGGTGTGGACACGGCGAAAGGATGCGAGGTAAACAATGTCTCGTCACAGACTAATTCCCACCCTGGCCAAGTACGCCGCTCTGGTGTTCTTGTTTGTCATTTGGATGTTCCCTATCGCATTGGCAATCTACAAGTCGGTGTCGGTAGGAGGTTTTGAAAACTACGCGCGAGTATTGCGCCACGATACTTTCAACTACTGGCAGGCCATTGGTAACTCGGCTCTTATGGCGATGGTCTCAACGATCGTGATTGTGATAATCGCATCGCTCGGTGGCTACGCGTTTTCGAAGATGGAATTTAGAGGCCGCAAAGTCCTCTACTCCGGGCTGATGGCATGTCTTGCAGTGTCGATCGCGTCCGTGGTTACCCCGGTTTTCTATGTCTTTAACTCGCTGGGGCTTCGAGACTCTTACACGGGAGTCATCATCCCTATGATCTCGTTTAACGCCATCATGATGCTGATGATTATGAAGACACATTTTGATGGGTTGCCAAACGAGATCATCGAGGCAGGTCTTATTGATGGGGCGAGCCCGTTTGAGATCTTCCGAAAGATCCTGATGCCAATTTCTGGCTCTTCCGTAGCAACTATTAGCGTCCTATCTTTCGTCTATACCTGGAACGAGTACTTACTGCCGCAACTGCTGATGAAATCTGCAACTAAGTTCCCGGTAACTAAAGCGATTTCACTGCTCCAGTTTGACAGGATGAGTCAGCAGGACATCTCCGTTCTTTATGCGGGGCTGATTTTGATGACTTTGCCAACCCTGCTCATTTATCTGTTTAGTCAACGGTTCTTGCAGTCCGGCATGACGAGCGGGGCGGTGAAGAGCTAATGGCTATGAAGCAGTTTACGAATCCGGTTCCCTATGTCGATGGTTCGCAGCATACAAACCCGGATCCTTTTGTGATCAACTTTGCGGGCACCTACTTTTGCTATTCCACGGGGATCGATGGCGTAAACCTGAGCGTTTCTAAAGACCTCGTGACGTGGGAGCACAAGGGGTTTTGCTATCGCGAAGATGGCCGGGATTCCTACTGGGCTCCGTGCGTGGTTTATAGAAACGGCGTTTTCTATATGTATGTTTCTAACCGCCCTGCGGGCGAGACGGATCCGCATTTTCAACGAATGAGGGTGGCAACCAGTGAAACACCTGAAGGCCCGTTTACTTTCCGTTCCCAGATGCTGGATGAGTTTGCGATAGATGCGGACGTCGTTACGGGCAATGATGGCGAGACCGTAATGTTCTACGCTTCTAACGAGCTGACGAGCCAGTGCAGCGATCTGATTGGAA
This sequence comes from Actinomyces sp. HMSC065F11, assembly GCF_001813085.1. Lineage (NCBI taxonomy): Bacteria > Bacillati > Actinomycetota > Actinomycetes > Actinomycetales > Actinomycetaceae > Actinomyces > Actinomyces sp. HMSC065F11. The sequence goes on from NZ_KV811462.1 coordinate 133,877, forward strand.
CCAGCGTTGTGGTTGACGTGATGCTAACGCCGTTTACTTTAAGAGGCAAGCCGGTTCCTGTGATTGTCCCGAGCATTAAAGAAGAGATGTTCGAGGCGAATCGGTTTGGTGATGGGCGAGACTGGTACACGATTGAGGGCAGCACCTATTTCACGGATGGCGAGTTTGCCTACCAAACTTATTCGGGGAATGCGTACGAGAATCCCGACTATTTCATTGGCGTGACGCGGGCGAAAGTTAAGCCTGCAGTCGCGCAGATGGAGTGGACTAAGCAACCTTCCGATGATGTTTATATGCCGCTGGTCAGGCAGTCTGACCTGGTTGAGGGCACTGGGCATAATTCCATTGTTAGAGGCCCGAATTTATTGGATAGGTGGATTTGCTATCACGGCCGTGATCGCAAAACGTTAAGAGACTTCTCGGTTGAGCAGCGGCAGTTCTACCTGGATCGCATTTTCATTGCAGGCGACGAGGTGCTCTGCTGCGCGCCTACAAGCCAGGCGCAAGACGCCCCTAGTATGGCCACGATGTCAGGAGTTGGGCGCCAGGCGGAGAATGAGAAGCCGCTCGCGGAATCTGTGGGTGACTTTATTGCCGAACTGTACTTGAAGAGTGAGGCCAGCGAAACGGCAGGCGATTTCCGCGAGGTGGGATTCAGCCTAAGCGCAAACGACGCTTGGGCGCGGTTTGCTGTACGCGATACCGAGGTTGAGTGGTCAACCAGTGACGGAAGAGTTGAAAACTCTTCGGTTTCCGTTGAAATCGATTTGAGTGTTTGGCAACCCTTCAGGATCTTGCGCTCGCGGGGGTGTGTATCCCTCCTAGTAGGAGAGGTGGAGCTTCTTTCCATGCCAGATTGCATGACCGGCCAGTCTTGTGATCTTCGGATCAGTGACGGGGCAACGCGGTTGTCATACTGGCGGTTAACGCAGATGTTTGAAGCCTCGCGCGCGGAGCTTGAGTCAAATGGTTACCTGCGTCCTGCTGAATCGTCGCTGACAGGTGGGGGAGTGTATGAGCTTTTGCTTCCGCTTGAGGGCGAATGGCAGGTCGAGCTGTATTTCAACGGTAAGGCTCCGGACTTTATCCAACGTGATGGAGAAGAGCTCAATGCTCGCATGGTCAATGGCCGAGAACGTAGTGTTATCACCTTCACGGTGAACTTTAGTTCGTTCGCTACGAGTCGAATTCGAGGCGATTTGTCAGGTATCGCAAGATGTCTGGCAACAAAGATTTCATAGGTACAAAACAAAGGAGAAACAAATGAGAAACGGATTGTCTGCAAAGCTTGCAGCGATTGCAGTTGGCTCTGCTCTCATCATGACTGGATGCGGCGGTGCAGGTAGTCAAGACGAGGGCGCGACTGGCGACAAAGTCGAGTTGAACTTCCATACTTGGCTTCCCACCCAGGTGCAGTGGCCTGAGATTATTGAGGCGTTTGAGAAGGAAAACCCGAACGTAACGATTAACTACACGCGCGAAGAGGACTACGACAAGTTCCGCACGAATCTTGACAATGAGATTCTGGCAGGGGAAGTCCCAGACATTTATGGAATCCAGGTTGGTGCGTCGTTTGATGACTACGCTGAGTTTGCGAAGCCGGTAGATGAATACGCTGCTGATTGGATCGATAAGGTAAGCGAAGTTGCCGTTGAAGAGACCAAGACGGAAGACGGCACGCTGGCTGCGGTTCCGATTTTGAACGCGGGCATGGAGTTTTACCTATACAACAAGACTCTGATGGATGAGATCGGCGTGCAGTTGCCGAAGAACTACGACGAGCTGGTCCAGGTCAGCAAGACCGCGGCAGATGCAGGTTATTCTCCATTTGCCATGGGAGCTAGCGATACTTGGCACGTGGCTGACTTCTTCGTCTGGCTAAGCAACCAGTACGGCAATGGCGATGACATTTACAAGGCTGCTAATGGAGATATTTCGTGGGATTCGGATTCTTTGGTAGCGGCAGCAACGGATTGGCAAAAGCTGTTTGCTGATGGCGTTTTCCAAAAGGGTGCGGTGACTACTAACACCTATCCGCAGGCTCGTGATGACTACTTCTTGGCTCGTCGCGCAATTGCTATGCCTACCGGATCTTGGCACGTTGGCATGGCTCTAGAGGGGCCAGATCAAGAGCAGCCGGGTTCTGCGATTGAGGCAGACGAAGTCGGTATGGCGGCATTCCCACAGATTGGTCCTAACTCGGGCACTGCAACCACTGGTGTTGACTTCGCTCTGGCTGTTTCGTCGGAGCTGGATGGAGCAAAGCTTGAGGCAGCTGCAAAGTTTGTGGAGTTCATGGCTGTCGGTCAGGGTCAGCAGATTTGGGTAAACACGCTTCAAGGCTTCCCGGTTGCTAATGACGTTAGCGTCCAGGTAGATCCGGCTGAGCCCGAGCTGGGCCAGGAATCGCTAAAGCTCGTCGATGAGACGCTCGCGGGCGCAAAGTACGCTCGCAAGCTGTCGGTGCCCGGACGCGAGTCGCTTCAGGATGATCTGGGCATTGTCCTTCAAGAAATCGCTGATGGCGCAGATCCCAAGGCGTCGCTTGCAAAGCTGAACCGGTAAGGTACAGCGGTATAGCTCAACTGAGTTTTTAAGTTGTAGCTAGCAAAGCTCCGGCAAAGGGGGATCGCCCTCTACCGCAACTGCCGGATGACAAGTGGAGGTTGGTCAGCCAAAAGGCTGGTCAGCCTCCACTTTCTATCTTTGTAAAGCAGAGTGCATGGACGCGCTGCCCTCGTCTGCTTGCAGGTACCGCTGAATCACGTGGGGGGGCCTCGATTCGTGGGAGAGTGAAAGTGCTTGACAATCCGTATGTGAGTGTCTAATTTCTAGAGTATCGACGCGCGTCGATCGGTCAGTGTTTGTGTCAACCAACGCAATGTTTTCTAAGACGAGGGAGTCTTCATGAAAGTAATAGTCGCCATGGTGGCACAGTAGGTGGCGTTCCCGCAGCAATCGTAAGTGTTTAACAGTAACGTTCCGCATCTCGCAATAGAGGAGGAGATTTCTTTGACCAACGTGCAACGAAGCGACTGGGATCAGTGGTGGCGAACCGCTGTGATTTACCAGGTTTATCCGCGTAGTTTCAGTGATTCGAACAATGATGGCCTGGGCGATGTGCGGGGCGTCATTAACCGGCTGGATTATTTGCAGAAGCTTGGTGTTGATGCGATTTGGATGTCTCCGCACTACCCGTCGCCACAGGCTGATGCGGGGTATGACGTGGCGGACTATTTCGACGTCAACCCGGAATATGGCACGTTGGAGGAGTTCGATGAGCTGATCGCGCAGGCCCATGAGCGCGACATTAAGATCATCATCGATATCGTTCCTAACCACTCGTCGGATCAGATGAAACTGTTCCAAGACGCGTTGGAGGCCGGCCCGAACTCTCCGGAACGTGACATGTACATGTTCCGTTACAGCGAGGGGAAGTGCCCTAACAACTGGGGGTCATTGTTTGGCGGTCCTGCGTGGACGGCGGTTGAGCCCCTCACAAATAATGAGGCGGATCGTAACTGGTGGTATTTGCACCTGTTTGCTCCGGAGCAGCCAGACTTTAACTGGGAGAACCCGAAGGTGCACGAGTTCTTCAGGTCTTACCTGCGTTTTTGGCTAGATCGAGGTGTGGATGGTTTCCGCGTTGACGTGGCGCACGGCCTCGTGAAGGAAGAGGGCCTGCCTGATGACAAGGTTGGGCCGGATCGTTGGGCCGTTGATCCGGACGAGTATACCCAGACTGAGGGTCCGTTCTGGGATCAGCCTGGCGTACACGACATTTACCGCGAGTGGCGCCGCGTACTAGATGAGTATGGGCGCGATCGCGTGCTGGTTGCCGAAGCGTGGCTGACGCCTGAACGCGAGGCTCTTTACGTGCGTGAGGACGAGATGAGCCAGCAGTTCAACTTCAATTATTTGGAGGCGAACTGGAACGCCGAGCGTGTGCGCGCGGCAATCGATGATCCGATTAAGGCTAATGGGGGTGTGGGCGCGCCGGTCACTTGGGTCATGAGTAACCACGACGTGGTTCGCGCAACAACGCGTTACGGTTATGAGCCGCAGATGGATTACGGCCGAGGTATTGGTGTTGATGATCCGCAGCCGGATCGCGAGCTGGGCCTTGCGCGCGCGAAGGGCATGGCTGTGTTCACCATGGGGTTGCCCGGCTCGATGTATATCTATCAGGGTGAGGAACTTGGGCTTCCCGAGGTCACTGACTTGCCGGATGAAAGCCGCCAGGATCCCACTTGGTTGCGTACTGGCCACCAGGTTCGAGGCCGCGATGGGTGTCGCGTGCCGATTCCGTGGGAGGCGGACGCCCCGCACTTTGGTTTTGGTACGGGCGACACGTGGCTGCCGCAGCCGGATTACTTCGGCGAGTTTGCGGCGGATGTCCAGGATGATGATCCGGCTTCTACGCTGAACCTGTACCGCCGCGTGTTGAAGCTCCGCCGTGAGCTTGAGCTTGCGAAGGGCGACGTCGAGTGGGTTGATCTGGGAGACGAGAACGTCCTCGCGATTCGCAATAAGGGCGTGCTGCTGGTGTTGAACATGACTTCGCGGCCGGTGACAGTCAAGGACGTTACCAGCGTGGTAGCGTCGTCTTGCGATGTTGTTATCGGTGATGGCGAGGCTGTTGTGCCCGCAAATTGTGGAGCGTGGCTCCGATAGGTAAGTAATGCATGTGCATAGGGGTGTCTCTATGCACATGCATTATTGTTTTGGGAGGTTGTATGGGGGTTACGCGGGCTGACGTTGCTAGCCGCGCCGGTGTGTCACCGTCGACGGTCTCCTATGTGTTTTCGGGGGCGCGTCCGATTGGTGATGAGACGCGTCAGAAGGTGCTTAGCGTTGCCAAGCAGCTTGGTTATGTGCCTAACGCCTATGCGGCGAATCTGGCGGCGCGAAACTTGCGCACTATTGGTATCCACCTGAATATTACGAACTCTGGCTTGGATCGTAGCTCTGCTGAATACGTGACGGGCATGATGCAGCGCTGTACTGAACTGGGGCTCACCCTGTTGGTGCCGACCACGGTGGGCAATGATGAGGGCACGTTCCGCAGGTTCTTGAGGTCGTGTTTGCTTGACGGTGTGATCTACATGGAGGTCGAGCAAGATGATTGGCGCGAGGACGTCCTGCTTTCTGAAAAGGTGCCTGCGGTGGCCTTAGGATTTTCAGGCAGGAAGGGCGGCGTTCCTTACGTTGAGACTGACTTCGATGCCGTAGGGCGGATTGCGGTCAATGAGTGTATCGCTCGCGGGCATAGCCGCGCCCTGCTGATTGGCAGAAAATCGCGCGAAGCTAACCCGGCTGATCGTGTGGGCAAGGCAATCCATAGGGCTACGCTAGAGCGCGCACGCGAACGCGGTTTTCACCTGGAGCAGATGCTGCTACCCGTGAACTTCCTTGCCGCCCAGCAGGTCATTCCTCTAATGCACGACAATGCGGATGAGCACCCGGTGATTATTACCGACAACATGCCGGTTGCGGAGGGCGTGATCGGTTTTGCTACGGATTACGGGCTTGAGCTTGCTCGCGACTACTCGATTATGACGCTGGGCGGTCAGATCGGTTATACGGCTGATACGGCGTTTGATTTGTCGGAGGTCTCAACGGACCGCGAGCAGATGGGGCGCCAATGCGTGGATCTGCTGGTTGGCGCCTCGCGCGCGAAGTCCGTTGAGGACCTCCCAAATAGTGTGGTGTTCGAGCCAAGTTTTATTGATCGAGGCTCGCTTGCGAACCTGAACGAATAAAGCTTTCTATTCGTTCAAGTTCAGTAGTTCGAACTCGTCGAGGCTCCAATCGAGCGGATCGGGAATCGTGCCGGTGAAAGTGGCATCGTCACCGGAGTGGAAGCCGGTGATCTTCCATTTGCCCTCTACATCTTCGAAGATCTGGTAGGCGTAGATATCTGTCTTCTTGAGATACATAGCTCGCGAGAAGTCGAATGAGCCAAGCGGTCCGTCACCCGGTACGATCCAGGTGAAACCGGCGGCCGGCGGGTTTTGACGCATGGGCGTGCACGAGAATACAAGCCAGTTTTTCCCGTCGATGAGGCGCGTTTGAGCGCATTCCATTTCTTCGAAACGGCTGTGGTGAGCGATGGGAGGGTGGGCCTCCCACGTTTCAAGGTCGGCGGAGGTGAGGTGACCAATGGCACCCACTTGTTGCTCACCTTTTTCTCGCGCAAGCGTTGCGGTGACAATCATGTGCCACGTGCCGTCTTCTTGGAATACAAACGGATCTCGCCAAGCTACGTCGCCGTCGGTGGATTCTTGGGTTTCATACCAGGGTGCAACGGCTTGCAGGGGCGGGTTCTTTGGATCGTGGAAGGAGCGCTTGCGCATGAACGTAACGCCGTCCTCAGAGTCGGCCCAGCCGATTCGTTGAACGAGCTTGCCGCCATCGCCTTGTGAAATCGCGGTGTAGAACAGGCGGATTCCTCCGTTGGGAAGGTGAATGGCGCTACCTGTCCAGATTGCGCGATCGTCGAAGTCGGGTGTTTTACGCGGCGCCACAGCTACGGGAAGTACCTCCCAGTGGTTGCCATTGTCTTTCGAAACGGCATGTCCGATGGCTGCATTGACGTGTCGAAGCGACGGGTTGCCCAAGCTTTTTGGTGCGTGAAGGTAGAACAGGTCAAGTTGGTCTTCGGATCTTAGAATCCAGTGATCCCAAACCCAGTGGTTTTCAAGTGCTAAAGACATGCTTATCCCTTAACTCCCGATGATGATAGTGAGGTTACAAAAGAGCGCTGGAACATTACGAAAAGGATGATCATTGGCAGCGTGATTAGGGTTGCGTACGCCATGATTTCGCCCCAGGCTGGGTTTAGTTGGAAGAAGTACTGCATGCCCACTGAGACCGGGCGCAGGTTTTCCTTCTGAACTGCCATGAGTGGCCAAAGATACGAGTTCCATGCTGGCAACATTGTAATGATTGCGACGGTGGCAAAGGTTGAGCGACTCATGGGTACGATGATTTTGCGGTAAATCGTGAACCATCCTGCTCCGTCTACGCGGGCAGCTTCGTCAAAGTCCTTCGGTATGGACTTAAATTGTTGGACAAACAGGAAGATGGCAAGCGCATTGGCGATGAATGGCAGGATCTGCACCTGGTATGTGTTCAACAATCCTTGTCTGATAAGGAAGCCGTCGCCAGCCCACGTGACTAGAGGAAGTTTGCTTACCCAGTAGATGAGAGGAACCGCGATGGTCTCGAAGGGGACCATGAGCGTGGCCAGAACGATTGAAAGAACAACCTGGTAGCCCTTGAAACGAATACGCGCAATGGCGAATGCAATTAGCGAGTTTACGAATAGCCCGAATACGACGATCGCAACGGTTACCAGTACCGAGTTGAAGAAGAAGCGGAACGCTGGCACGCGGTTATTGACGTTCGCGTAGTTGTCGAACGTTAGGTCGCCAACCGGGAAGAACGCTCGCCAGGACGTCAGGTCTGCAAAGATCTGCTGGTCGCTCGCTTTTAGCGAGGAGGAAACCATGAATAGTAGCGGGAAGACTGCGATTGCGGCTGCAAGGACTAGCAGAATGTAGATCAGCGTAGTGTTTAGCCTGCGCTTGTTAGATGCCCGCATGGTGTCTTTGTGTTTTGTTGACATTGCATTAGTCCTTATCGCGCGTAGCAAAGCGTTGAATAGCGGTAATAACGAGGACGAGCAGGAAGAAGATCAATGAAATCGCTGATCCGTATCCCATGTCCTGCTCTCGGTATCCCTTGCGAACCGCGTGGTAGACGATGGTTGATGTAGCGTCTTGCGGGCCGCCGTGAGTAATGACGTCAATCTGTACGAACAGGCCGAGCGCCGCGATGGTGATCGTGACCAGGATGAAGATCATGGTGTTTCGAAGGCCGGGCCAGGTAACGTAACGGAATTGTTGCCATCCGGAGGCTCCGTCAAGCTTGGCAGCCTCATACAGCGAGGGGTCTATCAGCTGGAGACCGGATAGCCAGATCATCATGTGGAGGCCTACAGCTTGCCAGACGGACAAGATGATGATTGCCGGCATAGCGGTCGATGGGTTTGTGAGCCACGCAGCCATTGGCCAGAGGCCGCCGGTGAGCGTTGAAAGCACGGAGTTGAAAAGCCCGTATTCCTGGTAGAAGAAGCTCCAGAGGATCGAGACCACAACCATCGAAGTCACAACCGGCATGAAGATCATCGTACGGAATGCTGTGACACCCTTGACCTTTTGATTGATGAGGATTGCAAGGGCAAGTGCAATACCGGATTGTACTGGTACCACTACGAGTGCGAATAGCAGCGTGTTGAGCAGCGAGCGCACAAATGTCGGGTCTGAGGTGAAGGCTCGCGTGAAGTTCCTGATTCCCACAAAGGATGGAGGAGTGGGGGAGATCAGGCGAGCATTCGTGAATGACAGGCCAAACGTGATGAAGATCGGGATGACGAGGAATAGTAGAAGAAGTATTAGGGCCGGTGACGAAAATAGCCAGCCTACTAGCGTGTTGTGGCGCTTTGTCCGTTGACGTTCTTTAACGCGCGGTGAGGTTACAGGCGCGGCCTCGAGTGCTTGCATTTTGAACTTCCAAGGTGTGGAGGAGCTGTGATGAAGTGCGATCGGTGTTGAGTCGCGAAGAAGCGCGGAAGAAATGGGGGGGGGCGGCGCCGCGTGATGCCGCGCCGCCCCGCTAAGGTTTACGGCTGTTTGTAGCCGTTGTTTGCGGTGATGTCGGCGTCGATATCCTTGGCTGCCTGGTCTAGGGTGGCCTTGACGTCTGCGCCACTCATGATGTCGCGGGTTGCCTTATCGAATACGGAGGAGATAACTGCGTATCCAGGGGTGGCAGGGCGTAGGAGAGCGAACTTCTTGGAGATATCGAAGAGGGGTTCGAGAGCGCCGCCTTCCTTGTAGTTTTCAGTGTTGGGAAGGGCGGATGCGCGAGCCGGGAAGTTGCCGGTCGCGTTGGAGTACTTCACGAGGTAATCATCGGACATGATCATGTCGATGAATTCGTTGGCACCAGCCTGGTTGCCACATGCGCTGGAGATGCCCCACTGCCAGGAGCCGCCGCCAACGTGTGCTCCTGCACCAAAGTCGACCGGAGGAAGAATCAGGATTTCATCCTTGCCAAACTGTTGCTGCGCTTCAAGCACGCGCCATCCACCTGCGTAGACCAATGGAACCTTGCCCTGCATGAAGTCAGATCCGCCCTCGGTTGGGGTCTTTGAAGCCCAGCCATTGGTGAATACTGACTGGAACCATTCGCCAAACTTGAGGGCTTCGGGGCCGTTGATGATGCCTTCAGCGGTACTGAAGTCGTTTCGGTCGATGAGGTCGCCACCGAAGGACTGCAACATTGGAGCGTATGCATAGGGCCACCACTCTGCCTTGTCCCATACGGACATGTCGATCGCGTAGTCAAAGTTCGAGTCGGTCTTTAGCTCTTCGAGTGCTGCGTTGAACTCTTCTAGCGTCCACGGCTTGTCGGCGTCCGGGATGCGAATGTTGTGCTCTTCGAGTACCGAGCGGCGTGCCAGGAATGCGAGCGAGGTGTCGTATGGGCCAACCGAGTACAGCTGGTCGTTGTAGATGCCCTTGGGGGAGTCGAGTAGGCCCGAGGTGGTTTCTTCGGACAGCTGGAGCGGGCTTAGGTATCCAGACCAGGCCCAGTTAGGCATGATCGGGCCGTCGAGGTCCAGGATGCAGGGTAGATCTCCGGAAGAGGCGGCGGACACGATCGAATCGTTGTAGGACGCTTGCGGGAATGCGGTTAGTTCAATCTGTGAGTCCGGGTGGCTTGAGTTGAAATCGTCAACGGCTTCTTGGACGACGGCGAGTTCTTCTGGGTTTCCTCCGTTGTGGGTCCACAGAGTGATAGCGGAATCGGATCCGCCGCCTTGCTGTGACGAGCAGCCAGCGAGTGCTAGCGTTGCGATCATTGCGGTGGCGGTGATCGCTGATGCCTTGCGAATAGACATGTGTGTTCCTTTCGTTTTCGTCTTCGGTGACGAAGCTAAATGTGTTGTGTTGAATCTCGTTTGATTAGGGGACAGTTGAATTTGATGAGTCGCTCTGCAGGTTCTTTGAACGACTCATCGGACATTTTCACGAGGGAGTCGATAACCCAGGTAGCCATTTCTTCGTGTGGAAGTTGAACGGTGGTTAGCTGGGGGGCTAGGTTTTTGGCGATGGGGAGAAAGTTGTCGAATCCCACTACGGAAAGGTCTTCGGGTATACGGAGATTTAGACGCCTTGCCACGCGATATACGCCGGCGGCCGTTTCGTCGTTGTAGCAGAAGATGGCGCTGGGACGGTCAGGCATTGACAGCATCTTCTCTGCTACTTCATCAACTTCGCGCGTTCCGGTAACAACGTGTGCGATGTAATTGTCGTTTACAGTGATCCCAGCATTTTCCAGGGTTGTTCTATAACCTTTCAGGCGTAGTGGACCCGCGTCCTTCGACGGGCGATCGTTGATGAAGCCGATTTTCTTGTGCCCCAGATCGAGTAGGTGTTGAACAGCGACGGATGCGCCTTGGACCTCATTTGGCACTACTGCTATGGCGTCTTCGTTTGCTGCGTAACCGTCAAGGACGATTATGTGTTCTGGGTGGCTCTGAGGAAGTTCGATCGCGTGATGGTGCATGGATGCGTAGGCGATTGCAGAGACTTGGTGGGACATAAAGTTTGCGAACACGTCCTGCGTGGTTTTAGGATCGCCGCCGGTTTCGGAGATGAGGAGCATGTAGCCCAGTTCGTTCGCTCGGCGATTTGCAGCCGCAACCATGGCGTATGCGTAGGGAGTAGAGGCGACGACGTCGGAGACGAACCCAAGGGTCTTGGTTTTCTTTTTCCGTAGGCTGGCAGCGAGGGAATTGCCCACATAGTTCAGCTCTTTGGCGGCGTCCAGGATGGTCTCTGTGCGCTTTTGGGAAACACGTCCTTGGTGTTGTCCAGAGAGCACAAGTGAGACTGACGCTGTAGATACGCCCGCCTTCTTGGCAACGTCTGCAATCGTGATAGCCATGGGGTCAACTCCGTCGTTAATCCATTAACTAGTTAAACAATTAACCATCACTGTAGTGAGGCGTTCTGCGCATGTCAATACTCAATTTTAAGATTGTTGTGTGAAGACATAGAAAACTGCCCTCGTCACCTTACCGGTGGCGAGGGCAGTGTCAGTATTCGGTTATCTCAGTTTTCTCGAGATTCGCGAGGGGGCGTTTTAGCTTTCGCGCTGGAAAGACATGGTTGCTTCGTAGGTCTGTTCAGACGGCCAGCGCGAGGTGATTGCCTTTGCCCTGGTGTAGAACTTCACGCCTTCTGGGCCGTGGATGTGCATGTCGCCAAGTAGGGACTGCTTCCAGCCGCCAAACGAGTAGTAGGCCACCGGGGTTGGGATCGGCACGTTGATACCAACCATGCCGGCCTCCACGTCCAGGCTGAAGCGGCGTGCAACGCCGCCGTCGTTCGTGAAGATTGCGGAACCGTTGCCGAACTCTACAGCGTTTACGATCTTGATGGCTTCGTCATACGTGTCTGCATGCACGATTACAAGAACGGGGCCAAAGATTTCTTCGTAGTATGCCGGCGAGTCCAACGGAACGTCGTCGAGGATGGTTGGGGCGAGGAAGTGGCCGTTCTCGTAGCCCTCAACAACTAGCTTGCGGCCGTCTAGCACGACCTTAGCGCCGCGCTCTTCCGCGTCGTCAATGAGGCCGGTGATGCGTTTCTTAGCCTTTGCGGAGATGACCGGGCCCATCTCGACGCCTTCGCCCATGCCTTCGCCAACGTGGATCTTCTCGGCATGCTTCTTTACGAGGTCGGCGAGCTTTTCGCCGATCCCGCCAACTGCTACAACTACCGGCAGCGCCATGCAGCGTTCGCCGGCGGCTCCGAAAGCAGCTGCAGAGATGTGCTGTGCAGCAAAATCTAGGTCTGCGTCCGGCATGACAATGGCGTGGTTGTTTGCCCCGCCAAGTGCCTGAACACGCTTACCGTGCTTCGTGGCCGTGTCCTGCACGATGTGTGCAACCGGCGTTGAACCAACAAACGACACGGCGTCAATACCGGGGTGTTCCAAAATGTTCGTCACCAGTGAGCGGTCGCCAGACAGCACCTGGAATACGCCGTCAGGAAGGCCAGCTTCCTTGTACAGCTCCGCAGTAAGTAGCGCGGCGGAGGGGGTGGCCGAGGACGGCTTCAAAATGAATGCGTTACCGGTGGCAATCGCCAGCGGGTGCATCCACATGGGAACCATCGCCGGGAAATTGAACGGACAAATGCCGGCAACAACGCCAACGGGCTGCCTGATGCTGTGAATGTCCACGCCGGTGGAGATGTCAAAGGAGTACTCGCCCTTGAGGGCGACGTTGATAGAGGTAGCAAAATCGAGGGTTTCGCGTCCGCGCTGAATCTCGCCGATTGCATCCGAGTAGTTCTTGCCGTGCTCTGCAACGATCAGGCGAGCCATCTCATCTTGGTGGTCGAGCACCAGTTGGCGCATGCGGAACATGATTGCAGTGCGCTTGGACAGCGGTACTTTAGCCCACTCTTTTTGTGCCTTCTTGGCGATTTCTACGGCGTGGTCAAGGTCATCTCCGGATGCCTCCAGAAGGGTGCCTTCAACTTCACCCGTCGCTGGGTTTTCAACGTCAAGCGTGGCAATAGGGTTGCCTTCGTAGTACTTTCCGTCGACCCAATGCTTAATAGTTTTCATCTGCGAACCTCTTTGTGCACTATTTGAAAAGCGGGAAGGTGATCCCGTCAGCGGTTACATTCTACAACCATATACGGTATTTGTCATGACAAAGATATTGTTTGGCTGTTTGTGCGCGTGAAAACACGAATCGGGTGGGATACGCCGAGAAGAAAATGGCGTGATCCACCCGATCCGGGTTCTATTGGCTGCTATTTAGCTGGCTTGGTGTACTGGCGCTGAGGCTCCTGGTCGCGCAGGTATTCCTCATACGCTTTTTGTGTGGATTCGATGCGAGATACCTGCGATACGGGGACGTCCCACCAAGAGCTGGAAGGCGGGTTTGGTCCGTAAAGGTCGGTCTCGATGTGAATCATGGTGGTCCGCTCAGCCTTCTCGGCTACGCGGTACGCTTCCTTGAACTCCTCGATGGTGCGCACCTCGATCACGTCAATGCCCCAAGAACGGGCATTTGCTGCTAGGTCCACGTCCAGTTTGCGGCCGTCCTCAGTGTGGCTGGCGCCGCCGCCCGCACGGTAGCGGGTGCCAAATCTTTGCGAACCGCGTGATTCGGACAGCGCGCCAATGGAGGCGAAGCCGTAGTTTTGCAATAGTACGAAGATGACTTTGATGCCTTCTTGCGCGATCGTGGCAAGTTCCATGGGAAGCATCTGGTAGGTGCCGTCACCAACGATCGAAACTACCTGCGAATCAGGTAGTGCCATCTTCACGCCGAGGGCAGCAGGAATCTCGTAGCCCATGGTAGAGAACGCGTATTCCACGTGGTACTGCACGGGTGTGCGAGCACGCCACATGGCCTGTAGGTCGCCGGGCATTGATCCGGCTGCGTTGATCACTACGTCGTTGTCGCCCATCATTTCGTTTAGGGCACCAAACACCTCTACCTGGGATGGTAGTGGGGCGTGGCCAAGGTTGGTCAAATGGTCAACTACCTTGTCCCATGCGGCTTTTTCCGTGGCGATTTCCTCAGCGTAATCGGCCTCCACGTGGAAGTCGCTAAGTTTTTGTGTGAGGGCAGACAGTGCCTCGCGCGCATCGGCAATAACCATTTCACCGCTGTTCTTAACGGCATCGAATGCCTTGACGTTGATGTTTAGGAACCTCACATCGGGGTTCTTGAACTGGGTGCGTGAGGCGGTGGTGAAGTCTGAGTAGCGTGTTCCTATACCGATCACGAGGTCGGCCTTGTCAGCCAAGTGGTTTGCGGCGTCGCAACCGGTGGAGCCAACTCCGCCCACGGACTGCGGGTGGTCAAAGTTGATTGCACCTTTACCGGCCTGCGTGTCAGATACGGGAATGCCAGTGACTTTGGCGAACTCGCGCAGTTCTTCGCTGGCGTGGGAGTATATGACGCCGCCACCTGCAACCAGGAGGGGGCGCTTGGCGCTGCGAATCATCTGTGCCGCGCGTTCAAGCGAGGCCTCGTCAGCTGGCGAACGACGAATGTGCCAGACGCGCTTTTCAAACATCTCGACGGGGAAGTCGTACGCTTCTGCCTGCACGTCCTGGGGCATTGCGAGTGCCACTGCGCCCGTGTCGGCCGGGTCGGTTAGCGTGCGCATGGCTTGCATGAGGGAGGGGAACAGCTGTTCGGGCCTGTTAATACGGTCAAAAAAGGTGCAAACCGGACGGAATGCGTCGTTGACCGAGGTATCCAACGTTTGCGGGTTTTCGACCTGCTGTAGTACCGGGTCAGGCGTCCTGGTTGCGAACTGGTCCGAGGGGAATAGAAGAACGGGCAGGCGGTTGGTGGTGGCCAGCGCTGCGCCGGTAACCATGTTCAAAGAGCCGGGGCCAATGGAGGCGGTACACATCATCGCCTGCATGCGCTCAGATGCCTTCGCGTAGGCAGCGGCGGCATTGACTTGCCCCTGCTCGTTGCGCGGCATGTAGTAGGGCATTTCGCCGCCGTCTGGTTCGGGGTCAATTTCGTTTTGGAGCAGTGCTTGGCCAATGCCGGCCACATTGCCGTGTCCGAAAATGCCGAAGGCTCCGGTTATGAAACGTTGTTCGACTCCGTCGCGTTCACTGTATTGGTTGATCAGAAAACGGATGGTGGCTTGTGCGACCGTGAGTCGAATCGTTTGGACTTGGTGGGTCATGGTGCGTTCTTTCTGTTATTACTCAGAGTCGGAGGGGTTCATTGGGGTCATCGGCAGGCGCGGGTCAACCTCTTGGGTTTCCCAGGTTTGACGCACCCACGTGTGGTGGGGGTCGTCGGTCATTAGCCACACAGAGTCTTCTGCCGGCCCTGCCATTACGTTTAGGTAGTAGAGGTCGTAACCGGGTGCTGCGATCGAAGGGCCGTGGTATCCGTACGGCATTACTATGATGTCACGGTCGCGAACTTCGGTGCAGACATCAATGTCGTGTCCGGGGGAGGGGTAGATCCTCTGAATGGCAAAGCCTTCGCGGTCCCCGTCTCCGCGGCGAATCTCGTAGTAGTAGATCTCTTCAAGCTCCCGCTCGACTTCGTTGTGTTCGTCGTGCTTGTGCGGAGGGTAGGAAGACCAGTTGCCACCGGGGGTTAGAACTTCGCATGCAAGTAGGTGCGAGGTTTCAACCGTGTTGCCAAGTGCGTAGTTGTTGACCTGCCGGGAGGAGGGGCCAGCGCCACGAAGGCCGGTGCCAACTTCTTCGCGGGGGCAGTAGCGAGGCGAGAGGTCTTTGGTGGCTTGGGCACCAGGCAGGGCGATGCGGGCATGTCCGGATGCGGTGATCGTGATGTCCTGGTTTCGCGGAATGTAGGCGTAGTCCGTGATGTCGGTAAACACGGATTCGCGTCCCTTGATCTCGTATTCTTCGTTCTCTACTTTGACTGTGCATCCGCCCGATAGTGGAAGCACGAGGTATTCGGTCTCGTCGCCTTCAACGGTGATGGTTTCGCTGTCGGGAAGATTTAGCACGCGCAGCGAGGACCATTCCCAGCCAGCCCGCTTAGGATCCAGGTCGGTTTCGTACGAGCCGTGCGATGTTGAGCCGGCGCGAACAATGTATTTGCTGTTGTCCGTCATTGGTACTCCTTGGGATTCACGATTGGTTCCACTCTTTAAAGCTTATGGGGCGCAGAAGCTAACGTCTTCGTCGCTCGCGCTAAGAAAGCACTTGTTTGCAATTGTCGGTCTTTTTGTTTCGCGCGTCAAGTATTGTCAAGACAATATTAGAAAATGGGTTGTGTTGCGTGGTGGCGGACGCGAGTTTTGCTCAATTTGCTCTTGCGTGCGGGGCTTTGTGGATATGTGTGCGAAGCTTTGTTGGCATAGCCGACTGTTTAGTTAGCTGTGGTGCGGGTTTTTAGGAGGCTGTTATCTCTGAAATAGTTAAGAAAGAGGATTCTTTGTCGTTACAAACGCTTGACATGTGTTCTGATTTGGAGTTCACTTAGGGCTATGGAAAGTTGGATGTCCAATGGCGGACATCCCCAAGATTCTCACAGGAGGAACTGTGGCTGATTTTACCCCCGGGCCTTTGCTTACGGCGACTAAGAAATTCCCAACGGTGCTCTGGAACGATTCGTCGGATCTTGAAGAGCTTCGCCAGTCGATTTCGTTTGGCGGTGTTGGAGCTACCTGTAACCCGGTGATTGCTTACACCACGATCTCTAAGCACCCTGAGATTTGGGACGATCGTATTAAGGCGATTGCAGACGCAAATCCGACGTGGGGCGAGTCCGAGATCGGCTGGCGCGCAGTTAAGGACATGTCTGTTGAAGCAGCCAAGCTTCTGGAACCAGCATTTGAGGAGCACAAGGGGCGCAACGGACGTCTTTCAGTTCAGACTGATCCGCGTTTCCACCGCGATGCTAAGGCCCTGGCTGACCAGGCTGAAGAGTTCCATAACCTTGCGCCAAATATTGTGGTCAAGATTCCTGCAACCAAGGTTGGTCTTGAGGCAATTGAAGAGGCCACGTACCGCGGCGTATCGATGAACGTAACTGTTTCGTTCACTGTTGCTCAGTGCGTTAAAGCAGGGGAGGCTATCGAGCGCGGTCTGAAGCGTCGTGAGGCTGAAGGCCATGACGTTTCGCAGATGGGCCCGGTCGTTACCCTTATGGTTGGCCGTCTGGATGACTGGTTGAAGCACGTTGTTGCTCGCGATCGTATCTTTATCGATCCATCTGCTCTTGAGTGGGCTGGTATCGCGGCGATGAAGAAGGTTTACAAGATCTTCCAGGAGCGCGGTTTCCGTGCCCGTCCGCTGGTTGCGGCATTCAGGAATGTGTTGCAATGGAGCGAGTTCCAGGGGGCTGACATGGTTGTTTCACCGCCGTTTAAGTGGCAGGAAATCATTAACGCTTCCGACTACGAGCCGGTTTCTCGCATCGATGTTCCAGTTGATGAGTACTACCTCGAGCAGCTTCGCTTGATCCCCGAGTTCCACCGCGCTTATGACGAGGATGGCATGACGGTAGAGGAGTTCGAAGACTTCGGCGCTACTCGAAAGACTCTTCGCCAGTTCCTGCAGGCAGATGCTGACCTTGACGCTCTAGTTCGAGACATCATCGTTCCGGCTCCGTAACTCCTTATTCCCGTCGCTCAAGAGGTTAAATATGCTTCGAATTGGAATTATTGGCGCGGGCCGCATTGGCCGCGTACACGCCCGCTCTGTTGCGGCTCACCCGCAGGCTAAGCTCACTTTGATTGCCGATCCCATGTTGGATTCTGCTAAAGAGGTCGCGCAGGCGTACGGGGCGGAAGCCACGAGTGAAGCTAATGATGTTTTCGCGTCTGACAATGTTGATGCAATCATCATTTGCTCGCCAACTCCGCTGCATGGCGATCACATTGTTGCCGCTGCGGCTGCTGGTAAGCCGGCTTTGTGTGAGAAGCCGCTGGCTATGGATAGTGAATCTGTTGCCCAGATTAGCGAGCGTCTAGAAGCCCAGGGCACGCCCAATCCACAGGTGATGCTGGGATTCAACCGTCGTTTTGACCCGTCGTTCAGTGCGATTCATGAGGCGGTAGAGGCGGGCGAGATTGGTCAGCTTGAACAGCTGACGATCATCTCTCGTGATCCGGCTGCTCCGCCAAAGGAATACATTGCGGTTTCGGGCGGAATCTTTAAGGACATGACGATCCATGATTTCGACATGGTCCGCCACTTCCTGGGCGACATCAAGACGGTTACTGCGGTGGGGCAAAACCTTGACCCCGAGCTTGCGGATACCGGCGATTTTGATGGCGTTGTAGTAACTCTTCAGAACGAAGCGGGCCGCTCCGCTGCGATTACGAACTCGCGCCACTGTGCTTCCGGCTATGACCAGAGGCTTGAGGCGTTCGGATCTGAAGGCGCGCTCTTCGCCGAGAATATTCGTCCCACCACGGTTCGTCGCTCTAACAAGCAAGTGACGGATGCTCAGGACCCGTATTTGGACTTCTTCTTGGAGCGCTACGAGGCCGCGTATGCGCGTGAGCTCAGTGCGTTCATTGACGCCATCACCGATGGGCGGGTCCCGTCCCCAGGAATTGAGGATGGCGCGCAGGCTCTACGTCTGGCTGAAGCCGCCGAAAAAGCAGCGAAGGAAGGCGTAGTAGTCCAGCTTTAGCTGTTAGTTTCAACACTTTGCGTGCCGGATATAGCATTATTATCCGGCACGCAAAGTCGTTGTTGAGATGTGATTATGCGCGTCTTTATGCACGAAACCGCGTGCAACTTGCGTGTGAGTAAATGTGAACGCTAATGCTCGGACCCATATCTTTGTCTTTACAAACTATGGGGTTCTTAGTAGTCTGTAAGCGTCGATCACAAGGGTGGTCGATGCCGGCGCAAGCCGAGCACATAGCCGTGCGGGACCTTTTCCCAAACGGTTCCGCACAAGGAACCGTAAAGGAAGATCTACATTGGGTACTTACGCGCTTACTGTCGCTGCTCCGCACGCGATTAACGTAGAAGCTCGTCCTCTGTTCAAGTTGGTTCTCGCAGTTTTTGCTGCGATTGTCGCTTCCATGGTGATTGTCGGTATTGCGACTGATCTAACCGCACTGGTCATTTTCGCAGGATTCCTAACCGTATTTGGAGCTATTGCCGGCGTTTTTGTTGAGCTGCATCTACAGCTGAATCGCAGGTAAGCTTCTGGTTAGGCTGTAAAACGACCGCCAACTAGCAAGCGCCGGTCCCAATGGGGGGAACGGTGCTTTTTTATTTGTGAGGGCAAGATGGCTGGGTTCACAACAGGTGCGCTAATCGTATTGGGGTTGTGTGCATTTATAGTGGGCATATCTAAAACGGCACTGCCGGGTGCTGCCACGCTCGCGGTTGCTCTGCTGGCGGCAGTGATGCCTGCTCTCCAATCCACGGGCGTTATGTTGCTGATGTTGCTCGTGGGTGACGTGATCGCGATAGTTATGTATCGCAAGAAAGCTCATTGGCCAACTTTGGCGCGCCTCGTGCCGGGAGTTCTGGTAGGACTCGCTGTGGGCGCGTTGTTCCTATATGTGGCTTCTGATCGCGTTATTCGCGTGAGTATTGGTCTGGTTCTCCTCGCTCTAATTGCCGTGACAACTTTTCTTTTAAAGAAGAATGAACGCCTGAACGTAGAAGGACCTTGGGCAAGGGCATTTTTCGGTTCTCTTGCGGGTGCTACAACAATGGCTGCGAATGCGGGCGGTCCCGTGACAACGATGTATTTTTTGGCGGCAAAGTTCCCGGTTAAGACTTTTTTGGGTACTACGGCCTGGTTCTACTTTTTGGTTAACGTAGCAAAGCTCCCGTTTGCCGTGGCTTTGGGCAGTGTGAGTGGAGAATCTTTGCGGGTGGCCGCTCCGTTTTTGCCTCTAGTATTGCTGGGTGCTTTGTTGGGCAGGGTTTTGGCTGCGCACATGTCGCAGGAAGTTTTTGAGCCTGTGGTTACCGGTTTGACGGTGGTTTCGGCCGCGTATTTGTTGATTTAGCCCGCGTTGATTGGCAGTTTTCTTCCTCTTTTCTGGTTTAGGGTCTTGACCGCATCGCACCCCCCTGATAGATTTGTCAGTACAAAGTTTCAAAAGGTGTTGCCAAAGATGGTGACGCGAGAAACGGACGAGGATGTTCGGAGGAAACGAATGACTACCAAGAAGACTATTGGCGTTGGAGTTATCTCCCTGGGCTGGATGGGGCGCCTCCATGCGCGTAGCTACAAGGCAGTGAGCGAGCATTTTCCTGAACTTGGAGTTCAGGTGAAGCTAGTTGCCGCTGCGGATCCGGTTGAGGAAGCTCAGCGGGCAGCTGTTGAAGATCTGGGGTTTGAGCGCGCTTACGGTGATTACCGTGAGCTGCTTGCAGATCCGGATGTTGATGTGGTTTCGATCTGTTCCCCAAACTTCTTGCATGAAGAGATCGCACTCGCAGCAGTGGAGGCAGGCAAGCCGTTCTGGATTGAAAAGCCGATGGGCGTGAGTGCCCAGCAGGCCAAGGCCGTCGCGCAGGCAGCCACCAAGGCGAATTTGCCCACTGCAGTTGGCTTCAACTATCGCCATACTCCAGCGATTGAATATATGCGTCACCTTGTGCGTAGCGGCGAGCTTGGCAGGGTAACAAACGCGCGTGTTTGGTTTATTGCCGATTACAACTCATCGCCGATGGGGCCGCTCACGTGGCGCGCTTCGCGTGAAAAGGCCGGTGCGGGTGTGGTTCCTGATCTGATGAGCCATGGCGCAGATTTAGCGCAGTACATTATTGGTCGCATTAGTTCGGTTTCTGCTCTGACGGACACGTTCATTAAGGAACGCCCGATTCCGACGAAGATGGGCTTTGGCCACTCGGGTTTTGAGGTCGGAGATGAGATGGGCCCGGTGGAGAATGAAGACTATGTGGCTTTGCTTGCCCGTTTTGATAACGGCGTGGTCGCCACAATGGAATCGTCACGAGTTAGCGTTGGCCCTCGTGCCGAATATGTCGTTGAAGTTTATGGCACTAAGGGTTCGGCACGCTGGAATTTTGAGCGTCTTAACGAACTGGAGGTCTGCCTGGGCGTAGACAATGGCGCTACGCATGGCTACACGCGCGCTATGGCGGGCCCGCAGTGGGATAACTGGAGTCGTTTCCAGCCGGCTATCGGCACGTCTATGGGCTTTGACGACATGAAGTGCGTTGAGGCCGCACAGTTCTTGAAGTCAGTTCTCACGGGAGAACAGCACGCTCCATCAGCTGCGGATGCTTGGTGCGCCGCAGAAGTTGATGAAGCTATCGTCGCTTCGGCTGCGGATGGTCAGTGGCATGACGTTCCAGTGGTTGAAGGCAAAACCACTTTTGATTTGTAAACGGCACGTAGCTGCCGAATTGTCACTTCAGTACAGTTACACCCTCAGTGTTGAGGATTAGGAAAGGAAGTCGCATGAGCGAGGATGCTCGTGAAATCCCGATGCAAGGGATAACCCGCGACGAGTTGGCGAAGGCTGTTAAAGATACCCCTCCTTCGGGTAAACACCGCGGCATTTTTGCGATTGCTGCTGTAGCTACGCTCGGTTCGTTGCTGTTTGGTTATGATACTGGCGTCATTTCTGGTGCGTTGCCCTACATGCACATGCCGTTTGGCGCAGATGGCCTGCAGCTAACCGCATTCCAGGAGGGCGCTATTGGTGGCACTCTTTTGGTTGGTGCTGCCCTGGGCGCTCTGATTGGATCCAGGCTTTCGGACCGTTACGGGCGCCGGCATAACATTACTCTTTTGGCTATTTTGTTCCTGTTTGGAGCTCTCGGAACTGCTTTTGCTCCAAACGTGTGGGTGATGTATCCGTTCCGTTTGGTTCTGGGCTTCGCAGTTGGTGGCGCTTCGGCAACGGTTCCGGTCTACTTGGCTGAAACGGCGCCAAAGAGGATTCGCGGTTCTATTGTTGCTATTGACCAGCTGATGATTGTTACCGGTCAGCTACTGGCTTTCACGATGAACGCGGTTATCAACGCTATGCACGGTGGCCCGCAGCTGAACATTGAGAGTGATCCGTCAGGCAATCTCAATCCGGGGGTTTACTCTTACGACACGATTTCCGCGTTCCAGGCCACTAAGGGCGGCTCAATGAGCGCTGACCAGTACCACGCGTTCCTCGACCAGCTTGTGGTTTCGGCCGGTAACGGTGCGGCGTGGCGCTACATGCTTCTTCTGTGCTCGATCCCGGCTATTGCGCTTTGGATTGGTATTCGCCTAATGCCGGAATCTTCGCGCTGGTACGTATCTAAGATGCGCATGTATGACGCTATTGCTTCGCTGAAGCGTATCCGTGACCCGGAGCGTGATGGTTCCCTTGAAGATGAGCTGATGGAAATGATCGAGGCTCGTCAGCATGAGGCTGAGGTTGAACAGTCGAAGAAGGGATTGAAGTACGTATTCTCGGTGCCCTGGCTGCGAAAGCTCATGCTGGTAGGTATTTTCCTTGCGATTGTGAACCAAACTACGGGTGTTAATACCGTTATGTACTACGCGCCTAAGGTCCTCGAATATGCGGGTATGTCCACTTCTGCTTCGATTACAGCGCAGGTTGCTAATGGTGTTATGAGTGTGATCGGTTCCGCACTGGGTATCTGGCTCATCATGAAGTTTAGGCGCCGCCAAATCCTGATTGCGGACGTGATCGGCGTGGGCATTTGTCTACTTGCCATCGCGGGCATATTCCAGTTCGCTATCGCTCCCCACATGGCTAATGGCACAACGCCGCCAAGCTGGGCTGCGTTCCTGATTCTTGGCCTCATGGGCTTGTTCATGCTGATTGTGCAGTCTTCAAACGGCACGGTGGTTTGGACGATGATGGGCGAGCTGTTCCCCGCAGACGTGCGTGGCGTCATGAACGGTACTGCAATCTTCTGCATGTGGATTACTAACGCAATCATTACCTGGACGTTCCCGCCAATGATGGAATCGCTGGGTGGTGGACGCACATACGCACTGTACGGTGCCCTCAACTTGGTGATTGCGGTTATCTTGTTCAAGGTTATGCCGGAAACCTCTGGCCGTTCCCTTGAGCAGATTGAGCGCGACATGGAAGAGCGCTACTCCTAAACCAGATGGGGAGGGAGGTCAGCCTCCCTCCCCATCAAATTCTTGTCTTAGACTTTCAAAACGGTCCTTTTACTTTCTCGAAGGAGGCAATATGTCTTTCAAACTTGATCCAAAAACTGCAATTTCTGATCCGAATGGCATCATGTGGGGGATGCACCCTATTACGTGGCGTAATGATGACATACCTGAGGTTGGCGCGTACAACACGCTTGAGGACATGCTGCTTGACCTCGCTGATGTGGGGTTTCGTGGCACTGAGTGTGCGGGCTTCTTCCCAGCTAAGGAGGTCGTGAAGGAGCGCGCCGAGGCGCGCGGCATCAAGATTGTGGCGCAGTGGTTCTCTTCGTTCATTGTTCGTGATGGCGTAGAGGCAGTGATTCCGGAGTTCCGTGAGAAGTGCAAATACCTGCAGTACTTGGGTGCTACCCGGATTGTGGTGTCTGAGCAGACCGGTTCGGTGCAGGGTGTGCGGGACGTTTGCATCTTCACAAACAAGCCGGTGCTGAACGACGAGGAATGGGTAAAGCTGGCGGAGGGGCTGAACGTGCTTGGCGATATTGCGCACGAGTATGGTCTTGAGCTTGTCTACCACCACCACCTGGGCACGGTTGTGCAGACGAAGGAAGAGACGATTCGCCTGATGGATATGACTGATCCGGCAAAGGTCAGTCTTTTGTTTGACACCGGCCACGCATTCGTGGGTGATGGCGATGTAATGGGACTGCTGGAAGCCGTGATTGACCGCGTGCGTCACGTGCATTTCAAGGACGTTCGTGAGGAGAAGTTGCAGGAGTCGCGCGAGCAGAATCGCTCGTTCCTGGACTCGTTCCTAAACGGTATGTTCACTGTTCCTGGTGACGGCATGATTGATTTCACGCAGCCGTACCGTTTCCTTGTAGATCACGGTTACAAGGAGTGGATCTTGGTTGAAGCGGAGCAGGATCCAGCGGTTGCAAACCCGCATGAGTATGCGCTTAAAGCTCGTGACTACGTTGAGAAGATTCTCTTCAATGCGTAGATGCTAATGCTTTCGAAAGTGCTCGCACACTGTCGAAAGTATCCGGCCCTGTAGTGGGCTTTATAGGGGCTTGTGGAGGTCCGACCATCCTCCACAAGCCCCTCTTTTTGTGTGGTTTGAAACTAGTTCGTTGATCTCCTGGGAGATGGAGTCGAGGTACAGAAAAGCTCCCCGGAGCTGGGCTTATGTGGCCCACCCACGAGGAGCGAATCTGTGATTAGGCGTGGAGAAGCTAGAGGCTCATGTCTACAACTGCGCGGCCTTGGATCTTCTGGTCGCGCAGCGCCTTGTAACCTTCGTCAGCTTGTTCAAGTGAGAAGTGCTTAGAGACGATCTCCTTGTAGTTAATGACGCCTTCAGAGGCCAGATCGACCACTGCGGGTAGGTCTTGGCGGGTGCGTGCACCGTAGGAGCCGAGGATGGATTGGGAGCGGCGTACCGTGCGGTTAATCTCCACTCCTGCAGTCTGCACGCCAGCACCCAAGCCGATGGGTACCATGCGGCCGCCGTCTGCAAGGACGTCGAGTGCGGTGGTCCAGGTTGCGGGAATGCCAAGAGCTTCGAATGATACGTCAACGCCCTTGCCGCCGGTAAGACGTAGCACTTCTTCGCGTGCATCGGTCTTGGTGGAGTTGATCGTTGCGGTAGCTCCGTAACCCTTCATAGGCGCTAGCTTTTCGTCGGATACGTCGATTGCGATTACTTGCTTTGCGCCGAATGCGCTGGCGATTTGCACGATGTTAGTGCCAACGCCGCCAACGGCCACAACCGCTACGGTTTCGCCGTAGTGGAGGTCTGCGCCACGTCGGACTGCGCCGTAGCCGGTAAGGGCTGCACAGCCCAGGATGGAGGCGGGGACGAGGTCGATGTTGTCTGGCGTGGGGGCTACTGCGGTTGCGGGAACAACTGCGTATTCTGCCAGGCCGCCCATGGAGTACATGTAGACGGGCTCGCCTTCGAGGGTGGACAGGCGGGTTTCGCCGTCGTAGAGCACACCTTTCAAACGGTTCAGTTCAAAGAATGGCGCGCAAAGTTCGTCGCGTCCAGAGGAACACGCCTCGCATTGGCCACACGGCATTAGGAATCCGCCGGCAATGTTTTGTCCGACTTTTAGGCCGGTGTGCTCAACGCCGGGGCCAAGTTCAACGATGGTGCCGGCGATTTCGTGGCCGAGTACTGCGGGGAGGGGGAAGGCGATTGCGCCTCCGATCACGTGCAGGTCAGAGTGGCACATGCCGCAGGCCGCAACTTTCACCAGAACTTCGCCGGCGCGCGGGCGCGGGGTACGGATGGTTTCTACCTGTAGGCCAACTTCGGTGTCGCGTAGTACCGCGGCACGCATGGTTTCGGGAATTTGTGGGGTTTGGGTTGTCATGTTGATACCTCTCGTGGAAAAGCGGGTGCTTTTAAATGGTGTTGTTCAAGATTTGCACGGTGGCGTCGACGGCTGCCGCGACGTCGTCGTCGGGTGGGAATAGTAGGGAGCGGCCAATGACTAGTCCCTTAACGTTTGGAAGTTCTAGGGCTTTGCCCCAGCCTTCCATTGCGGCCTCAGCATCTTTTCGTACCTCGCCGCCCAGGATGAGGGCGGGAAGGGTGGATGCTTCCATGACCCGTTCCATGTCTTCAACCACGGGTAGTTTGAGCCACGTGTAGGCGCTGGTGGAGGCAAGGCCAGAAGCGATTGCCATCGATTTGATAACGGCTTCGGGACTGAGGCCATTTACGATACGCCCATTTTTGCGTTCGGAAATGAAGGGCTCAACCATGGCCATAACTTTTTGCTCGGCAAGTTGTTCAACGGCCCGAGCGCAGTTTTCTAGGGTCTGCACGCTTCCGGCGTCTTCGTAGTTGATACGCAGTAGCATTTTGCCGCCGTCAAGGCCGGCAGAGGCGATGCCGTGCGGGGTGTAGCCGGTGAAGCGGTCATCCATTTCGAATGTTGCTCCGGCTAGGCCGCCTCGGTTCATGGAGCCGTAGACGAGCTTATTGTCCAGGGCGCCTAGCAGCGCGAGGTCTTCGATCAGGTCTGCGGTGCCAAGGAAGCCGTCCACGCCGGGCCGCGTTAGTGCTTCAACGCAGCGGCGTAGTAGTTCTTCGCGAGATCCCATAGCCATGGGATTGCCACCGGCTGCGAGGGCTCCTCGGGCCGCGTGGTCGCACGCGATGATCATTAGCGGCTTGTCGCCGTTTGGCTGTTGTCCGCGAGGCCTATCGGTAAGGGCGCTTTGGACGCGCTCGGGCTCATTCACGCGGATGTTGGTGATGGTGTCGATTAGGGGAGTCTTTGACATGATTAGAAGTCTTCTAGCTCTGGGACGATGTTGTTCTTGTGCATTCTCATGGTGGCTAGTAGCTCCGGCTCGGTTGGCATTGCCGTGGAGCATTCGAGGCGCGAAGCAACGATAGCGCCGGCTGTGGAAGCGGCGTAAATGGTCTTCTTGAGCGACCATCCCGATAGCAGACCGTGGCAAACCGCGCCACCGAAGGCGTCGCCGGCGCCGAGGCCATTGAATGTGTGAGTGGGGGTGACGGGCATTTCGATGCGCTCATCCCGGGTCTTTGCAAGCGTGCCGTAGGGGCCTTGTTTGACGATGGCGAGTTCTACGCCGGCATCGAGTAGGGCGTCCGCTGCGCGGTCAGGCTCGGTTTCGCCAACTGCGATGCGACATTCTTCCTTGTTGCCAATTGCGATGGTCACCTTAGAGAGGGCTTCGCTTACGTGCTGATGTGCTTCTTCTTCAGATTCCCAGAAGTCTGCTCGGTAGTCGAGGTCGATGATGGTTGGGCCGCTCTTATGGCGGGCGTTGAGCGCCGCGTGGTGCGCATCGCGTGAGGGCTGTTTGGAGAGGCCGGTTGCGGTGATCCAGAAGATTTTTGCGTCTCGCACGGTGTCGGTGGGAATGTCTTGAAGAGTGAGTTCAAGGTCAGGCGCGGATGGCTCACGGTAGAAGTAGAGCGGAAAGTCATCCGGCGGGAAGATCTCGCAGAACGTGACGGGGGTGTTGAAAGCAGACTTTGTCACGACATAGTTGTCGTAGACGCCCAGGCGACGCATCTCGGTGCATACGAAGCGTCCAAACGGGTCGTTGCCAACGCCGGTGATAACTGCGGAGCGGTGGCGGTAACGCGCGGCAGCTACTGCGACGTTGGTTGGGCTACCGCCGAGGAATTTGCCGAAGGTTTCAACTGCTTCTAGGCCAACTCCGGTTTGTAAGGGGTACACGTCAATGCCGCAACGCCCTATTGTTAGTACGTCTAGCGCGGGGATTGAATTTGTGGGCGCCAATGTTTTCTCCTAAGCCAGAAAAGAGCAATTCTGTTTGTGAACTTCGATGTTCTTTTGTTAGCTCTTGCTTATAACGATAGTCCATGAGCGTGACAAACATCAAGTGTTTGTCATGACAAAGATTGCTTGTGTTTTAATGTTCGTGTTACCGGCCCGTTGATTATAAAAGCCGTGTACGATTTATATATTCTTTCTAAAAGTACTTTTAGGCCTCCGTTTTAGTATTTAGGATTTCATGATGTCCAACGCTCCTTTTAGTCCGGACATTCAGGTTGTGCATGACAGTGACGTGCCGCTCCACGTGCAGATCTCTGATGGTTTGGCGGCAATGATTATGAGTGGTGAGATTGCGCCGGGCACTCGTCTGGAAAACGAGGTGTCGATGGCGAAGCGCTTGGATGTTTCGCGCCCAACGGCTCGTCAGGCTTTGCAGTCTTTGGCTGATCGAGGATTGGTGAAGAGGCGCAGGGGTGCGGGTACGGTTGTCACTTCGCCGCATGTTCGCCGGCCCATGCAACTGTCGAGTTTGCTGACGGACCTTGAGCAGGCCGGGTTTGAGGTTGAGACTCGGGTGATGGCTTATAACACTCATAGGGCCACGGAGGATGAGGCGCAGCGTTTAGAGATCGAGTCTGGCGCTCCTGTTACTTTTATTCAGCGTTTGCGTTTGGCTGATGGGGATCCGATTGCGCTCATGTCTAACTTGATCCCAAGCGATATTGCTCCTACCCGTGAGGAGCTGGAGGAAAACGGCCTTTACAATTGTCTTCGTGCCGATGGTGTTGTGCCGTCGTATGCGACTCAAGTGATTGGGGCGCGTAATGCGACGCTTATGGAAGCCGACGCGTTGGGGGAGAAGCGCGGCGCTGCCCTACTTACGGCTACGCGTATCGCGTATGACGGTAAGGGAAGGGTAATCGACTACGGTACTCATATCTATAGGGCGTCCAGGTATTCGTTTGAAACGAAGTTCTTTGCCGATTAACGCAGGACGTACCTTTTATATGTAGCGAATTTGCGTAGGCAAATTGATCCTGGAGGCCACCAGAGTTGTTGCTAAGGGGGGCGGCGTGTTTGGTTTAATGCGTCCTTATATAAGGAGTCCTTATTTAAGCAGTCGTTCCGCTTCTACATGCCCGGGGAAGTAGCGGGCAACTAGGGCGTGAAAGCGCGGGGTGTGTCCGCGTTCAACCAGGTGCACGAGTTCGTGGGTGAGCACGTAGTCGAAGCATTGCTCGGGTTTCTTCGCCAGATTGATGCTCAGCCAGATTCGCTTTGCACGCGGATTGCAGGTGCCCCAGCGGGTCCGCATCTTCTTGACTCGATACTCGTTGGCGGCCAGTCCGGTGCTGGCTTCGCACCGTCTAATGGCTGCGGGTAGGGCCAGTTTGAGTTGCTCGCGGTACCACTCGGTTAAAACGCCCTCCCGTTCTTGCTGCGTAGAGCCGGCGGGCAGAGCCATGATCAAACGAGTGCCATCCACGTGTACGCTCGTGTGGGCGGCGTCGCGCACTTCAAGAGTGAGGGGGCGCCCCCACAGGTAGTGGGTCTCGCCGGTGGCGTAGGACGGGGCGTTACGCGCTTGCCTTTCAATGCGCTCGCGGCCGCGCTCGATGCTGTCCAGGTGAGCCAACGCGAAGTCGCGTAGCGCCCGCTGGGGCACGCCGCGCGGCGCGGTGATAACCACGTTGCCAAGCGGCGGCTTAACCAGCAGATACATATTTTTCAGGCCGGTTTTGCGTAGAACAGCAATGGAGATCCCCGCGACCTCAAGCGTTTCGGTGCTCACAAGTCGGGGCTGTGCGCGCGGTATCCGTTTGCGCGGGCACGGGGATCGGCCGGTCATGGAAGTTCTCCTGTTTCGCTTCGGGCGGTAACAGGACTTTAGTTTAGCGACTCCATTTTTGGCCGCGGAAGCAGGCGGTTAGTAGCTCCTTGATGTCTTCAAGACGCGCGGTTTGGGGGTTGCCTGAGTGCGACTGGTAGTCGAATGCGAGCGATGCGATCTCTGCGCGTTTGTGGTTGAACGTGGATTCGGGCATGTTCATGTTGCGCAGTAGGGAAGTGAGCCCAACTTGGTCGCGTAGGTTTTCGAGGGCGGTGGCGTAGGCTTCCACCGCTCCTTCGCTACCGACTTTGATGTCGAGGTGTCGCGTGATCTCTTCGCACCGCTGCGGCATTTGGAACGTCTCGTAGTTGGGCCAGGCCACGAGTTTGTGTGGCTGCGAGCCGTTGAATCGAACCACGTTGGGAAGGATTGCGGGTAGCAGGTCTTGGCGCGGGGTGTCGGAGTATTGGGCAAAGGCACGCGCGATGGCGTCGGCTAGTCCCAGGCTGGTGTTGCCAAGGGCTGTGGAGGTTAGAGATCCAGCAGAAACCACCTTGTCGCGGCTGCTTTCGTGTGCGGCGCTGTGGTCGGCCTCGTCGACGGCGCGGGGCAGGTTTGTGAATGCGAGTTCAAGGCCGTGCAGTGCAAGCGCGTCGGTGTAGTCCGTGGCGTGGATTGAGAAGAGCGCTTCGGTGGCTTGTGCGATGGTTTCGAATCCGCGGGCTGCAAGCAGGTCTGGCTTCCATTGCGCCAGTTGCGGGTCCATGAACGAGATGCAGGGCAGGTAGGCGGCTGATGAGATGAGGCGTTCGAGGCCAGTTTCGGCGTCGATCATCGAGGCTTTCGCCGAGAGCGCGGCTTGTCCGCCGGAGGTTGTGGGCGCGCAGATTAGGCGCGGCTGCAGGATGCGCGGGGGGAGGGCGATGCGGCCGGCGCAAATGTCGGCCATGTCTGCTTGGGGGATTGCAAGGCCTGCGCGCACAAACTTCGCGGCATTAATCGTTGCGGTTGTGCCAAATGCTAGTAGCGTGTCTGCGCCAAATCCTGCGGTTTCGGTGGTGGCTTCGCGCAGAAAATCAACGGTCAGGGTGCGCGGGATGTCGTCGATGATTTGGATGGAGCTGGCCTCGTCGCGTGTGTGCAGTAGCGCGAGCAGGTTGGCAACTGCCCCGGAGTTCAAAGTGGCCTTGTCGGTGAAGATCGTGATTTTGCCTAGGTCTTGCAGTGTGGCGAGCTGGCGAATGGCGCCTGGGCCTTGAAATATTTTTGATGGAACTTGGAAGGGGCTGATCACGGTGTTCCTCCGCCCGAGTCGTTTGATGTTGATGAGGTTCACGGCGCTGACGTTGTTTGATACGGAGTTGTGTCCGTATGATCCGCAGCCGAGCGTGAGTGATGGGATGAAGCTGTTGAATAGGCCGCCGATTGCGCCTTGTGAGGTTGGCGCGTTTTCAACTAGCCGGACGGCGCGCACACGGTTCCCAAACTTGGCGATGACGTCTTGGTTGCGGCAGTGGATTGCGGCGGTGTGGCCAAGGCCGTCTTGTTCTACCATTTGGGCGGCCAGTTCAATGCCTTGGTTGGCGTCTTTAGCGGTAAGTACAGCAAGTACGGGGCTTAGCTTTTCGCGGGTTAGGGGCTCTGAGTAGGACACTTCCGTGCATTGCGCGAGGATTGCTTGCGTGCCTTCGGGCACTTCAAACCCTGCTTGGTGGGCAATGTCGTGGGCGGATTGGCCAACGATCCTGGGGTTGAGCCTTGCGGATTGGCAGGCGTCGGTGAAGGCCGTGGCACCAAAGAGCAGTTTTTCAAGCTTCGCTTTTTCGGCTTCGGTAGCGATGTGGCAGCCAAGGTCTTGAAATTGTTTGAGGGCGTCGGCTTTGATGGCTTCATCTAGTATGACGGCCTGCTCGGATGCGCAGATCATGCCGTTGTCAAAGGCTTTGGAGGCAACCACGTCGTAAACCGCGCGGTTTAGGTTAGCTGATGAGTGTATGTAGGCGGGAGCATTACCGGCGCCAACGCCAAGGGCGGGTTTGCCACATGAGTATGCGGAGCGCACCATCGCATTGCCGCCGGTGGCGAGGATGACGGACACGCCTTGGTGATTCATGAGGGCGTTGGTTGCTTCCATGGACGGGGTTTCAACCCATTGAATACAGCCTTGCGGAGCTCCGGCGTTTACCGCGGCGTTGTAGACGATGCGGGCGGCTTGGGCGGAGCACTGTTGGGCGCCGGGGTGGAACGCGAAGATGATGGGGTTGCGCGTTTTAAGGCACATGAGGGATTTGAAGATAGTGGTGGAGGTGGGGTTTGTGACGGGAGTGATACCGGCAACCACGCCGACGGGTTCCGCAATTTCAGTGATTCCGGTGAACTGGTTTTGCGATATGACCCCCACAGTTTTTAGGTCGCGCATGTAGGCAGTCACGTGCTCTGCGGCAAAAATGTTCTTAACGGTCTTGTCTTCGAAGTTGCCGCGCTGCGTTTCTTCTACGGCCATTTGGGCGAGGCTTGCGTGTGCGTCGCGAGCTGCTTTGGCGGCGGCCTCAACGATGAGGTCAACGCTTGATTGATCGTAGTTCTTGAATTCTTCAAGTGCGGCGAGTGCTTTTTCGACGAGAGGATTGATGGTTTCAGCTACCAGCGTCATGACTTTCTCCAAATCGAGCAAAGGGGGCTTAAAAACACCGTAATGCTAGTGCGCGCGGATTCCTAGGCTTTTCCGCATTACGGGGAGAAATAGCACGGTGTCGTTACCTAAATTGAGCGAACGTGCAGTTGCGGCCATGCCAGTTAGGCGCTTCTCGAAACAAAATTCCGGAAGGGCGGAGGAGAAAGCCTTGTCACTGCCGGGGAAAGTGCCAGAAAATATCTTTTCGAATATGGTCTTGCCTTTCCCAATTCGAAACTGTAGGCTCCACATGAGAGTTTAGTCCTAGTTAATTCCCATTAATTGGCTGTCAGTGCGAGGGGCGTACTGTCTCTTCCGCTCAGTTTGGGGTAACTGGAGACTGAAATTTCAGTTCCAAAGCTTTGAGTAAAACACGAGAGGATCTCTTAACTCATGGTGAAACGAAAGACGCATAGGATTCTTCGTCGAGATTCCGTGCGCGTAGGTTCTGCCGCTTTGGCTATAGCGGTGGCCGCTAGCATGACTCCAGGTTACTTCTTGGGTGGCCTTGATCATGCGGTTGCTCAGCCAGTAGCCCCGGCTCAGGTTTCCGGCCCTACGACGCAGGTCATTGACGCGGACATGATCGCCAGTGGTCGTGTCACCAAGGCCGCCAACCTGACCGACGCCCACGGTGTAGGCAAGGGTCTAATTTCGGGCCACGTGTACCTGACCGGCCCGAATGGTAACCCGGGCGCTGCTTACGACAACGGTAATATTAAGCTAGATGACATTACCGTCTACGCGCAGTTCCGTGACAAGGATGGCTCCTACTCGCCGATTTTCAGCGCTAAGACCCACACCCTTCCCGACGTACTCGGTGGTAATGGTGGCCAGGGTACCTTTGCTTTCGGTACGGGTGATAAGGGTATTACATGGACCGATAAACTCGGACGTAAGCACACCTGGGCTGCCCGTACCGACCAGAAGCACCGTATCTGGGTAGAACCCTTCATCAATGATCGTGGTAGCCGTGTTGAGATGTTCCGCCAGGCCAATGGTTGGACTCCTGGCTCCTTCAATGGTGTGGTCGAGGGTCCCATGGGCTCCTTTGTTGCAGCTGACGGCAACATGCAGCTGATGGCCGCGTTCTTGCGCGAAATTCCACCGAGCCATGAGACCAGCTGGATGGCGGCTAAGGGCGATAAACTCGTTGAAGACCTTAAGGGTCCCGACAAGGCTGCGGCACTCCAGGGGCCCGAGTCGAACATGCTTTCTGGCCAGGTATGGCTTGAGACCGGGGGTAGTCCGGATTGGGGATTCCCCGCAACTGGTCCGAAGAAGGAGTCCAAAGACCCTGGCGCTGCTGGTTACACCGTTTTTGCGTCTACCCTAACGAGGGAAGGTGCTGCGGCGAACGCTGCCCTGCACGCGCAATACAAGGACGACCCGAATAAGCTTGCCGAAGCGACTAAGAAGATGCTCGAGGATAACCCCGAGTACATTCTTAAGACGGTCTACGGCAAGACCGATGCCGAAGGCAATTACTCGCTTCGCTTCGGTGACTACACGGACGCTAACCAGACGCGTGAGGATTTCCTCAACCCGGATCACGTGTTCGTGTGGGTCGAGAACAAGGATGGCGTGGTTCAGACCGGTTACACCGGCTTCCACACTCCAATCTTCCAACGTTTCAACGGTGGTGGTAACTTCAGGCCAGCGGATGCGGTTCCTGCTGAAAACCAGGTTAAAACTGCTCTTGTTTCAGATATAGGCAATCCGCGTTACGGGAAGCCGCTGAACAAGATTTACAACGTCCGGCATGCGCTTATTCCGTACGCTCCGGTGACGATCACGGCTGACTACAACGCGACTGACAAGCCTGCCGCGCCGGGCACAACCGTGACCCCGGAGTTCCACGGAACGCTGTCCCCCCTACCATCCAAGATTGAATGGCGCGATGGCAAGGGCAAGGTTGTCAAGACCTGCGATCTTGACCAATCGAAGGGCACCAAGGCGCAGGTTTCAGCTTGCACCTTTGACATTCCTAAAGACGCCAAGAAGGGTGATGTCTTCAGCGTTGTTGTGGTCTCGGGTATTAGCGACGTTGCCGCTTGGACTGTTCTGGTAACTAAGGACGCCGACGACTACGAGCCTGAGTATGAGGGTAAGTTGGTTGTTCCTGGTCAGGAGACGAAGTCTTCTCCTTCCTTTACTGATAAGGATGGTAAGGGTGTAGATGTTCCTGAGGGTTCGAAGTTCTCGATTGGTGATTACAAGGCTCCTGAGGGTTATGTAGTTACGATTGATGAGAACACTGGTGAGA
>NZ_KV811463.1:0-1538 GCF_001813085.1 Actinomyces sp. HMSC065F11
TTTTGTTTTGTTTTTGTTTTTTTGGTTGGGATCGCTGGGCTGGCTTTTTTGGTTGGTTTGGTTTTTCTCTGTTTTGTTTTTGTTTGGAGAGTTTGATCCTGGCTCAGGACGAACGCTGGCGGCGTGCTTAACACATGCAAGTCGAACGGGATCCAAAGGCTTTTTGTTTTTGGTGAGAGTGGCGAACGGGTGAGTAACACGTGAGTAACCTGCCCCCTTCTTTTGGATAACCGCATGAAAGTGTGGCTAATACAGGATAATCCAGGCTGGTCGCATGATTGGTTTGGGAAATGGTTTGGTCTGGTGGGGGATGGGCTCGCGGCCTATCAGCTTGTTGGTGGGGTGATGGCCTACCAAGGCGGTGACGGGTAGCCGGCCTGAGAGGGTGGGCGGTCACACTGGGACTGAGATACGGCCCAGACTCCTACGGGAGGCAGCAGTGGGGGATTTTGCACAATGGGCGCAAGCCTGATGCAGCGACGCCGCGTGAGGGATGAAGGCCTTCGGGTTGTAAACCTCTTTCGCTGGGTTGAAAGGCCATGCTTTGGGTGTGGTTGATTTGAACTGGTAAAGAAGTACCGGCTAACTACGTGCCAGCAGCCGCGGTAATACGTAGGGTACTAGCGTTGTCCGGATTTATTGGGCGTAAAGGGCTTGTAGGTGGTTTGTCGCGTCTGTCGTGAAATCCTGTGGCTTAACCATGGGCTTGCGGTGGGTACGGGCAGGCTTGAGTGCGGTAGGGGAGACTGGAATTCCTGGTGTAGCGGTGGAATGCGCAGATATCAGGAGGAACACCGGTGGCGAAGGCGGGTCTCTGGGCCGTTACTGACACTGAGGAGCGAAAGCGTGGGGAGCGAACAGGATTAGATACCCTGGTAGTCCATGCTGTAAACGTTGGGCACTAGGTGTGGGGGCCGTGTGGTTTCTGCGCCGTAGCTAACGCATTAAGTGTCCCGCCTGGGGAGTACGGCCGCAAGGCTAAAACTCAAAGGAATTGACGGGGACCCGCACAAGCGGCGGAGCATGCGGATTAATTCGATGCAACGCGAAGAACCTTACCAAGGCTTGACATGCACCGGTACAGTGTAGAGATATGCTGGCCTTTTTGGCTGGTGTGCAGGTGGTGCATGGTTGTCGTCAGCTCGTGTCGTGAGATGTTGGGTTAAGTCCCGCAACG
The DNA here is from genome assembly GCF_001813085.1 of Actinomyces sp. HMSC065F11. Taxonomy (NCBI): domain Bacteria; kingdom Bacillati; phylum Actinomycetota; class Actinomycetes; order Actinomycetales; family Actinomycetaceae; genus Actinomyces; species Actinomyces sp. HMSC065F11. Next base: position 1,178 of record NZ_KV811463.1, read on the forward strand.
AGCGCAACCCTTGTCTCGTGTTGCCAGCATTTGGTTGGGGACTCTCGAGAGACTGCCGGGGTTAACTCGGAGGAAGGTGGGGATGACGTCAAATCATCATGCCCCTTATGTCTTGGGCTTCACGCATGCTACAATGGATGGTACAGAGGGTTGCGATACTGTGAGGTGGAGCTAATCCCTTAAAGCTGTTCTCAGTTCGGATCGTAGTCTGCAACTCGACTACGTGAAGGTGGAGTCGCTAGTAATCGCAGATCAGCAACGCTGCGGTGAATACGTTCTCGGGTCTTGTACACACCGCCCGTCACGTCACGAAAGTTGGTAACACCCGAAGCCCGTGGCCTAACCGCGTTTGTGGGGGGAG
>NZ_KV811464.1:0-248 GCF_001813085.1 Actinomyces sp. HMSC065F11
GGCTTTAAGGCAGACGAGAAAGAAATCTCTCACGAGGTGCTGTTCTTCCCCGCTGGCCTTGAAGTAACCGAGGCGGACCGTGACAAGGCTGAAAAGATCGGTGAAACCGTCACCATTCCAGCCAAGAACGGCTTCTACCCCAGCATTGGTGATACTTCCTGGATCGCTAAGAAGGGTGCGGACGGCAAGCTAGTCGCTGGCACCTACGTATTCATCTCTACCTTCGCTGGTGATGACCGCGTAGCCCC
>NZ_KV811465.1:0-202917 GCF_001813085.1 Actinomyces sp. HMSC065F11
CCGGAGCCTCAAACCCGTTGTCCAAGATCGTGTACGTCAAGCCCTTATTCATCTTGGTGCTGGGCATCGTGCCACTACCACCATTAGCGTCATATGAAACTGTTGCGGTTTCCAACGTCACACTCACGGGATCGGAATCAAGCGGCGTTTCCTCCTCGACCAAGCCGCCCCTATCCGTTGCAATCGCAGTAATGGTCGCGCCGACGGACAAATCCTTAATTTGCAGTGTCACGGTACCCGTGCTCGAGTCTACAGAGCCTTCACTCGAAGACCAGGATCCGGTAGATCCCGACGGTTCAGATCGGGTTAGGTTAATGGTCTTGCCGTCATAAAGGATCCGGTAGGAAGCCAAATCTGTATCATCACCCGGATCCGTATATGCGGGAGGATTGATGGTGACTGTGCTGGAATCGTAATCAACAGTGATCTTGGGCGATCTAGGCTTGATATTCGTAACTAGGTCTTTCGCGGCGATACTCTTGACCTGTTCCGGGTTGTTGAGTTCATACCTACCGTCTTCGTCCTGTTTAGGGACAAAGGCCCAGTTTTGATCCCAATCACCAACACTGTTTGAGGGGTTCGCTATTCTTGCGTCGCCATCAGCATTGAAATCAATAAGTGCGGGGGTATTTTCCCAGTCTCCGGTACCGTCCGGCATTTTTGAAATGCCAGTTACGGTCGTGTAAGCCTGTCGGATTTTCGGATCTATTCTTTTCTTGTCATCTTTAGTTAGTTTCTTCGGATCCCTAACCGGAGTTTTCTCCGGCAACGGTCCCTCCGGAACAATGACTTTGCACGTTGGGAGTTTCTTCGGCTCTTTAACTATGATTCCGATCTCGCCCTCGGAAGACCCCGGCCAATTTAGTTTCAAGGTGTCATAGCCAACATCGACGGAGAACGTGCCGTTCTCGGCATCTACATCGGCGTACGTTGCCTGAGATTTATCGACGTTGCACCTAGCTCCAGGCTCAAAATTCTTACGATCGTTGGAATCAATCGTCGTGACAACCTTTACTTTCGTGCCCGGCTTGACTTGCTGTCCATCCTTGGTTTGGAGGGTGCCAGCGACTGTATTTCCAGTGACCAGTAGCTTATCAACTATAGGCTCAGCAGAGAGTTCCGTGATCAGTTCGATCTTGATGAGTTTTCTCGCGCCTTTAGAATTGTCGTTATAAACTATCTCAGCCGAGAGTTCCTCTTGGGAAACGTTATAGAGGTTTATCGCCTTCATATAGCCCGCGATAGCCGGATTAATTTCTTTGAACGCCTCGAAGATCTCACTAGTTTCCTCGTCACTGCGGGTGGACTGGTCTTCGTGTAAAAATTTACCCTGAGGAACAACTAGATCAGCGTCATACTGATCAGCCAAAGATAGCGAGACTGATACCGATATAGGATCGGATTCAACTCCATCGGGAATCCATTTACTGCCTTTTTTGTTTTCTTGTTTCAGCACGATGTAAAGTACTTGGCCGCTAGCTAGTGGCTCCTGCAATTTCACAGTGAATTTACCGTTGCCTTTACCGGCTGTGCTTTCCCCCAGTGGAATCTGATTAGGCTCCGATTTCGGATCTTTCGCATATACGTATGCCCTAAGTTGCCGATTTCTATCGTTAGTTGCCTCGGCCTGGCCCTTTACTTCTTTCGTACCCGATATTGCAACTATGTCTGTCGGCGGCGCTAGCTTTGCGTTTGGCTCAGCGACGCTTTCACTGACGTTTTCAGGCCCGATCTCCAAGCTCTCCGCGGGAGCAGGCTGTGCTTCGAGCTCCTGATCGTTTTCAACTACAGGAGCTTCTTCTGTGTCAGCTGTGCTTCCAGCTTCCTCTTCAACTCCCGCATCTGCAGTCTCCTCTGATGCAAGAATCTCTTCAGCATTTGCTACATTTTCAGGCTGCTGAGTGGTTGCCAGTTCCCGGGACCCGCTTTCATCCGTTCCTTCATCCTCAGCGTGCACTAGAGGAGGTCCGGAGAACACCAAACCAAAGGTGCAAAACACGATCACCATCAGTCTCAACACGAAACTGAGCGGTTTCTGCCTCGCGACACTAGATTGATCTGCTAACAAAGCTCCGGGCTTTTGATTCAAGCCAAGCATGAGGACCTCCCAATACATGCGAAAATAAACGAGTCCTGACTCCCGATCATACCATCGGCAGCCCCGAAAAGATCCGGAAAATCCGCATTTGCTGTAGCGCGAGATGCAGAGGTAAGACCGGCATTGAGGCAACTCAAAATGACAGCACAACAATATGGGAATTAATCCTCAGAGACAGCCACAAATGCCGTCATCACAGAACCGCTCTACTCGCTCCTCGTGTTTAAAGTTCGTAGAATCGAGGCGTGGCTGACCCTGTAACTTATCGTCCGAAGACGTCTGAGATCCCAACTGAACCTGGGGTGTATCGTTTTCGTGACGCTGAGGGCCGCGTCATTTACGTGGGTAAAGCCAAGAACTTACGCAACCGCCTCACCAATTATTTTCAGGACCCAGCGGGCTTGCATCCGCGCACCCAACAAATGGTGTTCTCTGCAGCATCAGTGCAGTGGACAGTTGTCGCCACAGAGGTTGAAGCACTCACCCTGGAATACTCGTGGATTAAACAGTACGACCCGCGCTTCAACGTCATGTATCGGGATGACAAGTCCTACCCCTACCTCGCAGTATCAATGGGGGAGGACGTGCCGCGCATGCAGATCATGCGAGGAGCCCGGCGTAAAAACACCCGCTACTTTGGGCCCTACTCGCAAGTGTGGGCCATTCGCGAAACCGCTGACCAGCTCCAACGGGTGTTTCCTATTCGCACCTGCTCCAAGGGTGTTTACCGTCGCGCCGAACGCGCCGGGAGACCCTGCCTGCTCGGCTACATCGAACGCTGCAGCGCACCGTGCGTTGGAAAAATCTCCCAACAAGACCACTACGAACTAGCCGAACAACTATGCCAATTCATGTCCGGCAAAGTGGGCCCCTACATTCGTGACCTCAAAACCCAGATGAAGCAAGCCGCCACCGAACTCGACTTCGAGCGCGCCGCGCGCCTGCGCGATTCTCTGGCAGCGCTCGACAAGGTCCTGGAACAAAACGCCGTTGTGCTCGGTGACGGCACGGACGCGGACGTATTCGCCCAAGTTGTTGACGAACTCGAAGCTGCAGTCCAAGTGTTCCACGTGCGCGGAGGCCGTATCCGCGGCGTGCGCGGCTGGGTAGTAGACCGCCCGGACAACACCAGCGAAGCCGAACTCATGCAGCGCCTGCTCCAACAAGTTTACGCCGAAGCTACCCGCGAAGACGTGCACGAACGCGTTGCCGCAGTCTCCGTTGACGATGTGGAACATGCCCCAACATCCGCTGTTCCACGTGAAGTACTCGTATCAGTCCTGCCCACCGACGCCGATGCCGTTGCCGCGTGGCTCACTCAGATTCGTGGCGCCAACGTAGACCTACGTATTCCTCAACGCGGTGAGAAGCGCGCCCTCATGGACACCGTTCAAGCTAACGCCGAGCACGCCCTGCGCCTACACAAGACCAAACGCGCTGGCGACCTCACGCAGCGTAGCCAAGCCCTCGAAGAACTGCGTGACTACCTTGACCTCTCGTCCGCACCGCTACGCATCGAATGCTACGACGTGTCCCACACGATGGGCACAAACCAGGTGGCGTCCATGGTCGTGTTTGAAGACGGAGCGCCCCGCAAAACCGACTACCGCCATTTCACTATCCGAGGTGAGGACGGTGAAGGCGTACCGGACGACACAGCTGCCATGCGTGAAACCCTAACCCGCCGCTTTAAGAGGCTCTTGGCCGAGGAAGCGGGGGAGTCCGGCTACGACGAGGACGGCATCGAACTCGCCTCCGGCCCGGTAGATCCACAAACCGGCCTTCCTCGCAGATTCTCCTACCGGCCCGACCTGGTGGTGGTTGATGGGGGCCTGCCACAAGTAAACGCTGCCTCGGCAACGCTAGAAGAACTCGGGATTACCGTACCCGTAGTGGGGCTAGCAAAACGTCTGGAGGAAGTATGGATTCCCGGTGACGACTTCCCGGTCATCCTGCCACGCACCTCACCCGGCCTTTATCTGCTTCAACATTTGCGGGATGAATCGCACCGCTTCGCCATCACCCACCACCGCCAAAAGCGTTCTAAAGCGATGAGACGATCCGTGCTTGACCAAGTGCCCGGCCTTGGCCCCACCCGGCAGGCTGAACTACTGAAGAAGTTCAAATCCGTAAAGAAGATTCGCGAGGCTAGTGTGGAAGAACTCCAAACGGCTCCAGGTGTGGGGCCCATGTTGGCACAAACCATTTTTGACTTCTTCCACGCCCAGGTGAACGAGCCCGGTAACAAAGAAAGCGAGACGAGCGGCCAAAAGGCTGGCAAACTAGACACATGAGTGAAGACACGAAGTCGGTGACCGAGAACAACCCGCCAACTGTGCCCGCGGGCATCCCGCTACTTGATGAAATGGCGCGGCTTCCTAAAGCGAGCGAACCCGAGCTGATCATCATCTCTGGAATGTCTGGCGCTGGACGTACGCGCGCGTCAATGGCACTGGAAGACCTGGACTGGTACGTGGTAGACAACCTTCCGCCGACGCTCCTGCCGGCGCTGGCCGGCATGATGACCGTGGACGGCTCGGGCGTGCACCGCCTGGGCGCAGTGGTAGACGTTCGCAGCCGCGAGTTCTTTCACGACCTCGAGGACGTCCTCGCCAAACTCAATGAAGACGCGGTTACTTACAGGATTATTTTCCTCGAGGCAGACGAGGCCACGCTTGTGCGCCGGTACGAGTCCAACCGGCGTCCGCACCCTCTTCAGGGCGACGGGCGAATCCTCGACGGGATTCGTAAAGAGAAACAGATGCTCGCTCCGCTTCGCGCCCGTGCAGATGAGATCATCGACACCTCAAAAATGTCGGTACATGACCTCACGCGGCACATGCGCGACATCGTTGCGGGTGAAGCCGACACGCAGCTGAAACTCACCGTCATGTCTTTCGGTTTTAAGTACGGACTGCCGCTTGACGCGGACCACGTGCTGGACGTGCGTTTCTTGGCGAACCCCTACTGGGTTAGCGAACTTCGCCACCTAACTGGCCGTGATGAGCCGGTTGCGAAATACGTGCTGGAGCAACCCGGAGCTCGCGATTTTGCTATCAATTACGCCAAACTGCTTGCGCCCATGATCCGCGGTTACGTGAATGAACTAAAACCCTTCACTACCATCGCGGTAGGATGCACCGGTGGTAAGCACAGGTCGGTTGCCATGACCGAGCTGATTGCGGCCACGCTGCGTGATGAAGGGTTCCCTGTTCGAGTGCTTCACAGGGACTTGGGTAGGGAGTAACCATGGCAGGTCTACTGGATGCAAACGGCTGGCCGCGCAGGGGAGAGGCTGGCACGCGCGTGGTTGCTTTTGGCGGCGGCCACGGTCTTTCTGCAACCCTGCGGGCCCTCAAACACATAACGCATCAGCTCACGGCAGTGGTAACCGTTGCTGACGACGGTGGTTCCTCGGGCCGGCTGCGCGAGGAAATGGACGTGCTACCTCCGGGAGATCTACGCATGGCACTGGCTTCGCTGTGCGATGACTCCGAATGGGGCCTAACCTGGCGCGATGTCATGCAGCACCGTTTCAACACCGATGGTCCGCTGAATGACCACGCCCTCGGAAATCTGCTGATCGTATCCCTGTGGCAACTTTTGGGTGACCAGGTGGACGGCCTGGACTGGATTGCTCGGTTGCTGGGCGCTCACGGCCGCGTTCTACCAATGGCACAGACCCCACTGGAGATCGAAGCCGACGTGGAGGGCCCCGATGGGCTAACACGGGTAGTGCGAGGTCAATGCGCCGTAGCCACTGCCGAGGGGCAAACCCGCGCGGTTCGCCTAAATCCTGCTGACCCACCGGTTGCCCCCGAAGTTCTTGATGCGATAGCCGAGGCCGAGTGGGTGGTGCTGGGCCCAGGCTCGTGGTACACGTCCGTGCTCCCACACCTGCTGGTGCCAAAACTGCACGATGCGCTGGTTTCAACGAAGGCGCGGCGAGCCCTCGTGCTGAACCTTGCGGAACAAGAGGGCGAAACAGAAATGCTCTCTGCCGGTGATCACGTTCGCGTTCTGGCTCAGCATGCTCCTGATTTTGCGCTTGATGTGGTGATTGCCCAGCCCTCCACGGTTGACGATATTGAGGACTTGGAGAACGCTGCCCGCGAGGTAGGCGCTAGACTACTGCTTCGACAGGTGTCGATCGGTGGAGCTCAGCCCTTGCACGATCCGTTGCGTCTGGCGGCAGCGCTACGTGACGCATTTGATGGCTTCTTGGGTGAAGTCGGACGGCGCGAGGCCTGGCTCGCTTAGATTGTGGAGAAAGTTTAATGTCGCTGACGCTCGCTCTGAAAGAGGAACTGGTTAGGAAACCCGTTGCCACCCCATCTGAAATGGTGGCGGAGGTAGCCTCAATGCTCCGTTTCGCGGGTGGTTTACACTTGGTTTCAGGCCGCGTGATTATTGAGGCCGAAGTTGATCTGCCGGCCACGGCTGCTCGCCTGCGCACGTTCATGGCGAAGCTGTTTAAGGTGAACTCTTCTGTGGTTATCGTCTCTGGGGGAGCGTTAAAGAAGGGAGACCGCTACGTTGTGCGCGTGGTGGAACGAGCCGATCATCTGGCTCGCATGACGGGACTAATTGATGCGCAGGGCCGTCCGGTGCGAGGTCTTCCCACCCGGATTGTTGCTTCGGGCGACGCCGAGGCCATCGCGGCGTGGCGCGGGGCGTTCCTAGCGCGTGGCTCGCTGATGGAGCCCGGCCGGTCCTCGGCGATGGAAATCACTGCTCCCGGTCCGGAGGCCGCGCTTGCAATGGCTGGTTTTGCGCGCCGAATGGGTGCACAGGCGAAGGTGCGTGAGATTCGCAGTGCGCAGCGGGTTGTGGTGCGCGAAGCTGATGGGATCGCCTCGATTCTGCAGGCCCTGGAAACTCCTGAAACCCTGGAGGTGTGGCAGGCGCGCCGCAAGCGCCGCGTAGCCCGAGGCAGTGCTAACCGATTGGCTAACTTTGACGACGCTAATCTACGCCGGTCCGCGCGGGCCGCAGTAGTTGCAAGCGCGCGGGTAAAGCGTGCGTTCGACATCTTGGGAGACGAGGTTCCCGAGCACCTGCGTGAGGCTGGTGAACTTCGCGTTAGCCACCCGCAGGCCTCGCTTGAAGAACTTGGCAAGCTCGCTAACCCGCAACTGACGAAGGACGCGATTGCGGGACGTATTCGCCGACTTCTTGCCATGGCTGATAAGCGCGCCCATGAGGACGGGCTTCCCGACACGGAAGCAAGTCTCAGCGCCGATTTACTCGAAGGTTAAAGAAAACAGCGGATTGATAGCTAACGCCGACGCCATATTTGCTTAGCTTTTACCTCTAAAAACCTTTCCAAAACCTGGAATTTTCCTAGTAATAAAGTAAATGCCGCCTTCGAGCATGCTAAATCTATCGAAACGGTGTAAATTTAGAAGTGCTGGAACCGCAGAAAACTGCGGACTGCGTGCCCGCGTTTCTGGGCATTCAGTTTCATCAGACGAAAATGCGCCGTAGCGCATTACAGGAGGACATTGTGACTTTCCGCGTCGGTATTAACGGCTTTGGTCGTATTGGCCGTAACTTCTTCCGCGCAGCTCGTGAGCAGGGTGCGGACTTTGAGATTGTTGCCGTCAACGACCTAACTGACAACGAGACCCTCGCACACTTGCTCGAGTGGGATTCCATTCTTGGCAAGCTTGACGCAGACGTAACCTACGATGACGAGTCCATCACCGTTGGTGGCCACCGCATCGCAGCTTTCGCTGAGCGCGACCCCGCCAACATTCCGTGGGGCGACCTCGGTGTTGACATCGTGATTGAGTCCACGGGCTTCTTCACGGATGCAACCAAGGCGAAGGCACACATCGATGGTGGTGCTAAGAAGGTCATCATCTCCGCACCGGCTAAGAATGAAGACGCTACCTTCGTTGTTGGTGTAAACCACACCGACTACGATCCGGCTAAGCACAACATCATTTCGAACGCATCGTGCACCACTAACTGCCTTGCTCCGATGGCTAAGGTCCTTGACGAGGCCTTTGGCATCGAGCGCGGCCTCATGACTACGATCCACGCTTACACTGGCGATCAGCGCATCCACGACGCTCCGCACAAGGACCTTCGCCGTGCACGCGCCGCTGCGGTCAACATTGTTCCGACCACCACCGGTGCTGCTCGCGCTGTTGCTCTCGTGCTCCCGCAGCTCAAGGGCAAGCTGGACGGCTACGCACTTCGCGTTCCGGTAATCACCGGTTCGGTCACCGACCTCACCTTCACCACGAAGTCCGAGGTTTCGATCGAGTCCGTCAACGCCGCCATGAAGGCAGCTGCTGAGGGCCCGCTCAAGGGTGTCCTGGCATACTCCGATGGCTACCTCGTTTCGACCGACATCGTAACCGACCCGCACTCGTCGATCTTCGACGCGCCGCTAACCAAGGTTATTGGCGACCAGGTGAAGGTTGTTTCCTGGTACGACAACGAGTGGGGCTACTCGAACCGCCTCGTAGACCTGACCAAGTACGTTGGTGAGCGTCTCTAATTAGGAGTCGAGCGTAAAAGTTGGACGCCCGCACATGCTGACGCGTGCGCGGGCGTCTTCTTTAGGCCCGAACTATTGAACTTCGAGAGGAAGATTTTATGAGAACGATCGAAAGTCTAGGTGACCTCAAAGGAAAGCGCGTCCTGGTTCGTTCGGACTTCAACGTGCCGCTAGATGGCACGACGATCACCGACGACGGCCGTATCCGCGCGGCACTACCCACTTTGAACAAGCTTGTAGAAAGCGGAGCCAAGGTTATCGTCATGGCACACCTTGGCCGTCCGAAGGGCGAGTTCAAGCCAGAGTTCAGCCTTGCACCGGTTGCAAAGCGTCTTGGCGAACTTGTTGATGCCAACGTATCGCTTGCCAAGGACATCACCGGCGAATCCGCAAAGGAAGAGGCCGGAAAGCTAAACGATGGCGATATTCTTCTGCTCGAGAATGTTCGCTTCGATCCGCGTGAAACCTCAAAGGTTGACGCCGAGCGCGAAGAGTTCGCTTCCGAACTGGCGGAACTTGCCGATGCTTTTGTCTCGGACGGCTTCGGCGTTGTACACCGCAAGCAGGCTTCGGTTTACGACATTGCAAAGAAGCTTCCGTCCGCTGCGGGCCTCCTCGTGTTGAAGGAGATCGAATCGCTGTCGAGGGCTACCGACAATCCGGAACGCCCCTACGCGGTTGTGCTTGGCGGTTCCAAGGTTTCGGACAAGCTTGGCGTTATCGCTAACTTGCTGAAGAAGGCCGACATGCTCCTCATTGGTGGAGGCATGGCCTTCACATTCTTGAAGGCAAAGGGCTACGAGGTTGGCAAGTCGCTGCTAGAAGAAGAGCAGCTTGCAACGGTTAAGGGCTACATCGATGAGGCAAAGGAGCGCGGCGTTGACCTCGTCCTTCCTGTAGACATCGTGGTTGCTCCCGAGTTTGCAAAGGACTCAACCCCATCCGTAGTTGACGCGGACGCGATTCCTGCCGACCAGATGGGCCTCGATATTGGTCCGAAGTCGCAAGAACTTTACGCTTCGAAGATCGCTTCGGCGAAGACCGTTGCTTGGAATGGCCCGATGGGCGTATTTGAGTTTGAGAACTTTGCTGGTGGCACGAAGGCCGTTGCTCGCGCACTATCCGAAGGTGACTGCTTCTCGGTAGTTGGCGGCGGCGACTCTGCGGCTGCTGTGCGTCTGCTCGGCTTCGATGAATCCACTTTCTCTCACATTTCCACCGGTGGCGGTGCCTCCCTCGAGCTTCTTGAGGGTAAGACGCTTCCGGGTATCGCAGTTTTGGAGGACTGATTTACATGGCACGTACGCCACTTATGGCCGGCAACTGGAAGATGAATATGGATCACCTTGAGGCGATCCACCTGGTCCAGGGACTAAACCAAGAACTGACCGACGCTAACTTCGATTTCTCGGCTGTTGAGGTTGCTGTTATTCCGCCGTTTACCGACATCCGTTCGGTTCAGACGGTTGTTGAGGGCGACGAGATGAAGATCAAGTACGGCGCTCAGGATGTTTCCACCCACGAGAACGGTGCGTACACCGGCGAGATTTCTGCTTCCATGCTGTCCAAGCTTGGTTGTAGCTTTATCGTTGTGGGCCACTCCGAGCGTCGTGAATACCACGGCGAGAGTGACGCGCTGGTGGGCGAGAAGGCACGCGTTGCCCTCGCTGCTGGAATGACGCCAATCATCTGCTGTGGTGAAGGTCTTGACGTTCGCAAGGCTGGAAACCAAGTTTCGCACGTACTAGCGCAGATCGATGGCGCTCTTAAGGGCATGTCCGCTGATGATGTCAAGAAGAGCGTTATCGCGTACGAGCCCATCTGGGCCATTGGCACCGGCGAGGTCGCAACCCCTGAAGATGCACAGGAAGTTTGCGGCGCAATCCGCGTTCGCGTAAGTGAACTGTACGACGCCGAGACCGCTGATGCTGTCCGTATCCTCTACGGCGGCTCCGTGAAGTCCTCGAACGTTGTGGACATCATGGCTAAGGAGGACGTCGATGGCGCCCTCGTTGGCGGCGCATCGCTGAAGGCTGACGAGTTCGCGAAGATCGCGCGCTTCAACGCCTAACCTCTTTTTGTGCCTCCACCGGAACAAACTCCGGTGGAGGCACATTTTTAGTGAAAGCCACCATGCTTGCGCGCCCGGCTATGAACTTTCGCGATGCCACGCTAGAATCTAACAGGTTAGAAAGTTTGTTTAAGCGCCGAGGCGTGAAGGAAAAGGATTAGCGTGACAGCTGTAAAAATCATCCTGGACGTGTTGCTCGTGATCTCGAGCCTGTTCCTCATCCTCACCATTTTGATGCACAAGGGTCGCGGCGGCGGCCTATCGGACATGTTCGGTGGCGGCTTCTCGTCCACTGCAGGCTCGTCCGGTGTTGCCGAGCGCAACCTAAATCGCATCACGATTGGCACCCTAGTTGTGTGGGTAACCGTAATCGTCCTGATCGGTATTCTGACGAAGTTCGCCTAGCTTGGATGCGATAGCAAACATCGAATACTTCTGCGCGCGTGGCCATGTCACGCGCGTTTCTTTTTCTGCAACCGCATTGTTTGACGTTCCAAATTCCTATCCTTGTCAAACGTGCCATGAGGATGCCTACCGTAATCGCCCCCGAGTAGGGGAAAGTGCGGCCTCGCAACGCCAGGAATCCTCGCTTGCAGCTAGACACTTGGCAGAGGTCGAGGCACGGCGAAACTCCGCTGAGAGAGACGCGATCCTCGAAGATGCACTCAGGCGTCTACGAGAAGGCGAGCGCTAGAAGATCCTGTCGATCCTGCTGGCTGCAGCTTTGTCCACCCACCACTGCGTTCCCACCTGGTTCATTGCACCTGCGGGCACCTCTCTAAAGTTGGCGCCCTGCAATGCCTGCGCAAAAACCGTAGCCTTTTCTTTACCCGCAACCACAAACCAGGACGCCCGTGAACGCCGCAATAGAGGAATAGTCATTGAGATTCGCTGCGCTGGAAGCTTGGGGGACTGCGGTTCTGCAACATACAACCCAGCCGCATCCAGGGTTTGGTGAGAGGGAAAAAGGGACGCAAAATGGCCATCCTGGCCAATTCCTAAAATACTCATATCAAGCGCTATTGAACGAGGATCCAGCAGGGCGTGTAACGAATATACCGACACCATTTCTTCCTCATACTGGCGTGCCGCGGCCTCCAAACTCTTGCTATTCGAGGGGGTGGGTGGCCGGTGAAGCTGAAAAATAGGGAACTGGGATGAGAAGGCCTCATCAACATGCGTGTCGGCGCGGTCTGCATCCTCATATTCCACGTAGCACTCGTCAGCCATCCAAATATGAACGGGTGACCACTGCTCCACAAGATCAGGGTGGTGGCCCATAATGTCGGCAATCTTCTGTAAAAGCGTAGTGCTGATATCACTGGCAATGCCTACGTGGATCCGGCTGCGCTGCTGTGAAAGCTCAGTGATCTTGCGAACCAGGGAGAGCGCCACCTTCGCGTGGAGTTCCTCTACCGTTCGGTGAACTTTCAAATCTGTTTCAAGCATTGCTCCACCTTGCAATCGACTGTGCTCAGTTTACGAGATTAGGGGTAAAAAAAACTGGAGGCCAGCTTAGCTGACCTCCAGATTAGTTGAACGTTAGGCTAGGACCTCGCGGGCAACCTTAGCCACATTTTCCGTGGTGAATCCGAACATCTTCATGAGATCATCGCCCGAGCCAACCTCACCGAAACGCTCTAGCGAAACCGCGCGGCCCTTAATACCGAGGTACTTGTACCACGGTGCAGCCAAACCGGCCTCGACACTAACACGTGCGGTAACGGCCGAGGGGAGTACCGATTCCTTGTACTCCTCAGACTGCTCATCGAACCACTCCATACAAGGAACGGACACAACGCGCGCCTTCACGCCCTCACTCGCGAGGACCTCCGCGGCGCCAAGCGCATGCTGGACCTCCGAACCGGAAGCCATCAGAATAATGTCCGGCGTGCCCTCCGTGTCACGCAGCACGTAGGCTCCGCGGGCGAGGCCACTTGCGGGAGCCAGGTCGCCTCCACGCTTCGGGTTAGGCAGGTTCTGACGGGAAAGAATCAGGCCGGCCGTGGCGTCACGCTTCAAGATTTCCTTCCATGCCTCCGCCGTCTCAGCGGCATCGGCCGGGCGGACGATCGAGAGGTTTGGAATAGCGCGGTAAGCGGTCAGGTGCTCCACAGGCTGGTGCGTGGGGCCATCCTCGCCAACACCAATCGAATCGTGGGTCCACACGAAGGTCGTAGGCAACCCCATCAGAGCGGCCAGACGCACCGCACCACGCATGTAGTCAGCGAACACGAAGAACGTGCCACCGTAAACGCGGGTGAGTCCCTCAAGCGCGATACCGTTCATGATGGCCCCCATCGCGTGTTCACGAACACCAAAGTGGAGGTTGCGGCCGTACTTGTTGCCCGAGAACATTGCAGAGCTACGCTCTTCCGGTAGGAACGAGGGCTCGCCGTCCATAAAGGTGTTGTTCGAGCCCGCGAGGTCAGCCGAACCACCCCAAAGCTCAGGAAGAGCCGGAGCCAAAGCGTTCAGCACCTTGCCCGACGCGGCGCGGGTAGCAACGGCCTTGCCCTCTTCGAACTTCGGTAGCGCATCTTCCCAGCCCTCGGGTAGTTCGCGCTTTGCAAGACGATCGTAAAGTTTTGCAAGTTCGGGGTTAGCCTCGCGCCACTTAGCGAACTTCGCGTCCCATTCGGAGCGGGCGGCCTCGCCGCGTTGCTTCATATTCGCCTGTGCGTGTGCGACGGCCTCCTCATCCACATCAAACATCTTCTGCGGATCAAGGCCAAGTGCTTCCTTCAAGCCTGCAAGAGCATCGGAGCCAAGCTTCGAGCCGTGTATAGCGCCCGTGTTCTGCTTGCCCGGGGTAGGCCAGCCGATGATGGTGCGCAGTCCGATGATCGACGGGCGGTCAGTCTCAGCTAGCGCGTTCTGGATCGCCTCTTCAACGGCCGCAACGTCTTCCTTGTATTCGCCGCCCTTGGTCCAATCCACGTGCTGGGTGTGCCAGCCGTAAGACTCATAGCGCTTCATCACATCTTCAGTGAACGCAATCGACGTGTCATCTTCAATGGAGATATGGTTGTCATCCCAGAACACAATCAGGTTGCCAAGCTTTTGCGTGCCAGCCAGCGAGGAAGCCTCCGAAGAAATGCCTTCCTGCAAGCAGCCATCGCCCGCGATTACCCAGATATTGTGATCGAACGGAGACTCGCCAGGAGCGGCATCCGGGTCGAACATGCCACGAACACGGCGCTGCGCCATTGCCATGCCAACAGCGGAGGAAAGGCCAGAGCCAAGTGGGCCCGTGGTGATCTCAACAAAGTCAGTGTGCTTGTACTCGGGGTGGCCCGGCGTCTTTGACTTCAGGCTACGGAACTTCTTCAGATCCTCAAGGTCAAGGCCGGCGTCAGCCAGGTACAGAGAAATGTACTGGGTCAAAGACGAGTGGCCCGCAGACATCACAAACCGGTCCCGACCAAGCCACAGGCTATCTTGCGGGTCCATTTTTAGGTGCTTCTGGAAGATTAGGTACGCGAGCGGTGCGAGAGAAATCGCGGTGCCCGGGTGGCCGGATCCAGCGTTTTCGACGGCGTCTGCGGCAAGCATCTTTGCTGTTTTAACCGCGCGATCGTCAAGTTCGTTCCATGAAAATGTCATGAAAATAGCCTTCCCTTGTCGTTAATTTAGAAATCGGTCACAATTGTATCTGTTCGGTCGTTTTAACGCGTTCCGTGTTTATTCTAACACGAAAAGAGAGAACATTTAAGATTATGATACCTTCACGCAACAGTGTTTTACAGCAGTATCTAGTCGATTTTTTAGACTATTTGAGTGTTGATAGCGGCGCGTCAAAGCACACCATCTCGGCATACCGTTCAGATATCTCCCGGTTCCTCGATGACACGCACCTAGAGTCGGCCAATGAACTAAACGCCAAGGTCATTAACGACCACCTAACTAAACTTTCAACGGGGGAGCTTGGACGAGCTTTTGCACGGTCCTCGATTGCGCGCGCTCGTTCCTCAATCTCGGGCTTCATAAAGTTCTTGATCGATCGCGACGTGATTGCAACTGATCCCATGGACGACGTCGAGTCGATGGGGACGCCCATGCGACTACCGAAGGCGCTCACGCTCGACCAGGTCAAGCAACTACTCGACGCCGTATCTGAAACACCCGGCCCAATCGGCCTACGCGATACCGCGGTGATGGAGATGCTTTATGGAACAGGGGCTCGCATTTCTGAAATAACCGGTCTCTACCCAGAAGACCTTTTGCTGGATGGAGACGTGCCGGTGGTTCGCCTTTTTGGCAAGGGCCGTAAAGAGCGCCTCGTTCCCCTGGGCAGTTACGCCCGCGATGCGGTAATGAAGTATATGAGGCAGGGCCGTCCCGAACTCGCAGCTAAGAAAGGCAACGACAAGCACCTGTTCTTGAACACGCGCGGGGGAGCGCTATCGCGCCAGTCAGCGTGGGAAATCATCAAGAGTGCGGCAAAGAAGGCAGAGATTGAGGATGTCTCTCCCCACACTCTTCGCCACTCATTTGCCACCCACCTGTTAGAAGGTGGCGCTTCGATCCGCGATGTCCAAGAGCTCCTCGGGCACTCATCGGTGGTAACCACCCAGATTTACACGAAGGTTTCGATCTCAACGCTGCGTGAGGTTCATGCAACCACGCACCCACGAGCCACCTCTGACTAGCGTCGGGGCACTATTTTGGCCCGGCGGCGCAAGAGCAGGCCAGATGACATATTCTAGGGGAGTGAGTGAGATGCAACCAGGATTAGTTCCCGTACCCCCAGAAGGCGGACGCGACAACGACTTCCCCGTACCGTCCCCGCTATCATCGCACGGCCCTGCCCGCGTTATTGCGATGTGTAACCAGAAGGGTGGGGTTGGTAAAACTACCACCACCATCAACCTGGCCGCAGCGTTGGCGGAATACGGCAGGCGGGTCCTCATCGTGGATTTCGACCCGCAAGGCGCCGCATCTGCAGGCCTTGGCATCAACTCGCAAGACCTTGACTTCACAATCTACAACCTGCTGATGTCTTCCAAGGTCTCTATCCGAGACGCCATCGAGCACACCAAGATCGAAAACCTAGACCTAGTGCCCGCAAACATCGACCTGTCAGCAGCTGAAGTCCAGTTGGTAAATGAGGTTGCGCGCGAGCAAGCATTGACCAGGGCTTTGCGCCCCGTCATTGATGAGTACGACGTTATCCTCATCGACTGCCAGCCCTCGCTTGGACTTCTTACCGTCAACGCTCTGACGGCAGCCCATGGGGTTATGGTTCCCCTGGAGGCCGAGTTTTTTGCGTTGCGCGGTGTTGCCCTCCTCATTGACACGATCGACATGGTGCACGACAGGCTAAATCCTCGCCTAAAGATTGATGGCATCTTGGTCACGATGGTTGACCTGCGCACGTTGCATGCGCGTGAAGTCCTCGAGCGTCTTCAAGAAGCCTTTGGGGACAAGGTTTACGACACGATCATCAGGCGTACCGTGAAGTTTCCGGACGCTTCCGTTGCCACTGAACCCATCACTACCTATGCGCCCTCTCACAAGGGAGCGCAGGCTTACCGCCGTCTAGCGCGCGAAGTGATCTCTCGCGGAGACGTAGCGTAGTGACCACAACCGAGGGCGGCGGGTTCACCGTTTCGTTAGAGAACTTCGAAGGGCCGTTCGACCTTTTGCTCGGCCTTATCTCTAAGCGAGAAATGGACATTACTGAGGTTGCCCTCGCCGCTGTGACAGATGAGTTCATCGCTTACATGCGCGTAGACCCCGATCTTTCGCGCACCTCTGAGTTCCTGGTTGTAGCGGCAACCTTGCTGGACATGAAAGCCCGTTCCCTCCTGCCCGTCGAGGATGAACAGCTTGAAGCAGACCTCGAATATCTAGAGGCTCGCGACCTCCTATTCTCCCGGCTTTTGCAATACCGCGCCTTCAAGCAGGTGGCGAATATTTTTGGCCAGTTGTGGGAGGTAAACAGCGGCGCGCATCCAAGGCAAGCGGAGATGGAACCCAAGTTCGCTGCTCTTTTGCCGCAACTACGCTGGTCCACAACCCCGCTTGACCTGGCCAAGATCGCGGCAGAGGTAATCTTTGCTGCGCCGCCGGAAGTTACAACCACCCATTTGCATGACCCGCTGGTGCCCGTACGCCCGCAAGCTGAATACATTTTGAAACAACTGAAAGTGCTTGGCGACGCTAGCTTTGAGCAGCTCTGTGCAGACGCGCCGGATGTCAACACAATAGTTTCTCGTTTCCTCGCCATCTTGGATCTGTACCGTGAAGGCGCAGTGTCATTCAAACAAGAAGCACCCCTCGCGAAGCTCTCAATCCATTGGACGGGTTCGGACACCAACGTCGCCGACATGCGAATGGAAGACGAGGAAGGCGCAGTGGTAGCACCACTTTAGGTACAATGACTTCAGTATTGACGGGAGGTCGACATGCAAGAGGCAATACCCCAAATCTTTAGCGATAAAGAACTAACCAAAATAATCGAAGCAATCCTCATGGTTGTGCCCGAACCTGTAGCATCGGTAGACATTGCGAATGCACTTAATATCGCGGACGACCAGGTGGAGGTAGCACTTACTCAACTTCGCGCCGAGTATGACCGTGACGAACGCGGATTTGAACTCCGCGAAGTCGGTGGGGGATGGCGCTACTATTCGCGTTCTGCATATGACCCCTTCGTGTCTCAGTTTGTCAGTGGTAGCCGCATGCAAAAGCTTTCCCAAGCCGCCCTAGAAACTCTTGCCGTTATTGCTTATCGCCAGCCTGTCACCCGGCAAAAAGTCAGTTCCATTCGGGGAGTCAACGTGGATTCAGTTGTCCGCTCTCTGCAAGCCCGAGGCCTCATTGAAAGTGCTGGTGAAACCGCAAGTGGAGCGACACTCTTTCAAACTACAACTGAGTTCCTTGAACGAATGGGGCTACGCTCACTCGATGAGTTAAGTCCTCTTGCACCCCACCTTCCGCACCGAGACGAACTTTCTGAACTAGCGCAATCTTTGGAGAAATAATGAAGAACGATCCTCACGTAGATTCGGGAATCCGCCTGCAAAAAGTTATCTCGCAAGCCGGCGTGGCATCTCGCCGTCACGCGGAAATCCTCATCACCTCGGGTCGCGTTCGCGTGGACGACAAAGTGGTGCGGAAGCTCGGCACCAGGGTTGACCCCAGCCGGCAAGTGATCCACGTCGACGGCGAACGCCTGCTATTAGATACCGAGTCTCTAACCATTGCCCTCAACAAACCTGTTGGCGTCGTTTCAACCATGGACGATCCAGAAGGACGTGCGTGCCTAGCGGACTACACCCAGGACTACAACCAGCGCCTATTCCATGTGGGACGTCTTGATACCGACACGGCTGGTCTGATCCTACTGACTAATGACGGGGAGCTTGCACACCGACTCATGCACCCCTCGTTTGAAATTCCAAAAACATACGTCGCCACCGTTCCAGGCGAGGTGCCGCGCGGCCTGCGCAAGAAAATGCTCCGCGGTATCGAACTTGAGGACGGGCCAGTTCAGGTTCAAGGTTTTCGCGTCAAAGACCAGTATGGCGACCTCACCCTAGTGGAGCTGACGTTGCACGAGGGGCGCAACCGCATTGTCCGCCGGCTGCTCGAAAGCGTGGGCTTTCCCGTGGTTGAACTGGTTCGCACCCAGTTCGGGCCGGTTAAGATCGGGCGACTACACCCAGGCGTCACCCGCAAGGTTGATGGCGCCGTGCTTCAAGAGCTGTACAAAGCCGTAAACCTGTAGGAATCACCGTGCAGATTTCAACCAACCCGGACGGCCGGCCCATCCAAACGACGGGACCGGTGCTTGTGATCGGCTCCGGCCTTCTGGGAGGATCCGCAGCGCTGGCTCTAAAAGCTGCGGGTGTACCAGTGTTCCTCCAAGATATTTCCCCAGTGTCACTAGCTTTGGCTCGCGACATTGGTGCAGGCGAGGAATACACGCCATCTAGCCCGCAACCAGCACTGGTTATTGTTGCAGTGCCCCCCGATGTGACTGCAGATTGTGTTGTGAAGGCACTGAACACACACCCGGATGCGGTAGTGACTGACGTGGCTTCAGTGAAGTCGATTATTTTGGAGGAAGTCGAAGCCGCTGGTGTTGATGCGTCGCGATACGTCCCGTCGCACCCCATGGCAGGTCGGGAAAGATCTGGCGTTGCAGCTGCGGACCGGGACCTGTTTGTGGGGCGCCCGTGGGCAGTGATTCACCACCCAACCTGCTCTCCTCAGGCGCGCGTAGTTGTACGCAACCTTGCGGTGGACCTTGGTGCCACCGTGTTGGAAATGAACGCGCAAGAGCATGATCGGGGAGTGGCTATTGTTTCGCACGTGCCGCAACTAGTCTCGTCCCTACTCGCCTCCCGGCTTCGCGATGCCACCGAGGATGAGCTCAGCCTAGTTGGCCAGGGCCTGCGTGATACCACTCGCATCGCGGCTTCCGACCCGCGCCTGTGGACATCGATCGTGTCAGGTAACTGCGGCCCCGTGGTGGATGTATTGCGCGAGTACCAGCGGGAACTAGACAACCTCGTTAGCGGACTTGAATCGGGTGCTGCCGCAGGCTTTGGCGCTACCGGATCCGTTGCCGCCATAAACACCGCTATATCGCAGGGTAACGAGGGCGTTTCGCGGATTCCCGGAAAGCACGGGGGAGTCCAGCGGCGCTGGGCGATCGTGGAAGTACTTATTCCTGACAAGCCGGGTGAGCTCGGCCGACTTTTCACCGAACTGGGTGCGGCCGGAATCAACATTGAAGACCTCACCATGGATCATTCCGCACACCAGCGCGTTGGTCTGGCCCAAATTTTTGTAAACCCGACTGTAGCCAAAGAAGCCGAAAAAGAACTTGAAATGCGCGGCTGGCGCATCGTTAACCAGTGAGCTGGGAGGAAACGTGGAGGAAACAGCAAACATGAGCGTAGAGCAAATGAAGGCGCTGATTAGCGAGCTTGGGCTGTCTGTTGCTATCGATGGACCCTCCGGATCGGGCAAATCAACCGTTGCTCGTGCATTGGCACGCGAGCTTGGCATCGGCTACCTCGATACCGGAGCGATGTACCGTGCGCTCACGTGGTACTGTCTGGACGCCGGTCTACCCCTGGACGATCACGCCGCTGTAGCTGGTGCGGCAGACTCGTTCCTCTTGTCCATCACCACCTCGCCCGATGATTTCCGCGTAACCGTGGGGGATACGGACGTGACGGAGCAGATCCGCGAGTCCCGTATTTCCAAAGAAGTCTCAAAAGCTGCCACAAATCTGGACGTGCGTGAATCGCTTGTGCGCCAACAGCGCGAAATTATCAATGCGGCCCGCCAGTCCGGCAACGGCATGGTTACCGAAGGCCGGGATATCACCACCGTGGTGGCACCGGATGCGGATGTGCGCCTGCTACTTACTGCTTCGGCTGAGGCGCGCATGAAACGCCGCGCCGTGCAGTTGCTAGGTGAGGGCGTAGACGAGTCCGCCATTGAATCCATGCGCAGCGAGGTTGTTGGGCGAGACGCTAAAGATTCTACGGTGGTCAACTTTCAGGAGGCTACTGAAGGCCAGATCCTGGTTGACTCGTCCGCTCTTGATGCCCAGCAAACTCTTCAGCTTGTACTTGACTACGTGAGGCAGAATCTTGCGCAACGAGCCGAGCAAGCTGAAGCTGACAATGCCCGTGTTCGCGCTATGCGCGCTGCCCTCTCAAACTATGAGCTTTACGACGAAGACCAGAATGTGCTGGAAGGTGAGCTTCCCTTTGAAGAGTTAGAAACCTCGACCTCCGGCAATCCAGTTTTAGCCATTGTGGGACGTCCAAATGTTGGTAAATCAACACTTGTGAACCGGATTTTGCAACGCCGTGCTGCGGTTGTTCAAGACACTCCTGGTGTCACGCGTGACCGGGTTTCTTACCCCGCAAACTGGAACGGACGCGACTTTACGCTGGTGGACACCGGCGGCTGGGAGATTGACGTGCGCGGCCTGGATCGTTCCGTTGCGCAGCAGGCTGAAATCGCAATCGAGATGTCGGACGCGGTGCTGTTTGTTGTAGACGCAACTGTTGGCATCACGGATACGGACGAGCGGATCGTGAAGATCCTTCGTCGTTCTGGCAAACCCGTGGTACTGGCTGCCAACAAGGTTGATTCAGCTGCACAGGAGGCGGATGCCTACGCGCTTTGGAACCTTGGGCTCGGCGAGCCTTTCCCAGTATCAGCGCTACATGGCCGCGGAGCCGGTGACGTGCTCGATGCAGTTCTGAAGATCCTTCCCGAAGAATCCGCTGTTGCACAGAAGCTGCCCGAGGGAGGGCCGCGCCGCGTGGCACTAATTGGGCGCCCAAATGTGGGTAAGTCCTCGCTGCTCAACCAATTGGCCGGGGAAAACCGCGTGGTTGTTGATAACACCGCAGGCACAACCCGAGACCCGGTTGATGAACTTATCGAGATGGCCGGACGCCAATGGTGGTTTGTTGACACTGCTGGTATCCGTCGCAAGATGCACCGCACGTCAGGCGCTGACTACTACGCCTCCATTCGTACCCAGGCCGCGATTGAAAAAGCCGAGGTAGCCATGGTTCTACTCGATGCCACCGAGCCGCTATCGGAGCAGGACGTGCGAATCGTGCAAGCAGCGCTTGATTCGGGTCGCGCCCTGGTAATCGTTAACAACAAGTGGGATTTGGTTGATGAGGATCGCCGGCTTGACCTTCAAAATGAGCAAGAACGCGACCTTGCACACGTTGCGTGGGCTCCGCGCATAAATCTGTCCGCGCTCACCGGATGGCACACGAACCGAATCGTACGGGCACTGGATACGTCGCTACGCTCTTGGGACATGCGCATTTCTACCGCGAAGCTGAACTCGTTCCTGGGAGAACTCGTTGCGGCCACACCCCACCCGGTGCGTGGTGGAAAGCAGCCTCGCATCCTATTCGCAACGCAGGTGTCCGCCCGTCCGCCAAGGTTCGTGATCTTCACAACCGGATTCCTTGACCCCGGCTACCGCCGATTCATTGAACGCCGTTTGCGTGAAACCTTTGGCTTCGAGGGTACCCCAATCAAAATCAGTGTGCGGGTGCGTGAAAAGAAGCGTCGATAAGTTTCCAGCTAGTCTGTTTGGGCCGCGCCATTCTCGTTCCACTCATTCGGAATGGGAATAGCGGCCGCATCAGGCGCGCCCGGATCCACCAGCGTGTTCGATGAGGTTTTACGGAATCTGCGCCAAGAATGTGCCTCATTCTTGGATTTTCGAGGCCGCCGGCGTCGCCATGGGCGTGCTGCGGGCACAGCCCAGGATTTCCTGCGCATAATGGCACGCACGCCATCCAGGCCAAGAATGACCACAGCGAGCCAAATGCCAATGTAAGTAACCCATTCGAGGCCTTCAATGCGCTCGCCCAGCAGGGTTGCAACGACGGTAACCAAGATCGGTTCAACGTAAGACAATAAACCGAATACCGCGTAGGGTAAAAGCTTCGCGGCCATCACGTAAAAGATAAGGGCAAACACGGATAACCCGCCCAGCGTCAAAAGCAAAATTGCGGCAGGAAGGTGCGAAAACGCAATGCTCACGCCGTTTTGTCGTGATGCTGCATAAATCGCGAGGGGCATCGCCAGCGCCATTTCCCAGGTGAGGGCGCCCACGCCATCGGTTTCAAAAATACGGCGAAGGACAAAGTAGATTGGGTATCCCACTGCAACATAAACCGTGACCCAGCCTAACCCGCCACCTCGGATCACTTCGAACACCACCGCGGCGCACGCGACGAGGGTTGCAATAAACGTGATGGTAGAGAGGCGTTCCTTAAAAATCACTCTGCCAAACAGAACCATTACCAGGGGCATCAAGAAGTAGCCCATTGATAGAGCCAACGTGTTACCAGTTTGGGGTGCCCATCCGAAAAGGAACATTTGAGAGGCCAACATTGGCACGTTAAACCCGTATGCCAGTAGTTTCTTTGGAGCAGCTATTGTGCGCTTAAACTCGCCCGAAAACCAGAACCAGCGTCCGCTTACCGCAAGGAGGAAGAGGATTCCTGGAACCGTTAGCACAATGCGCCAGGCCCATACCTGCGTGCCTGACAAAGCTGGTAGTTGTCCGGCCACAAATGCGATAGCTGCAAACATGACCGAGGAGAGAAGCGAAACTACTACGCCGCGACCAGCCATTACACACCAATCTAAAAGGACGCTGTGGGAGGGGATAGGTATTAAAAAAATCCCGAGACATTACTGCATTGTCGCGGGATTTACATCGTCGGGCTGGCGGGATTTGAACCCACGACCCCTTGACCCCCAGTCAAGTGCGCTACCAAGCTGCGCCACAGCCCGTGCTTTTCAGCAACAACGATTCTAACCGAAGCACTGCTCACATGCCTAATCGGCCAGGCGGATGTGGGCTACTCCCCACATTGCCAGTCCCACTGAGGGTTGAGGGGGTGATTGATTCATGCCAGTAACGGTTTGGTGGCCGCCTTCGATACACTGAGGCAGTGGAGACTTTGACCCGTGAAGAAGCGCTGGAACGAAGCGCCAACGTAATACCTGACGAGATTGATGTTTACATCGACCTTTCAAATGCAAAATCTGGTGAAGAGGCGTTTTTCTCAAAATCAACGATTCGCTTTGAGACAAAATCCTCATCCATTTTTGTTGATCTTGTTGCGAAGAGTGTTGAGGAAGTGCGCGTTGATGGTGCGCCTGCAAACTACGAGGTAACGGATACGCGGGTCTTGGTGAAAGACCTTCCAACGGATCACCCGGTGAGTTTAGAAATAGAGTCGCGTTGCTACTACTCGACAACCGGGGAAGGCCTGCATCGCTACATCGATCCAGAGGATGGCGCTACCTACCTGTACACGCAGTTTGAGCCCACGGATGCGCGCCGCGCATGGGCCTGCTTTGACCAACCCGATCTGAAGCTCCGCTGGCAGTTCAGTGTTAAGGCTCCCTCGGATTGGATAATTCTATCTAACCAGCCCGAACAGTCCCGTAATACGGTTGGCGAGCTGGCGGAGGTAACGTTCAAACGCACGCCACCGCTGTCGTCCTACATCACTGCGGTGGTTGCCGGCCCATACGCTCGCGTTGATGGAGGCACCTGGAGTGGGGGAGCCGCCGACGGTGGCCACGCCAACATTAGTTTGGGTGTTTACTGCCGTGCGTCTCTTGCGCAGTACTTGGATGCCGAAGACATCTTGACTGTGACGCGCCAGGGTCTTGATTTCTATCACGAGTATTACGGCTTCACATATCCGTGGGGCAAGTACGACCAGGTTTTTGTACCCGAATATAATCTTGGAGCTATGGAGAACCCGGGGTGTGTGACCTTCAACGAGAAGATGATTTCTCGCGACACGCCCACGAGGGCT
This sequence comes from Actinomyces sp. HMSC065F11, assembly GCF_001813085.1. NCBI lineage: Bacteria > Bacillati > Actinomycetota > Actinomycetes > Actinomycetales > Actinomycetaceae > Actinomyces > Actinomyces sp. HMSC065F11. The sequence continues at coordinate 24,033 of NZ_KV811465.1, forward strand.
GCACGCCAATCTCGTGCCAACGTCATTTTCCACGAGATGTGCCACATGTGGTTTGGAGACCTCGTAACCCCGAAGTGGTGGGACGATTTATGGCTGAAGGAGTCCTTTGCGGACAACCAGGGGTCAATGGGATTAACAGAGAATACCCAGTTCGACACCGAGTGGGCCACATTCGCTTCCGGCAGGAAAGAATGGGCATACAAGCAGGATCAGCTACCCACCACCCCCCCAATCGCAGCCGACATTCCTGACGTTGAAGCCGCAAAGAACAACTTCGATGGAATTACCTACGCTAAGGGTGCGGCTGTGCTTAAACAGCTGGTTGCCTATGTAGGGAAAGAAGCTTTCTTTATCGGCGCCCGTGAATACTTTAAGAAACACGCGTTCGGAGCAACCCGGATGCAAGACTTTTTAGAGGCGCTCGAGGAAGCCTCCGGTCGCGATAATCTCCAGGGTTGGGCAAAGGCATGGCTAGAGACCACCGGCCCTTCAACTCTGCGTATTCGCCGAGGTGAGGACGGTTTCATACTGGAGCAGGATTCCATGGACGCGATCACTGGGCAGGAGGCGCTGCGCCCTCACCGGGTAAATGTCGGCTTCTATGAGCTGACGGGCGATAATTTCGTGCGCGTGGGGATCGAGAAGGTCACGCTCACTGGATCATCCCTCCCGCTCGAAACTGCCGGGAACTATGACCTCGTCCTCGCAAATGATGATGATCTAACGTACGCGCTTGTTGAACTGGATGAGAACGAGGTAACAACCGCGCTTCGCTTCGTCTCTACGATTGCAAATCCAACCTCACGCGCAGTGCTTTGGTCAGCGCTGTGGGCGGGCGTGCGGGCAGCAAAGATAAATCCACGCGACTACGTGAATGCGGTGGCGAGTCAGGTGCCGTTCGAAGAAGATGACGCGGTTGCCGGTGACCTAATCGGCAACGCTCTCGAAGCTCTCCTGCACTACATGGCCACGCCAGAGCGAAAACTGGAGGCAAATAGTTTTGCCAACCACGCGATCAACGCTATTGGACGCTCGGACGCCGAAGATCGCAAGCGCGAATGGGCACTTGCCGCAACTCGTGCTTTGAATATCGCCGGTTCGCCGGGTGAGGATCAGATGCAGTTCTTGCATGACCTTGCCGCCGCTAATTCACCCCTCCTAACAGTTGGTCCAAATCTTGCGTGGCAGGCCCGAATTACCCTCGCTGCGCTAGGGGCAATTACTAGAGAAGATGTGGAGGCGTATCTCAAAACTGATCCTTCCGGTGAAGCTGAAGTGTTTGCGCTACAAGCAATCTCAGCGCTTCCGGGTCGCATCGAGCGCCAGAAGACCTGGACGCGAATTCTTGAAGAAGATCTCGCCAACGAAAAGATGAGCGCTATGCTGGCCGGTCTAAATGCAGGATCGCTAGGTCACGGTGCAACCGGTTTCGCAGGCGACTTTTTTGATCTTGCAGCGCATTATTGGGACTCTCACACGATCGGGATGGGAAGGCGCTTCATTGCGGGTGCATACCCTTCCGTGATCGATGCGGGCAGTCCCGAGGAGGCGGCAGCACTACGGTACATGGCTTCGTGGTGGGTGAGCGCAAACGAGAACGCGCCGGCAGCTCTTGTGCGTCTCATGCGCGAGGCAGCCGATAATTTGGAACGCAGTTTCAGGATCCAAACCAAATGGCTGACGAAGTAGAATCCGTAGATCACGCGGCCGAGGATAATCGGGCATTAACGCAGCCGTCGTCCCAGCTAGGCGACCTCCTTTTTGACCCGCTCAACTATGGCGTGGGCGGATCATCTGAGTCTCGCAAAACGCCGCGCCGCCCATTTGAGACGATCATCGCCCTCTTGCTCGCAATGGTGCTTGCCTTCTGCGTGACCATCGCGGCGAAGAACCTAATCGGCAATAAAACTACACAGGAGAAAACGCGCAGCAACCTCAGTGAGCAGGTTGCTCGCCAGCAAGACATTGTCAATCAACTAGAAGTTGCCAACGCGGAGGACGCGGCTCGAATAGCTCTCTTATCCGCTGACTTAAAGGACACGGTTACTGCAGATCAACCAGCGGCACAAAGCGCACAGCTGGAAGAGATCGAAGGCAGTGGCATCCAAGTCACGGTTAGTGAACGCGAGGGGGCAGAATCTGTCGAGAGAGTTTTGGATACCGACCTGCGCTACATCATCAACTCCCTTTGGGCAGGTGGCGCAGAAGGCGTGGAGATAAATGGGGTTCGAGTGGGACCGACCACTGCTGTGCGCACCGCGGGTGGCGCCATCTTGGTTAATTTCCAACCCGTAGTGGCGCCATACAGCATTCGCGCCATCGGAGACCGTGAGGCACTTGAACTCCAGCTAAAATCCGGTGGGGTAGCGGCCTATCTGTCTACACTGGACTCAAAATACGGCATTAAAACATCAATTCAGGCGGAGGAAAAAATCGCCTTGCGCCCAGCTAGCGTTCGGGGCGCGAGCCTTACCGAGATCGTTCAACAGGAGCAGCAATGATCGCAATACTTGGCCTAGTCCTCGGAATTATCCTTGGTATTCTTCTTGACCCGACCATTCCGTACGCGCTCCAACCGTACCTTCCCATCGCCGTCGTGGCAGCGATGGACGCGCTCCTCGGCGGTGCGCGCGCCTGGTTTGAGGGCAAGTTCTCTGATCGCGTGTTCATCACCTCGTTCTTTTGGAACGTGCTCATCGCCGCCCTGCTGGTGCTGGTAGGCGCGCAACTGGGTGTGGGAGCCGCAATGACAACGGCAATCGTGGTTGTTCTAGGTATCCGTATTTTCTCTAACGCAGCTGCGATACGTCGCCACATTTTTGGGGCTTAACCGTGAGAGAAAAAGACTTATCAAAGCGCCGCCTACGCGACCTCCTAACAGTGAGGTTTCGTCCCATTCACCTGCTTATCGGCTTGCTTCTGTTCAGTTTGGGATTTGCGTTTGTGGCACAAATTAAGATCCAACGATCGGATCCACTTGACGGCCTGAATGAAGACGAGCTGGTGTTACTGCTTGACCAACTAACCGCTGCCGAAAGCCAGCTACGCGACGAAAAGGCTGAGTTGACTGACCAAATCTACAAGTTACAATCGGCCCATTCCCAAGGACAAGCAGCCGTGGAAGCCGCCGAGAAGGAGCGTGAACTTGCTCGCATCCTTGGCGGAACCACACCCGTGCACGGGCCCGGGCTCGAGATCGTTGTGAACCAGGGGAGCAGTCCGATTCCTGCCCAAAAGTTCGTCACTATGCTGGGCGAACTTCGCAACTCGGGGGCGGAAGCTATCGAATTGAACGGGAATCGGATTGTGGCCACATCCTTCATTACGTCGGACGATGACGGCGTCTTGAGCCTTTCTGGGACTGAGCTGAAGGCTCCATACACGTGGAGGGTGATTGGCGATGCGGACACTATACAGCCGGCCCTAGACATCGCCCGCGGCACCACCTCGCAACTTCGCGCGTCAGATGCAACCGTCGAAATCACGCGTGTAGATGACATCGAGATAGATTCCACGGTTGCCCCCAAGACATACCGCTACGCTAAGCCCGTCGAGTAGCGCTGCCGTGTGGTGGATAACTTGTTCCAACGGAACTAAACTTGAAGGATAGATATTCGATCCCCGTCGACGAAGGAGAAGGCGATGTCCCTAAACAACACGCCAGATCCCAATGAAACCGCCATTTTTGGCGCATTGGACACGCCAAGTGAACCCACAGAACCGTTTACTCGCCGTCCGCTTTCGGCCGCCGATCAAGCCGCGGTAGACGCGCTACCGTACGGTTCGGCTCTCCTCATCGTTCAACGTGGTCCAAACTCCGGTGCCCGTTTCCTCCTCGACAAAGAGGTAACTACGGCAGGACGAAGCCCAAAGGCTGATATTTTCCTTGACGACGTCACCGTCTCGCGCCGTCACTGTGAATTCCGCGCCGTTGACGGGGGCTTCGTTGTGCGCGATTCCGGCTCTTTGAACGGCACCTATGTTAACCGCGAACGCACTGAGAGTGCCGAGTTACACACGGGCGACGAAGTACAAGTTGGCAAGTACCGCCTTACGTACCACCCATCGAACAAAGCTTCATGAGCGCAAAACGGCTCCGTTTAGAAAATGAGACACCAATATCTTGGCCTCGTGATGTTTCTCATGAGGCAAGGTTTTCTATTGGTCAGGTAACCGAACAGGTTAAACCCGAGTTTCCTGCACTCACGGTGTCTAAAATCCGGTATCTAGAATCGGAAGGCCTGCTTGAGCCTGAACGTACCGATTCCGGGTACCGGAAATACTCCAGCGCAGACATAGAACGGCTGCGTTTCATTCTGACGGAGCAACGTGACTCTTACCGCCCGCTTCGCGTTATACGCGAGCAACTTGCCGCGCTCGACGCGGGTCACGAGATCGACCGGATGCCTACCGCAAGGGTTGTGTCTGACAAGGGCGTAACTAAGGTACCCTCGCGCGAGCATGTTTCGGTTCGTGAGCTTTGTGACCTTACGGGCGCCTCAAAGGCAGAGATCGAGGAATTCACCACGCTTGGCTTGCTCTCTCCGGACCTGAGTGGGTACTTCCGCACAAAATCTGTAAAGGTAGTTGAACTTCTGCTGCAGATCCGCAACGAGGGGATTAGCCCGCGCAACCTTCGCACGGTGCGCCAAGCTGCCGAGAGACATGCGGATATCATCGACACTACGGTGCAGCCACTTCGAGCACGAGGTCGCGCCTCAGATATTGAACGGGCACGAGCCAGGAGTGCTGAGATTGCAGAACTGACAGCCGATCTGCATCGTGAGTTTTTGCGCATGGCAATCGAGAAACTTTCAGATAGTTAGACGAATTCGATAACAAAATAGTCTCAAGTTAAACTTGAAGGTAAGGCGCGCCGCGCGTTTCATTGACGCCGCGCTTATTCCGTTCTAGCGTTGATCTCAGTTTGACCATCAACCTAATAGTCGCGAGGAGATATTCAGTTGGTACCAGATAATGGAGCCGCTACGGCCCGGCAGGGCATGCTGTTTGGCGACGTCCTCGCGCACCTCACGCCCGAAACCGGATACCGCGGTCGCATCGCCTGTCAGGCGGCTGGCATAACTTACCGCCAGTTGGATTACTGGGCGCGCACTGGCCTTGTGGAACCGTCTATTCGCACGGCACAGGGCTCGGGTTCACAAAGGCTTTATTCGTTCCGCGACATCCTCGTGCTGAAAGTGGTGAAGCGCCTTTTGGACACCGGCGTCTCGCTGCAGCAGATTCGTACTGCTGTCACGCACTTGAAAGACAGGGGAGTGGACGACCTCGCTTCAATCACTCTTATGAGCGACGGGGCTTCGGTTTACGAGTGCCGCTCACGTGACGAGATGATTGACCTAATCGAGGGCGGTCAGGGCGTGTTTGGTATCGCAGTTGGTCACGTTTGGCGCGAGATCGAGGGCTCGCTAGCTGAGCTTCCTAGTGAGGAGGCCGAGCCGGTTCTTCCGGTTGAAGATGAGCTTGCCAAGGCAAGGCGCGCTCGCCGTAACGCTTCTTAAAATATCTTCGAAGTATTGGGGTGGAACAGATCAAACTGTTCCACCCCAAAGCTTTATTCTGCGCCGGCTAAGCTTCTGCATACTGCCGGCGCAGTTGGGCTACGTCTAGCCTGCGCGCCTTCCTAGCAGCAATCGCGCTAAACAGGAATGACACCAGGCCCCAGAGCAGGAGGGGGATGGCCGTTGCCACGATACTGGTTAGGTTACCGCCAACTACGGTGTGGGTTAGACCGTTCATGAGGGCGGATAGCGGCAGCAATCCAGAAATCATTTGGAACGCACTAGGCGCGGTCTGGATCGGAATGAGTCCTCCAAGCGAGACCACCTGTACCACTAGGAACAGTAACGCCACTATGCGCCCCACGCGCGCTCCAAAAACAGCGAGGAGTGCCTGATTGATTGCGGTGAAAGAAACTACTCCAATGGCCATAATGATTGAGGTTAAAGCGAAGCTCTTTGGAGAAACACCGAACAAACCAGCAATAATCGCAACACCAATGGCTTGTACCAATGCGAACACTAACGCCGGGCGAAGCGAGTTCCAGGCCACCCGCACGGGCGCGACTGAAGAAGCTAGTTCCCGACGGCGCAAACCGGGCATAGCTAAATACGTAGCAAACGCTCCCAACCACAACACTATCGCTGCGGCCCATGGGAATAGCGTGTTGGCTTCACTCGTCTTGTAAAGGGCAGCATTTTCAGACCGGATCGGAATCGCCCCCACATTCACAATGCGGGTACGCTCTGCGTCCGTGTAGCTTGGCACCTGATCGACGCCGCCCTCAAGCTCGGTGGCGAAGCGCGAGGTACCCTCTATCAGCTGCCCGATACCTGCGTAAAGCTCGCTAGTGCCCCCGGCAAGCTGATCGGTGCCTCCTGCCAGCTGGCTCGCTCCGCTTGAGCTTTGCCCCGCGCCGTGGGCCAGTTGCCAAGTTCCGTCTTCGAGCTGGATGAGGCCAGGATTCAAAAGCCTGAGGCCCGCTGCAAGCTGGCTGGCACCATCCACGAGGCCGAGCTGGCTTGGCGTTCCATCGAGGCCACTTTGAAGTTTTGCCGCGCCATCGGAGAGCTGGCTAAGTGCCTGCGACATTCCGAGGCTACCGGGCGTACCGTTCACCCCGTCGCGTAGCTGTGCAATACCTGCGGCAAGCTGGCTCGAACCTTCGCGCAACCTTTCCAAATCTGCGCTAATGCCGGCAAAACCTCCGGCATCTTGGAGTTGTTTCACTAACTCTTCTATGCGAGTACTGATCTGTACGATCTGATCGACGAGCTCATTAATTCCGGACCGGGTGAGTAGCTCATTCAGCTGGGCAAGCGCCTGATCCAAGTTGGGATCGTTCTGAGGAAGATTTGCAAGGGCCTGCTCGAGGTCACTCACAGTCTGGTTAAGCGCTGCGCAATACTCCGGGGTCTGCGTGGCATCGCACTGGGCAGCCAGCTGCTTAAGGCGGGGGAGAGCGCCTATATTCTGATCCGTACCGTAGATGAGGCCGCGTACGTAATCGAGCAGGTTCTGTGAGTCTTTGATGACGTCACGGATCTTTTCCACCTCAGCGGTAATCTCTGCGGATGAAGGCAGGTTATCCAAGGTTCCATCCGGAATCGCGTTCTCGATCCGCGCGAGGGGTTCGAGCACCTGGTTTAGACCATCTACCAGCTGATCTATGCCTTCGCTTAGCTCTTTGGATCCGTCGGCGAGTTGCCGGGTTCCTTCGGCAAGCCCGCCTGGCTCGTTGACGCTTCGCTCCAACTGGTCAATACCGGATTTCAGCCCGGGAGTTGCGTTCGTCCCCACGAACCCATCCCGCAACTGTTTGGTTCCCAAAGCAAGTTGATCAGCACCATCCGCGAGCTGGCCCACGCCGCCACGCAGTTCGCTTACGCCACCGGCAAGCTCATTCGCGCCGCCGTACAGCTGGTTCAATCCGGCCGCCAGCTGTGCGGTTCCGCCAGCAAGTTCGCGCGCGCCCGAGGAGAGCTGGCCGGCTCCCTCGCCAAGCTTGTTTACACCATCATCTAGCTGTTTGGCACCGTCTGCGGCCTGGCCTAATTGATCCTTCATGTCACCAAAGCCAAGGAAGATCTCATCCAGCATCGTCTCGGTGAGGGAGTGCCCCATTGTGGTGGCAGCGACTGCCGCAATCTGGGCAGAGATGCGTCCCATGAGCTCAGATGACGCGTCATTAGACGTCACGGTAATAAGTGCGGGAGTAGCTGCGGTAGTCCCAATGGACGTCACATTCTTAGAAAAGTTTTTTGGGATGGTGATGACCGCTTGGTACTGCCCAGATTCAAGCCCGCTTCTCGCAGTTTCTTCCGTGACAAGTTGCCAATCCAGGTTCAGATCGACGGGCTCATCGGGATACATGAGGCCTCCGGCCAACTCGCGCCCGATGGGCACCGTAACTTCTTCGCCATCAACCACCATTTTGGCGCCCTCGTCCATGTTGACGATCGCGGCGGGAATCTTGTTGAAGTTGTTCGGGCGGTCTGGAAGCGACCATAGCGTAAGCGCCGTTGCCAGGATGGGCAGTAGCACTACGGCCACGAGGGCCCGTATATCTCGTCCGGTAAGTTTCATTACCCATTCACCGCCAACTTAACGCGTACTTCATATGAGTCTTCATTTGCGAATTCATCCGTGTTTTCCGGCCCGAGCAGCAGAGCGCCGCCCGCCTCGAGGATCTCTTGGACCCTGGCCTTCTCCACCTCGCGAAGAGGCCTGTTGACAAGGAGCAACATGGGTTTAGAAACCTGCGGGATCTGTGTAGCCAGGTCATCAAGGAAAACACTGCGTGCAATAACTCGGCTGGCCTCGTCGCGGCTTGAAATATCGAACACGTAGATCGATCCGGTGTGGGGGAGGAGCCTGGCGCCAAATGCGGCAAGCATCGCAGTACAAGCCGCCGGATCGCCGGTGAAGCGGATAATGTCGCCCGGGCGCACGGCTAGTTCTACGCCGCTTACAAGGTCACCGCGCCGGTCTCCAATGCTCACATTCTCAGCTCTGGCGACAACCTCGCCATATTGGCGTTGCCAGTCCACGTGTTTGAAGTGCAGGTCCATGCCGGTTCCTTCAACATCGAGATGGGGGAGCATCCGATCCAGCCACTTCGGCAAGTACCACGCCTTGTCACCCAGAAGTTGGAGGACGGCGGGCACCAGCGTCATTCGTACCAGGAATGCATCCACGCCAACGCCGACCAGCAGGCCGAATGCGATTGGTTGGACGTAGAACGAGCCGTCGGGGATAAAGCCGGAGAACACAGACATCATGATGAGGGCTGCGGCCACAACCACCGGGGACGAGCCCACGAATCCCGTGCGAATGGACTCTCGCGCGTTACCACTGTGCGCGTAGTCTTCTGCCATTCGTGAGACCAAGAACAGCTCGTAGTCCATTGCCAGGCCAAAAAGAACGCCCATGAGCATGATTGGCATGAAGGAAATGACAGGGCCTACCTGGCCTATTCGCAGCAGGTCATTACCAACTCCATCGATGAATACCCACGTGGTCATGCCAAATGCCGCGGCCACGGAGAACACGTATCCAAGCGTGGCTTTGATCGGCACCCAAATCGAGCGGAACACAACCAGCAAAATGATGAGCGAGAGCCCCACAACGACTGCTCCAAATGGCAGTAGCGCAGAGTACAGCTTCTCTGATACATCGATCGCTACGGCCGCCGAACCGGTGACCATCACGTTAGAGATGTCGTATTTAGCTTCCCAATCAGGCGCTGCATCCCTAAGAGCATGCACTAGCTGTTCGGTTTCTACGCTATCTGCTCCGGTCTTGGGGATCACCACGACAACACCCAAATCAGCGCTGCGGTTAGGTGTAGAAAGCTGTACCTGATCAACGCCGGGCATCTGCTCGATTTCAGACTTCATGCTGGCCATTAGGCCCAGCGGATCCCTCGAAGTAACGATGTCACCAATCACAACCAGCGGCCCGTTAGCTCCCGGGCCGAACTCCTCGGCTACGAGGTCAAAGGTTTGCCTGGCCATCGTGGATTCATCTTCAACGCCATTATCTGGCAGAGCTAGGCGCAGATTTAGCGCGGGAATAGTCATGACTACAACCAAGGCAGTAACGCTCAAAATGGTGAGCCAGGGGTGCGAGGTTACGGTTTTCACCCACCATGCAGACAGGTGTCGTTTACGCCCGGAATCGGCTTCGTCCTCGCCATTCTTTAGCTTTCGCCGCTTAGGCCGTAGGCGATCTCCAAGTACGGCAAGGAGCGCGGGCAGGCCAGTTACTGCCATTACCGCCGCGATAGCAACAGCCAAGGCCGCTGCTAGACCCATAATTGTGAGGAAGGGAATGCCCGCTACAAACAGCGCCGTCAGCGCAATAACCACTGTCATCCCCGCAAAAAGCACGGCGGCACCCGAGGTGGCGATGGCACGCGGAATCGACTCTTCGACGGTGTAACCCTCAGCCAGCTGATCCAAATGTCGTGACACAATAAATAGGGCGTAATCGATTCCCACAGCCAAACCCAGCATGATAGCAAGCGTTGGGGTAGTGGTAGAGATTGGCACAAAGGCGGCCACTATCATCGTGATTCCCATGGAAATACCAACGCCGAAAAGAGCTGTAATGATCGGCACCATACCCGTCTTAAACGAACGGAATGCGACCGATAAAACCATAAGGGCCAGGGCTACACCCACTGCTTCAAGAGGGGAGAGGGGGATCTCGGTGAGCGACATAATCTGGCCGCCAACGTGCACACTCAACCCGGCTTGCTCTGCCTGTTTCGCGATGCTCACCAGCTCGGATACAGAGTTGTCATCAATCGAGTCGAGGCCAAATGAGAACTGTACCTGCGACATTGCATAACGATTATCATCTGACACCAAGGGAGCCATTATTGAGTCATCGAACGGGTCAGCTACAGCGGTCGCGTACTTAATGCTCTTTGCCTGGTTGAGCACAGCGGTAATCTCATCCCGATAATCCCAGATGTTACCGCCCTTCGGAGCCCCGAAAATGACCTGGCCTGCGGTTCCAGACAGTTCTGGGAAACGCTCAGCCATTACATTCAGGCCATCTTGCCCCTCGGTGCCGGGGATAGTGAAGTCGTTCGTTAGCTTACCGCCCAAACCGAACATCGCAGCTATAACCGCGGCCAGGATCAATATCCAGGCAAGAAGCACCGTTTTTGCATGCTTAACCGTGGAGGTGGCTAGCCGAAACAGAATCGATGACACTATGGTTCCTAAACACGCGATACGTTGTTTCTTCGATTCTATTATTTATTCGCCACGCTTGAAGACCTAGAATGCTCCGAGCGCCACCGCGAAGTGGTTTCGTAGTGGGCGCGGGTCAAGGCAAGCGCCACGCGCTCTCACTCCTCAGGATTGAGAGGGGTAGAGGCACCTCTCTCGAGTTACGCAGAACCATATTTAATAATGACATAATGTACATTATCGGATCAGCATATTAGATTGAGCCCTTTGTGGTCGAGGGTCTTTTGCCCTAACGCCGCTCGATTCGCGCATTCAGCTGAAATATTTACCAAAGCGATAGCGTTTATGCGTTTAGACTACGAGCAAGTTCGAAGAAAGGAAAACAGATGGCAGATCGCGCACTACGCGGAATGCAGATTGGCGCTAAGTCGCTAGAGACCGAAGATGGCATCGTTTTTGCTGATCGCCAGCAGCGTCGCTACCAGTGCGAAAATGGGCACGTTTTTGCGGTGACGATGTCGATCGATTCTGAGCCGCCAGCAAACTGGGAATGCCGCTGCGGTTCGCCCGCCGAATACCTTGGCGATGCGGAACCTGAAGAAGAAAAACCAGCAAAACCACAGCGTACGCACTGGGACATGCTTCTTGAGCGTCGTAGCGAAGAAGAACTCGAAGTTTTGTTGCAGGAGCAACTTGAGGTGCTTCGCCGCGGCGAGTTACGCAACGGCGTTGCCTACAGGCGCTAAGCAAAGGTAAAGATTAAGCAAAGCTTGCAGTGAGCATTGTGGTCAAGCAGCGGAGCACCTCACAGAGCCCCTCTTGGCCCCCAAAAAACGCAGATTTGATCTTGCCCACTCCTCCCCCGCGGTCATATATGATCGCGGGGTTCTGCTTGCACCTCGGGTTCGTTTACACGGAATAGTCGAAGCCGCTGATGTCTTTCTTCGAGGCCACGTCGTCCTCGCGCAGGAAGTCCATCTGCTTGATTCCTCGAATTGCTGCCACGATCGAGATTGGGAAGGTAACCACCATCTGGTTCAACAAGCTGATATTGGAGTTCACGATCCGTTTAGAAGCAGCGAGCTGGTCGTTTTCCTTTGCAATCTCACTTTGGAGATTCAGGAACTGCTGCGAAGAGAGCATCTGCGGGTAGTTCTCCCCCACTGCGAAAATATTTCGCAGTGCATTGTCCTGAGAGACCATTGCGTCATTCATCTCTGCAACCGACGCCCCACGGCGCAGTTTTACGATGTTCACAAAAAGCTTCTCTTCATGCTGCGCGTAAGACTTCGCTACCTTCAGCATTTCCAAAATAGTGTCATACCGCTTGGCAAGAGCAATATCGACGTTCTTCTTCGACTCTTCAATAATGACCAGGTAGCGCGACATCTGGTTGCTTTTTGCAATAAACCAAAAGACGATCAACAATAAAATGATCGCAACGGTAAGCCAAATATACAAGTAAGAATTCATTGATTCTCCATTCACAACTGGGAATTAACCTTATCTAACAACGTGTAAAACTGGCCGAGCTGATTCTGCACCTTTTTATACTCGCCACTAAGAGAAAGACTTTCAATCTCTTTTCGGCTAGAGGGACGCTTCAGAATATGGGCGTCCGTGTAAAACGAGACCGCAACCCGTTTCTCATCCATTGTCACAGTAATTGGGCAGCCTTCCCTATACTCCACAAGAGTTCTAAGCAGGTATGGATTCAAGAGCGTGCGGCTGGAGACCTCATCAGTGCAATAGACATTGAACGTCTCATTGAACCGAATGTCTTCCGTCTCAATCTTCAGTTCACCATCCTGGGCTTTGGCATAGCCTTTTTGTTTTTCTCTGCCAAACAGCCCACGAGTTGTGGGCACGATGCGGATGTGGCCGCGCAGTCCCGTGGGATACTCAGCGGTCAGCACCTGCCCATTAAAGTCCTCCACGGTACGCGTATTACCGTCGGAGTCCTCGTACGTATGATAGGCCCACAAATTGCAAAACTCCGTGCGCCTTTCATCATTGAACATAATGTGGCAGTTTGGCGAGTAGCTCTCCGCTCTTGGAGTAACTACTTTCAAAATACGCTTCTCAATGCCGCTGTTGTAATCAACCTCCGCGTTTGGAATAACCTCGTGGAGCACTGGAAGTAAGAAGTGTTCCACATAAGACGCCGTAGTTTTATTTCTGATTGCTGTGCGCTGCTTGTTCCAAAAATAGATGAGGGCTACGAGTGCCACCATTATGACGGTTTCATTTCGGAGCCAGAACACCAGAATAACTAGCGTAGGAATCCCAATCCACAGCATCTTGTACTGCTCTGACACGCTGGAAACCATGCCCGCCTTGATCTCATTCAACACGGCTTGTTTCTCTGGTGAACTTTCGATTTGTTCGATCCGTGCAAGCACCGTGGAGTCCGCGAAGAATGGATGCTGCTCAGCCATGTTGCGATTCCCCCGTGGTTTCAGCCGTACTGGATCATCATAATTGCTCCGTTGAGCTAAGTAAACATAGCGCCCAAGTTAAGCCACAACTGCAACAGGGTTACGATTTGTTGAACTTAGCGGGCGTACCTTATTTCACTACGCCTGGAAACAGTTCGTATAAACCCCGCAAGCATCAAGAGTCCGCCCAGTGTCATAACCGCATAATTCAGGTACTCGCCCCACCTTGCACTGAATGTGAGGCTGGTACGGAGGGGCACTTCTTCAACAATCCAATCGGCGTGGTAAAGGTCAGTAACTTTGAGTACGGTTCCGTTGGGTCGCACGATAGCCGATACTCCATTAGTGGAAACCTGCATGGCGGTGCGCGACATTGACATGGCCCGCAATCGCACCATCTGGAGTTGCTGCGTGGACTCCGGGGTATAGCCAAAAGACGAATTATTCGTAGGAACAAACAACATCTGCGCGCCCAGCTGCGTGGCCTCACTGAAAATGCGTTCGTAAGCGGCCTCGAAACATATTCCAACGCCCATCGTGAGCTCTTGATCCGCCAAATCCACCTTCATGATGCCCGGCTTAGTACCCGGGAGCATATCGGTAGATACCTTCGCAGTCTCCTTCGACAGGATCGACAGGTACTCGCGCATCGGTATATATTCACCAAAGGGTACAGGCAGCTGCTTTGTATATATGTCGCCTACAGAACCATCGGGATACCAAACTAGGGCTTCGTTCCAGCGAGCTTCGTCCTCATAGCGCACCACACCAACAACGAGGGGTACACCGGCACGCTTTGCCAGCCGGTCCAGCATTGCCCTCGCTTTAGCGTCACTACGCGGGTCGCGGTCCATCGAGTTCTCGCCCCACAAGATCACGTCCGCTTTCATACCGGAAGCCAGCGCCTCCTCGGTGGTCTGTACGTGATTCTTCGTGACCTTCAAATACTGCTTGAATGTAGCATCCGCGGGTAGCTCAATATTGCCCTGGATCACGCCTACACGCAGAGTACCCGCCTCCGCGCGTCCATCAAGGGTGAGCATAAACGGTGATGCTAGTAGCAACGCGGCAACAATTATCGCGCCCACGCGTTGAAGCGGCCTGGCGTCTAGTGACGGCACCAGAGAGATGGAGCGACGAATCAACACTGACGAGGTCACTATAACGAGACCGATTGTGACCTCCGAGCCCCAAGGGGCAAGCGTTTGCAAAGGCCCATCAACCTGCGAATACGCGAGGTAGCCCCAGGGGAAACCGCCAAATGGCACACGGCCACGTAACTGTTCGACTGCCACCCAGAGCACGCCTACGCTTACGGCATACAGCAAGGCAGAGCGTTGCACCGCATTAATCTGGCGCACCCACGCCACCGCCAGCCCAAACAAAGCGAGAAACAGAGCCTGCACTGTTGCCAGCGCGAACCATGGCAAATAGCTTCCCACCGAAACCGTAGCCCACCAAATATGGGGTAAGAAAAATCCCAGCCCAAACACAAAGCCGTACCAGGCGGCTCGGCCTGCCCTCGACCTATCCAGCGCGGAAACCAGGAGGATTATGGACGGGAATACCAGGAACCAGTACGAAAGATCCGGAAATGCCGCCCACATCAGTGCCGCCGCGGCCGCGATTTGCGTGTAGTCGAGGAAGCGGCGACGTTTGGGAAGATATCCGCTCATGCGGAGCCCTCAGCCAACGCCACTACCGAACGCCGGATGGAGTCGGCGGCCGTATGTGCATTGGTCCGCAATGGTTCGCTAGCACTCGAAGCAATCTGCCCAAGCGCGTCGATCACCTGGCGGCACCAGCGCACCCAGTCCCCTGGCGGTAAATCTGCGCTGCGCACGGCAGAGGCGAGGTCATCCCCCATCACCCACCAGTAGATTGCCGGCATGATGCCGTACTCCAGTGGTCCGGTGCTAGGCGCGTGCGCGTCGTTTTCCGCCCTGTTCACATCTTTCAAAATCCGCTCCAAGTCGCGTAGCGCCCGGGCCAAAGCGCTGGACGGACCACCGGGAATATCCGACTCCGGATCGTGATCTTTCCTCGGTTCAAAAACACAAGTTGAGACAGCTGCGGCCAGCTCCGCCGGAGTTAGCTCATCCCATATCCCGCCGCGAATCGCCAAAGCCGTAACCAGATCGTGTTCGCCATAAATACCACGCAGAATCTGCCCAGCTTCAGTAACCTCTTCCCCGTGCAATGCGCCCACTCGATCCAGAACATCCACAATCCGGTCAAACCTATCCGACAGTGAGGAGGTATCTGCCTCGATCTTGTCTGCCAGACGCAGGTAGTCTCGGCGAGCGCTCAGCCAAGCCCTCGCGACGCGGGCATGCTCGTCACGATCAGGGCAAGAGTGCACCGGATGGTTACGCACCTTACTCTCCAGGCGGTCAATCTCAGCTTGCACCGCACGCGGGATAGGCATCTTCTTGCGTTTGGGCTCAGCGATACGGCCCTCTTTACGCATGGCTCTAAGCTCGGAAGAAATCGCCGCTTTGAAACGTGAAGGCCGGCGAATATGATTCTTCTTAATTCGCATGTGACCAAGTACCGACACGCCATGCGGGAAAGAATCCGCCGTCACTATCTGGACGCGCCCATCCGCGCCAATTACTTGCACGGACGGCCCGTTTCGGCCCGGCCGCGGATCATGCACCACAATCGCATCAATGCTCCGTTTGCGCCCCGGTAGTGCTACCACTTCACCCACGCGCAGTTTTGCGATTGCGCGGGCAGTGTCAGCCGACTGGTTTGCCACCCGCAGTTTTGCTGAATCCTTCTGCAACCGGGTCAGGTCATCGCGCGCAATAAAGTAGGAGTGCGCATCACCCAGCTCGCACTCGAAACCATGATCGAGCTCTTTCATCCGCTCCTTTGCTAGACGCGTTTCGCGCGCTACCCCTACCAGTTTTCGGTCAGCCTGGAACTGCGCGAAGGATTCATCCATAACCTCGCGTGCCTGTGCCAACGTTCCCGCAGCCGCCAGGTTAACCACCATGTTGTAAGTAGGACGGAATGCAGAAATCAGTGGGAACGTGCGCTTAGAGGAAAGGGATGCGACCTCCTCGGGCACAATATCGGAGCCGTACACCACCACCGCGTGGCCCTCAACATCGATACCTCGCCTACCCGCACGGCCAGTCAGCTGTGTGTATTCCCCCGGCGAAAGATCCACGTGTGCAATGCCGTTGAACTTACGGAGCGAATCAAGAACCACGGTTCGCGCCGGCATATTTATGCCCAACGCCAGTGTTTCCGTTGCAAAAACAACCTTTATCAGACCAGCGGCAAAAAGCTTTTCAACCGTTTCTTTCATGACCGGTAGCATTCCCGCATGATGAGCGGCAATACCCGCTTCTAGCGCGGCGGCCCATCGCGCAATACCCAGAACCCCGAGATCCTCAGCCGACAGTGAGGAAACAGCCTCATCCACCACCGCCGCGATTTCTTGTGCCTCCTGCCGAGTGGTCAAACTAACCCCAGCGCTGTAAACCGCGTCCAGGGCGTCCTCGCACCCCGCACGCGAAAAAATGAAGAAAATCGCGGGAAGCAGATGGGCCTGCTCAAGGGAAATCACTATCTGTGGCTTGGACACGCGGCTGGCTCTGCGTCCGGCTCCACGCATTCGCCGCCCGCCTGCGAGACCGCGGGCAACCTCATGTGGTGAACGCGATTGGATGCCCTGCGACCTAGCGATGGCGTGACGTAGCTGCGGATTAATCTTGCCGCGCAACGCATGTCCACCTTCACGGGTGGGCTGATACAAGTCGTAAAGCTTACGCTCTACCATCATGTGCTGGTATAGCGGCACGGGGCGCACCTCAGACACGATCACACTACAACCACCGCGCACCTGATCTATCCAAGCGCCAAACTCCTCCGCGTTCGACACGGTTGCCGAAAGAGCGACGATTTGGACGTGGCTCGGCATGTGAATGATTACTTCTTCCCACACCGGCCCGCGGAAACGATCAGCCAGATAGTGGACCTCATCGAGCACTACCGCACCAAGATCGGTTAGGTCTGTGCCCGAATAGATCATGTTGCGCGCAACCTCGGTGGTCATAACCACCACGGGAGCATCTGCATTAAGCGAAGTGTCGCCAGTTAGTAATCCAACATTTTCACTGCCAAGCTCGGCCACGAACTCGAGATACTTCTGGTTAGACAGAGCCTTAATGGGCGTTGTATAGAACGCGCGCTGTTGCCGGCGTAGCGCCATGTGCAGGGCGAACTCCCCCACCACGGTCTTGCCTGAACCTGTTGGAGCCGCAACAAGAACGCTACGCCCCTCCTCTACTACTTCTAGAGCAGCGCGCTGAAAATCGTCCAGCTCAAAATCAAACTGACTGGCAAACTGGGCGCGCGCAGTTCGCGCATACTCGTTTCGTTTTTTCGCCGCCCGGTAGCGTTCGGCAGCGGAGAGTTCCTGATTCATTCCGCGCTCTCATCCTTCGCGTCCAGCCGTGCCAAAGCGGCATCAAGTTCAGCCTCTTCCTTCGCCATCTTCCTATCATGTCGCCGGTCATGAATATAGGAAATCCCCACAGCTACAAAGTAGAGAGCCAACATAGCTAGCGCCTGGAACGTCATATTCCAAGGGTCAGGCAGCGGATTAGCAAGGGCTGTAAACACGAATGCAGACACTACCGCCCAGCGCCATGCCTTTAGCATCGAAGAGGCGCGAAGCACGTTCATCTGGTTCAAACCAACCATCGCGAGGGGCACCAAAAACGATATGCCGAACACAATCACGAGCCGCATGTAGAAGCTGAAATACATCGAGGAGCGCATAAGCATGACAGCTGAGTTTGGCGCGAACGATGTGAGGATACTAACCGCATGCGGCATGATCCAAATGCCAAAACCTGCGCCCGTAGCGAACAGGATGGCACCCGCGATCGTGAATATCACCGCGTAAATCTTTTCCCGCTTCTTCAACGCGGGAGCAATGTAAGCCCAGATCTGGTAAACCCACCACGGAGTGGTTAGTACAAAGCCCGCAAACAACGAAATTTTCAGCTTCAAATCAAAAGCGGCCGAAACCGTCTCAAAGTTGAGATCCGCGCTCACACCACGGGCACGCAGATCACGCAAGGGCTGCGACATATAGTCAAAAATGTAGGGGTAGAGGAACCAGCCGACCACCGCCCCCACCGAAATACCTAGAAGGATGTATATGAGGCGGCGCCGAGCTTCCCTTAAATGATCAACGAGGGGCATTCGCCCCTCGGGATCACGTTTCGTAAGCTTGGCCATAACCTGTAGCGTTATTTATCTTCCTCAACCGAGTCGGAAGGCTTTGTTGAAGGTTGCTCTTCGTCCGTTAGCTCCTTCATTTCCTTCTTCAAAACCTTCGCGGACTTACCGAGGTTCTTTGCAATCTCAGGTAGCTTTGACGCACCAAAAACGATGATCAAAATAATCAGAAGCACAATGATGTGCGAGGGTTTAAATGCGCCCATGTTTCCTCCAAAATACGAAATATTAACTTCATTCTACTTTACTGATTCCACTCGGCGCGAAAGAAGTCGCGGTTGGTGCGCGCTTTTCGAGCCCGCTCTTTCGCCGCCTCCAAAATGTCAGGACGGTTCGTATCTTGTATCCACGGGCCCGCCATCAGCATCTGAGTTGCCATCCACTGCTCGTCAAACACTTCGAACACTGCGCGCATCAACCGGTTGTAACGCTTAATCGTCGCATTCGCCTCTACAGCAGACTTGCCCCGCGGCTCGATGAACATCCAAACCTTTTTGCCCCGATCCTGCCCGCCCGCATCAGCAGGAGCTACCTTTGTGCCCGTGCGAATGTTTTCCATCCGGTCCAAGCGAAACGCCCGCTTTTCTCCCTTATCTAAATCGATAGCCTCCACAATCCAGTGAGGTCCAGCCTGGCGCAAACCCAGCGGGTAAGCACTGCGCTCACTAACGTGATTAGCGTTACTCACATACTTAAACTGCACCGAAGTGTTTTGCCCAATCGCGAACTGGACCACCTGACGATGCTGCGAAACCTGCTCATCCTCAAACGAAACAAGCTTAGAAAAGTCCAGTTTAAGGCCGCGCGGAGCCAAAAGCTTAAGCGCTGCACTAAACGCAGTCTCCCGCATGTCCACCGGAAGAAGATAAGACAAGAAAATGAGGCCGGTTACCAAACCAATTGTTTCATCATCGGACAGCCCAATTTTTTCACTCACCCGGTTCATGTCTTGGAAAGTGACGTAGTTGCTCTCTTCAAACATGAACCAGTCCAGGCCGAGGTCTTCATCCGGCGCGCCGTCACCAAACCATGCCTCCCCCAAAGTCACAACCGCGTCCCGCACTAAGCTTTCGCTAACCCCAAAGCGGTCCGCGATTTCACTCACCTCAGCCCCGCCAACCTCCTGCAACCAGGCGAGGATCGTAAACATTAGAGTATCTTTGCTTGGATTAGACACTACTCCCCCAACGCTTCAATTCTGCGATCCACAGCACGCACCAACGAAGGCGGCCCCAACACCACGATGTTGTCAATCTCGCCAAGCACGCGCTCAAGCCAAACCCCCAGCGAACCGGCCTTCCCCTCATGGATTTCCCAACCGGATGGAACGGGTTGACCAGTAGCTCTCGTGTGCTGGCGAGTCAGCAAAGCCGCCCCCTCTTTAATCGCCAGTGTTGGCGAAATGAGGAACAAGCCGCGATCATCATCCTCAGCAGGAGCCGTAACAATAGGCTCATCAAGAATCTCAATATTGTTCTCATCAACACGCGACAGCCTAAACGTGCGTTTATCCTGCCGCCCGCGATCATACCCGCACATGTACAAATTGCCGTCTTGCAAAAACATGTACCACGGTTCCACGGTTCGCCGAAGCACATCACTATAGGGCTTTTTATAAGTGAAAACTACCAGCTTCCCCTCAGTCACGGCCCGAGCGAAAGCAGCCACTGCACGCAACCCACTCAAACTCGTCTGCGGCATACTACCCGGATTCGTCAAGATCGCATGTAGGCGAGCATAAAAATTTGGCTCCCGATCCTTCGACCACAAGCCACTAGCCGCGTGCACCAACAGCTCTTCAGCCGGCGTCAAATTAGCTTCAATACCCGCTCCCTTTTCAAGAATATAAATCTCGTCACCCGAATGATTCACACCGGTTTTGAGATTGAAACCCATATCCTTCAAATCAGCCTTGTCACGAGTAAACCGGCGTTCACGAGCCGGGCCCTGCACCTCATAGCCCGGAACGAGATCGAAAATCTGGGTTGCGGTCAGCCCGAGCTCACGCTTAGACAAAGCCAATACTAGGCCCAGAAGGCGCTGTCCTCGCGACGTATCAACATTCATGCTTTCACCCTAACCGCTATGCTAGGCGTGTGTTGCAACGAAATGCCAAGGTCTTGAAACTCGCGCGTTCCTGGGGCCGCGCAACCGAACTCGACGCAGAAATTACGGCTGCGCCCGAAGGCGCAACTTGCTTTCTACCCGGCGAAACCGTCCGCGCAATCGCACTTACGAAGCTAGTTGGACAAATCGGGATCGGCGATGACATTCGGATCGACTGCTCCGCACTGGCAAAGAACCTCGGCACGGGCGGGTACGCCACGGTTCTATCCGGCTCTCGGCTACCCGCTGATTCCTTGCCCACGGCCGGCCACATCGTGAAGGCCCGCTACATGCCCCACCAACACGTCGTGCAAAGTGTTGAAGAACCGGACTCCCCGCACCACCGGATCATGGCTGAGGCCACCTCCGTTGAAGGAGCTCCGGTACTTGTAGCGGACCTGCATTCGGCTGTTCCTGCCGTAGTGGCTGGAATTCGTAGCCAAGATCCTACCGCGCGCATCGCATACGTCTGGGATGACACAGCCGCTCTCCCCCTCGCTTTCTCCATGAGCATCGCAAAAATGAGGGAATGCGCAGACCTCGATTGCACTATCACCAGCGGGCAAAGCTTTGGAGGTGACCTCGAGGCTGCCTCCATGCCATCGGCACTTCTAGCAGCCCGCCACGTCGCGAAAGCCGACTACATAGTTGTAGCCCAAGGCCCAGGAAACCTGGGCACCGCAACCCGCTGGGGATTTTCTGGCACCGCCACCGCCCAAGCCCTCCACGTGGCGCACGCTCTTGGCGGCAAACCCATCCCCGTTGTGCGCGCCTCGCAGGCAGATCCACGCCCAAAACACCTGGGGATCTCCCACCACACGCTCTCAGTACTGAACCAGCTCGTGCTCATTCAACTTGACGTGCCCATCGTGGATAGCAACTCTCTAAGCCTATCCGAGGCCGCGAAAACCGCACTCGAGAATGGGGCCCGAGCGCTCGCGCAGCGTCACACCGTGCACCGCGTGAGTAGCAAGAGCGCTCTCGCCTGCCTCAAACACGCAACTGTTCCACTTCGAACGATGAGTAGAGGATTGAGCGAGGACGCGCTCGCATTCGCCGCTGCAAGTGCCGCTGGGATCTACGCCGCTAGTGGGCGGCAATCCCGCTAACTAGGCCACAGGTGCTCTAGAGGCGCGAGGCTGAAAGCTCTGTAACCAGGATGCCGCGGGCACCCGCGTCATACAGCTCGTCCATAACGCGGTTGATGTCGCCGCGTGGAACCACCACGCGCACTGCCAGCCAACTCGAGTCAGCAAGTGGCGAGATCGTAGGCGATTCAAAACCTGGCGCCACCGCAACTGCCGCAGCCATGTCCCGCTCGTGCACGTTGTAATCGACCAGCACGTTTGCGTGGGCACGCATCACGCCATCCAGCCGGCGCTGGAGGACCTTTACCTGCGGATCGTCGCGGTATTCCTCACGCCCAATCAAGATGGCCTCGGACTGCAACAGGATTGGACCGAACACTTCCAATCCCGCGGCTCGTAGCGTTGAGCCAGTTTCCACAACATCGGCAATCACGTCCGCAACGCCCAGCTGAATGGAGGATTCTACTGCTCCATCTAAGTGCACGACCTCGGCGTCAACGCCCTCTTTTTCCAAGAACTGCTTCACAAGATGGTCATACGAGGACGCCACACGCTTACCCTCGATGTCGATAAGCTCGCTCATTTTGCCCGCAGGAGCCGCAAAGCGGAACTTTGACTTGGCAAAACCAAGCTGTTGGAACTCAACGGCAGGCGCACCGGAGTCAAGCAGGAGGTCGCGTCCGGTAATACCGACGTGAATCGTGCCTTTACCCACGTAAACCGCAATATCGCGCGGGCGGAGCAGGAACAGTTCGACGTCGTTGAGGTTGTCAACGAGCACGAGCTCCTTACCTCTGCGGTTTACCTTGTATCCAGATTCGCGCAGCATCTCTACTGCGGCTTCGTGTAGCGAGCCCTTATTGGGAACAGCAATTCTTAGCATTAGAGCTTCCTATAAATATCTTCTAGGGAAATACCTTTTTTAACCATCATTACTTGCGTGTGGTAGAGCAGTTGCGAAATCTCAAGCGCGGCGTCATCATCCGACTCGTATTCACAGGCCATCCACACCTCGGCAGCCTCCTCAACGATCTTCTTCCCGATCGCATGGACACCCGCATCAAGCTCCGCGACCGTTCCAGAGCCTTCCGGCCTCGTTACCGCTTTGGTGGATAGTTCGTTGAAAAGTTCCTCAAATGTCTTCATGAAATTGATGATAACGAAAAGTGGGCGCGGAACGAGTCCGCGCCCACCAGTAGAACACTGAGCCAACTACTTAATGAAGTCGTTAGTCACCGTTTCATCGAGTTTAACGTCAGATGCTAGCAGGCCATCCTGCGTTGCCAAGAAGTCAAGCATGGCCGCCCAAGTATCCAGATTCTGGCGCATCGTCACTTCGCCGTCCTTCTCAAACAGCTTATTGGTAGCAACGAGGGTTGCCTTTGCCGCGTCCGTTGCACCGGGAGCAGACAGATTCGGATCGTACCCCTTGGTCACTTCAACAGCTTTATCCGGGTCATCAACACACAGTTGCTTAGCCTGGCGAAGGCCTTCTAGAACTGCCTTGACCAAGTCGGGATTCTCACTAGCAAACTTCGAGGTCGTAACAACGTTCGCACCGATAAGCGGTAGCCCGCCTTCTGGCGACATCTCAAGCTCACGCACACCCACATTTGCAAGTCCAAACTGGACCGTATCGTTATTAGTGAAGCCCACAACAGCCTCTACTTCTCCTGCCTGAAGAGCAGCGAGCTGGGTGAAACCAATCGAGGTCAGCTCGATGTCATTCACGCTCATGTTGTGCGCGGCCAGGGCAGACAGCAGGCCGTACCAGTTGGAACCGAACTCGCCCGGCAGACCAACCTTACGCCCGCGCAGGTCCTCGAAGGTCTTAATATCCGAGTCTTCCTTGACGATCACCACCACCGGGTACTTCGCGTAATACTGGCCCACAGATATCAGGTCCATACCCTGTGACCTCGCAATAGTCATCTCATCACCAGTGGCCACCACCATGTCCTCTTCACCTGCAAAGAGGGCGGTGAACAAGCCCTCGTCAGAACCGTGGTGGCGGATCGTCACATCGGCGCCCTCGCCGGCAAAATATCCTTCTTCAACGCCTACGTATGCGGGAGCGAACTGGACGTTTGGGATGTAGGTAAGGCCCAACGTGACGGGGCTGGCGGTATTCTCACTACCCTCGGTTAGAGCTTCATCCGAATCTCCAACGGGCGACGAACACCCGGCAAGAACGAGCGCACTAAGTGCCAACGCTGGTAGTGCAAGCCGCTTCAAAAACATTATTTTCCTCTCCAAGACTATCGACGAGATGTATTAACGAGCTTCGATTTGCGCTCCACCGTGTAAATCAAGGAATAAACCGTCATCGCCATTACGCACAGAAGTGAGATAGTCACAAACATTCCGCTGGTATCTAAACTGTTACGTTGCACGGTGAGGACCGTTCCAAGTCCGGCCCCTCCCATAACCATCTCTCCAACGACAGCGCCGGTCACCGACAGGGTGAAACCATTGCGCAGACCAGCCAGGATTGAAGGTAGGGCGAGGGGGATTTCCATGTAGAGCAGTAGAGTAAGCCCGGATGCTCCGTCAAGTCTGGCGGCCTCCATGACTTCCACGTCAAGGTGGCGCAGTCCGACCGTGGTCGAGACCAAAATGGGGAAGAAAACCATCAGCGTGCACAGTGCAACGATGGCGCTCGTGCCGTAACCGACCCAGAGGACGAGTAGCGGAGCTAGCGCGATCGCGGGGATCGCCTGCGTAGCGCCGAGGAATGGTTCCACCGCAGCTGAAAACACCTGGGACCTGTAAATCAGGTAAGCCATGGGAAGCGCAATGAGGGCGCCGAAAAATGAGCCGAGTGCGGCTTCTTTCAACGTGACCCAAAGCGCCTGCCACAAGGCGGTGCTAGACAGTGATGAGATAAGACGCGTAGCGAACTCGGCCGGGCTGGGAAGCATCCAGCTCGGGGTGCCCTCTTGAATGGTGATCAGCCACCAGCAAAGGAGCAAGAAGAGCCCAAACACCAGGGGAGCTCCAAAAGTGAGCACCGCTGGGCGTCTGCGGGCTGGCCGGGTTGACACGCTATCTTGTCCGTTCCTCGATTAACTCGTCCGGGCAGACAAGGCACAAGCCAGCTTAAAATAAGCGAGCTCCTCCCATCCGGACTTTAACCGTCGGTGCTGGAGTTTCACCAGCTCAACCGCCGAAGCGGCTCGCGGACTTTAACCGCCGGCTCGGAATTACACCGACCCCGGAGCACACCCCAATACTACACGGCAAGCACAAAAAATACTTGCCCAGCACATTTTCTCAGTGAGCGTGCATAGCCTCGGACGCAATCCGGCGAAGCTGCTCGACCTCCTGGTACGCATCTTCCGCGCGGAATACTGCCGAGCCTGCAACGAAAACGTCAGCTCCAGCCTCGGCGGCAATCTGAATGGTCTCGCGGTTCACGCCGCCGTCCACCTGGATCGCGATTTCTACGCCAGCCTGCTTCGCAGCTTCGCGTACACGGCCGATCTTCTTCATCTGCGAATGCAAGAACGGTTGCCCGCCGAAACCAGGCTCTACCGTCATAACTAGAATCATGTCGAATGAAGGCAAGAGATCCACGTAGTCGTGGATGTCCGTGGCTGGTTTTAAACCCAATCCAACTTTGGCACCCTGCTTGTGGATCTCATTTGCCAGGCGCAGCGGTGCTTTGGCGGCTTCGGCGTGGAAGGTCACTGAGGCCGCACCCGCCTCGGCATATGCGGGCGCCCAACGGTCCGGGTCTTCAATCATCAGGTGGCAGTCCACCGGCATGATGTCCTTAGCAATCACGGCCTCCACAACGGGCAGACCCCACGTAAGGTTTGGCACGAAGTGGTTGTCCATGATGTCCACGTGCGCGAAGTCTGCGTTGCGAATCTTGTGCAACTCTCCGGCAAGGTCTGCAATATCGCAGTTAAGGATCGAGGGGCTGATAGTTGGTTTCATTCTTCTCACCTAATTCTCTTGATAAGGGCAAGGAACATGGCGTCCGTGCCATGCACGTGCGGCCATAGCTGCACGACGTCTCCCTCACCCATTTTCACGGGGGTTAGTTCAATTTCAGTCATTGAGATTTGGTCAATTGCCGAGGCAGCGGAAAGGAATTCAAACTCGTCTCGGCCTTTAATGCGTTCCATCTGGTCAATAGTTTCTTGTTTGTGAGGCGAGCAGGTGATATATGCGAGCACGCCGCCAACATTCAACGCGTCAAGACCAGAATCGATTAGCTCGGCCTGAAGTTTAACGAGGTCTGCAACGTCGGTAATCTGCTTGCGCCAACGCGATTCTGCACGCCGGCGAAGAGCGCCCAGGCCCGTGCACGGAGCGTCCAAGATAATGCGATCAAACTTCTCACCGCCCAGGTCTCGCCCGTCGCCCACCTGTACAGTAATCCCAGTGAGCTGAAGCGTTGTAGCTTCAACAAGCTTCGCGCGATGTTCTGACACCTCGTTGGCTACAAGGTGTGCTCCCCTGGCATCCGCGATTGCGCCAACTAGGCCTGCCTTCCCTCCGGGGCCAGCACACATGTCGAGCCACCGCACATCGTCATTTTCCACCTCGGTTTCGGCGAAAGCCGTAGCCACAAGCTGTGAGCCCTCGTCCTGCACCGCTGCGCGCCCATCGCGAATCTCTGGCAGACGCCCCGGGTCCCCTCCCCCAATAACTACCGCCCATTCGGAGTAGTCACCTGGGCGGGCGCTGGTCTTCAAGAAATACTCCACGTCCTCGGCCAGATCGATCGGCAGAATCAGGCCTGGGCGCGCACACAGCGTGACGGAAGGATTCACGTTATCTACCGCCAGTAGGTCTTCGAGTTCACGCGGGTCGCGTCCGTGCGCTTGCAAAGCACTGGCCAGGGCGCGAATAATCCACTGGGGGTGCGAGTAGATGATAGAGAGGCGCTCGGCGTCGTTCTCGATGCGCTGCATCCGCTTCTCCCACTCGGCTGGTGAATGTTCCGCCACGGAGCGCGCCACACCGTTTACAAACTTCTCGCTGCCCCTCTCGCTTACCTGTTTTGCAA
Organism: Actinomyces sp. HMSC065F11; assembly: GCF_001813085.1. Classification (NCBI taxonomy): domain Bacteria; kingdom Bacillati; phylum Actinomycetota; class Actinomycetes; order Actinomycetales; family Actinomycetaceae; genus Actinomyces; species Actinomyces sp. HMSC065F11. Next base: position 50,671 of record NZ_KV811465.1, read on the forward strand.
GTTCTACCGCCTGGGCAACCGAAGCGTGGTCAGGTACGCGCATATGTAGGATCTGGTGGGCTGTCATCCGCAAAATCGCCCGGACCTCCGGATCCATATCCGCGATCTTGCGGTTCATGCATTGGCTTAGCACCCAGTCGATGCGATCGCGGTATCGAAGCGTGCCGTAAACCAGCTCGGTTGTCATACCCGCGTCACGTGGCGATAACCGAGCTTTGGTGAGCATGGGCGGCAACACTAGGTTTGCGTAAGCACCTTCAGTTTCAATTTTGAGCAGCGCCTCGTAGGCAACTCGGCGCGAATCTTCTACGCCGCGGGGGCGACGCGCCCGAGGAGGTCTGTTGTCTCGGCGATATTCCATCAGTTCTCCTTGCCCTTCAAGACCGCGGCTGGCTCTAGCCTGGCTCCCCTGGCCCAATCAGCTGCTGCCATGTGGGATTTGCCAGCCGGCGCCACGGTAATCAATTCCAGCCATGCATCTGCCGCCGCGACAAATACAGCGTTCTTTTCTATTCGCAGCTCGCCTGGTTTTCCACCTGGCTGATCCGTCACTTTCGTTGCTAGAATTTTTAGTCGCTTCCCGTCAGGAAGCATCGCGTAGGCACCGGGAGCGGGCGCGAACGCACGCACCTGATTGTGTACCTGCAGTGCAGGCTTAGTGAAGTCGATAGGCAGATCATCGCGGGTGATGCGGTGGGCGTAGGTTTCTCCGCCCATGTTTTGCACCCGCGGGTTTGCGATGCCCATTTCAATGGCAACAACCACGTCCACAACGTCTTTAGCCCCAATCTGCGCTAGTTCGGCAAGTAGCTCGCCGCCGCTAATATCGGGGTCAATTTCTACCGGTCGAGTTGAATGCACCGGTCCGGTATCCAGCCCTTCTTCCAGCTGGAAGACGTCAACGGCAGTAACCGTATCGCCCGCCTCGATAGCGCGTTGAACCGGCGCGGCCCCACGCCAGCGTGGCAAAGCCGAAAAGTGCAGGTTAATCCAACCGTGGTCGAGGCCTTCCAAAGCGGTTTTGGGAATAATCGCTCCGTAGGCCACAACAACGCCGAGCTGAGCTCCGGTTTTTTGCACTTGCTCCAAAACCTGCGGGTCTGTGAACGAATCCGCCTCAATGACGTGGAGGCCATTCTCACTGGCCCACTCTCCCACTTCTGACGGGTAGAGAGTTCGGCCACGACCTCGCCGAGCGGGCGAACGAGTTAGTACACCCACAACCTCATGATCGGATTCGGTCAAGGCCGCAAGCGTTGGGATTGCAACTTCTGGAGTGCCAGCAAAAAGGATCTTCACTCTAATAGTCTATCTTGATTGGTCTTTGAATCTGTCTGGCGCATATTAAAGAAGGCTCGCGGGGTTCACATGAACGCTTACCGCGCCTTTACGGCCCATGCTTCTTGCAACTTGAGTAGCTTTCACCGACTCAATGAAGGTTGGCGTTGCATCCCACGGGCACCTGTAAATGGCGCGGCTTTGATCGCGGCCGTATGTTTTTTGCAGGTCACGTCCCTCCCTGGCCGCCACTCCAACGAGCTGGCACCTACCGGGCACGTTTACTTCCTCAATAAAAGAAGCAACGTTCTTCCTGTCTCCATCGATCGCAACCATGCACACAGCGGGGAAAAAACCGAGCAGTTCACGTTCATCCAGCAACTGCATTGCGAATCCGAGAGGGTCGCGGCGCACGAGCGAGCCACGAATCATCGGATCACGAACGCCCACCACGATCATTTTGCCATCTGGCCTAGCCAGTGAATGAATGTTCATCCACCTGCGCATCGCTTCAGCGGGGGCCCAAAGTTCCGGGCGTCCCAGGATTGCCCAAGCGTCTAGCGCAACCACGGCCGCATACCCTCCGGGCGTAACGGGCTCCATGCCCGGTGTGGCAATTACTATTCCGCTCGGCTTCGCAAACTCGGTAACGGGCGTATCTGCACTGGACATTTCGATAATGGTCCGAGGGAAAGCACGCCCGAATTCCTCGGCAGTTCGCACTGATCCCACCCGGGCCGATCGCCAACTTGAGCTACCGCACTTGACGCATCTCCAACCCACCTGCGGACGGTTACACCACATGCAGGACAGTCCCCCGTTTGCGAACGCCCGTAGCGGCCCATGGCAAGCATTACACCGTGCGCTTTGATCGCAACGGCTACAGGCGATGACCGACACGTATCCGCCGGTTGGAACGTGCACCAGCACGGGACCTACGTCCAATGAGGTGCGAATGAAACTTTGTACCGAGGGAGGAATCCGCGAGTGGCCGGCAGGACCTTCTCGTTCCATATCAAACTCGTCGGGTACCTCAATGATTGCCGTTTTAGAGCGGGTAACTTCTCGGTCTGCAACTAGCGGTGCTGCCCAGCCGGAGCGCACCAGTTGTGCTTCTGGTACAGAAATCGACGGACCTGCACTCACCAGGGCGCATCCTTGCAGGTGTGCTCTGCGCATCGCTATCTCGAGAGCCGACAGGTACGGCGCCTGTTGGTCAGTCAGCCTGTCATCGCCCGCGTCCCATACACTAATCAAACCCAGATTCGGCACGGGCGCATAAACGGTAGACCTCGTGCCGATCACCACGTCGGCCTCACCCGCTCTAATCTCCAGATAGGAACGGTACTTCTTATACTGTGAATCAGATGCCCGCTGGTAGACCACCCTCCAGTGCGTCTGCGCAAAAACGGCTTCCATCGCATCCACGTCCCGAGCCGTAGGCACCACAATCAGCGTGCGCCGCCCAGACCTCGCGGTTGCCTCCACAAGATCTAACAGCGGGTGATGCTCCATTCGCGCAGGGAACACCCTCGGCAACGTAAGCCACACAGCGCGTGGAGATTCGCCCTTGCCAATACGCTCAAGAAACGCATGGCCTCCCGCATAGTAGCTCCACGACGAGGAAAACTCGCCTCCCGTGGGATCACTGACATCAGCTACTTCATTGCTCCAGCCGGAAATAAACGCCTTTTCCGCCCCCGCGTGCCTGCTTGGCACCATGGCTGTCAGAACCTTAGAGACAGCGGTAGCATTGCGTTTTGCGAGGTCTTGAGCAAGTGTAATCATCTGCTGATCCACTAGCGGTATTGCGGAAACCACGCGCTCTACAGGCGCAAGTTTGCCCTTAAAGTCAGAATCTTCGCCGACTTCAAGGACGAAACCATTCATTCTTCGCCCTGCGAGCTTCACCCGCACGAGTGAGCCTACCTGGACCGGCTGGCCTGTAGCCTCGTAGTCGAAGAGCCTGTCTAGGTGAGGCACCGCGGTATCGACGAGCACACGGGCCACTCGTCTTCCCAGTAGTGCTTCAGGCTGATTCGACATGGCTTAATCGTATCGTGCACCGCAGACATTTATTTTGCTCAAAGTAATAGGACCCCATTCAAGGGGTCCTATTACCTGGCTTGAGAATTAATCAGCCGACAACGCCGCGTAGTTCGTCTGCCTTAGAAGTGTCCTCCCAAGTAACGCCCTCGCGCCCGAAGTGACCGTACGCCGATACGGCCGTAAAGCCCGGCTCGTTTAGTCGTAGCGTCTCGATGATTGCCGCAGGGCGCAAATCAAAAACTCGACCTACTGCGCTCAGCAACTGGTCATCAGAAACGCAGCCCGTACCGAACGTGTTGATGTGTAGCCCAACTGGTTCCGCACGGCCAATCGCGTAGGAAACTTGCACCTCACAGCGGCGAGCCAAGCCGGCTGCAACAATGTTCTTCGCAATCCAACGCGTTGCGTATGCGCCAGACCTATCCACCTTAGAAGCATCTTTGCCCGAGAACGCGCCGCCTCCGTGGCGCGCAAATCCGCCGTACGTATCAACGATGAGCTTGCGTCCTGTAACTCCCGTGTCACCCGCGGGGCCTCCAACCACAAAGCGGCCTGATGGGTTAATCAGCAGCTTCGCTTCCGAAGTGTCAAAGCGCTGGCCAACCTGTTCCAGCACCGGATCCACAACGAGGGTTTTCACGCCCTCGCGGATTTGCTCAAGCGATAAAGCGTCATCATGCTGAGTGGATACAACAATCGTGTCCAGGCTGACCGGCTGCTCGTTTTCCATGCGAACCGTAACTTGAGTTTTACCGTCCGGGCGAAGCCCGCTCATCTCAGTGCGGCGAACCTGTTCAAGTTGACTAGCGAGCCGGTGGGCCACGTAAATCGGCAACGGCATGAGCACTGGCGTGTCGTCGCAGGCATAGCCAAACATGAGGCCCTGGTCTCCCGCTCCCTGGAGAGAGAGCAGATCACCGGAGGACTCTTCTCGAGCTTCTATTGAGCGATCCACCGACTGCGCGATGTCGGGAGACTGCTGATCGAGAATATCCATCACCTGCAGGGTGCGTGCATCAAAACCCATGCCTTCTTGCGTGTACCCGATCCGTTCAACCGCTTCGCGCACGATCTGCTCGACATCCAGCTCGGCAGTTGTTGAAAGCTCTCCCGCAACAATCACGCGGTTAGTGGTTGCCATTACCTCAACGGCTGAACGCGTTTTGGGATCATACTCCAAAGCGGCATCCAAGATGCCATCGGCAATCTGATCGCAAACCTTATCCGGGTGTCCGCTAGTGACGGACTCAGAAGAAAATAGTGGAGCGGCTTTCATTTGTACCTCAGTTGTTCTTAACTAGCTGCGTGGCTGCAAGTTCTACCAGTTCTCGAGCCACTTGAAGCTTAGTTCCAGCCACGGACAAAACTTTTGTCCCCGCAGCATCCACCACGGTCACACGATTGTTTTCGGTGCCAAATCCTTGCCCGTTGCCTACCTGGTTGATCGCGATAAAACGGGCGCCCTTACGCCCGGCTTTAGCACGGCCAAACTCTAAAACTTGCGCCTCATCACCGGTCTCTGCGGCAAAACCGAAGCACAGCAGATGCGGATACTTGCTTGCAGTTTCGCGCAAAATATCTGGATTTTTAACCAGCTGCAAGGACCATCCGTCCTCATTATCACTGGTCTTCTTAACCTTTTGTTCCCAGCTTTGTTGCGGGCGGAAATCCGCAACCGCAGCCACAAAAAACCCGATGTCGAAGTTTGCGGCAGCGCCTTGGACAGCCTCGTACATTTCAGTTGCCGAGGGAGTATCTACAACCGTCACGCCGTCAGGTATCACACCGGGAGCAATATTTGCGGCGAACACGGTGACGTCAGCGCCGCGTTCCACAAGAGCACGCGCAATCGCAGCACCTTGTTTACCACTGGAGTGGTTACCAATAAAACGCACGGGGTCAATGGCCTCGCGCGTGCCTCCGGCAGTCACGAAGGCCCGCACCCCGGCTAAGTCCTTTTCTTGAAGGGGGGTTTCTTCTGCTAATACGGCTTCAGCAAACTTGCAAATAGCTTCTGGTTCGGGCATGCGGCCCGCGCCCCTGTCCCCCGAGGACAGATCACCAACCGCAGGTGCCATTACATGCAACCCGCGTTCCTTCAGAGCGCGAATGTTGTCCTGCGTTGCAGCGTTTTCCCACATGGCGGTATGCATCGCCGGAACTACAACTATCGGGCATGTAGCGGCAAGCACCGTAGTGGTGAGCAAGTCGCTGGCTATACCGGCGCGAATCTTCGCGATCAGATCAGCCGTTGCTGGCGCAATCACAATCAGGTCTGCACCTCGGGCGGCCTCCACGTGGTCTACCCCGGCTTCGCCATCAAAAACGTCGGTGTGGGCGGGAGAACCAGAAAGTGCCTGCCACGTGGTTTTCCCAACGAAGTGTAGGCTAGCCGCAGTGGGAATAACCCGCACGTCGTCACCCGCCTTCGCGAAATGACGTACGACGCCAGCCACCTTATACGCGGCAATGCCGGCCCCCACCCCAACGATGATCCGCCGGGGTGGCGTGCCGGCATTGTTAAGAGCTGTCAATCTGTTACTCGGCGTCCGGGGCCTCTTCCATAATCAACAGGCCTTCGTTGATCTCGCGAAGCGCGGTGCTAAGCGGCTTGTCATCAGCCTCAACCGGGACAACCGGGCCCACAAACTGAACCATGTTCGACTCAAGTTGCAGGTTGTAAGAGTTAATCTGCCTTGCGCGGCGGGCAGCAAATACAACCAGCGCGTACTTCGAATCGACCTTCTCCATCAGATCGTCGATCGGTGGGTACGTAATACCTTCAGGATGGGCAACGATTCCCGTCATGAATCCTCCTAGCTTCGTAACGCAACAATCCTACGCTAAGCCCATAAGACTAGCCAGTTTCCGCGCTGTGTGATCCACCTCGTCATTAACCACAATATGGTCAAATTCGCTCGCGGCATCCATCTCCACACGAGCAGTTTCAAGGCGGCGCGCCATCTGCTCTTCCGTCTCAGAGCCGCGGCCACGCAGCCGCGCTTCCAGTTCCTCCCACGAGGGAGGGGCCAGGAAAATGAACTGGGCGTCGGGCATCTGCTCGCGCACCTGCCTTGCCCCTGCAAGGTCGATCTCTAATAGCGCCGGGCGTCCCGCAGCAATAGCCTCTTCAATCGGAGCCTTCAAAGTCCCATAATAGTTCATACCGTGAACCTCGGCCCACTCCAAGAAAGCATCTTCTGCAACGAGCTCGAGAAAGCGCTCGCGAGAGAGGAAGCGATAGTGCTCTCCATCAACCTCACCGGGGCGAGGATCGCGAGTTGTTGCCGAGATTGACAAGAAAATCTGCGGGTGCAACTCCAATAGGCGAGCAACCACTGTCCCCTTGCCAACCGCGCTAGGACCTAATAAAACCGTAAGATGCTGGTGATTCATGGCATCCATTATGAAACGCCTTCGAGCGCGTTCATAATCTCGGCATTCGTAGCCTTCAATGCGGCGGCCAGATCCACCGGGTTAGGACCGGCCTTTAGCACCGCCCGCGAAGAAGACACCACGATGTTCAAACCGGCATCTTCAGCGTTAACGCTACCGCCTTGCGCGCCAAATCCGGGCATCAGGATCGGCCCGGTATAGCCGGCTAACGCCTCACCTACCACCTGTGCTCTATCCGTGATAGTTGCCCCAATCACCACGCCAAAAGAACCGACCTTTTGACCCGCATCAAACTGCTCGTTCTTTGCTCGAGTCCACTCGATCACTTGGCGAGCGACCGTCTTACCTTGCCCTACCGAACGCTGCAAAGTAGCGCCCTGCGGGTTCGACGTCAGTGCGAGCGCGAACAGGCCCTTGCCATGCTCGGCCGCCAGCTGCGCGGTTTCATCGAAAGCTGCTGGCCCCATGTAGGGCGCAACCGTGATCGCATCGGCCTCCAACGGAGCGCCCTGCGGCAGATATGCGGCTGCGTAACCAGCCATCGTCGAACCGATGTCACCGCGCTTCACGTCCAAAATCGTGATTACGCCGCGTTCACGAGCGCTCTGCAACAGCTCCTCTAAAACCGCTACCCCCGCCGCGCCAAAGCGCTCAAAGAAGGCCGACTGCGGTTTGATAGCCGCCGCCTCGCTCAACCCGTCAAGGGCGCGCTTCGAAAACTCTGACAAGCCATGCACGTTTACCGGTAATCCCCAAGCTTCAAGCAAACCAGCATGCGGATCGATACCCGCACAAACCGGCCCGCGCGTAGCCAGCGCCCTGCCTAGCCGCGTACCAAAACTCTCAGGCATTTACCTGCCTCCGTTGCTCGCGTTCGCGGTCCCATTCTTGAAGGGACTTTACGTGTAGTTCTTCCGTCTGAGCCGCCTTGATAGCGCGCACAGCCGAGTTAAACGCCTGCAGCGTTGTAATGATCGCTTTCCCAGCCGACGTTGCAGCCGCGCGAATCTTGTAGCCGTCGCGGCGTTCAGACTCGCCCTGCGGCGTATTCACGATCATGTCAACCTTGCCTGAATGAATGAGGTCAGTGATTGCAACGCCTCCCTCGCCGCGTTCGGACTCCTTGGCCACGACTTCCACATCAATTCCATTTCGACGCAAAACCGATGCTGTACCCGTGGTAGCCATGATCTTGAAGCCCAGCTCAACCAGCTTTGAAGCCGGTAGAACGATACCGCGCTTATCCGCATCCGCAATCGAAATGAACACCGTGCCGGAAGCAGGCAGACCACCATAGGCAGAAATCTGCGATTTCGCGTACGAGGCGGGGAATGACTCATCAAGACCCATGACCTCGCCGGTTGAGCGCATCTCCGGCCCCAGCAGGGTGTCAACAACCTCGCCGTTGCAATCGCGGAAGCGGTCGAACGGGAGGACAGCCTCCTTAACGGAAATCGGCTCATCAAGGTCTTGGACCGATTGATCGCAGTGAGGTAGTTCACCTGCCGCGCGCAGCTGCGCGATGGTTTGCCCCATCTGGATCTTCGCAGCAGCCCGCGCAAGCGCCACACCGGACGCCTTCGAAGCAAACGGCACCGTCCTCGAAGCACGCGGATTTGCCTCGATCACGTAAAGCACATCGGAGGCCAGTGCGAACTGGATATTCAACAGGCCGCGTACGCCAACGCCCTTCGCGATAGCCTCGGTCGATTTCACAATACGATCGATCTGCCGTTCAGACAGCGACATCGGGGGCATAACGCACGCAGAATCACCCGAGTGAATACCGGCCTCTTCAATGTGTTCCATAATGCCGCCCATGAACAGCTCGTTACCGTCGTAGAGCGCATCCACGTCGATTTCAACGGCATCATCGAGGAACTTATCGATTAGCAACGGGCCGGTAGAAAATACTGCGGCACCCGCGTTGCGCAGGTACTCTGCCAGACCTTCCTCTTCGTAAATGATGGCCATTCCGCGCCCCCCTAAAACGAACGAGGGGCGTACGAGTACGGGATACCCCACCTCGCGTGCCGCCGCCAGCGCCGCGCTGGCCGTGGTAGCCGTCTTATGCGCGGGAGCAGGCAGCCCCGCCTCATCTAGAACACGGCCAAATGCTTCGCGATCCTCAGCCAGGTTGATCGAGGCCGGAGTGGTACCCACAATGGGCATGCCTGCCCGCTCAAGCGCGTCTGCAAGTGACAGCGGGGTCTGCCCACCCAGCTGTACCAACACGCCCGCAATGGGCCCGGCCGCCTGCTCGGTTTCGAATATTTCGAGCACGTCTTCAAGCGTCAGCGGCTCAAAGTAGAGACGATCCGAGATGTCATAGTCGGTAGATACCGTCTCGGGGTTGCAGTTCACCATGATGGTGTCAAAGTCCTCGCGCAACGCCATCGTGGCATGCACACAGGAGTAGTCAAACTCAATGCCCTGACCAATACGGTTCGGGCCCGAACCCAGGATCATCACTGCGGGCCGCTCACGCTGCTCGATCTCCGAGACTTCCTCGTACGTTGAGTAATAGTACGGGGTTGCCGCGTCATACAGGCCCGCGCACGTGTCCACTGCCTTGTACACCGGGTGAATGTTGTAAGCGCGGCGGATTTCGCGCACCACTTCTTCTGGCATTGACCGCAAGGACGCGATCTGCGCATCGGAAAAACCGTGACGCTTTGCAACGCGTAGCACGCCTGCAGAAAGAGCCTCGGCGTCCATGATCTGGCGCGCCACCTCTTCTACCTGCTGGATTTGAGCAATAAACCACGGGTCAATAGCCGTTGCGCGATTAATCTGTTCCAATGTGGCGCCGCCGCGAATCGCCTGCTGTAGCTGAACCAGGCGAGCCTCCGTAGGCGTTGCGATCTGCTCCAGCAGTGCCTCCACCTCGGTCTCATCCGGGGCCGGTCCGTCCCAGTGGAACGAAACCCCGGCTTTGTCGATGGAACGCTGCGCCTTAAGAAGAGCCTCGGTGAAGGTACGGCCAATCGCCATCGCCTCACCCACCGACTTCATGGAGGTGGTCAGCGTCTTATCGGATGCCGGGAACTTCTCAAACGCGAAGCGCGGCACCTTCACCACCACATAATCAATCAGAGGCGCCTGCGCTGCCGTACGCGCAGGAGCAATATCTGACTGAATTTCCGCGAGGTCGTAACCAATCGCTAGACGCGCTGCGATCTTTGCGATCGGAATCCCCGTTGCCTTCGACGCGAGGGCCGATGAGCGCGAAACACGCGGATTCATCTCAATCACAACGATGCGGCCATCTGCAGGGTTAATCGCAAACTGGATGTTACAACCACCCTGGTTCACGCCCACACCCTCGATGATGTCGGCGCCGATACGCACGAGCTCATCGATTTCGCTCTGCGTGAGGGTGAGAGCGGGAGCCACCGTAATGGAATCACCTGTGTGCACGCCCACGGGATCTACGTTCTCGATGGTTGTAACCAGCATCGTCTCGCCGGTGCGATCGCGGATCATCTCAAGTTCGAGCTCTTTCCAGCCCAGAATCGACTCTTCGAGCAAAACCTCGTTAGTCAGCGAATCGCGCAGGCCGTGCTCCACGAAACGCGTCAGCTCCTCTTGGGTGTGCGCAAAACCAGAACCGAGGCCGCCCATCGTGAACGAGGGGCGAACCACCAACGGGTATCCAAGCTCCTCGGCCGCATCAAGAGCGTCCTGTAACGAGTGGGCAATACGCGACCTTGCCACCTCTGCGCCGCACCGCTCCACGATTTCTTTGAACTCGTCGCGGTCCTCACCCGCGCGAATCGTTTCCACACTGGACCCGATGATTTCAACGCCGTACTTGTCCAAGATTCCCGCCTCGGCAAGGTTCATCGCTGCGTTTAGAGCCGTCTGCCCGCCCAGGGTGGGTAGAAGGGCATCGGGGCGCTCCTTCGCAATGATTCGCTCAATAGAGCTGGTAGTGATCGGCTCCACGTAGGTGGCATCAGCCATGTTTGGATCCGTCATGATCGTAGCGGGATTCGAATTCACGAGGATCACGCGCACGCCCTCTTCACGAAGCACACGGCAAGCCTGCGAACCCGAGTAGTCAAACTCGCATGCCTGGCCTATAACGATCGGGCCAGAACCAATTACTAGAACGGACTTCAAATCATTTCTGCGTGGCATTAGTTGGCCCCCTTGACGCGGCTTTGCAAACAGTTCACGAGGTCGCGCGGGATGCGCTCGCCCTCTTCTAAATCATGGGAATCAATGACCGTGCCAGAGAAAATCCCCACGCGCAGATCTGGACTTTTCACCAAGAGCTTGACGAGGGCCCGCGTATCGATCCCCTCGATACCAACCACACCTGCGGCCCGCAATGACGGCTCCAGCTCAGCCTTTGACTGCCAGTTCGACGCGACCTTGGAAGCCTCGCGAACCACAACCCCCACTGCTTTCGGTTCAAATGTATCGGGCAGCCCTACGTTCCCAATATGCGGGGAGGCAAACAGAACGATCTTCCCCCCGTTATCGGCGCTGGCGAGCACACGTGGATAATCCGCTACAGAAGCGTCTATCACAGCCGGAGCAACGACCTCGCCAATCGCGCCGAATGCGCGGCCACTAAACACGTGACCATCTGATGTAACCAGAACTGCGATGCTCATCGCTCCTCCTCTACCGGCATGCCTTCACGCACCGTGATCTTGCCGCGGTAAACCGTGTACTTAACCTGCCCTTTCAGCGTGTGGCCAAGGTAGGGGTTATTGGTTGAGCGCGACCAGCCGTTTTCTACCACGCGCTCCACACTCGGATCCACGAATGCAAGGTTCGCGAACGAACCGGCCTCGATCGGCTGGCCCTGCTCGGTTGCAAGACCAATCTGCGCGGGCTTTTCAGACATGACGCGCGCAATATCGCGCCAGTTCATACGCCCCGTGTCCACCATCGTGGTGATGAGGACGGGTAGTGCGGTCTCAATCCCGATCATGCCGAATGCTCCGGCCTGCCACTCGCAATCCTTCATCTCCAAAGGATGCGGCGCATGATCGGTACCAATCGTGTCAATCGTGCCATCTTCAAGAGCGTCGCGCAGCGCCTCTACGTCCTCCTGCGTGCGCAGGGGCGGGTTCACCTTAAAGCGCGGATCGTACGAGCGCGCTTCTTCTTCGGTGAGGAAAATGTGGTGCGGCGTGGCTTCAGCCGTCACGTTGATTCCGCGGCGCTTAGCCTCGCGAATCTGCTCCACCGAACCCTTTGTAGACGCGTGCAGCACGTGGTAGCGCGAACCAACGTGATCCGTTAGGGCAACGTCGCGGGCAATAATCGCCTCTTCAGCAACGGCGGGCCAACCGGCCAGACCAAGCTCAGCGGAAAGCGGCGATTCGTTCATTTGTGCACCCTCGGTGAGCGCCGGATCCTGCGCGTGCTGGGCAATCACGCCGCCAAAAGTTTTTACATATTCGAGAGCGCGGCGCATTAGCACGGGGTCGGCAACGCACTTGCCATCATCGGAGAATACTCGCACTGCAGCCTCGGACTTAGCCATAGCACTCATCGAGGACAGCGTCTTGCCCTCCAAGCCAACGGTGACCGCACCAATCGGGTGAACCTCTACCCAACCGGCCTTGTCGCCAAGCATCTTCACCTGTTCTACTACCGAGGCGGTATCTGCAACCGGATTTGTGTTCGCCATTGCAAACACACAGGTGTACCCACCTACCGCGGCGGCCCTCGTGCCCGTGAACACCGTCTCGGCATCCTCCTGACCGGGCTCGCGAAGATGCGTATGTAGGTCGACCAGGCCCGGCAGTGCCACAAGACCCGTCACATCAACCACTTCAGCCTCGGGAACCGCACTGCGCGCTTCCTTTCCAACAGCGACGATTCTGTTTCCACGAACGGCAATATCCGCGCTCTCTTCACCGTACGGGCGCGCACCTACAAACAGAATTTCCTTAGACATTCAAACTCTCCTTAGCTGCCAGAAGCAGGTACAGCGCCGCCATTCGAACGCTCACCCCATTACTTACCTGTTCCACGATTACCGACTGGGCCGAATCTGCCGCCTGCGCACAAATCTCCAAACCCCGATTGAGCGGGCCCGGGTGCATAATCGCCGTGCGCTTGCCAAGCCTTTCAAACCGTTCGCTGTCCAAACCATACGAATGGTGGTATTCCTCCGCCGAGGGGAAGAACCCTCCGCCCGCCGCGCTCATCCTCTCGTGTTGGATTCGCAACATGATCACCGCGTCGGGATGAGTAGCAAGAGCCTCGTCAAAATCATAGGTGACCTCGCAAGGCCAGTTTTCAACGCCCACCGGAAGGAGGGTAGGTGGAGCAACCAGGGTTACACGCGCCCCGAGCATTGACATGAGGCCCACGTTGGAGCGCGCCACTCGCGAGTGCAGGATGTCACCCACGATTGCCACATGCGCTCCTTCGAGAGTGCTTCCAGGCGCAGCGGGGCGGCCATCATTAGTGAAGTGACGGCGTAGCGTCATTGCGTCAAGCAACGCCTGCGTTGGGTGCTGGTGGGTACCGTCGCCAGCATTGAGTACCGGCAAGTCAATCCAACCAGCATGCGCCAAACGGTGTGCGGCCCCAGACGATCGGTGCCGAACCACAACGGCGTCTGCGCCCATCGCCTGCAACGTCAAAGCAGTATCCTTGAGTGACTCACCCTTGGAAACCGAAGACCCCTTTGCGGAAAAACTAATCACATCAGCGGATAAGCGCTTAGCCGCGGCTTCAAATGACAGCCTCGTTCGCGTGGAATCTTCAAAAAACAGGTTGATAACCGTCTTGCCGCGCAACGTTGGGAGCTTCTTAATGGACCGCGACTGGGTAGCCGCCATAGCCTCGGCAACATCTAGAATGCGGATCGCGTCATCCAGGCTCAGATCAGAGATAGAAATTAGATGCTTCATCACGCCTCCCGGATTACTACGCGGTCAATCCCGTCGATCTCAACAAGTTCAATATCGACGGATTCTTTTCGTGAGGTCGGCAGATTCTTGCCCACAAAATCAGGGCGAATAGGCAACTCACGGTGACCGCGATCAACCAGCGTGGCCAGCTTCACCGCTTGCGGACGGCCCAAGTCGAACAGCGCATCAAGAGCAGCTTTAACCGTGCGCCCCGTGTACAAAACATCATCAACCAAGATGACTATTTTGCCGTCAATGCCTGATTCGGGAATCGACATCGGGTGGGGCGTTCTAATCGGATTGCCTGCCAGATCATCGCGATACATTGTGATGTCCAGCGAGCCCACTTCAACCGGTGCGTTGCTAACCTCTCTTAGCCTTTTCGCTAACCGGTTTGCCAGGGGAACTCCCCTGGTTGGGATTCCTAGAATAACGAGATCTTCAGCACCATCTGTGCGCTCGAGAATCTCGTAACAAATGCGCGAAACAGCGCGCGAAATCTGCCCCTCATCCAGGACAGTTTTCACCTGTGGCATGTGCCCCACCTTTCCCGCCTCACTGGACGGCTTTAAAGGATGAACTATAAAAATAATGCCCGAACCGATACCGGCTCGAGCATCATTCTTACGGATTATTTAGTTGTTCACTCGATTCATCGAGCGCATTGGCAACGGGTTCTTCCCCCGCACAAAAGTCTTCAAGGTCGATGTCCTCACGTGGCACCAAAGCCGCCGCAAGAGCATCATCTGTTTCTCGAACCCTGGCAGCGTCTTTCAATACGGCATCCAAGATTGCGTTGACCACGGCTGGGGATTCGTCCGTAGAAATGTCCTTTGCCAGCGTTACGGCCTCATCAATAGCCGTAACCGAAGGCACGTCCTCATTCCACACGATCTCCCATGCGCCCACCCGCAGGATCGCACGGTCCGTGGAAGGCAAACGATCAAAGTCACGCGTAGTGGTGTGCAGAACCAAAAGTTCATCAAGTTCGTACAGGCGATCAGCTACGCCCTCAACGACCTCAATAGCATACTCCGGAAGTGGCGTTTGGGCCGCCGTTACCTGCAGGCGCTCAGAAAGAATCTGGCGCAGGCCCTCCGGCGTTAGCTCGCCCTTTTGGTCGGCTTCAAAAATTGTGTCCACCGCACGCTTACGAGCGCGCGTACGTGACGTGATCCTACGAGACATTAGTCGTTGACGCGCCCTGCGTACTCGCCGGTGCGGGTATCAATCTTAATGCGAGTGCCCTGATCGATGAACAGCGGCACCTGCACCTCGTAACCCGTCTCCACCGTTGCCGGCTTCGTGCCAGCGTTCGAGCGATCGCCCTGAACACCCGGCTCGGTGTAGGTAATCTCCAGCACCACGTTCGGAGGAAGCTCAACTGAAAGAACCTGGCCCTCATACATCGAGACAATGGCCGGCTGATTCTCAATCATGTAGTTCTTGGCGTCGCCAACAACCTCGCCGGTTACGAGAATCTGATCGTAAGTCGCGGCATCCATGAACACGTAGTCGTTGCCGTCCTGGTACAGGTAGGTCATATCGCGGCGATCCACTGTGGCGGTATCAACCTTCACGCCAGCATTGAACGTCTTGTCAACGATCTTGCCCGACAGAACGTTCTTGATCTTCGTGCGCACAAACGCGGGGCCCTTACCCGGCTTCACGTGCTGGAATTCAACAACCGACCATAGCTGGTTGTCGAGTTTAAGAACCATGCCGTTCTTCAAGTCATTAGTCGTTGCCACAACTGTTCCTTACGTCTAGTTTAAGTTCCGATATAGGATAACCCGTTTTAGCCGTTAAATGCGAGTACCCGCGCGGCCACATGCTCTGGTTTAGACAATGAGGTATCGATCACGAGGTCAGCGAGCCCCGCAAAATCAGCTCGGTAGGCTGCCACCATGTCCGTAAAAATCTTGCGTGTTGGCCCCAGCGCGACCGATCGTGGAGCGTTCAGCCCCGTCCGTCGCATCAGCGTAGAGATATCAGCGAATACCTCAACTACAAGCGCCCCCTCCGCGCGAAGCACGCGCAGCTTCTCCCCCACCTTCTGCGTGCGCGCCACACCCGGAGCCAAAGTTATGACGCCCTCGCGATCGAGCAGATCCATCGCCACGCGCAAAGCCGCCTCCTCATACTGTGCTTCACCACGACGAACCAAGAACTGCGAGTCGTCCTCTCCCATCAAGTTTTCAAACGACTCCTCAAAATCATGGAGCCCAAGACCCGACTTGGTAGCGATGGCCCGGGCGATATCGCTTTTGCCTGCACCCGAAACGCCAATCAGAATAATCGTGCTAGTCATCAACAACTCCCATTGTCAGTGCTGCCGCATGTAGCGTTGCAGGCTCAACTACCCGCACCACCGTATGACCACTTTGCGTAGTAAGCACCATGCGGACCTGCCTGGAACGCACTTTCTTATCCGAGCTCATCACATCCAATATCGTGTCCATGCTGTCACAGTGCCAACTCGTGGGAAGCCCCTGCGTGGCCAGTAATCGACGCTGCTTACATAGCCAATCCTCATCGGCTAGCCCCAGCTCCACCGCCACGTGGGCGGCAAACACAATGCCAATCGACACTGCCTCGCCATGCCGAATCTGATAGCCAGAAACCTTTTCAATCACGTGCGCAAGCGTGTGACCGTAGTTCAAGATCTCCCGCTCACCAGATTCCTTCAGGTCAACTCCCACCACGTCAGCCTTAACCCGCACTGACTTTTCAACCAGGTCAACAACTTGAGCGGAAGACTTTGTGACCGGCTTCGACGCCAGATCGAGGATGGATTCATCGCGAATGAACCCGCACTTGATGATTTCGCCTAAACCCGCACGAAACTCCGCTTCGGGTAGCGTTGCCAGACAGTCCGTATCAGCGATGACCGCAATCGGCGAGTGGAACGCGCCCGCCAGGTTTTTGCCATGCCGCGTATTGATTCCCGTTTTACCCCCTACCGCAGCGTCAACCATGGCGAGGAGGGACGTGGGCACCTGGAGCACTGAAACACCGCGCAACCAAGTGGCCGCAACGAATCCTGCTAGATCCGTTGTGGCGCCGCCACCCACCCCAACGATGAGGTCGCGCCTACCGATGTGGCTATCTCCCGCAGCTTCCCACGCGGCAGACAGCTGCTCAACCGTCTTGCCTAACTCCCCATCTTCATGCACAAAATAAGAAGTCGTAATACCGGTCTTTTCCAGTTGTGCACCTACCTCGCGCGCGATCTGGCCAATCGCCACCGGATGGATGACCAGCGCCCGCGCATAATCGCGATCAAGACTGCCAGCCACCTGGTTAATGGCACCGGAACCAACGACTACGGGATATTTGTGCTCACCGCGAACTTCAACCACTCGCATTACTTCACCAACTCGTCAATAGCGCGCAACAAGACTCGCGTATTCTCTTCTTTCGACGCTTGCCCAAGCTTCACCGACACGGAGGCCACCTGCTCATAAAGCGGACGTCGCCGCGTGGACAGTGCCCGCATCCTTTGCTTCACATCGCCTTGCAACAGGGGGCGCGATTCGCTCCTGCTTGCACGTGCGATCGCCTCATCTAGATCAATATCGAGAAACACAACATGCCGGTTCTTCAAGAGGGCGCGGTTCTCTTCGCGCTCCACGATTCCCCCACCCGTTGCAATGAGAGCTTCAGGACCTGCCAACGCATCCTTCAACGCTTGTGTTTCCAAGGAACGAAACACGTCCTCACCCTCGCGAAACAGATCTGGAATTGTTCGAACACTCGCAGCCTCGACCGCCTCGTCCAAGTCAATAAACGGCAGACTCAAATGCTTGGCCGCGAGCCTTCCCAGCCGAGATTTTCCACTTCCGGGAAGACCAACCAAAACTATGCTCATGGATTCAGACGCTCACTAACCCTACCGTTGTAGGCCTCAATCGCGGCGCGAATACGCTCAACGGAACCGGTGCCGAACATTTTTAGGATCTCGTTTGCGAGCGTTAGAGCCACCATGGACTCGCAGATCACTGCAGCCGGAACAATCTGGCTCGCATCAGAACGCTGGTGCAGCGCCGGAGCCTGCTGGCCGGTAGCCAGATCAATCGTGGAACGCGCACGCGGCACAGTAGAAATTGGTTTGAAACCCACGCGAGCTAAGATTGGCTCGCCATTAGACATGCCGCCCTCGATACCCCCGGCCCGGTTAGAAAGCCGGCGCGGTTCGTCTTCTACAACAATTTCGTCGTGCGCCATCGAGCCGGGCCGATCCACCTGGTCGTGCCCAATCTCCACTGACTTCGCCGATTGGATAGACATGAGAGCAGCGGCAAGGGCGGCGTCGAGCCGCTCATCCCACTGCGTGTAGCTTCCCAGCCCCACAGGCACGCCGTAAGCGGCTACCTCCACAACGCCGCCGATTGTGTCCCCGCTCTTCTTCGCATCGTCTATCGCGGCAATAAACCGTGCCTGTGCGTCCTCATCTAAGGTTCTTACCGGGCTGGCATCCAAACGATCTGCGTCCTGTGGGAGCGGAGCGGGAATATCCGCTGTTTGTGAGCCTACCGCCACCACGTGCGAGACGATCTCAATGCCCGCTACCTGACGCAAAAACTGGCGCGCTACCAAGCCGAGTGCAACTCGCGTTGCGGTCTCGCGCGCTGAAGCTCTCTCTAACACGGGGCGCGCATCCTCGTGGTCAAACTTCATCATGCCCGCGAGATCCGCATGACCCGGGCGCGGCCTAGTAAGCGGGCGGTTGCGAGCCACCTCGCGCTCGTCGCCAGTGCCCGCGTCGATAAGAAGATCCTTCGGATCGACCGGGTCTGAGCTCATCACAACCTGCCATTTAGGCCATTCCGAGTTCGCGATTTCGATAGCTACTGGAGATCCAATGGTGACGCCATGCCGAACTCCCCCAAGAATGCGTACGCGATCCTGTTCGAACTTCTGCCTAGCGCCGCGACCATGCCCCGCCCGCCTGCGCGCGAGCTCGTCGGCCAGCTTTTGGGTGCTTAGTACAACGCCCTTGGGTACGCCATCAATAATGCCCACCAGGGCTTCGCCATGCGATTCGCCCGCACTCATCCACCTAATCATGGTTCCAGTGTTACACACCGGCGAAAATACCGGCGGTTAAAACTACCAGGGTGAGACGGCACCACCCGTCACAAACCAAGCGATCAGACCTCCAACAACCAGTGCTGGTCCGAACGGAACAGTTGCATTCCACGAGACCTTACGAATCAGCAACAGTGCAAAAGCGTAGACGCCGCCAACAATAACTGCAGTGAGCAGTCCTCCAAACGCCACGCCAGCTCCATACAGGCCAAGCCAGGCGCCGATTATTGGTGCCAGTTTCACATCTGCGCGGCCAATCCCGCCTCCGAACATATAAAGCAGCCAAAATGGCCCCAGCCAGATCAATGCGCCCGCCACTATGCCCACAATCGAGGTTGTTTCATGCAACGCGAAGAATCTAATGAGAATACCAACCACGCCGCCAACAACTAATGAAATCATCGTGAGGAAGGTCAGCACGTTCGGTATCTTCTTCGTCCTTCCATCAACCACCGCTATAAGGCTAAATAGTCCCACTAACGGAACCGTAGCCATCAAGAACGGATCTTTTGTGCCAGCCAGTGCGACAACAACCTGAGGAACAGCCGAGCAGAGCACCAGTTCGGTGCGCGTAAGCGGGCGCTTATTAGCTTTTTGGAAATACGAGTCAAGATAGGTAGGGCCGCTGAATGCCGCCCACAATACAACCGCCACACCCATAGCAGCAGCAAGAACCCAGGTAATAATTTGCGTTGTCATAGGTTAAATAGCTTAGTCGCTTCCTGAAGCGCATCACGCATTTCTTCCACAGGCGCGCCGCGTCCGGTCATGAGCTCAACCTGCTGGCATGCCTGGTAAAGCAACATCGAATAGCCGGACACTACCACCGCTCCCCCGGCCTCACCCGCCTGCGTAAGTTTTGAAGGCCAAGGATTGTAGGCGACATCGAGGAGGACGCTACCCGGCTTAGGACGGAACTGCCCAGCCCAATAGTCACCTACTCCGGCCGGTAAGGTCGATACCACGATATCTGCTCCCGATAGTGCGGCCTGTGCACGCTCGCTATCGCGCCACGGAATATGCTGCGTAGATACACCCATCCGAGTTTCAGCCAAGCTGATAGACCCTGGCCCGCTAAACGAACGGGCGATTGTCTGGACTTGGCTAGCTCCTAGTTGACTCAGTGCGGCTAACGCCGACGAGGCTGTGGCGCGGGCACCCAAGATCACCGCCTTAGCGCCCTTTTCTACCCGTTTAGCCCGCGAAATCGCCTGCACAATCCCATACACGTCGGTGTTAAAACCCGATAGTACACGCGCCGCGGGCACTACCGTGTTCACTGCTCCAACGGCGGCCGCCAGGGGCTCGATAGCGTCCAGATTTCTCATCACCGCTTGTTTCAGCGGCATCGTAACCGCCAAGCCAGCAACGTCCTCGCCAATCGAATCCAGGAAGGCAGGTAGATCATCAGATCCAACTTCGCGGCGCTCGAACGTCCACGGCAGTTCGAGTGCTTCGTATGCCGCACGGTGCAGGACGGGAGACAAGCTATGCTCGATCGGCTGCCCAATCACAAAAGCCCGCACGTTAGCACTTCCCCGGATTGTCCGTGCACCACTGGTCAAAGAGGGCCCGGTTCTTCTCCTGCTCTTCAAGAGTTGCGGCGAACTTCGTCTCACCCGTATCCAAGTTGACTGTTACAAAGTACAGCCAGTCACCATCTGCGGGATTCAGCATCGATTCGAGCGCCAAGTCCGATGGGCTCGAGATCGGGCCAGGTGGCAACCCCTTGTGCTTGTATGTGTTGTATGGGTTCGACTCATCGGCAACTTCATTGGCAGTGGGAACACCGCCCACCTTGCCAACGCCGTAGAGCACCGTCGAATCCATGTTCAGATAACCCACAGTCTCTGCTTGAGGCTGAGTGAGACGATTTTCGATTACGCGTGCAACCATCGGGTAGTACTGCTCGATGTTCACCTCGCGCTCAAGGATGGAAGCCTTGATGAGGAGCTCTTGACGCTGATCCTCCGGCACACCCAAACCGTCGAGTTTCGCCTTCATCGCTGTAACCATCGCGGCGATTACATCCTGCGGCTTATCATCACTGTGCACCTCGTAGCTACCGGGCGCCAGCCAACCTTCCGCGTCACCATTTGCCTCTGCTGGCAAGCCTATGCCCGCAGCGTCCGACATTGCGGCCTCGACCTCATCCGCACTGAAGTTACCGAAACTTGAGAGACGTTCTACAACCTGCGCCTTGGTAAAACCTGGAGGAACAGTGACTGCATTTGAAGATCTGTTAGATGGGTCGAGTAGCGCAGCCAACGCATCCACTGCGCGCATTTCCTTCTTGAGCGTATAGGTGCCGGGCTGTAAAGAGTTCGCGGCCGCATTGTCCACCCACGCCTGCAAGAAAGCGTCCTCAGACTTTACAACTCCTAGTTTCACAAGGTTTGCGCCGATTGCACCGCCCGAATCACCCGGGTTCACAACCACTTCAACCTCACCACTGCCTGGACCCGGATAGTCCAATGCGCCGGTCTGAGAACGAGAACTCGAAATTGCACCCACGGCAATGTAGACACACAGCGCGATAATAGCGAGCACAGCGGTGATGACCAGCGCTGTGCGGATTTTAGCGTTACGTCTGCGCTTCAAAACGCGAGCGCGTTCAGCAGCAACGCGGCGTGACCTCGTGCCAGTTGTTAGCGGATCATGGAGCATATGCTCGTCGTGAATGCGTTGCGCTCCCCTTGTGGATCTTGGTCCGGGCGCATTGAGAGACTGAGGGGACGCCGCACCCTCCTCGGCTAGACGGCGCTTTTCACGAGCCCGCCGGCGTTCTTCTTTACGCGCTTCTTCTGCTGCCCGCAGCTGACGTTCTCGAAGAATGTCACGACGATTAGGGAACTTTTGGGCTTCACCATCGCCGTGCGGGTGGGGAAATTGATCACTCACTGCCTTGCTTCTCCTAGAACTTTCCGCGACTTACAGTCTCACCGGGAAGCTTTCCCGTATTTTCTTCAAAGTCTATGGACGTTTCTAAAATAATAGCCGCTGCAAGCTGATCTACCTTGTCACCCCGCAGCCGATTTTCAATTCCTTGCGCTGCAAGGTCAGCGTGAGCCAAGTTTGTTGTTAGCCGCTCGTCAAAAAGACAAATGCGAGGGCGGTCCAAATCTGCCTTTAGCTCATGTACTAATGCGCGGGCCGCTTTTGCCGACGCTCCAGATTTTCCTTTGAGATGCTTAGGGTAGCCGATAACGATCTCAATCGGATCAAGCTCTTCAGCTATCTCAATTAGCTCGATGATGTGCCCACCGTACTTATCGACCTGCACATTAGTCTTAGGGAAAACAATCTGGCCCGAAGGATCGGTGACCGCGACTCCGATTCGAACGGAGCCGTAGTCGATGCCCATCCTCGGGCCAGGTCGTTTAACCAAGATTTAACGCAGTTCCGACTCGATGGCTTCCTTGGCCAGCCCAGTTGCCTCCGGATCCTGGCCACCACCCTGAGCCAGATCGTCACGGCCTCCGCCGCCGCCCTTTAGAGCCTTCGCACCAATGCGCACGAGGTTGCCAGCCTTGACTCCCAAAGTCCTCGCTGAATCATTAGTTGCAACAACCACCTGAGGCCGGCCATTCACCACGCCGATACCCGCAACCACAGCTGGCTTGGACTCACCAAGGCGAGCACGAATGTCAGTTACGAGGGAGCGTAGAGCATCCGTGGATGGAAGTTCGCCCAGGTCCTCAACCACTGCCTGAACCAAACCGAGCTCGCGGACACGGGCTGCAATTTCGCCCGCTCGAGCCAGAAGTTGCTGCTCACCGAGCTTTGCAGCGGTCTTCTCAGCCTCCTTCAGCCTCTTCATTAGCGACTCGACGCGGCCGGGGAGTTCGTCGACGTTTGCCCCCATCATTGCTGACAGTTGTGAAACAATCGCGTGCTCCTTAGCTTGGAAACCATACGCCCCATCACCTACGAGAGCGTCAATACGACGCACGCCCGAACCGATGGACGACTCTCCAAGCACCGCGATACGACCAATGTGGCCCGTACTCGGCACGTGCGTACCCGCACACAGCTCCAGAGACCAGCCGTCACCAATGTTCACCACGCGCACTTCGTTGCCGTACTTCTCGCCAAACAATGCCATAGCGCCGAGGCCGCGAGCCTCATCTAGCGACATTATGGTGTCAGTAACGGTTAGATCTTCAGCTAGGCGCTGGTTGACGCGTTCCTCAATGCCATCCATAACGTCGCTGGGAACCTGCGACGGGTGGTGGAAGTCAAACCTCATTCGCGAAGGAGAGTTCTCAGAACCTGCCTGCGTGGCCTGTTCGCCGAGGAACTCATGCAGGCCCTTGTGCACCATGTGCGTTGCGGTGTGTGCCCGTGCAATTGCCAGACGACGCGCAGCGTCAATCTCCGCAATTGCGAGTTCGTCAAGCGCAACCGTTCCCTCCAGCAGTCGACCGCGGTGAACCGCGAGCCCCTTCACTGGCTCCTGCACGTCGTGTACGTCAATCAGAGCGCCAGAGGCCGTACGAATCGTGCCGTGGTCGGCCAGCTGACCACCCTTCTCGGCATAGAACGGAGTGGTATCCAAAACGATCTCAACGTCGGCAGGAGCTGACGCAGCCGGAACGCCATTGCCGTCCACAACGATGCCCGCGATCTTCGACTCGATCTTGGAGTCCGTGTACCCCACAAAACGAGAGTTGCCACCGAGGTTGTGCTGAATGTCGTGGTAAATACGCGAATCCACATGCCCGCTCTTCTTCGCCAGTGCATCGGCGCGGGCACGGGTCTTCTGCTCCTCCATTAGCTCGTGGAAACGTACCTCATCAACATCGACGCCCTGTTCACGGGCCATCTCGAGGGTGAGGTCGATCGGGAAGCCGTAGGTGTCGTGCAAACGGAATGCGTCCTCACCAGAAAGCTTCGAGGCGCCCTTCTTAGCCTTGTCCACCGCTGTGTCTAGAATGGTGGTACCCGAAGACAGCGTGCGCCTAAACGACTCTTCCTCGCTGTAAGCAACGTCGGCGATCCGGCTCCAGTTTGTCTCTAGCTCAGGATACGAGCTCTTCATAACGTCGCGAGAAACCGGCATGAGGGTCGGCATGGTCGCCTCGTCCACACCCAGCAGACGCATAGAGCGAATTGCGCGGCGCATGATACGACGAAGCACGTACCCGCGGCCATCATTTCCGGGAATAACACCATCGTTGATAAGCATCATTGCCGAACGCACGTGGTCCGCCACGATGCGCATATGCACGTCGTGTTCTGGATTACCTCCAGCATCGTACTTATGGCCAGACATCTCCTCAGCTGCAGTAATGACCGGGCGCACCTGGTCAATCTCGAACATATTTGGCTTGTCCTGAAGCACGAACGCGAGGCGTTCCAAACCAGCACCGGTATCGATAGCCTTCTCATCCAGCTCACCAAGGAGTGGGAAATCAGACCCAGTGCCTTCACCGCGCAAGTACTGGTCAAACACGAGGTTCCAAACCTCCAGGTAGCGATCACCACCCGGGTCTACAGTTCCGCCAACGGCCTCCGGTCCATAGGCTGGGCCGCGATCGTAGTGGAACTCCGCGCAAGGTCCGGCCGGGCCGGGCTGACCGGTGTGCCAGAAAATATCTTCACGAGGTAGCTGGACAATATGCTTTGGGTCCATCCCAATGTGCTTGGTTAGGTGATCGTAAGACACGTCATCCTGATCCCATATCGTCACCCACATGCGGTCACCATCGAGACCATACAGGCCGTCTTCAACGCGGCCGGTTAGAAGCTCCCACGCGAAGTCAATGGCACCCTCTTTGAAGTAGTCACCGAACGAGAAGTTGCCATTCATCTGGAAGAACGTGCCGTGACGAGTGGTACGGCCCACGTTCTCAATGTCATTGGTGCGAATACACTTTTGCACGGACGCAGCTCGCGGCCACGGGGCTTTCTCGGTACCAATAATGTACGGAATAAACGGCACCATGCCCGCGATCGTGAACAGGATCGATGGGTCTGGAGATACCAGTGGAACCGACGGGCGGATAACATGGTCGTTCTTCTCAAAATACTGAAGCCAACGCTTCGCAATCTCAGAAGTTTGCATTCTGATCCTTGTGGGGCTCGAAGTTTAAATCAATGCCAATAATACGCAGTTTTGAAGCGCGGTCGGAAACTGAAATCGCGGGGCGCTAACTGGTGCGTACGTACTGCAAGTGCCCCGGCAAAACCGGGGCACTTGAAAAGTTAAAGATTAACGCGAGTAGTATTCAACGACCAGCTGGTCTTCACAAACTACCGGAATCTCTTCGCGCTGCGGCAGACGAACAAGAGTTGAACGCAGACGCTCAAGGTCAACCTCGAGGTAGCCCGGTACTGCCGGAAGCACGTCACGGTGAATACCCTGCGCCGCAATCTCAAACGGCGTGGTGGTCTGCGACTTTGGCTTAACCTGGATGGTCTGACCAGGCTTCACGCGGAACGAAGGACGGTCAACGATCTTGCCATCAACGAGGATGTGGCGGTGCACTACGAACTGGCGAGCCTGCGCAATGGTGCGAGCAAAACCGGAACGTAGTACGAGCGCATCGAGACGTTGCTCGAGGTGTTGCACGAGGTTCGAACCGGTGATGCCTTCCATACGGAGGGCCTCTTCGAATGCGCGACGCATCTGCGCCTCACGCAGACCGTACTGTGCGCGCAGACGCTGCTTCTCCTTCAGACGAACCGCGTAGTCAGAATCTTGACGACGACGGGCACGGCCGTGCTGGCCGGGGCCGTACGGGCGCTTCTCGAAGTAGCGTGCTGCCTTCGGGGTTAGTGCAACGCCAAGGGAGCGCGACAGGCGCACCTGGCGGCGTGAGCTCTGTGCCATGTGGAATTCCTTCCTGTTTCTTCAAAACGAATCGCGTAGTCACCTACGCGGGGTCACCTCTGCGCAATGCGTGGGCTAAGACCCCAGGGTGTTGCTTTTTGCAACCTTCGCAGTTTAACGCATTTTTAAGCGTTTACGCACGTTCTCAAGCCGTTTAGTGATGCTTGCCTCAAAACCATTGGACGTGGGCTCGTAGTACTGCGTTCCTTCCAGTTGATCCGGCAGGTATTGCTGAGCCGCGATCGCATAGGGCTCGTCGTGCGCGTACACGTACCTATTTCCGTGACCGAGCTTCTTCGCACCGGCGTAGTGCGCGTCCCGCAGATGTTTTGGCACCGGCCCACTCTTACCCGCGCGAATATCAGCAATAGCACGATCAACAGCAAGATATGAGGCGTTTGACTTCGGCGCTGTAGCGATTGCGATAACCGCCTGTGACAGCAGTATGCGTGCCTCCGGCATGCCAATCATTTGCACTGCCTGAGCGGCTGCAACAGCGGTTTGCAACGCTGTTGGATCAGCCATACCAACATCCTCAGATGCGCAAATCATGATCCGCCGGGCAATAAACCGCGGGTCCTCACCCGCCTCAAGCATGCGCGCCAAATAATGAATAGCAGCATCGACATCAGATCCACGCATAGACTTAATGAACGCGGACGCCACGTCATAGTGCTCGTCTTCCCCGTAGCGTACGAGGGCGGCGTCAGCAGCACGCGATACATGATCCAGCTCAATCGCTCGACTGTCACTGTCGATAGCGTTCGCAGCCGCAGCCTCCAATATCGTGAGCGAGCGGCGAGCATCCGCACCGGCCAGGCGCACCAGTAGTTCAAGCGCCTCATCGTCTATTCCGACGCGCCCGTCCAGACCGCGCTTATCGCTCAAGGCCCGGCGCACGAGAGCTTCAATATCACTATCTTGTAGCGGCTCCAGGGTAAGCAAAATCGAGCGGGAAAGCAGTGGACTAACCACCGAGAATGAGGGATTCTCCGTGGTTGCAGCCACTAGGGTAACCCAGCGATTCTCAACCGCGGGGAGCAGGGCGTCTTGCTGGGAGCGAGAGAAACGATGGACCTCGTCAATAAACAAAACGGTCTCTTCACCCGTTGCGCCCAAGCGCCGCTTAGCCGATGCGATTACAGCGCGCACTTCTTTAACGCCGGCACTCACCGCCGAGATTTCCTCAAAATGACGTCCCGACAGGCGAGCAATCAAATACGCGAGCGTCGTCTTCCCTACCCCCGGCGGGCCCCATAGGATCAAAGAGGACACGGCGCGCGACGAATCCGCCGGTGCAAGGAGGCGGCGTAGCGGGGAGCCATCCTTCAATAGGTGGTCTTGACCGAGCACCTCCTCAATCGAACTTGGCCGCATACGCACCGCCAGCGGAGCGGCCTCACCGGCCTTTGGGATCCCAATCGGATCCATATTTGCCGCCTCAAAAATGTCCATAACCCCAACCCTAGTTGTTCAGCAATGCCCGCGCGAAGTTGTATCCCCTGCCCGCCTACCGATTTTCCGCAAACAAAAGGAGGGCGCCATCCGCGCCCTCCTCCATGATTGATTAGTCGAACAGATCTGTTGATCCTGCGCCCTGGCGCACAACTTCAGGACTACCGCTGGTGAAATCAATAACCGTTGTTGCTCCCGCGTTGCCAACCGGGCCACCAAGAACCATGTCAACCAAGTGGCCAACGCGATCATTCACCACCGCCGGATCCCAAAGCGCCTCGTCCTCACCCGGCATGATCAGCGTGGAACAAAGCATGGGCTCGCCCAGAGCCTCCACTATCGCCTGCGTGATATTGTGGTCGGGGATACGCACTCCCACGGTCTGCTTCTTCTTATTCAACGTCTGGCGCGGCACTTCCTTGGTGCCACGCAAAATGAACGTGTAAGGACCCGGGGTTAGCGCCTTGATGGTGCGGAATGCTTTATTGTCCACAATCACGATGTGGCCAAGTTGTGAAAAGTTATGGCACAGGAGGGAGAAATTGTGCTTTTCGTCAAGGTGGCGCATCTGGCGGATCCGGTCCAGCCCATCCTTGTTACCCATTGTGGTCGCAACCGCGTAACCAGAGTCGGTTGGGAGCGCGATGACTCCCCCATCCTGCAACAGCTGAACAGCTTGATTAACGAACCTAACTTGCGGATTTTCCGGGTGAATCTCAATGTATGCCATAACTCATTGTAGTCACCTCGTCACCTATAACGCGCGCGATCGAGTGGATTTGCCAGAGCGCTTCGCGGGCAGGCGCATATGAATGCTCCCCACTGCTCGGAACGGTTTCCCGTCCACCCAGTGGGGAGCATTTTCGGCCAGCCGGCGCGCAGGAGCGCTTAGGGCTAGTCCTCTTCGTCCTCTGGCTTCCAGTCCACGCCCGTCTCCGCGCGTTGCTCATCTGGAATCGGCGCCGGAGCCTGGGTGAGCGGGTCGTAGCCGCCGCCCGACTTCGGGAACGCAATCACATCGCGGATCGACTCCGACTTGGTAAGGAGCGAAACAATACGGTCCCAACCAAATGCGATGCCACCGTGCGGTGGAGCACCAAACTTGAATGCGTCAAGAAGGAACCCGAACTTTTCCTGCGCCTCTTCTTCACCAATACCCATCACCTTGAATACGCGCTCTTGCACGTCGCGGCGGTGAATACGAATGGAGCCGCCACCGATCTCATTGCCGTTGCAGACAATATCGTAAGCGTAAGCGAGGGCGTTACCCGGATCTTCCTCGAAGTTGTCGATCCAGTCCGGGTTTGGAGACGTGAACGCGTGGTGTACCGCGGTCCACTTCGAAGAGCCGAGATCCACGTCGTCATCCTGTCCGGCTTCCTTGAACAGTGGAGCATCAACAACCCATACGAAAGACCATGCATCTTCGTCGATGAGGCCGGCGCGCTTGCCCACCTCAAGACGGGTTGCACCGAGCAGGGCCCGGGCCTCCGACGGTTTGCCCGCACCAAAGAAGATGCAGTCCCCCGGCTTTGCACCGGTAGCCTCCATAAGGCCAGCCCGCTCCGCTTCGGAAATGTTCTTCGCAACGGGGCCGCCAAGCTCACCATCGTCGCTAATCGTCACATATGCGAGGCCACGTGCACCGCGCGAACGCGCCCATTCCTGCCACTTATCGAACGTACGGCGCGCCTGTGAACCGCCGCCGGGCATCACGACAGCACCAACGTATTCGTTTTGGAACACGCGGAAGGGGGTGTCCTTGAAGTACTCCGTCAGGTCAACGATTTCTAGACCAAAACGTAGATCCGGCTTGTCCGTACCGTACTTTTCCATCGCATCCTTGAACGTCATGCGCGCAATCGGCGTCTCAAGGTCATAATCGATGGTCTTCCACACAGCTTTGAGGACGTCCTCAGCAACCGCGACTACGTCTTCCTGGTCCACAAATGACATCTCAATATCGAGCTGGGTGAACTCCGGCTGACGGTCCGCGCGAAAATCCTCGTCACGGTAGCAGCGCGCGATCTGGTAGTAGCGTTCCATGCCACCGACCATGAGGAGCTGCTTGAACAGCTGCGGAGACTGCGGCAATGCGTACCAAGAACCCGGCGCGAGGCGGGCAGGAACAAGGAAGTCACGCGCCCCCTCCGGCGTGGAACGAGTCAGCGTTGGGGTTTCGATCTCGACGAAGTCATGATTGTCGAGGACAGCGCGTGCTGCTTTCGACACTTGCGAACGCAAACGAATTGCATGCTGTAGCTTTGAGCGACGCAGGTCTAGGTAACGGTAACGCAGACGCGTTTCTTCTCCTACCTTGCCCGAGTCATCAGCATGGTCAGACACCTGGAACGGCAGTGCAGCCGCAGTGTTCAAGATCTTGACGTCGTCACCGAGCACCTCGATCTCACCCGTAGGGATGTTTAAGTTCTCGTTACCCTCGGGACGGAGCGACACCTCGCCTGTCACCTGCAGGACAAATTCGGAGCGAAGCTGGTGCGCGACTACCTCATCTCGCACAACCACCTGCGCCACGCCGGACGCATCTCGCAAATCAATAAATACAACCCCACCGTGGTCGCGGCGGCGGTCAACCCAACCTGCCAAGGTAACAACTTGGCCAGCCAGTGACGCGTTCAAAGATCCAATATTGTGTGTACGCAGCATTCGGCGTTCCTTTCAGATTTAGCGGCACCGCGAGACGGGCGGGCGCGACACAATCCTAAACCCTTTGCCCCACTCCTAAAAAATGTTTGCTATGTGTTGGCGTTGTCCACGGCCTCATAAATGGGGCGTGAGGTCGCGGCTAAACGACAAGGCGCGGAGATTTTGCTATTTTTTGGGCAGGTCTCTACCTTGGACTGTATGAAGCAAGCGCGGAACAAAACCACCTCTACTCCGATTGAGAAACTCCTTCTAATCGGCTCGGTAGTACTTATTACCTGCCTGGCTTTTGAAGCGCTTGCAACCACTAATGCGATGCCTACGGTTGTTGCAGACCTGGGCGGAGACCGCTGGTATTCGCTTGCCGCGGGAATGGTTTTGGCCGGACAGATTCTCTCTACCACCATCGCTGGCTGGTGGGCCGACAAGATGGGAGTTAGAAGGCCCCTTGTGTTCGGCATGACCATGTTTTCGCTTGGCGCACTCGCCGCGGGCGTGGCGCCAAACCTCGCGGTCTTCATTGTTGGCCGCGCGATCCAAGGCCTTGGCTCAGGCATGATCATGGTGCCGCTATACGTCATGGTCGGTGACGTGGTGTCAAACGAACGCCGCCCATTCTTCTTCGCAGTCTTCTCGTTCGCTTGGGTATTACCCTCAATGATCGGCCCTTCCATTGCCGGCTACATCGTCCAGCACTGGAGCTGGAGGCCCGTGTTTTGGCTTATCATCCCCATCGCGCTGGCCGCTCTGCTTCCCCTCATTCCAATTCTGCGTCGCATGCCAGCCAAAGAGCCCGGTGAGGCTACCCCACCACCGGCATTCGTAGCCGCCCTACTTACGAGCGCCGGTATCGTTGCCCTGCAGATTGCCGGTGGCCTTAGTGAGGTATCCATGTGGATAGGCATCATCGTCGGAGCCGCGCTACTTGTAATAGGCATGCCTCGTCTGCTCCCTAAAGGCACCTTCAAAGCAACCGCAGGTGTGCCCTCCATTGTGGGCATGCGCATGGCAATCATGGCGGCCCTCATTGGTGCAGAGTTCTTCCTGCCCCTCGTTCTAGACCGCGTACACGGTTGGAGCCCTGCATCCACGGGGTGGGCAATCGCGATTGGTTCTGTTGCTTGGACCATCGGATCGTGGGCGCAAGCGCGGGTGGCCCTATGGGAGAGCCGCACTAAGATTCCTGGAGTTGGATCAAGCCTCATTCTGCTGGGCGCGCTACTGGTAGTAACCATGCCCATGCAGTCCATTTCCCCAGCCGTCTCTATTACAGGGTTTGCCATCATGGGGTTGGGCCAAGGCTTAGCTCATTCAACTTCCTCTGATCTTGCACTTGGAGTGGCAGCAAAATCGCGCCACGGCGACGTCTCTGCTTCCTTGCAGTTGGCTGACGCACTCGGTCCCGCCCTCGCAATGGGATTGTCATCGGTGGCTCTATCGGGATGGGCGCACCTAAACGGCGGCGTATCTCCGTACCTCCCTACCTCGTTCGTGTCAATCAGCTTCGCCATCCTCGCTATCTTTGCCTCCACACGCATCATTGGAGTTAAGCGAGTAGCCAGCATCTAAAGCAGCCAGGTAAACAGGGGCTGTAAGGAACCTCACCACCGAGGTTTATCGACCGGCAAGACATTTTCGGTAGAGTTTCAGTAGCCGCTAGCCTCCAATGATGGTGCAAGAGTATGTGTGACGGGGGATGCGGCATTTCTTTTTCTAGTGAATGGATGCCATGGAATCCCCCAAATTTTCTGACCTTTCTCTTTCTGCGCCAATTTTGGATGCGATTAACGAGATGGGCTTCGAAACGCCCACTCCTATCCAAGCCGGCTCAATCCCGCCTCTTTTGCAGGGCCGCGATATTGTGGGCATCGCCCAAACGGGAACCGGCAAAACCGCCGCGTTTGGTCTTCCCCTTCTTAGCCTGATCGACGCTGAGCAAAAACACGTTCAAGCCGTGGTGCTTGCCCCTACGCGTGAACTGGCAATGCAAAGTGCAACTGCCCTCGAGTCCTTTGCGAAGTACCTGCCGGTCTCCGTCGTCACCGTGTACGGCGGTTCCTCCTACACGCCGCAGATCCGGGCGCTGAAGGCAGGCGCACAGATCGTTGTGGGCACGCCTGGCCGCATTATCGACCTCATCAACAAAGACTATTTGAAGCTCCAAAACGTTCGCGTCCTTGTGCTTGATGAGGCCGACGAGATGCTGCGCATGGGCTTTGCCGAAGACGTGGAAACCATCGCTGCTTCTATGCCTGAATCGCAGGAGCGAGTAAACGCTTTATTCTCTGCAACCATGCCGCCCGCCATCCAAAAAGTCGCGGATGCCTACCTCACCGACCCTGTGCGCGTAGAGGTAGCCCCGCAAGCCTCTACAGCTGACAATCTAGAGCAAACGTATGCCGTGGTGCCGTTCAAACATAAACTTGGCGCTCTCGGCCGCGTCCTGGCTACCCGGGATGAAGACGCTGCAATAGTGTTCGTTCGCACCCGATCCGATGTGGACGAGGTCTCGGCTGACATGACCCGGCGCGGTTTCAAAACGGCAGGTATCTCCGGCGATGTTTCGCAAAACGAGCGCGAGCGAATTATGCGCCGTTTGCGTGACGGATCGCTCGACGTGCTGGTTGCCACTGACGTGGCAGCGCGTGGCCTTGATGTGGATCGCATTGGCCTCGTGGTGAACTTCGATGTGCCGCGTGAAGCCGAAGCCTACGTTCACCGCGTTGGTCGCACCGGCCGCGCGGGACGATCGGGCCGTTCGCTCACCTTCTTCACGCCGCGCGAGCGCGGACGCCTACGCAAGATTGAGAAGCTGACCGGCACCCCCATGACCGAAGTTGCGATCCCCACCCCGCGCGAAGTCTCGGCCGTGCGCGCTCGCCGCCTTCTCGACAAGCTTCCCGGCCGACTCGAGGCCGGGCGGCTGGAGCTGTACTACGACCTCATCAATGAAATCACTGATACCGGTGAGCTTGACCTAGATGACCTTGCTGCGGCGCTTCTCGCGCAGGCTATTGGTGACCTTGGGCGCGTGGAGGATCCTGAACGTCGCGGCAGTGGCCGTATTCGACGCGAAGAAGTGCTGGATGAAGACGGCAATTTCGTTGTCGCATCGTTCGAAGAGGGGCGTGACAAACCTAAGAAAGCTAAGAATCGCGGAGCTGGCCGCATACCCGAATCCGGGTTTAGGCACCGTTATCGGGTGGAGGTTGGCCATAAGGACAACGTGAAGCCAGGAGCGATCGTTGGTGCGATCACGAACGAGGGCGGTGTTGACGGCAAGGATCTAGGCCGCATCGACATCTTTCCCACCTTCTCCCTCGTTGATATGGCACTGCCGTTAACCGATGACGCACAGCGCAAAATCGGGCGTGCGACCATTTCCGGCAGGCAGCTTCGCATCAAAAAGGATCGCGGCCCATCCAAGTACAACCATGAGAGCGCAGACAGGCGCGAATCCCGCCACCGCGATAGGCGCGCCGGGGAGGAAGAACCGTTTGAAAACCGCCGCGATGGCAAAACCTTTCGTGACAAGAAGCGCCGCCTAGGTAAACGAGGCCGCGACTTCGCCTCGCATTCGCGCGGACGCAGCGGTTTCAAGAGGAAACGCTTCCATTAAACCGCTTGGCTTGTTGTACAAGGTATGCTGTGAATCCCGGGCTTCGCACTCGCTGGTTGGGGATTTGCAAGACTTAAAGGCAAACAAACGTTAAGAATCAACGAGAACAACCTTGGTGGTAGTGAAGATTTAGCTACATGGGACAGTTAAAACCGTTTTACATGTGGGCCGGAGGCAAGAACAGATTGCTCAAGCACTACGAGGATAAGTTCCCAAGCCTCTCGCAATACAGAAGTTACGTAGAGCCATTTTTTGGAGGCGGCGCAGTATTTTGCAACCTTTACAACCAATACGCTGAAACAAGCCCCGAACTTGATTTCATTATCAACGATGTCAACAGTGAACTCGCAGGCATCCTCCGGGCACTCAAAACCGATGCGGCTTGCTTCATCGAAGCCGTTGATGCCTTAACAGACGAATACCTTGCGATTGAAGGCAAAGAACGACGCAAATCCTTCTACTATGAAAAGCGTCGCGAGTACTGGGAAACCCAGGATTCTGCACTGCTTTATTTTCTAATGCGCACTGGATTCAATGGAATCTGGCAGACGAATAAAGAGGGTGGAGGCCTTTTTGCCACCCCTGCGGGCTTGCTGAACCACAAGGCCAAAGAACAGGTCTTTCAAGAACCCCTGCTACTGGCTTGGGCATCTGCCTTGCAACGCACAGAGATTAACAGCACTGACTACAAGCAAGTCCTGGTTCCAGACGGGAGCTTTGTGTACTGCGATCCGCCCTATCGCGGAAGTTTCACTTCCTACGGCACAGATTTTGATGACGAGCACCAAAAGCAGCTTTGCGAGTGGATGGAAATGCTCGTTACTGACAAAAACTGCGCGGTAGCCATGAGTAACCGCACCGTGGATGACGACAACTTTTTCGAAGACATCTTGTCAACGAATTGGCGTTTTCACTATTTTGATGTCACGTACACGGCAGGTAGGCGTTTGCGCACGCAAAATGGCTTCGAGGCAAAGCCCGCGCGAGAATTTCTCGTTGTTTGCGCGAGATAGTACTGCCCTAGTGTTTACCACAGGCGTTTTATGACAACTCATGCGAGCTGGCCGTGCTACAAGCGCGAGAGCAGATCCACGATCTGGCGTTGCCGCTGATCCTCGGCGTGCAGCGGAGCCCAGAGTTTTGCCCGTACCGTTGTCTCAATACTGGTTCGCAGTGACTGAGCAGCGCGACCCCCAAGTCTTCTTGCAATCATCCGCGTTGCAAAGTGCGAGATGAGAACCACCAGTAGCGTCCAGGCCAGGCCTCCCAGAAGCATCCAAGTAGGATAGGGCACCTCGTGGAAACGAGGAAGATCCCAACTGATCAGCAGAAACTCTCGCGAAGCCCATACGGCTACAAGCCATAAAGCTCCAATAAGTGCAACCAGCCAGCCGACCCACTGCAATGCATTCGAAAAACGCCACCACCCCGATGTCTCATCGCGAATAGCGAGGTCTGTACTGGCCACCGCCTCATTCAAGTCATCGCTTATGCCACTGCCAGCTTCACTTGCAACCTCCCGCAGGTCGTTAGCCCACACGCGTGGTCGGCCTTGCGCAACGCGTTCGGTAAGAGACCTCAAACTCACCTGTAGCGAAGAGCTCGATACCTCACTTACCTGCATAGAGTGCAGCTCTCCCTTGCCTTCGCCTAAATGCCAGCGCTTCAGCGGATCGGGTCGCAAGTTACGCCAGTAGCGGGTAGGAAGCCAACCGACATGCTTCTTCGCGCGATGGATGTAGGCCCTGCGCACCGCGTCAGCAACTTCCGGCGCTCCCGCGGCTCGAGCACTAACCTCGGTTAGGTCCCTAACCACATCGCGCTCCTTCACAGCAGGAAGCACGCTACTCGTCTGCTCCAAGTCAGAGCGGATGCGACTGGCCACGTCACTCACGTCAGCCTTCAACCGCGCCGACTCAATGCGCTGCACCTGCGCCGTGTCGTTAATGTGCATGCGCAGCTCGGCAATGCCCTCCCCCGTCTTTGCAGAAGTAGGCACAATGCGAGCATTTTGCAGGCCGTCAGCGGCAAGCAGACCTCGCAAATCATCCACAATCACCATCTGGTCACCGGGCGAAAGCAGATCGACCTGCGTGAGCGCCACGATGGTGACGCGCGAATGCTTCGCATACGGCTTAATAAACTGCGAGTGCAAAACATCATCAGCATACTTTTGCGGATCGACCACCCAAACCAGGATGTCTGCTCGCTGCGCAAGACGCTGGGCGCCCTCGCGATTCTGGGCGTTCACCGAGTCAATGTCCGGCATGTCCAAAATCGTTACATCACGAGA
This sequence comes from Actinomyces sp. HMSC065F11, assembly GCF_001813085.1. Classification (NCBI taxonomy): domain Bacteria; kingdom Bacillati; phylum Actinomycetota; class Actinomycetes; order Actinomycetales; family Actinomycetaceae; genus Actinomyces; species Actinomyces sp. HMSC065F11. The sequence goes on from NZ_KV811465.1 coordinate 86,238, forward strand.
TAGCCCAAGCCCCGCCGGAATGTACACGCGATTCTTAATCTGTAGCCAATCCAAAATCGCATTCGACTGCGTTCCCGGAGCGCTGGCAGCCATTATCGAAGTCGTGGTCGGCCGGCGCACACCAACGGGTGCCAAATCCACCTCAAGTAGTGCGTTAAACAGGCTTGACTTACCTGATCCCGTAGCTCCGATCAGTGCCACCACGGTCATGTCGGGATCGAGGGCAAGGCGATCCGCTGCAATATCAGCCACCCGCGTATACTCGCCGCGTTTGTCGGCCGGCAGGTCATCGCCGAGTAGCTCCAGCACCGTGGCGAGGTCGCGAACGCGCGCGTCAATCGGCGCGTCATCAATTCGGTTAAAGATTCGCATGGTCGCCTCGCTCCCATGTTTGCCGTGCACGCTGAACAGCTCTACTAAGTTCTTCAGGGTCCGACACCTTGGGCATGCTGCGCGTAAACGGTGCAAGCGATTCACTTACCACTGCGCGGAAGCGCTCCTGCAAATCACTGTGCGCCTGCTTCGTCATCGACGAGACCGCCTGGTCTCCAAACACAGATTCGAGCAGGCGCTGAGCCACCACCGAAGTTGCTCCCGCAACCCCAACCTCAGCCCCCGTCAAACCACCTGTAGAAGCGAATATAACGATCATCAGTGCAACACCGAGGACGTTCACGCCGATCGCCAGGAACCTAGCCGAAAGCTTCTTAGATCCCGCCTGGTCCGACACCATTTGCAACAGACTACGCTGCCACTCGCGGGTCAATTCCTTGGCCATATCATCAAAACGCACGGTAGGGACCGGCTCTACCTCGGCCTCAACATCTCGCATCGCCCTGCTTTGCGCCCAAGTTAGCCTAACTTCGTCGTGAGTACGAGCAATCTCATCCGCCAGCAGCGCACGCAATCCGTCACCGAGCGCAGCTTCAACCGGCTGCGCGCTCACGGGCTTACCCGTCAAAAAGCCAGTTACGCGGGCTTTCAACCAAGACACGCCCTCATCGATTCGACGCGAAAGCTCAGCAGTTCCCACCACCTCTTGCCACCTGGCGAGCACCTCGCCCCGCAGCAGAGTTCCATCTCCAGTTTGGGTAGCTACCCTGCGCACCGCACCGTCAACTCGGGCATCGAGAACGGCAAGACCATCCGTCTCCACAACCGCCTGCTCCACCAAAGCCGATTCAACCAGTGAGAGGCCGTCAAGTAGTTCTGCAACAGATCCGCGCAGCGTCCTCCTCGCGGTTTCAGCGCGAGCTGCTGCCGTATCGGTTAGGGAGGTCAACCAGTTCAATAGAGGACGCAGATTCTCCTGCGAAATCATTCCATCTGTGAGGGCAGATTCCTCGATCGCGATTAGGGGTGCGCTTGCCAGCCCCGCCTGTGCCAGCATGCTCGAAAGATCTGCGCGGACCTCTTCCACAGCTCCATGCGGCACCCGATTCAAAACCACTGCTATCGCGATGTTCCTCGCCGCCGCATCCTGGAGCATTCGCCATGGAACCGCATCTGCATATCGGGCTGCTGTAGTCACAAAAACCCATAGGTCAGCCGCGTCCAGCAACTGCCGTGCAAGCGCCCGATTATCCGCAACCACCGAATCCAAGTCGGGCGCATCAATGATTGCAAGGCCGCCTGGGACCTGCTCATTTGCGCGAAGCTCCAGCTCATTCCCCACGTCCTCACTCGGAGCAGAGGGCGGCGCATCCGTAGCTACCCGGCGACGAGGCAGGGTGGGAAGTATCCTCTCATTTTCAAACCAGCGCGCATCTTCTGCGCGATGAAGCAAAAGCGGGCTCCTGGTAGTTGGCCGTTTAGCGGACGAGGCAGACACGTGCTGGCCCACTAGCGAGTTCACGATCGTTGATTTACCCGCTCCCGTGGAGCCGCCCACCACGCATACCAACGGCGCATCCAGGCTTTGCAACCGCGGCAAGATATGATCCCCCAGGCGCCGCGCGGACCGCTTCGCCACTTCCCGCGCATTAGCTGCTTCGGGTAGATCCAGCGGTAGCGCAACGTCGGCAAGCACACCCTCAAGCGCGCTTAGAGATTCATACTCTTCCACCTGCTACTCCCCCAGTATGACTGCGGGCTTCAAATCTTCAGCCGGTGGCGTCCACGTCTGCGGATCAGCACTTTGCTGCTCGCCCGAGCGAATGTCCTTTACCTCGTGCATACCATCCTCGCCAATGAACCACACGAACGGAATGCCACGCCTATCCGCGTAACGGATCTGTTTTCCAAACTTCTGTGAGTTCGGCGAAACCTCAGTTGCGATCCCGCGTGCGCGTAGCGCTGCAGCGACATCTTCTGACGTCTCCCGCGACTCTTCGTTCATTACGGCGACGAAAACAGCGGTTGGAACCGAGCGCGAGGCACTTGCAAGCCCCTCGGCCAAGATACGCGAAACAAGGCGAGATACACCGATAGAGATGCCCACGCCCGGATAGGAACGCTTGCCATCCGATGCGAGTGAATCGTAGCGGCCACCGGAGCAGATAGAACCAAGATCCTTGTGCCCCTCGAGTTCGGTTTCGTAAACCGTGCCCGTGTAATAGTCCAAGCCGCGCGTGATCTTAAGCTCAGCGCGCAAACGGTGCGGCGCCCGCTTCTCTCCGGCGGCCAACAGCGCACCAAGTTCCTCTAAACCTTCATCCAGGATCTCATTGGAAACGCCAAGCCCGCGCACCTCATCCAGCACCTTTTGATCATCGCCAGAGATTTGGGCAAGCTTCAAAAGCTGATCAATCTGCTCGGATTGGAAGTCAAACTCTTCCATCTCCGCGCGCACTCCCTCAGGCCCTATCTTGTCGAGCTTGTCGATAGAACGCAGCGCCTGTTCCACGTTTTCAACACCGATTCCCTCGCAAAACCCCTGCACGATCTTACGGTTATTGACCAAAACAGTTACGGGAGGGATTGGGAGCTTAGAAAACGCCTCTAAAATCACCAGGGGAATCTCCACCTCGTGGTGGAACGCGAGCATGCCATTACCCACGATGTCGATATCAGCCTGTGTGAACTCGCGGAAACGGCCATCTTGCGGGCGTTCACCGCGCCACACCTTCTGGATCTGGTAGCGGCGGAATGGGAACTGAAGTTCACCAGCATTGTCCAGGACGTAACGCGCAAACGGCACCGTGAGGTCGAAATGCAGGCCGAGTGTGCGGTCTTTCTTGGAATCAGAACGCTCTTGCAACTTGTCTTGCAAACGTTCTAGCAGGTAGACCTCCTTAGAGGTTTCCCCCTTGCGAAGCAAGTCATCCAAGGTCTCGACAGCGCGAGTTTCAATGGAGGCAAAGCCGTGGAGTTCAAACGTCTCACGCAATTGGTCAAGGATGTGCTGTTCCACAATCCGCTCCGCGGGAAGCCATTCGGGGAAACCGGACAGTGAGGTACGTGCTGGCATTATTTTCTTCCTATTAGTAACTGATTATTAGCCGAGTTCTTTTGCTCGTTTAACGTAAGGATTCGTGGCCTGTTCATTGCGCCAGTTCGTTGCGGGACCGTGGCCGGGAAGCATCCACGTATCCGGATCCAAAGCATTAGCCAGGGTGCGTAGCGAGTGACGCATTTGTGTCTCATCGCCGCCGGGTAAGTCGGTACGTCCAACCGATCCGGCGAAAATCACGTCGCCCACAAACGCAACCGGTTGCGACATCTGCAACGGCCCCACCCCAGTGCGGATAGACGGTAGAGCAGCATTGGTCTCAAAGGTCTCGCCGGCAGAAATCTCCATTAGGAAAAGGGCCGAGCCTTCCGTGTGTCCGGGCGCGGGCAACATCAGCATATTAAGGCCGTCGATCGGCTGGAACACCTGGCTTGGAACCTCCCGCAAGTGTGCGGGCTTGTTCCACGTTCCGAAATTTCCAAAACCAATCGAGTGTGACAGCGGATCTTCCATTCGGTACATGTCCGGGCCTGGCACGTACACGGTGGTGTCAAACTGCGCGCATTCCCAAACGTGGTCGAAGTGCCCGTGCGTTAGCAAAACAGCACCGGCAGATAAGCCTGCGCTTTCTAAAAATGTTTTCACGGGTCCGCTTGTTCCTACTCCTGGATCCACCACTAGCGCGTTAGTGGCTTCATCTGGCACCACTACGTAGCAGTTCTCCCCCAGAGCTACAGATTCGATCCGTTCAATCCTCATAGCTCTAACTTTAGCGGAAACCGCGTAGGCTCACCGCAACTGCCTTGGCTCACCAAGCAGATGAATGTTGGGCAAAAGTGTGAAATGACACTAAATCGACGTAGTATGAGCATTGCGGAACCATCCGCTGTGCACATTGTCGAACGGTCAGGCGAATGCCAACCCCGTCCTCGTTAGGAATATCGTGAGCGATCAAAAAGAACCTATTAACGCTAAGGCTGGCGATCCAGAGATTTCAACAACCGAAGAAACCAAAGTTCCCATGGTGGTTGTGCCTGCTTCTTCAAGCGAAGACCCCACCGCTTTTGGCCGGGTGGATGATGAAGGCAACGTCTGGGTCAAGGAAAATGGAGGCGAACGCCAAGTTGGTTCGTACCCCGATGGTGTTCCGGACGAGCCCCTTGCTCTGTACACCCGCCGATTTGAAGACCTTGAAGCAAAGGTAAACCTATTCGAGATGCGTCTTCCTACCCTTGCGGCAAGGGAGATTGAGCAGACACTGAAGTCACTGGACGAGGAAATCAAGGAACCCGCTGCCGTAGGTAATCTGGACGCATTGCGTGAGCGCGTTGCAAAACTCCACGAGGCTGCGAAGGAACGTAAGGAAGAAGCCCTAGCTGAGCGGGCTGCTGCTAAGGCCCAGGCGCTGACCGATCGCGAGGCCGTTGTTGTAGAGGCAGAGTCTATTGCCGCACAGGATCCCGAACGCACCCAGTGGAAGAATTCCGGGCAGCGTCTGCGCGATCTCTTGGACGAGTGGAAGGCTCTGCAGCGTAAAGGACCGCGCCTTGACCGCGCAGATGAGGACGCCCTATGGAAGCGCTTCTCTTCTGCCCGCACGCGTTTTGATCGTCATCGCCGCCAGTTCTTCTCGGCACTGGACGCGCGTCAGGCCGAAGTTAAGCGCGTTAAGGAGGCCCTAATTGAGGAGGCCACCGCGCTACAGAACTCCACCGAATGGGGCCGTACTTCCGCGGCTTACCGCGATTTGATGGATCGTTGGAAGCAAGCCGGTCGCGCCTCCCGCAAGGAAGATGACGCACTGTGGAAGCGTTTCCGCGAAGCACAGCAGGTATTCTTCGATGCCCGCCGCGCAAACTCCGAGGCCGTAGATTCGGCCTACCGTGAGAACCTGAAGGTAAAGGAAGCACTCCTCGAAGAAGCTGAGGCGCTCCTTCCCGTTGAAGATCTTGAAGCTACTATCGAGAAGCTACGCGGCATCCAGGATCGTTGGGAGGAGGCCGGTCACGTTCCGCGCGCGGACATGAACCGCGTTGAAAACCGCATGCGCGCCGTTGAAAAGGCAGTTCGTGACGCAGAGGAAGAGCAGTGGCGCCGCACCGATCCGGAAACGAAGGCTCGCGCGGAAGGCATGCTCGGCCAGCTTGCTAACTCGATTGCCGAACTCGAGGGTGACCTCGCGAAGGCTGAAGCTGATGGCAACGAGAAGAAGGCGGCTTCGATCAGAGACGCGCTTGCAACTAAGCGCGCTTGGCAAGAGCAGATCCAAGGTTCTGTGGACTAGCCCGGCTAACCACACTTTTGGAGGGGAGAGCAACCGCTCTCCCCTCCTTTAATGTCTACCTCGCTACCCGGCTATGGGCGGGGTTGCTTCTGCTTCTTCTTGTTCTTCGCCTTCGTAGAGTGTCCGCCATGAACGCGCGCAGCCTCAAAAACTCCGTCCACGCGGCGCAAACCGTTCAACGTGGCGTTAATGTGCGAAGGTTCAGCCATTTCAACAGTGAACCGCACTGTCGCTACTCGATCCGGCGAAGTGGACATATTGCCCGAGAGAATGTTCACCTGATAGTCCGAGAGCACCTGGGTTAGATCCCCCAGCAGGCGAGCGCGATCCAGCGCCTTAATTTGAATCTTCACCAGATAGTTTGAGGATGCGTTTGTGCTCCACTCGACATTGACGAAACGCTCCGGATGGTTGCGCTGTAGCGCTACGGCGTTAGAACAATCCGGTGAGTGTACAGAAACCCCCTGCCCGCGGGTAATGAACCCGATGATCGGGTCGCCTGGCACCGGTGTGCAACACTTCGCGATCTTGACCCACACGTCACCGCCGCCCATGCCTTCAACGAGGACGTCCGAGCCGGCTGTGGTGGGGTCCCATCTGTTTTGATGAGCGCCCGGCGTGACTCCCTCGGAGAGAGTTTCTTCGGTTCCGAAATCCCCACCGAGGGATTGCATGATCTTTTGCATCACGCTCTGGGCGGAGATACCGCCCTCCCCAATCGCCGCATAGAGCGAACCGATGTCGGGGTAGCCCATGGACGCAGCGATTCCCACGATGGTGTCGTGATTCATGAGGCGTTGTAGCGGCAGGTGTTGCTTGCGCATTGTGCGGGCAAGTTTTTCCTTGCCGGCCTCGATGGCCTCTTCTCTGCGCTCCTTGGAGAACCACGCTTTGATCTTTGAACGCGCCCGCGAGGACGCCACGAAGTTCAGCCAATCCCTGCTGGGGCCTGCGTTCGGAGCCTTCGAAGTGAAAACCTCAACGATATCGCCGCTCTCCAGTTTCGATTCGAGGCTAGAAAGCTTGCCGTTCACGCGTGCGCCTACAGTTGTGTGTCCCACCTCGGTGTGCACAGCGTAGGCGAAGTCTACGGGAGTTGCGCCCGCTGGTAGAACCTGCACCTCGCCCTTCGGGGTGAACACGTACACCTCGTCGCCAGCGATTTCGTAACGCAATGAATCCAGGAACTCTTCCGGATCACCGGTTTCCCGCTCCATTTGAATAAGACCACGCAACCAGTTCATCTGCTCTTCCGGCTTCATCCGGTCCGAGTCAGCGTTCGAAGTTTGCGACGCGTTAGGATCCTGCTTGTACCGCCAGTGCGCAGCCACACCGTACTCGGCGCGATCATGCATCTCATAGGTACGCACCTGGATCTCAACTGGCCGCCCACCCGGCCCCATCACCGTGGTGTGCAAAGACTGATACAGATTGAACTTCGGCGTTGCAATGTAGTCTTTGAAACGTCCTGGCATTGGCTGCCAGCGCGCGTGAATTGCGCCGATAACCGCGTAACAGTCGCGCACCGACTCGACGAGCACTCGCACGCCCACGAGGTCGTAAATGTCGTCAAACGCTTTACCGCGCACAATCATCTTTTGATAGATCGAATAGTGGTTCTTCGGCCGCCCCGAAACCGTGCCGCGCACGCCGTTCTCCCGAAGATCGTCCTCGATAGTTAAAACCACTTCACGCAGGAATTTGTCACGCTCGGGTGCACGCTCGGTGACCAACCGGTCGATCTCTTGATAAATCTCCGGATAAAGCGTTTTGAAGGAAAGCTCTTCAAGTTCCCACTTGATGGTGTTCATGCCCAGCCGGTGCGCAAGCGGCGCGTAAATCTCGAGCGTCTCACGCGCCTTCCTCTGCGCTGATTCACGCGGCACGTACTGCCACGTGCGGGCGTTATGAAGGCGGTCCCCCAGCTTAATCAAGAGCGTACGGATGTCTTTAGACATAGCCACGATCATTTTGCGAAGCGTCTCAGACTGCGCCGCCGCCCCGTACTTCACTTTGTCTAGCTTTGTCACACCATCAACGAGGAGTGCTATGTCCTGACCAAAATCAGCGCTGAGCTGTTCGAGTGTATACTCGGTGTCCTCAACCGTGTCGTGGAGCAAAGCAGCCACGAGAGTTGGAGGGGTCATGCCGATCTCTGCGAGGATAGTTGCAACGGCGACGGGGTGCGTAATATACGGCTCGCCGGACTTGCGCATCTGCCCTTCGTGATACTTCTTTGCCGTTACGTATGCGCGTTCAATGACATCGGTTTCAGCCTTCGGGTGATAGGCCTTTACAGCACGGATAAGGGGCTCAATCTCGGGTGCGGTTGAGCGTCTGCGCGACCCGAACCACAGCAGGCTGGAGCGCACGCGCGAACCACTTACCGGATTAGCGCTGTCTGTGTTACCAGTATTCGACGTCATTCCCTCATGTTATCTCAAACACAAAATGATATTTGAAATTACTGTATGCCCGTCCCATGCGGGACGGGCATACAGTATTCGCTTGTGTTAGCGAAGAGTTAGAAAATCACTCCAGCTTCAACGGGAATTCCCTCGAGCTTAGCGCGCCCTCCAAGCTCTGAAAGCTCCAGTAGAACGTTCACCTCAACGACCTCGGCCCCGCATTGCTTGATCAGTTCAACTGCTGCAGCGGAGGTTCCGCCAGTTGCGAGCACGTCATCAATGATGAGAACGCGACTGCCCTCCTTAACGGAATCAGGGCGGAGCTCCATACGAGCCTCGCCATACTCGAGGGTGTAGTTTACGCCAATCACAGGACCGGGAAGTTTCCCTGCCTTGCGCACCGTAATCATGCCCACGCCAAGAGCGGTGGCAAGCGGAGCAGCCAGGATGAAACCTCGCGATTCCAATCCAGCGATCGCATCCACGCGGCCGCGGTAGTGGCCTGCAAGCGCATCAATAAGGGCCTTGAAGGCCTCACCATTAGCGAGCAGCGGCGTAATGTCGCGGAAGAGAACACCCGGATCCGGGAAGTCAGGAATCTCCCGCAGATTGTCTTTGATAAGCGGTTCAATCCGACTACGCAGTAGATCTTTACTCATTGCCCTTACTTCCTCTTCTTACGCTTTGGCTGTGCGGCCTGGCCCAGATGATGACCGGGCTTGAGGTTCGACGTATGTACGGTCTCAAACGTCGAGTCATTATCTGATGGGGCGGCGCCGACCTTCACTAGCTTATCCCCGCGCGCCTCTAGGACGCTCTTGGTGTGGCCACCGATGCGTTCACGCTTGCCCTCAAGCATTACCAGTACGGCCGGCGCGATGAACACGGAGCTGAAAGTACCAACCGTCATGCCTACAAACAGGGCGAGCGAAATATCAGTCAGTGTGCCCGCACCAAGCAGGAAGGATCCGAGGAACAGAATGGACCCAACGGGCAGGAGCGCGATGATAGACGTGTTAATAGAACGCACGAGCGTTTGGTTAACCGCCAGGTTGACGAGCTCACCAAACGTGTAGCGGGTTTGCTTTGTAACGTTGCGGGTGAGTTCACGCACGCGGTCAAACACAACCACGGTGTCGTACAGGGAGTAAGCGAGAATCGTGAGGAATCCAATTACCGTAGCCGGTGATACTTCCACCTGGATCAGGCTGAAGAAGCCAACCGTTAGGAAAACGTCATGAAGTAGCGCCCACAAAGCGGACAGCGACATCGTCCAAGAACGGAAGTAGAACGCCATCATGGCGCCCACCAGAACCAGGAAGATCACGAGCGACTGCAATGCCTTCTTGGTTACATCCGCGCCCCAAGATGGACCGATGTTGGTTGCATCAACGTCACTTTCAGAAATGCCGTAAGCCTGCGCCAAGGCTGCTCGAACAGTAGCGGTCTTGTCCGCACTGATGTCCTGGCTTTGCACGCGCAGGCCGTCGGTGCCAAGCTGGGAGACTTTAACACCCTCGCCTACACCGTTGGCCTTCATCACGTCGTACGCGAGCTGCTGCTCGGTGGTTTGTACGTGCACGAGAGCAAACTGAGATCCGCCGCGGAACTCGATTGACGGGTTGAGCCCGCGAACCGTGATCAAAAGGATCGATATCAAGATCACCACTGCGCCCGTGGCGAACCAAACCTTACGGTTCTTAATGAACGGGTAGGACTTCTCTCCCGCATATAGGGCATTGCCCCATGAAGCCATACTCATTGTTACTTCCCCTCCTCTTTCGTGGAGGCATCCTCGGCGGTGTCAACCACTGCCGCCTCGGCTTCCATCTTTGCCGATTCTTCAGCCTCACGACGCTGCTGGGCAATCGACTTACGTCCCGGCTGGTCCGCGGTCTTTGCGTGCTTCTCATTTCGCTTCGGCTCACGGAAGCGACCTCGGCCTGCGTAAATCGCAGCAGATTTAGCGCCCAGATGCTCTGGATCAAGACCGGAGAGCTTGTGACCACCGCCAAAGAACTCGGTGCGAACGAGGAGTTCCATAAGCGGGTGGGTGAACCACAGGATGATTGCAAGGTCGACGAGGGTGGTTAGGCCCAGCGTGAACGCAAAGCCCTGCACGCCGCCAACTGCCAAGAAGTATAGGACTGCAGCAGCCAGGAGGTTCACAAAGTCAGAGACGATAATCGTACGCTTTGCACGATCCCAGCCTTCGCTCACAGCCGAAACCAACGGGCGTCCGCTCCGCACCTCATCACGAATACGTTCAAAGTAGACGATGAACGAGTCTGCGGTAATACCAACCGACACGATCAGACCGGCCACGCCAGCCAGGGAAAGTCTGTATCCCATCAACCATGAAAGGAGCGTAATGAGCGTATAGACGATCACACCCGCTGCAATGAGCGAGCCACCTGCAAGTATCGACAAGCCGCGGTACTGCCAAATCAGGTACAGCAACACGAGCACGAGGCCGATAATGCCGGTTAAGAGGCCAGTGCGCAGGTGATCCGCGCCAAGCGTTGCGGAGATGCGTTGCTCGGACTCAACCGTGAAGTTAAGCGGGAGCGAACCGAACTGGAGCTGATTAGCCAAAGCGCGGGCCGAATCTGCGGTGAAGTTACCTTCGATAAGCGCCGAACCGTTCGGAATAACGCTGTTCATGCGCGGAGCGGAAATCACGTTGCCGTCCAACACCACTGCGAAGCGGTTACGCGTGGGATCAACCGATTGTAGATCTACCAGACGCTTGGAGACATCCGCGAAGATGTCAGTACCTTCCTTGTCGAACTGAAGCGAAACAATCCACTTACCTGTGGATTGGCCCTGCTCATTTCGGTTCATGCCCGCCGTTGCAGAAGTTAGGTGAATACCTTCAAGATCAACCGGGCCGAGAATGTACTTCTCGTTTCCCTCAACATCGCAGGCAACCAGTGGTTGCGCCGGATCGTCAACCGATCCCTTCGCGCGCTGTTCGGGCGCCTTACAGTCCGTGGTAAAGAAAGTATGCAGAACCTGCTCGGTAACCCAGTTCGGATCCGAATTATCCTTCGGCTCAGCCACCGGCTTATCGGAAATCTCGCCGTCCTTGTTCGTATCCGCGAGGGTATTAGCAAGCTCTTCCGGTGTCAGCTGCGACAAATCCGGTCCCTCAGCAGCCGTAGGCTCGGCCTGTTCTTCTGCGGGCTCAGTTTCTGAGGGCTGCGCGCTGGGGTCAGTCACGTTCTGATCCGTGCCTTCCCCCGATTGAGCGTTCTTGTATTTCTCCGGGTCAACAACCGCGGGATCACCCGCAGCAAGGACCGGACGGAACCTCATAACTGCAGACGAGCGCACGAGGTTCAAAGTTTCCTCGCTAGGCTCACCGGGCAGCGCCACAACAATGTTGCGCCCCGCCTGGCTCGTGATCTCAGCCTCAGCAACGCCGGATGCGTCAATACGTTTGCGGATGATCTCGATAGCCTGATCCAGGTCCTCCTGAGCGACGGTGACATCCTTAATGTCCTCGCCCTCTTGCGGAGTAGGCGTCAAGATCAGCTGCGTACCACCTTGCAAATCGAGTGCAAGGCCGGGCACCATGCTCGCACTACCGCGTGCAGACCCAATTCCGAGCGTTATTAATGCAATTATTATGAGGATCCCAAGGCTCATCAACTTACGCCCGGGTCTACTCGCTTTCTTAGCCACTTTGGTTCCTTGTTATTTTCTTGCGCCTAAAACTGGCACCTAGTTCTCTTCGCGAGGCTTATCCGACTTAGTGAAGGAGTCATCCCAAATGTCCTCGGCGTCCTCTTCGCCGCCGTCCGTATCCTGCACCGGCGCTTCTGGCAAATCCTCTTGCACAGGTTCCACAGCGGCCTCTTCTTCGGGCTGTGCGGTGATCTCGCCCACCTCGTCTACGTTCTCGTCATCACCCGCAAGAGTGGACTCAAACGGAGGCTCAGCTGCCATCGCGATAGCGCGGCGATCCCAATATGTTTCGTCACCGCTCGGCGACTGCAGAATGTAAACGTCACCATCAATATCCGACACGATGCCGTAATACCCAGAAGCGGTACGGACCCAAGAGCCAATGCCAATCTCGTCGTGCATCTTCTCGAGCTGCTCCTGCTGCTTCTTTCTTCCACGCGAAGACATAAACATCAACACAGCGAGCATGATGAGAAGGATGATCATGAATTCCAAGGGTCGACTCCTAAATATCGTTTGTATCCTAGGTGATTCTATTGTTATTGCCGCCCAAATGCACCCTTCTAGTACCCATAAGAAGTTCGCGTTTGGTCACATTCGCGCTTTTAACCGTCGAATAGCGTTCCCGGCTCTGGCGGGGTAAGTCCCATATGGTTCCACGCCTGAGCGGTTGCCGCTCTGCCGCGCGGGGTGCGAATCATGAAACCTTCCCGCACCAAGTAAGGCTCCGCCACGGTCTCAACAGTTTCCGGCTCTTCTCCAACCGTAACAGCCAGCGTTGCAAGCCCCACCGGACCGCCCCCAAAACGGCGCACTAACGCCTCCAACACGGCGCGGTCCAACCTGTCCAATCCCTGCGGATCCACCTCGAACAGTTCCAGGGCCGCCCTCGTGGACTCAAGATCAATATGCCCGTCGCCGTGCACCTGCGAATAGTCAAGGACACGGCGGAGCAACCTATTCGCAATGCGCGGTGTTCCCCTGGATCTACGCGCGATCTCTGCGCCCGCTCGCTCATCCAAACGTGCCCCAAGCAGGTTTGCCGAGCGTTTTACCACAAGTTCGAGTTCATCTGCCTCGTAGTACTCCAGGTGCGCAGTGAAACCAAAGCGATCGCGCAAAGGGGCGGGAAGCAGGCCGGACCTGGTGGTTGCTCCCACCACGGTGAATGGCGGGAGGGTGAGCGGAATTGACGTGGCTCCTGGACCCTTGCCCACGATAATGTCTACGCGAAAATCTTCCATTGCCAGGTAAAGCATCTCTTCTGCAGTGCGGGCAAGGCGGTGAATCTCGTCGATGAACAAGATATCGCCCTCCTGCAATCCGGACAGGATCGAGGCGAGGTCCCCAGCATGCTGAATCGCAGGCCCGGAGGTGAGCCGCAGCGAAGAGTTCATCTCGTTTGCCACAATCATTGCGAGCGTTGTTTTACCAAGCCCGGGAGGGCCCGCCAACAAAATGTGATCGGGCGTCGTGTTGCGGTGATGTGCAGCAGAAAGAACCAGGTCAAGCTGCGCGCGAACCGTTTGCTGGCCAATAAAGTCTTCAAGCTGCTTTGGGCGTAGAGCGGCTTCTGCTGCGCGCTCTATATCGCCCGCGTCCGCGCCCACTATACGATCAGTATTCTCATCCACGGTTACCTCCCAGGTTGACCAGCGCGGCGCGCAACATGTCGGAGGCATTCAAACCGCTACCCGCGAACTGATCGACAGCAGCCTGAGCCTGCTGCTTTTGCCACCCCAAGCTCTGTAGCGCGGCAATGACCTCATCGGCAACCTCGTCAGCCACCGGCTGCGGCTCCAAAGTAAGACCCTTCGCCGGCCCGAGCTTGTCACCAATCTCCAAAATCATGCGTTGCGCCGACTTCTTGCCGATGCCCGGAATCTTCTGCAGCATCTTCTCATCAGCCGCGGCCAAAGCGCCTCGCAACTCATCTGGCGTATACACGTTCAGTGCAGCAAGTGCAGTCTTCGGGCCAATACCGGAAACCCCTTGCAAAATATCGAACGCCTCAGACTCGTCCTCAAGGAGGAACCCAAACAGGGTCAGCGAATCCTCACGGACCACCAGATTCGTATAGACATCCACGTCTTCGCCACGGCGAATTTCAAGCAACGAGCGGCCGGGCATGTACACCCGCATACCGAACGCCCCTGCCTTAATCACGGCAAAATCCGGGCCGATCGACGCCACTTGCCCACTTAGCGAAGAGATCATTGTGCTCCTTTAGTCCTGCAACAACCCTAACGCTTACCCTGGACACGGGGATCAACCGCACCCTTACGGCGCGTTGCCGCGATCGCGTTTGCCCACTGCTGCTGCGCCGCAGTCATCTTGCCTCGAGCGGACACGCCACCGGACAGTGACACATTAATATCACCATCCTGGCCGGCGCCCTGAAGCCCCGTACCGCGCCAAGCGTGACAGATAGCGATTGCGAGTGCGTCCGCCGCATCAGCCGGTTTAGGCACCTTCGTCAATCCAAGCACGCGCGCAACCATATGCTGTACCTGCGCCTTGCCAGCGGTGCCCGAACCTGTGACAGCCGCCTTCACCTCCGACGGTGTGTGAATCGCGAGTGGCAACCCTGCCCTGCCCGCGCACAGCATCGCCACACCCATGACCTGCATCGTTGTAGTTACCGACTGGAGGTTATCCTGAGCGAAAACGCGTTCAATAGCCATTACCTCGGGCTCGTAGGTTTTTATTGCGAGGTCTATTTCATCCCCAATTTTTGCAAGCCGAAAATGTGTGGCCAAAGACTGCGAGCTACGGGCCACCCCAACGTGAACGAGCCTGGTACGACGCGCGGCATCGACGTCAACAACGCCGATGCCGCAACGGGTCAAACCCGGATCAATACCGAGTACGCGCACTACTCTTCCTCTTGGAATTCCTTTAGTACTTCGTCGGAAGCCGTGAAATTGGTGTAGATATCCTGCACGTCGTCAGACTCTTCCAAAGCATCAATCATGTTCATGATCTTGCGCACGCCTTCAGCTTCCAGCTCCACCTTGGTGGAAGGCACAAAACCAACCTCAGCCGAGTTGTAGTCGATGCCCTCCTCCTGCAAAGCGGTGCGGACGGCCACCAAATCATTTGGCTGACACAAGATGCGGAATTCATCGCCCTGGACCTCTACCTCTTCAGCGCCTGCATCAAGCACGGCCATGAGGATCGAGTCTTCATCCGTATCGCCCTGGTTAGGCACCTCAATAATGCCCTTACGAGCAAACAGGTACGAAACCGAACCCGGATCGGCAAGCGAGCCACCCGAACGCGTGAAAGCAACGCGCACATCCGACGCGGCGCGGTTGCGGTTATCGGTCAAGCACTCAACTAGAACTGCGACGCCATTGGGACCATAACCTTCATACATGATGGTTTCCCAGTCAGCGCCACCGCTTTCTTCACCCGAACCGCGCTTGCGCGCGCGTTCAATGTTGTCGTTGGGAACCGAGTTCTTCTTTGCCTTTTGAATAGCATCGTAAAGGGTTGGGTTAGCATCCGGATCGCCACCACCCGTGCGAGCCGCTACCTCAATGTTCTTTACAAGACGAGCAAAAAGCTTGCCGCGCTTCGCGTCAATTGCAGCCTTCTTGTGCTTGGTAGTTGCCCACTTTGAATGCCCTGACATGAAGAACCTCCCAAAACTGTTTTAACCGCTTAGTTACGTTTCATTGTACTCATCGATTTTAACGCAAGAACGCACGCCTTCGTTATCTCGCCATTTCGCCAGCAAGTGCGGCAACTGGCTGGGGAAAATATTCTCTCTCCCGCACAGCTCCATTACCCCGTCCACATGAAACCAGCGCATTTCATCAAGTAGGTTGCGCTCGTCGTTACTCCAATGCGAATAGTCCAACTCCACCGCGGCCACGTGAGCTATAAAGAACTGTTCGATTTGCCTACGCGTGCGGTCAGCGAAGAACATTTTCGCATCCCTGCAAATGACCGGGCCTTCCAGATCACACGCATCCAACTTGATGCCCGTTTCCTCAAAACACTCGCGCACCGCCGCTTCGCGATGGCTCTCCCCCGCTTCTAAGCCGCCGCCCACCGTGAACCACCAAGAGTGATCCAAATCATTTGCATCATGACCGTGCACAAGTAGCACGCGGCCCGCCTCGTCAATCAAAATGACTCGAGCCGCATGGCGAGTTGGTAATCCATCCTCACCAATCGGCCATTCGTACTCTTTTTCAAGCACGAGGAGCCTCATCGTCGAAGTCAAACGGTTCAGGCATTGGCGCGCGCCCAGCAAGATGGAACATCCGCACGTCCGTCTGTGAACGCAGCCTTACCACCTGCGCTACCTGCTGATTATAAAAACGCCTTGCCGCCCGTAGTTCGAAGCCATTGGTGCGCAGTTTTTGGGCAATCTGCGGATTCTCGCGCTCAACTTGGTCCCAAACCCGCACGAGCCAGGCTGAAATATCAGATTCGCTTGCTCCCGTGTGGCCGCTTTGCCCTGCCGGCGCCGTTGCAAGTAACTGTGCTAACTCGTCGGATGGGAAATCGGCCCCAAAAGAACCATCGTTCAACGCGGTTTTGAGGATTTGCCGGCGGGTCTTCAAATGGTTGAACATGACCACTCGAGCCTGCTCCACCTGCCTATGCAAGCGGTCTACTCGCCGCGCTCGCAAAACCAGCCACAGTCCCACCAGCACAAGCAATACCAGGGTTACAGGCAAAACCTTTACTCCCATGGCTAATCCCTTCTGCTAGCAAAATACTGGCGCAACGAATCTATCAGCGTATCCGTGTTCTCCACCTCCACACTGGCAGTTCCAACCACGGTGGCATATACCGCGAGGATCTTGTCCGTAACCACACCCCAGTCGTACATCTTCGACGCCTCGTGCCCCGTTGCGGCCAACCGGGCAGCCTCTTCAGGGCGGGCGAGGACGTCGTTAATAACCCGCGCTAAATCGGCAGAGTCAGCCGAAGTGAATAAGCGCCCCAGAGCTCCCCCATTGAGCACGAGGCGAAAAGCCTCAATATCGGAAGCAATCACCAGCGTTCCGGCCGACATTGCTTCAACCAGGACGATCCCAAACGACTCTCCTCCAGTTTGCGGTGCTATATAGGCGGTTGCCCCGTGATAGAGCGAGTTGCGAGTCTGTGGATCCACGTCCCCTGCAAACTCGACGTTGTCCGGGTACCTCTCCATCAGCTCGCGCACCGGCGCATCATCGCCGCGCCCAGCAATAATGAAGCGGACATTCGGATGCCGGGCCACAACCTCGTCTATTGCGCCGGCAAGCACGTGCAATCCCTTGCGCGGTTCATCGATGCGTCCAATCCAAAACAGGGTGGGACGCTGGCGCGTGCCCTTCCACTTTTCAATATCGGGAGCATTTGCAAACGGCTCGCGATAAACCCCGTTGGGAATGATAACCGCGTCACCGCCCTGGTGCTCAATGAGAGTTCGGCGTGCTTCGTTAGACACTGCGATCCGCCCGCTAATGCGATCGAGTAGCGGACGCAGAATCGGGACGGCCAGCTTCAATGATCTCGATTTCACCATTGAAGTGTGGAACGTGGCAACGATTGGGCTTTTGGAACTTGCCAAGGCAATCAGCGAGATCGAGGGTGCTAGAGGCTCATGAATATGCACAACATCGAACTTGCCCTCTTCAAGCCATGATTTGGTTTCACTCACCGCCTTGGGGCTAAGGGACAACTGGGCAACCGAACCGTTGTAAGGCACCGAGTAAGACCCAGACACCTTACAAACAAAATCGGGAACTTCAGCTTTTTCAACCGGAGCAAGCACACTTACCTCGTGCCCGCGACGAATAAGCTCGGTTGCAAGATCATGCACGTGATATTGCACGCCACCAGGCGAATCAAACGAGTACGGGCAAACAATCCCGATCTTCACTGCGTGTCCTCCCTCTTGGCACGCTCCCTGGCGCGAGCGAGCCGCGCGGGATCCAAATCCTCTACAAACAGCGGTTGCATCATGTGCCAATCCGCAAGGTTCGATCGAATGAGCGGCACAATAGCGTCCACCCAACGCTGTGTGTCAGCCGGTACATCGCCGGTAACCTGCACCTGTCTGGCATGCAGATGATAGGTTGCTTCCCGACCCGGCAGGCGGCTCATGTGCAGGGCAAATAGCGGAGCGTCCAACTGGCTCGCAAGGGCAGCTGGTCCAGCCGCAACTAGTGCCCTGTGGCCGCCAAAGTCCACTTCAATGCCGCTACCAGAAATGTCTCTATCTGCAAGCAGAGGAACCATCACACGCTTGCCCCGCACGTATTCACGCAACTGTTCAAACACACCCCGTTTTGCGGGAAACACCTTCATGCCAAACGCTGCGCGGCTTTCCACAAAGTAGTTAAATAACTCCGGTGGCTCGAGGACCTCTGCAACCGTAACGACGGGGGCAAGATGAAACGAGGCGAACGCCGCAGCTAAATCCCAATTTCCCCCGTGGGTCATCGCGATAACGATGGGACCGTCCTCTTGGGCAACCGCTTGAGTGAGATCGTCGTCAACGAACACGCTTCGTGAAATCCGCGCTTTGCTCCACCCGGGCAGCGAGGGAGACTGGGCGAACATTTCAAAATAGGATGCAAATGCCTCGCGAATATGCGCGCCATACAACAGCTTATCGCTAAGGCGCTGATGGTTTGCAATCAGTTGCCGTTTGGACTTGGAGTCAAATAACGAGGCTACAACGCCGCTACCTCGACCAAGGCCCGCCGCTACTCGCGGGGGTACGCGTTCGAGCGCCTTAAAAGTTGTAACGAGGCCGTGGCTCACTTACCGCTCAGCTCCCGCTTCACAGCGAAAATGCGCTGGGCCACTGTAAAGAGTGAAGCAAAAGCAACCCAGGTGAGGGCGAGCGCCATGACCCAAAGTGGCAGGCCCAAGCCAACCAGGAACGCGCCCACAAGTCCGACGATTAGCCTGTCCGTACGCTCCGCAATACCCACTTTGGCCTGCGCACCCACAGCCTCGGCTCGGGCTCGAGCATATGAAACCGTCACCGCGCCAATCATTGAAATGAGGCCAGCTATGAACGCCCAGGTTCTCTCCGAGGAAGGAGTGTAGTGCGCGGCAATCGCAAAAGTGAGGGAGCCAAACACGGCACCATCACTGAGCCGGTCAAGAGTGGAATCGAGGAAGGCCCCAAAGGTAGATGAACTACCGGTCAGCCGCGCGAGAGTTCCGTCAAGCGAATCTGCGAACAGGATAACTGCCAGCACGACTGGCCCGATTATCCATTTGCCCGTTCCTAAAAGGCCTACTGCAGCCGCGATAGATAGGACCGTACCCACTACCGTCACCTGGTTCGGCGTGACGCCAAGGCGAGCAAGCAACTTGGCTGGCCCGGTGAAAACCTGCTTTACCAGTCTTCTACCGTGGTTTCCGAGCATTACACACGCTCCCAGTTTGCAACCAGAATCTGCCTCGCATCCTCAATCAGCTGCGGCACAGCCTTGGTCTGCCCAATCACGGGCAAGAAGTTCGCATCCCCCTTATACCGGGGTACAACGTGCTGATGCAGGTGCGCCGCAATACCTGCGCCCGCTACCTCGCCCTGATTCATCCCCAGATTGAAGCCCTGCGCCCCCACTGCCGTGGTGAGTACCTCCATCGCGCGCACGGTTAGCTCCGCAATCTCATTGCGCTCTTCCACGCTTATGTCCGGATACAGCGAAATATGCCTATAGGGGCATACCAGTAGGTGGCCGGAGTTATATGGGAATAGATTCATGAGGACGAACGCGTGCTCACCTCGATGAACAATCAGGCCCTCTTCATCGCTTAGCGAAGGCGCGCGACAAAAGGGGCAGTCGCAGCTACTGGTCGTTGCCGGCTTTTCTTCGCCCTCAACATACGCCATGCGGTGCGGCGTCCACAGACGCTGGAATGCGTCCGGGACCCCCGCAAACTGAAGTGAGCTTTCTACCTCCATCAGTTATTTCGCCGTTCCTTCACCGCTGTGACAATGCGTGCTACTGCCTCGTCAACGGGTACGTTGTTGTCTTGCGAACCATCCCTGAAGCGGAATGAAACCGCGCCGGCCTCTGCGTCCTCACCGCCCGCAATCAAAGTGAATGGAATCTTATCCTTCGACGCGTTGCGGATCTTCTTACCAAAACGGTCATCCGACTTGTCCACTTCTACGCGAATGCCTTGCGCACGGAGCTTGCCCGCGACTTCCTCCAAGTAGTCCGTGAAGACGTCGGCAACCGGAATCGCCCGAACCTGTACGGGAGCGAGCCACGCCGGGAAAGCACCCGCGTAGTGTTCAGTGAGGACAGCAAAGAAACGCTCGATGGAGCCAAACAGAGCGCGGTGAATCATCACCGGACGTTTGCGCGTACCATCAGCCGCCGTGTACTCCAGCTCGAAACGCTCGGGCAGGTTGAAGTCCAACTGGATCGTCGACATTTGCCAAGTGCGACCGATAGCATCCTTAGCCTGTACTGAAATCTTCGGGCCGTAGAATGCTGCACCGCCCGGATCTGGAACTAGATCCAAACCCGAAGCCGTAGCTACTTCTTCGAGCGTACGAGTTGCCTCTTCCCACGTCGCATCGTCACCTACAAACTTGTTCGGATCCTTCGTGGACAGCTCCAAGTAAAAATCATCGAGGCCGTAATCGCGAAGCAAGTCCAGTACGAACTCAAGGAGACCGGTTAGCTCATCCTTCATCTGTTCACGCGTGCAGTAGATGTGCGCATCATCCTGGGTAAACCCGCGCCCGCGCGCGAGGCCATGGACCACGCCCGACTTCTCGTATCGGTAAACCGTGCCGAACTCAAACAGACGTAGTGGGAGGTCGCGGTAAGAACGCCCCTTCGACGCAAAAATCAGATTGTGCATAGGGCAGTTCATCGGCTTCAGGTAATAGTCCTGCCCCTCCTTCACAACCTTTCCGGTCTCTTCATCAACAACCTCGTCCAGGTGCATAGCCGGATACATACCGTCCTTGTACCAGCTCAGGTGGCCCGACTTCTCAAAAAGCGCACCCTTGGTGATGTGCGGCGTGTACACGAAGTCATAGCCGGCCTCAATATGACGCCTGCGTGAGTATTCCTCCATCTCCATGCGGACAATGCCGCCCTTCGGGTGGAATACGGCCAAACCGGACCCAACCTCGTCCGGGAACGAGAACAGGTCAAGCTCGTTGCCCAGCTTGCGGTGATCACGCCTCTCAGCTTCCTCAAGACGGGTGATGTAAGCCGTCAGTTCATCCTTCGATGGCCATGCAGTACCGTAAATACGCTGCAGCTGATCGTTGGCCTGGTTACCCAGCCAGTAAGCGGCCGAAGTCTTCATCAACTTAAAGCCGTTTCCGATCAGCTTCGTATTAGGAATGTGTGGGCCGCGGCAAAGGTCGGTCCAAACCGTCTCATCCTTGCGATTGCGGTTGTCGTACATCGTGAGCTCACTGCCCCCGACCTCAACAGAAGCTCCCTCGGCGTCTGTATTCCCCTTTGATGAGATGAGGTGAAGCTTATACGGCTGATCAGCCAGTTCAGCCTCGGCTTCCTCTGCAGACACGACGCGGCGGCGGAAAACCTGGCCCTCCTTCACGATCCGCTTCATGCGCTTCTCGATCTCTTTGAGATCCTCGGGGGTAAATGGGTATACGTTGCCGAAATCGTAGTAGAAGCCATCCTTGACCGGCGGACCGATTCCCAAGTTAACCTGCGGGTTGATGTCCTGTACCGCCTGTGCCATTACGTGCGTACACGAGTGACGCAAAATGGCCAAACCTTCGTCAGAGCTGATATCAATGCCTTCGACGGTAGCGCCCTGCGGAATCTCCAGGTACAGATCCTTAGCCTCGCCGTTTACTCGCATCGCGATAATCGTGCGCTGATCCTTGAAGAACTCCGTACCGGTGGTACCCGCCTCAAAAGAGACTTCTTCACCATCAATTTGCGCCCTGATTTCGGCCACGAGAACTCCTAATAATCTTCCAAACGAATTACTAGTTGTTATCGTACCGCGCTCGCACGGTCCAGTGTAAAAGGTAGCCGGCTATCGAACCTTGTTGAGGAGCTTTTCACCCAGGGCTCGCGCACCCGTATAGGCCCGTTTCCCCTGCTTCGCGATGCGCAACCCATCGTAAAGGACAGGATGAACTGGAAGATCCCATGCACCATCGACCTCGGTCGCAGCCGCGGCGAAGCGACGCTTGTATATGCCGAGCTCATACAGTTCAGGGAACCGTGTTGAATCCACGCCCATGAGGTCAAGGCTAACGATGCCCTCTTTGCCCAGCTCCAGAGTTGTCCAGCAATCCAAGTACTCGCTGGCCAGCACTTGCCTACCCGCGCTAGAGTGCGCGCCATAGTAGGCTGCGGCTTCGCCGTCATTCATAACAACCATTACCCAAGCGACTATGGCACCCTCGTAGCGCACCCCGTACAGACGCGCGTGATTCGGGCGAAGCGCGTCCAGCATGTTCCAGTACACGCTGATCGGGTGAATCGAGAAACCATTTCGATTCGCCGTCTCTGCAATGACATCGTAAATCTCATTGAAAGCCTCGCGGTCAATATCGGTGAGGTCAACCGCCTGAGCTCCCCCCTCTTGCGCGCGTTTGAACGAGCGACGCATAGAGCGACGCCCCTCCTTAGGCATTGCGGCAAGCATTTTTTCCATATCGCCACCGCACGTGTCGATGAGGACCGTCCTGTCATAGGACATCGTATTAATCAGCTCTTTCAGATCCGGAGCCGAATACCTCGCGTGCAGGCGCACGAACGCAACCTTTGGATCACGTTTCTTGACCTCTAAGACAAGTGCCTCACGGAGCGCAGCCTCGTTGTCAGGCGACTGCGAACGCAACCAAACGGGGCCTTTTTTTGCCCACAGGAACTTCACGCCGCGAATATCGTGTTCAGTTAGGGAAATTAGTGCGATAGTCCGCCCGGATTTCACAAACTCATAACGACCGAAAACCTTGCGGCCAACCCGCGTTTCAAAATCGTCCCATGCACCAGATTGCTCGACTGGAAGAGGCTTCACGCCAGCTGCCTTAACTTTCATTTCTTCAGCCGAGATGCGAATCAACTCATACGTCATGGAACTCCCCGTCTACAGATGCTTCAACAATGCTACATGTTAAACCGGTTTGGAATAGACCGTCGCAATAAGGCAAGGAAGGAGAAAGTATTGGTGGGCGATACTGGGTTCGAACCAGTGACCTCTTCCGTGTGAAGGAAGCGCGCTACCACTGCGCCAATCGCCCGAGGTGGGTACCGGATTCGAACCGGTGTATACGGCTTTGCAGGCCGCTGCCTAACCACTCGGCCAACCCACCAAAGTTGGATTACCAGCGACCTGGCCCCAACAGAGCGGATGACGGGACTCGAACCCGCGACCCTCACCTTGGCAAGGTGATGCTCTACCAACTGAGCCACATCCGCGTACTGGACGCACCATTTAGCACGTTGCTATTTGGTGCATGCGCTACTTTACGCGATTTATTTCAGTAGAACAAATCCGCGCAACAAGCCTAGGGCTCGACGATTAAAGACTGTAGAGAACTCAGCTTTGTGCTGCTTCCTTCTTCATCGAACTTCTTCAGCACTTCGTCGATTGGTGTCTCGTCCTTACCGGGGCGAGCTGCCAGTAGTGCCCACAAAATGCATGCCAAATCGATGATTTCTTGCATGAACGCGCCAACTACAGCCGGCATCATGCCGGTTGCACCGATCAACATGAGGATTATCGAAAGGCCCACGCCAATACCAATCGCTTGCATGGCAACCCTCATTGTTCGCTTACCGATGGCGACAGACCTCGCGGCACGGTAAATGTCATCAAGCATCACAACCACATCGGCAGATTCAGAAGCTGCGGATGAGCCTCGCGCCCCCATTGCGATGCCAACATCTGCAACTGCTAGGACGGGAGCATCGTTAACACCATCGCCTACCGCCGCAACCGGATGTTTAGCCGATTTCACTGCGTCAACTTTCTGCTTGGGAAGCAGGGAGTAGCGGACCTCATCAATACCAACCATGCCGGCAATGGATTTCGCAGTTTCCTCACCATCACCGGTAATCATCATGACGTGTTCTACGCCAAAGTCTTTGAAAGCTGCAACCGTGGTGGCCGCGTCTGGACGCACCTTATCTTCCAGGCTAAACGCGCCCGCCCACTTACCATCAACGCGCGCGTGGACCAGTATCTGCCCAGAATGGAGCTTCACTTGTTTCATGCCATCACTTAGCCACGAACCAGAGCCAACCTCTACCTTGTGACCAAGTACCTCTCCAGTAACACCCTTGCCGGTTGTCTCGGTAACGTTTTGCGCTAAAGGCACCTGAATGTCCAGCTGTTTTGCAGCCGCAATAATCGCAGAAGCAAGGACGTGTGCGGAGTAGCTTTCAACGGCAGCAACCATGGAGAACAGTTCTGCCCCGTCAACACCCTCCGCCACGTAAATGTGAGAGAGCTGCGGGTCACCAAAAGTAAGAGTGCCCGTCTTATCCATTGCAACCGTGTTGATTTTTGAAAGGCGCTCAAGCGTGCCCGAATCTTTGATAATGATGCCTTCCTTCGCCGAACGGTTCATGCCGCCCAGGAATGCGACCGGCGCCGCAATGAGGAGCGGGCACGGCGTTGCTACAACGAGCACCTCAGCGATGCGAACTACGTCGCCCGAAATCCAGTAGGCAATGCCAGCAATGATGAATGCGAACACGGTGAATGGAACCGCAACCTTATCCGCCAGGCGCACCGCCGGCGCCTGAGAATCCTGCGCCTGTCGAACAAGCTCAATGATCTTTTGATACTGCGACTGTGCTGCAACCGCTGTAGCGGTCATAATGATCGCATCCGCGCCATTAACGCCGCCAGAAAGCAGCTCATCTCCCTTGCGGCGTTCCACCGGAAGAGGCTCTCCAGTCAGCGAGGATTCCTCAGTCAGAGCAAAATCGGACTCCAATACGCCATCCACTGGCACCACTTCACCTGGACGTACAAGCAGGCGAGCACCGAGTTCAACTTCTTCGATCGGCACGTCCTTGGGCACCCCGGCGTCATCTAATACATGGGCGACGGTAGGCGCGCCCTCCAAGAGACCCGTTAGCTGGGACCTCGCTCTGTTACCGGCGAAGTCTTCCAACGCCTCACCGCCCGAGAGCATGAGGCAAACGATCAGGGCGGCCCAATACTCGCCCACCAAAACCGTGGAGATTATCGCAGTTATGGCCAGAAGGTCTACGCCCCAGGCGCCTCCCACAATTTCCTTCACCATGTCCCACGCGAGGATCAGGGCCATTACAAGAGCGAACGCGGATACGTACCAGCGCACCCAGCCCACATTGCCAAGCTCAAGGAGGCCGGCCGTTACACCAACAAATAGCGTTGCACCAACTTGCGGGTACGACTTGAAGAACTTAAAAACGGAATGCATAGCCACATTGTCATATACGAAAATCTGGCTTTCTAGCATGAGTAGGCTGTCCTAACTATCGCAGGAGCCCTCTGCAAACAGCGGGTTCTGTAATTAAGAATCGGGTGCCCGGTAGATACCAGGCACCCGATTCATTTGGCGTCGCTACGATTCACGCCGCATACATACCGTTACTGCGCGTTCTTCCTCCGAACGACAGTGAGAACCGCTCCTGCTACAAGCAGAATCACTGCAGCAGGCCACAGGGGCGCTACACCGGTCTTTGGCAGATGCGGAGTAGGCGGAGTGGTTGGCTCAGTGCTCGGCTCTGTGGTTGGAGGAGGCGGAGTCTTGTAGTTCTTGACGCTTACGTCTACAGGAACCGCCACGGGATTGCCCTCATCGTCCTGTTCAGTCTGCAAAGGAACCTCAAATGGAGTGTACTCATTCAGGATCTCATAATCCTTAGGGGCACTAATTTCGCGCGCAAAGTAATTGCCCGGCTCCAGGGCAGGTTCTCCTTCGGGCGTAAACGTACCATCTGCTCCAGTGGTAAACGAACCATCTGCGTTAAAGCCTTCTAGCACGACCTTGCGAACCAGCTTGGTTTCGCAGTTGGCTGGGGCGGTATTGAGCATCTCCTGTAGTTCACTCGGTGAGGACGGGGTGCGCACCGGGCAAACGGTAATCTCTTCCGTATTGGTCAAATCTGGTTCAACACCACAGGGGGATGGTTTATCGTTGACCAGCTGATATAGCTCAAAGTGTGCACCTGCCAGAGCGGTGCCGTCCCCATCCTGCTTAGAGAGCTTGAACGTGCCCGGATTCTTCTTGTAGGTGAAATACATGTGCTGGGTCTCTACGCCCGGCGTCTTGTGATACGACAGCTCGAAGTTTGGCGCCTCGGACTTAACATAACCAGGCATATCCATGCGCCCGTCTTTAAGGATAGGCAGGTCGTTGTCAACGTATGTATAACCCGGGATATCCTTCCTCACGGACTCAAAAGTCGGCTTGTAAGGAATGTTCTTTTCCCCGTAGGGCATGAACGTTTTCGACTCACTATCCCAATTCATCATTGTCAAACCCGAGAGCGACGTCCAGTTTCCTGGTTGCCCTACGTAAAACTCGTACGGGTAACGCGCTAGTGCATAATTCCCAGATCCATCTTGGAACTTAACTTCTCCCGGATTCTCCACTACCCCAGCTAACTCGGGGTAGATGTCGGTGATGCTCTGCTGCGCCATCACAGGCTCTAGCAGCTGATCTTCCAAACATGTAATGGTGGTGTAAGTAGATCCCTCGATCGGGCCGGACCAGAATGACTGGCGTCGATTCGGAATTTTTGCCTCTTCGTCGACATTCTGTACCGCACGGTATTCAGAATCGAGAACATAGCGATAGTCGGCGTAGGCTGGAATGCTCACGTACAGGCCGTTTGCCTTTGCGCCAATCGAACCACCTTGCGTATCGCCAGTAGAACCGGTCCCAATAGACATACCCGCATGATCTCCATCGGCAGGCAGGTAAGCGTCCCACTGGAACGTGTGTTCCTCATCGTTATAAAATTCGTCGTCGAACACTACGTGCACTGGTTCGAAGAAATCTCGCGGGTTATTGTTACCCAGGTGCCTCCATGACCCGTCGTTGTTCTTCACGACCACGCTATCTTGACTGGATGGGTCATATTTTTCGGCTGGTACCGGTTTGCCGTCCATCGTGAAGTTCTCGACCGGCTTCCAGGTATAAGGATCGTTGTCACTTCTTCTGGTGTACTGCCACGTCACGCCAAGGCGAAAATTAAGCGTTGGAGCCATGTCCGGATCAACGGTGTCGTATTTAAACTTCATCGTGGTGCGCACGCCATCACATGGATTAAGTTTCGCTCTGAAACCAAAGTGTGAAAGCCGCGTAACTTCGTTCTCATCGGACCTTATACAGCCATCGCCCGGATCGCCCTGCTTCCAGTTTTTGTCAACCTGGCCGTGGATCCACTCAAAGCTCAAGTCGTAGTCAGGGAACGGTCTTTCAGCTGCCTGTGCGGGAGCAGACGAAATGGTATTAAAAACCAAAAGCGTCACGAATAGCATCGCACTCAGCGCCAGTGCGACCCCTCGTTTTAATACTAAGAATCTTGAATCAGTCAAGGTCTTCACCTTCAAAGTGTTGCGGACACATCTGAAGTAGCCAAGATTCCAGATGATGTCCGTGTACGGATGGGTACAATAGGACTATATGCCTATACAGGCAGAAAACAAAGCAAAACGAGAAAAGCGGCTCCTTCGGGCCGCTTGGATGGTGGGCGATACTGGGATCGAACCAGTGACCCCTTCCGTGTCGAGGAAGTGCGCTACCGCTGCGCCAATCGCCCGAGCGGATGACGGGACTCGAACCCGCGACCCTCACCTTGGCAAGGTGATGCTCTACCAACTGAGCCACATCCGCGTAAGTGTCGTTTAACGAACATCGACAAGCTTAACGGACATTCTAGCTTTTGGCAAAACCAACACAGCCCCGCCCCAAACAGCTATATTCTGCGGATTACTCGCGCAAAACTCATCTAGATGCAAAGATAGGTACGGTGATCTTAGTTACGCCCTCATTAAACATTTGGCTCTGCTCTCTGGGCCTGATCGCGCTCATATCGACGATTCTCATACCGTTTGCATGGCGCGAGCACCGAAAGAATAAAAAGCCAAGCAGCGGCGCGACAGTTGTTCCGAGTATGGATGTGCTGGCCCATGAAATACGCACGCCCCTTTCTCTCATCAAAGGGGCGGCTGAGCTCCTTGAATCAGCAGGCCCCCTCACCGAAGAGCAAAAACAGTTCACCAAAACCATCCAAGCCAACGCTGAACATGCCATCACAACCGCAGAAGACTTCCTCACACTTGCCAAACTCGATGCGGGTGAGGGGTACCTTGCACTCGAAAATTTTGACCTCCGTGAGCTTACTCGCGACACGGCCCGAGAGATGCGCTCAATCCACGACTTTCCGATCCTCCTGACCGACTCTGGCGAACCGCTTCCCATCACCGCCGATCCTGCCCTAATAAAACACGTGCTTTGGAACCTCATCAATAACGCTGTGCGTCACGCAGGAGCGGACAGCCAAATCCTTGTTCACACCTACCCCAGCGCGAATAGCAGGTGCATCGAAGTTCGTGACCTCGGCTCCGGAATCAACCCCAGCGAAAGAGACTCACTCTTCGTTCCATTCCAGCAACTCGGAGCAAACGGACAAACACCCGCCGGGCAGGGCGCCGGCCTCGGCCTCGCAATCGTCGATAGAATCGTTACACTTCACGGCGGAGAAGTGCTTGTAGATAGCCTGTGGGGGCGCGGAACGTCCATTCACGTTCTCCTGCCAAACACTCCAACGCAGCCGGTTAGGAAGCGCAAATGAAATACCTTGCACTCGTTGTCGATGACGAGAGGCAAATGACAGAAATTGTCAGCTTCGCCCTCGAAACAGCCGGGTTTGACACAGTCACCGCGCACGACGCTGCCCACGCATGGCAACTCTTCCAAAGCCGGCCGGTTAGCCTCGTAATCCTCGACCTCATGCTGCCCGACATTTCCGGAGCAACCCTCGCCAAACGGATTCGAGCGAGCTCGGATGTGCCCATCATTATGCTCACAGCGCTTGGTGACACCGCGCAGCGCGTTGCTGGCCTTGAGGCGGGAGCCGACGACTACATTGCGAAACCGTTTTCGCCCCAAGAACTAATCCTTCGCGCCAAAGCAATCGTTCGCCGTACCATGCCAGCGCCGGCCGAGCCCGTCACCAACGTCGGGCCGGTAATGATCAAAATGGACGCGGTATACGTAAACGGGACGGCGGTAGACCTTTCTGAAATCGAACGAAAACTATTTCGCTGCCTGCTCAATCACCGGGGTGAAGTTGTGCCTGTGCGCACCCTCCTCAACGAAGTGTGGAACACCGCAGCGACTGCGGGAGGGCGCAACATGGTGAAAACCACGGTTTACCGGTTGCGAAAGAAGCTGGAAGCGGCGGGATTACCCGAAAGCACTATCCAATCAGTACGCGGACGCGGCTACACACTGTCTATGTAACAAAGCTGTTACCAAGTGTGACCGTCGCACGCGAAGGTGTTACTCCCCCGCAGTCAAACTGGGAACGTAGGCCAAATGGCTAAGTCCAATTCTCGACTGCACATTGGAGTGCCAAATGAACAACTCTTCGATTCCAAAGTGGCTGCGCGCCCCCGCACCGGCAAAGCGCCTACCCCAGGACGTCGTTGACCACATGTACCCCCGCCTTCGACTCCAAGTATTTCTTGGCATTTTCATCGGCTACGCGGGCTTCTACCTAATTCGCAACAACATTTCTGCGGTCGCTCCGCTCCTCATGAAAGATACGGGCATCGACACCGTAGGCATCGGTATCATCGCTAACGCTGTGCTGTTCTCCTACGGCCTGTCCAAGTTCTTCTCGGCGATGCTGTCCGACCGTTCGAACGCGCGCTACTTCCTTCCCCTTGGCCTTGCACTTTCGGCTGTAATGAACCTCCTCGTTGCATTTGCACCGTGGACTACCGCCTCTGTTGGCATCTTCGCAACCGTTATGTTCATCAACGGCTGGTTCCAAGGAATGGGCTGGCCCCCGTGCGGGCGTGTACTCGTTCACTGGTTCTCCACCTCAGAACGTGGCTGGAAAACTTCCCTTTGGAACACCGCCCACAACGTTGGTGGCGCAGCTCTTCCCGCCCTGATCGGTGTTGGTCTTGCCTGGACTTCCAACAGCTGGCAGGCAGCCTTCTGGGTACCGGCCGTCGTTGCCCTTATCGTTGCGGTAATCGCATTCTTCTTGATCCGCGACACCCCTGAATCAATCGGCCTGCCCCCAATCGAGGAATACCGCGACGACCCGGCTAAGGTCAGCGTAGACGATGGCGTGCGTATGTCCGCGAAGGAACTCATCTTCAAGCACGTTCTCACCAATCACACCATCGTCATGCTTGCGGTTGCGAACGTATTCGTATATTCACTACGCTACGGCGTGCTCTCCTGGATCACTGTGTTCCTCGCCGACAAGCATCACGCCGAGATTGGTTCTGGCCTGGTTGGCTACGCCGTGTTCGAACTCGCTGGCATCCTTGGCACCATCCTTTGTGGCTGGCTATCCGACTCCGTATTTAAGGGCTACCGCTCCGGCACCGGCATTCTGTTCACCATTGCAACTGCAGTCGCCATTGCTGCCTACTGGCTCATGCCGGTTGGTACCCCGATGTGGGTCCTTATCACCCTCGTTGGCCTTATCGGCGGCCTCATCTACGGCCCGGTCATGCTGATCGGCCTCCAGGCAATCGACTTGTCGCCCCGCAACGTTGCAGGCACCGCAGCGGGCTTCACGGGTCTGTTCGGCTATCTGCTGGGCGCTACCCTCGCTTCTACGGGCGTTGGCATCATCGTCCATAAGTTTGGCTGGGACGCCACCTTCATTTGCTTCATTGTTTTCGCCATCATCACTGTAATCTTGTTCGCGATCGTTGGTCGCGACGAGAAGAGACTAATGGCGCAGCGAACTGCAGGCCATCAGGCCCAGTAGACATCCACCTGGATGAATGGGAATCAAAGTGGGGCGCGGTTTTACCGCGCCCCACTTGGCTACACTTACACCATGCGTATCCGACTCCGCTTGGTGATGGGCGCCCTCATGTGTGCCCTCCTCACTGCGGCGTGCGCGCCGACAAGCGAGCTCATATTCCTGTGTTCTAACGACGAATCTGTATGCGAACAGTGGCGTGCAGATTTTGAACACGACTCGGGTATCTCCACCCGATTTTTGCGCCTACCCACTTCCGAAGCCCTCGCACGTCTAACTTCCACGCGCGGCGAACCTGAGTTCGACATCTGGGTGGGCGGACCCTCAGACGGCTACGTCCTCGCTAAAGAACGAAACCTCCTACAGCAATACAGGCCAACGGGTTTTGATACCATCCCTGAGCGGTTTAAAGACGCAGACGCAGCTTGGTTTGGCGTTTACGGATCCGTACTGGCTATTTGCACAAACCCAGAAGTCATCGAAGCAAACGATCTCCCCCGCCCAACGAGTTGGAAAGACCTGGAAGATCCGCGCCTCAAAACATGGATTTCGGCGTCCTCTCCCCTCACTTCAGGTACCGCGTTCACCGCGCTATGGACGCAGGCGAAAATTTTTGGATCCGAGGCGGATGACCACCTCGAAAAGGTTTACGCAAATGTCGCGCGGTTTACCCACTCGGGGACTGCGCCCGCGAGCGTGATTGCGGCGGGGGACGCAGCAGTCGCAATTTCCTTCGCACCCTACTGTGAGCAGCGGTTTGGGTCCGGGGCGCGGCTTGATGTGACGTATCCGAGCGAGGGCACGTTTTACGAAGTTGGTGGCGCTGGACTTCTTGCGGGCACACGCTCCCAAGCTGAGGGTGAGGCAATGTTGGACTGGCTATCGAGCAGGTCTGGCCAGGAAGCCATGGCGAAGGCCGGTATTTCCCAAAGTCCGATTAGTAGGCAGTTGCCGGACAATCTGGAGAGTCTCTTGGCAACGTCGAATGTGAACATCATGGATGCGACTTCAGATGAGGTGGCGCAAGATCGGGCGCGGTGGATGGAATGGGCAGCGAATCATCTGGAGTTTTCGAAATGAGTTGGAGGCGCCTACAAGCTCGCATGCCCGCGATCTTCGACACGATCGCTACCATTATTCTGGTTTCTAGCATGTTGGTTGGTTTTGGCTATCCGGCATTCGTTTTGATTCTTAGTGCTGTGGTAAGCAAGACAAATGTGGCGGGCAACGAAGTGCTGGAACCCGTGTTTTGGTCAGTGCTTGACAGCTCTATAGTTGCTTGTATTGCCACTGTTCTCGCAACTATTTTGACCGCCCTTAACCGATCTTTACCCCGCTCCCTCTCCCGCATTTTTGACGTGATCATTCTTATTCCCGCAACATTTTCCCCATTTGTAATCGGGGCCGCTGTCTGGCGCGGGGTGGGGCGCGGAGGCATTTTGGCTCCGGGGTTCTTCCCTCCCTTCTTCGGCCGTCTCGCCGTAATATTTACATTCACTTTGGCTTTGTCGCCCTATGCTTATGCGCTACTGCGCCTATCGACTTTAAAGGTTCCGCTAGCGCTAATTGATATTTGTCGCGTGAACGGAGCTGGCGAATGGAAGATTTTTAGGCACACCGTGTGGCCCAGAATGCGGCGCGGATTACCCCTTGCCTGGCTGGTGGTCTTCATTCTGTCCGTCTCTGATCCGGTGGTTCCCTCCCTTCTGTCATATCCGCATCCAAACGCCTCGCGGGCGGTGTGGACACTGACAACAGCGCTCGGTGACACCGGCGGGGCGGCGCGCATATCCTTGGTTCTGCTGATGACGACTCTCGGGCTTGGAGCTATAGCTTTTCGCGCTTTGGAATCGCGCGACCTGCTGGGCGCGTTTCGCGGTTTCGAACCAGATAGTAACCGCACTTCGTTCTCTCAGCCGGTGGGCTTGGCGCTCTGGCCACGGGTGGCTACGGTAAGTGCCTTGGCCATAGTAACCACTGCTCCAGTGATATTCATGGTTGCTCGGGCGGGAACGAACCAGACTTCCTCATCCCCCATGGTGATCACCACTGCGCTTGTCATCTCACTATTCACGGTTGTCGGTTCTATTGTGATTGCCGGTAGTGGACTTTGGTTGAAAGCTCGCCGGCCCGGCCGCCACGTGGTTGATATGCTCTTCGGCCTGGCCCTGATGGTTCCCGGTGCCACCACAGGAAGCGCGCTCGGCCTCGCTTACGGGCCCTCCTCGCATCTTGCGGTAAACCTCTCCTCAACAGCGCAACCGGTCATGGCGTCACTACTAACCGTCGCAGCCTACCTGACTTTGAGTGCGCCTCTTACCTACGTGAGCGTACGTGCCTATGGCAGTGTGCTCCCCCGACAGGATTTTGAAACCGCACTCATGCTTGGTGCAAGCGTTGTACGGGCTACCCAGGTCAGCGCACAAACGTGGTTGCGCCAATCTGTGGCTATGTCCGTCACCATCGTGCTCGCTGTTAGCGCAGTGAGCGTCGCGCCCATCATGTGGGTGACGTCCCCTTCCACGCCGCTACTCGTGCCCTACCTATACCGGCTTATCGATCACGCGGAATTTGGCCCTGCTGCTATCCTCGCCCTCGCAATCTCCGCCATCATTTTGTTACTACTGCCTATTACGTCCCTGCTACTCAGGATTCGCACCAGCCGCCAGGGAGGCCGATCATGAAACCCAACTTGAGCCTTCAAAACCTCAATCTCACGCGCCATGGCCGTCTTGTGTTACATAACATTGATCTT
Source organism: Actinomyces sp. HMSC065F11 (assembly GCF_001813085.1). Taxonomy (NCBI): domain Bacteria; kingdom Bacillati; phylum Actinomycetota; class Actinomycetes; order Actinomycetales; family Actinomycetaceae; genus Actinomyces; species Actinomyces sp. HMSC065F11. The sequence goes on from NZ_KV811465.1 coordinate 119,716, forward strand.
GAAGTCTATCCTGGCGAACTTGTTGTTCTTCTCGGTCCTTCCGGCGCTGGCAAATCCACACTTTTGCGAGTTATTAGCGGCCTCACACGCCCCAGCTCCGGCACGCTGCGCATGGCCGACAAGGATGTTAGCTCCCTTCCGCCCCAACAGCGTCCCAGCGCCATGGTCATGGATTCTCCCGCACTCTTTGGCCACATGACCGTGCAACAAAACATTGCCTTCGCCGTAAACCGTAACTTGTTTGATTCGACTCCTGACGAGCAAGTTGTTGTTGCAATGACCGTGTTGAACATTCGGGACTTGGCAAATCGTTACCCTGCAGAACTCTCCACCGGACAACGTCAAAAAGTGTCGCTGGCTAGAACCCTGGTGCGCCGGCCGCAAGTGCTTCTCTTCGACGAACCACTGGCACACGTTGACGCATTCTCCGCCAAAACCCTGCGCAGCGAAATCCTGCGCGTGCACCAGCGAATGAACTGCGCGTCCATTTACATCACACACGATGTGAAAGAAGCCTTCTCCATAGCAGACCGCATTATCTACCTCGAAGACGGACACATCGTGCAGGATGACCTTCCACAAGAAATTCACGACGGGCCCGCAACAGTTTCAATTGCCAAACACCTTGGCGCAACCACGATCATTTCCACCCCTGCGAATACGAAGAGACTATTGTCCGGTGAGGTAATGGCTCGTGCATATGTTCTTGGCAACGACCTCACGATCGCCGCATCGCCTAGCATCGACGAGGGTAAGGATTTGCCGATCGTTATTATCGGATACCCCGACTCGGTAAGCATTCAGCCCGTAAAATCTGCCTCACGCTTTCCCATCCGCGGCAACATCGGGCAGATAGTTCAAAGCACTTACACAGGCGAAACCTACCAGCTCCGCATAGAAACTGAACGCGGCGCGATTAGTACGGAAGTTCCGGCCAGCGAGTTTGCTGGTAGCGAAGGAGATCACGTCACAATAACGCTACGCGACGACTTGCTCTGGGCACTACCTTCCCAAAACTAGCCGCCAATGCTACGCCTCATTAAACACGATTTACGCGACAAAATTAACAAAGCTTCGCCATCGCATGGTTTAGCGCCCTAGAGTATGACACGCTAGAAGCATGCAAATTTGGCCTGGAGAACCCTACCCGCTCGGCGCAACATTCGACGGAACGGGAACGAACTTCGCAGTATTTTCTTCTGTGGCGGACTCGGTAGAGCTCTGCTTGCTAGACGAAGACCGCAACGAACAACGCATCGCGCTTACCGAAGTAGACGCACACGTGTGGCACGCCTACCTGCCCGGCATACTGCCCGGACAGCGCTACGGCTACCGCGTATACGGACCCTACGAGCCCGAGAACGGGCACCGGTGCGACCCCACCAAACTTTTACTTGACCCATATGCCAAAGCAATCGACGGGCAGGTAACCACCTCGGAATCCCTGTACTCATACAAGTTTGAGGATCCGAATGAGCGAAACGAAACAGACTCGATTGCAGACACCATGGTCTCAATCGTTATTAACCCGTTTTTTGATTGGGGCCACGACCGTCCGCCAAACCACGAGTACCACAACACGGTCATCTACGAAGCTCATGTAAAAGGCATGACGGCAAGGCACCCTGAGATTCCAAACGAAATTAAAGGCACGTACGCGGGCATGGCTCATCCCGCAGTCATCGAACACCTCACGCAACTTGGCATTACCGCGGTGGAGCTCATGCCGGTCCACCAGTTTGTAAACGACCCTCATCTACAAGAAAAAGGGCTATCGAACTACTGGGGATACAACACGATCGGCTTCTTCGCACCCCACAGCTCCTACGCCACTCAAGGGGGTGGCCAGCAGGTGCAAGAGTTCAAACAAATGGTCAAGGCCTACCACGAGGCCGGTATCGAAGTGATCCTCGACGTCGTGTATAACCACACCGCTGAGGGCAACCACATGGGCCCCACCCTGTCGTTCCGCGGCCTGGACAATGCCGCTTACTACCGCCTCGTTGATGAGGACAAGCGTCACTACTTCGACACGACGGGCACGGGTAACTCACTGCTAATGAACTCTCCCCACGTGCTACAGCTAATCATGGATTCGCTACGGTACTGGGTTACCGAAATGCACGTGGACGGCTTCCGCTTTGACCTCGCTTCGACTCTCGCAAGGCAATTCCACGAGGTAGACCGACTCTCTGCATTCTTCGACCTCATTCACCAAGATCCCATCGTCTCGCAGGTAAAACTCATCGCAGAACCGTGGGACGTGGGCGTTGGTGGCTACCAAGTAGGTGGATTCCCTCCCCTGTGGTCCGAATGGAATGGTCAGTACCGCGACACTGTTCGCGACTTCTGGCGCGGTGAGTTTTCTTCCCTTCCCGCATTCGCCTCCCGCCTCTCCGGTTCGGCGGACCTCTACGAACATTCTGGCCGCCTGCCCATGGCATCAATCAACTTCGTAACCGCCCACGATGGCTTCACCATGCGTGACCTCGTCACATACAACGACAAGCACAACGAAGCCAATGGTGAGGACGGGCACGACGGCGAATCAAACAACCGCTCCTGGAACCACGGAGTCGAAGGCCCTACCGACGATCCCGAGATAATCAGCCTGCGGCTTCGTCAGCAGCGCAACTTCCTGACCACTCTCGCAGTCTCCCAGGGCGTGCCCATGATCTCGCATGGCGACGAGATGGGGCGCACCCAAGGTGGCAACAACAACACGTATTGTCAAGACAACGAGATCTCGTGGGTGGACTGGGAACTCGACGCCGAGCAAAAAGAGCTACTAGCTTTTGCGAACCGCGTGATTGCACTGCGCCACGACCATCCCGTGTTCAGGCGCAGGCGCTTCTACAAAGGGCTAGCCAAGCGCGGCGGCGAATCTGACCTCGGCGAAATCGAGTGGTTCAACTCTGGCGGTGAGCACATGACCGAAGAGGAATGGGACCAGGCGTGGGCGCGCTCCACAATGATCTTCCTCAACGGCCTCGCAATCAATGAACCCGACGAGCGCGGTAGGGAAATCATCGACGATGATTTCATTCTCTGTTTTAACGCCTCCCCCGACGACATTGACTTCACCCTCCCTAAGCAAACCTACGGGAAAACTTGGAGCACAGTCATTAACACGGCTGATGACTTGGACGAGTCTATACACGATGCCAACGCTAAGGTGAATGTGACGGCCAGGTCGATACTCATACTTAGGAGCCCGCGAGGTAACGAAGATGAATAATCCACACCCCCACCTTCCAGCGGAAGGAAAACGCACCCCCATATCCACTTACCGCCTTCAGGTGAACGAAAAGTTTCCCTTTAGCGCAGCTGAGGAGGTGCTTCCCTACCTGGTTGATCTAGGGGTAACGGACGTCTACCTTTCGCCCATCCTTCAGGCGGCGCCCGGCAGCCTGCACGGTTATGACGTGGTGGACCACGCCCACATTTCAGTGCAGCTCGGCGGATTGGAAGCTTTTAAAGCGTTTTCTGATCGCGCTCACGAACTGGGGCTACACGTCATCGTTGACATTGTTCCAAACCACATGGCTGTGCCCACACCCGTATGGCACAACAAAGCCATGTGGTCCGTGCTTAAACACGGCGCCGAGTCAGGCTACGCGAACTGGTTCGACGTTGACCTCGACTCCCCCATACTGATGCCTGTCCTTGGTAAACGCATTGGCCAGGTACTGGCAGACCAAGAGATCCAACTCGAAAAAATGGTGGTCCCCACGGAGCCTCAATACGGCGAGCAGTGGGTTCTCACATACTACGAGCACGTGTTCCCCGTAGCCAAAGGCACCGAATCACTTCCCCTCTCAGTGCTCATCGAACGCCAGCACTACCGCCTGGCGCATTGGAAGGTAGCCGACGAAGAGCTGAACTACCGCAGATTCTTTGACGTGGGCACACTAGCTGGCCTGCGCATTGAGCAAGAGGAAGTATTCCAAGCCACCCACGCGCTAATCCTCGACCTGGTCCAAACCGGGTACATCGATGGCCTGCGGGTAGATCACCCAGATGGCCTCGCAAACCCAACCGAATATTTCAAACGGCTGTACGAGGCCACGGACGGCCAGTGGATTGTTGCCGAAAAGATTCTTGAAGGCGACGAAGATCTGCCCTCCAACTGGCCCGTGGCTGGCACCACCGGCTATGACACGGCGTGGCGACTACACGCGCTTCTCACCGAGCCGGCGGGCGCAATGCCGCTTGGAGCGATCATGCAGAACATTGCCGGCGACTCCCCTTCATCACTTCCATCGATCATTCGCGCGGCTAAAGCGCAGATCATTGACACCTCGCTAGCGACAGAAGTTCGCCGGGTTGGCACTCTAGTCTGGCAAATTTGTCAGGAAGACATTCGCCTGCGCGACTACACGTTCCGCTCCCTCATAGATTGTCTGCGTGAACTCGTAATCGAGTTTGACCGCTACCGCGCTTACGTGGCCGCGCTCGAACCCGTTTCCGATGCGACGCGCGCGGTTGTTGAAGACGCTGCTGCGCGTGCCCGCACCCGGCTCGATGATGATGTTGATGACGCAATGGATGTTATCGTTGCCCTCGTTCTTGGTGACGAGGTTGGCTCCGCTGGCCTAGACGTAAGCGATGAGCGTCGCCGCGAAGTGATGGTACGTTTCCAACAAATTTGCGGAGCCGTACAAGCTAAGGGCGTTGAAGACACGGCCTTCTACCGCTGGACCCACATGACTTCCCTTAATGAGGTGGGGTCTACGCCCGAGGTATTTAGCCTTGACATTGACCGTTTCCACGCTTTTGAGTCCAAACTCCAAAGCAACTGGACGGCAACCATGACGTGCGGCACAACGCACGACACTAAGAGGGGCGAGGATGTGCGCGCACGCATTTCACTGCTTTCGCAGCGCTCCAAAGACTGGGCTAGCCTGCTGAACGAAATGCGCGCCCTTTCACGCGAGTACCGCCCTGCCCATGTTGATGGGCGCGCAGAGAATCTCATGTGGCAAACGATTGTGGGCACGTGGGGAGCAACCGATCGCATCACCACGGATAGGCTGACCGGATACCTCACCAAAGCGATTCGGGAACAAAAAGAGTGGACCTCGTGGACCAGCTCCGATAAGCGCCGCGAACAGGAGTTCTTGGAATATGCCTGCGCAATCATTTCTGATCCGCAGATCATTGAGCTTTTAGACGAGTGGTGTGAGTCCAACACGGACCTACTGCGCTCGGTCATCCTCCCGATGAAAGCGTTACAACTAACTTTGCCAGGTGTTGCCGACGTTTACCAAGGCACTGAAATCACCGCGACTTCCCTTGTAGATCCTGACAATCGTCGACCGGTAGACTTCCCGGGGCTCGCACAAATGCTGGACAAGGTATTCGCCTCTTCCCCGCAGAGCCTAGATGAAGAAAAAATGCTGATCACCGCATCGCTACTGCGACTGCGCCGGGACTTGCCTAGCGTTTTCGTCTCCAAGGACTCGGGATACCAGGCGCTTCCCACATCGTCAGGCCACTGCGTGGCGTTTGCCCGGACGCTCGCTGGCGAGCCGCGCGTAGTCACGGTTGCAACCAGGCGGAAAGCCGCCCTCGATGAGATCGGCGGTTGGGACGAGGTCTCGGTTGTTCTTCCAGATGGATCGTGGCAAGACGTATTCACCGGCGAGGTTTTCCAGGGCGGAGCGACACCGGCTACGGATCTGCTCGACGCTTTCCCGGTATCCGTACTCAAGAAGATTGAGGAAAGCTGAACCGTGAGCATATCGAAGAGTATTGAGGACACTCCTGGCCGCGGCCTTGTTCCGGTATGGTCCTCAACCGCTAAGTCAATAACGTTGGAGTACGAGTACCAGGGCACCCACTCACTGGAAATGGAAAATCACGCGGGATGGTGGACCAGCCCTTCCCCGCTTCCTCTTGGGGCTAAGTATCGCTACAGCGTGGACGGTGGCGCGCCCGTTGCTGATCCCCGCGCTCTGCGTCGCCCGAGTGGCGTGCACGGACCGGCACAAACGTGGGAGCCACCCAAACTTAAACCCTTTGATGCCGGCGATCTGCTCGGAAAAGTGTTCATGGAGATCCATGTCGGCACGTTTACATCCGAGGGAACGCTCCAAGCAGCGACGCAAAAACTACCGCACCTGGCCGACCTAGGTGTGCAGGTAGTGGAGGTTATGCCCGTTGCGCCTTTCCCCGGCACGTTCGGATGGGGATACGACGGGGTGAGTTTGTACGGAGTACATGAGGCGTATGGTGGCCCGGATGGCTTTGTGCACTTTGTTGAGGTAGCGCATGACCTTGGCATCGCGGTGTGTTTAGACCTGGTTTTGAACCACTTTGGGCCGGTTGGAAACTACATTGCTTCGCTCGACAACTACTATTCGAGCAAGCATGAGACACCGTGGGGCGCCGCGCTTGACCTTGACGGCGAGAATGCTGCTCACACCCGCGAGTTCTTGAAAGGTGCAGCTTTGCACTGGCTACGAGACATGGGTGTGGATGCCCTGCGTCTGGATGCCGTGCACGCTCTGGATGACGATTCCGACTACCACTTCCTAGCTGAACTTTCCGATGACGTAGCCAAGTTGGAGCGCCAAACTGGCCGCACGTTCACGCTGATCGCTGAGTCTGATCTGAATGACGCAATCATGGTCACCCCCACCGACATGGGCGGCCGAGGCATGAACGCGCAGTGGGATGACGACGTGCACCACGCCCTCCACGCCGCGTTCACAGGGGAGACGCACGGCTACTACGCCGACTTCGAGCCACGCGAGGCTCTCATAGCGGCATTCGAGGACGTCTTCTTTCACGCTGGCACGTACTCCTCGTTCCGCGGAAAAGTCTGGGGAGCTACCGTCCCTAAAGACATGGACCGGCGCCGGTTTGTCATTTCCTCGCAAAACCACGACCAGGTGGGTAATCGAGCGATAGGTGACCGCCCTTCAGAGACGCTCTCAGATGCGCAACTAGGTTCGGTTGCTGCGCTGGTTTTGCTCTCCTCGTTCACACCAATGCTTTTCCAGGGTGAAGAGTGGGCTTCACGCGGACCGTTCCTGTTCTTCTCAGATCAAGAGGGCGATGAAGACATGGCTCGCGCTATGCGCGAGGGACGCCGCGCCGAGTTCGCATCGCACGGCTTTGACTCGATATACGGCCGCAAAGTTACGGTCCCTGATCCCACTGCCCGCTCCACGTTTGAAACATCGAAACTGGACTGGGAAACCGCGCAATCCGAGTCTGGTGCGCGGATGCTGGCGTGGTACAAGAAGCTCATTAAGATTCGCAAAGAAGAAGCAACCGGTGGCAAACCCATGCGAGTGAGCTTCGAAAAAGACCTGTTGCGGATGAGTAGCGGGAGCCTCGAAGTACTAGTAAACATGGGTACTAGCCCGGCTCGTCCTGCTGTGAGCCAGGAGCAACGCTTCGTCTTGAGCTGGTCCGGCAACGCGGGCGATCTACAACCCGGGGAAGCCGCGATATACAAGCGCTAGATACTTGCTTGAGCTGCACTCGCCGGCTCGCGATAGCTCAAATCTAAAGATGCCCCGCGGACAAGCTACGCGGGGCATCTTTACAGGCAATAACGCCGCCTATTTAGAGCTCGGTTGGCGGGAACATTTCAAACACCTGCGCCAGGTGCAGATCCCTAGCAATTAGGTATGCCGCGCGCTTTAGCGAACGATCCTTCGGATTCTTCAGCGGGTTAAATAGGTGTTCACGCGCCAGTTTCTTCATCCGCTGGGAAAGCTCTGGGTCGTCACACCACTTGGTGGCAACGCGAACTGGGACGAGAGCGTACAGGGCCGCACGCGCACCAACTTTCAACTCGCTGTCTTTGCCATGTACGAGGTCTTCAATCAAGACGCTCATGGGGTTCACTCCCCCGGCAAAAACATAGCCTGAGTTGCGGCCAATTCGCGGGTTTACCTCGAGGAAGTAGGCAACCCCATCGCGCGGATCGATCTTAATGTCAAAGTTTGCGAACCCCTGATAATCAACCTTTTCGAAGAAAGTCTTCACCTGATTGAACAGGGCTTCGTTTGGGCCGGTTACCATCGCCACGGGGTTGCCTACCAGGCTGGGACGGTGGTCTTGCAGGCCCACGTGTGCGTGTACGAGCATAACCAGCTTGCCCTTGGTGTTCACGTACGCGGTGATGGAGCGGATCTGACTGTCACCGCCAGGAATGTACTCTTCGATTACAAAATCGCCGGCATACCCATAGCTCTCCAGCTGGGACAAGAAATCATCCAGCTCGGCAGGCGTGTCGAAATAGTAGACCTTGTGTTTATTCGGCATATCCAGCAGGTCAAACTCAGCGGAAAGAGCAGGCTTAGCTACAACCGGATAGTTCAGATCAACGCCGCGCGCGGACGCTTTAACCGTTGCAAAACGCGCGGTAGATATGCCAGCTGCCTCGCAAATCTTCTTAAACGAGGCCTTGTCGGACACGGCCGCGAGCGTTTGGCTTGAGGGCAGCGCAACCTTGTATCCGTCGGGAAGGCGGTCCCGCACCTCCACGAGGTTTGCGATCTGCGCATCCGAGTTCGTCATGAGGATCAGGGGACGCTGCGAGTACTTATTGGCAACCTGTTCCAAAACATCTAGCACGCCACTATTTGTAGTGGCATCTTCCACGGGCACCCAGTCGATGAAGTTTGAGTAGGTTACGGCCTTAGAGGGGGCGGCAGAAATGCATACGACGTGCGTGTCATAGGCGTCGTTAAACTGGCGGGCAAGCGCGTAGGCTTCGATACCTCCGCCAAGAATCACCGGCAGACCTTCAAATCGGTCCATACCTGCATTGGTCGCGTCCACTGCGCACTCCTTCAAACAGCTGGCTTTAACTCCATCAAGTTTAATGCAACATAAGCTTCGCCTGCGTTTGTACGCCGGTAGGCCCGAGATTGACGCGCGAAGTAACATTTTGCACCTGCCCGCCATGCTCTTTCACCTACCTGGGCGCGCCGTAGCGGAAAAGCCCCGTAGTGCTCGGTAGCCTGAATATGTGTTAGCCGAAGTAAGCGCATCTGGGCGAGTGCCGCCTCCGCAAGAGTTCGTTGAGGCCCTTCTCAGCTTGCGTTCCGTCCCGCCCGAACCCGGCATTGAGTTACAAGAGGTACCCGCTCCTCGTAAAATCGCCCCGTATGCGGCTGCACTTAGAGCCTTCACAGAGGCTGAGGAAGACGAGCTTCCCGTAGCAACAGGCCGTTTTGTGGTGCTGTTTGACCCTGATGGGCAGCCGGGCTGGAACTCCCGGTTTCGCATAATCATGCATGCGCGCTCGCAGGTGGAGCCCGAGATGGGCACAGATCCTCTCCTTGGTGAAGTGGTGTGGAGTTGGGCGCATGACGCCCTCGACGACGCGGGAGCGAACGCACACAACATGAACGGCACGGTTACGCGCGAATTATCTGACACATTTGGTGGCCTGAAACTATCCGGTTCCGAGGTAGAGATAGAAATGCGCGCCTCGTGGTCGCCCGCAACAAACGACCTTGGCCCGCACATGGCGGCCTGGCTAAAACTGATTGCCCGCACGGCCGGAACCTACATAGATGACGATCACGCTTTTGCGATAGAACCGATACCGCATGCCTGACCATCCGCAACCGATCGAGAACATGACCGATTCTGAACCCACCCTGATAGTGCACCCGCGCGAAGGCACGCCCGACCCAACCGATACGCCTAGAGACCTTAACCGCGCGATCAAGAAACTCGCAGGCTCGACTATGCCCGTGGCAATTGACGTGGAGAGAGCCTCCGGTTTCCGCTACTCAGACCGCGCCTACTTAATCCAGATTCGACGTGAGGATGCGGGCACCTTCCTCATCGATGCAGATGCCCTCCCCCACTTGCACTCTTTGGGCGAGGCGCTGCAAAACGCGGTCTGGATCCTACACGCGGCAGACCAGGATTTGCCAAGCCTACGCGGCGCAAACCTGCACGCTCCAGAGCTTTTTGATACCGAGGTGGCAGCGCAACTATTGGGGTTTGAGCGCATTGGGCTCGCGGCTGTGCTGGAACAAACCCTGGGCGTAACACTCGATAAGGAGCATCAAGCTTCTGATTGGTCTAACCGTCCACTGCCCCGAAGCTGGCTGCGTTACGCCGCGCTGGATGTGGAATTTTTAACCCAGCTATACAGGGCGCTTAGCCGCGAACTGTATGATGCCGGCCGCTGGGACTGGGCAGAGCAGGAATTCGCGCACATTTTGAGTAGGGAGCCTAAACCGGCGGACCCGAACAAGTGGCGTTCGATTCCTGGCGCAGGCAAAATCCGCACGCGCCGCCAGTTGGCGATTTTGGAGCAGCTTTGGAGAGCACGCGAAGCTATTGCGAAAGAGCAAGATATTGCCCCAACTCGCTTGATCAACAACCGCACGCTCGTGTCTTTAGCATTCAAACCTCCGCGAAATAAGCGGGCTCTGCTAAGCATTCAAGAAATGCGCCGCCCGCGCACCCGCAACCACACCGATGAGTGGATCCGCGCAATCAGACACGCAAAATGCATGTCGGAAACCGATTTGCCACCATTACGTAAGCCCGTTGCGCCGGGAACGCTACCGAAAGTGTCTGGATGGCGATCTGCACACCCCGATGAGCTTGCACGCCTTAAAACGATCCGTCGGGCCATTGAGCCGCTCGCTAAAGAGCTAGGCATAGATCCCGCTGTTTTGTTAGAACCTCGGGTGCAAAAGCGTTTAGCCTGGGACGGCCCGGTCCTTCGCTCGGACGAAATGCGAGAGTACCTACGCCGCCGCGGCGCACGCGAGTGGCAGATTGAACGCGTTGCAGGTGCGCTGGTGAAAGCTACCAACTAGGTTCTGTACCACGGACTCGTATACAAGGTGTCTAAGAAGACGGCGAATGCAGTTAAGCCGAGTAGCAACTAATCGGTATCTGCTCCCGCTATGAAAGCTTGTTCAGCTCCTGCAGGATCTCGCTTGCCGAATGCTTCGGATCCAGGTGAATATCCTCGATTATCTGATCTCGTTTGGCATGGTCCAGGAACTGTTTTGGTACGCCACGGGCCATGACTGGCGTGTACCTGCCCGCCCGTGCGAGCGCTTCGCGCACCGCGGAGCCAAAACCGCCTTCCTGCAGACCATCCTCGAACGTAACAACCAGTTGCGCATTCTCGATCTGTTCCACCAGGTCAGCGCTGACTGGTAGTAGCCAGCGTGGGTCAATGACGGTTGTTGCTACGCCCGCGTCATCAAGCATTCGCGCAACTTCTAACCCATTCTTCACGAGCGCACCCGTAGCGAGGATCACGACCTGAGCCTGATCGCCTTCACGCAGAACATCACCCCACGGATGGCGCGAAATAGCTGGAATCGGGTCGGGCAGAGCACCCTTTGCGTAGCGAACTACCGTGGGCGCATCATCTACCTCAACGGCTTCGCGAAGAGCGAGGCGCAAAGTCTCCTCATCGCGCGGCGCATTCAGACGCAGGCCGGGAACAATAGAGAGCATTGCGATGTCCCACATGCCGTTGTGAGAAGCGCCGTCATCACCTGTGATTCCTGCACGATCAAGCACAAAAGTGACGCCTGCCTTATGCAGAGCTACGTCCATAAGCACCTGGTCAAACGCACGGTTCAAGAACGTGGCATAAACCGCGAATACAGGGTGCGCGCCAGCAAAAGCCATACCGGCAGCGGAAGTAACCGCGTGCTGTTCCGCAATGCCTACGTCAATGACGCGATCGGGGAACTCCTCATGCATTGGCAGCAGACCAACCGGGGCCATCATCGCCGCAGTGATCGCTACGACCTTCGGATTTTCCCGCGCGATCTTCACGATCTCATCCGCAAACACTGCCGTCCATCCAAATCGCGAGGGAGCTACCGGCAACCCCGTCTCAGGGTGGATCTTCCCTACCGCATGGAACCGGTCAGCAACGTCCTCCTCTGCGGGAACATAGCCGCGGCCCTTATTGGTGATTACGTGCACCAAAATGGGTTGTTTTGCCGCTTTGGCGCGAGTGAGGGCAAACTCGAGCGCCACCTCGTCGTGCCCGTCGAACGGGCCGATGTATTTAATGCCGAGGTCCGCGAACATTATGCCCGCGCTAATCGCGTCACGCATGCCCTCCTTCATGCCGTGAAGAGCATCGAACGCCATCTCCCCGGGACGTCCGTGCGACAGGAGCTTCTTCTTGCCCCACGCCAATGCCTTCTCATATCCCTCTGACACGCGTAGCGCATCCAGGTGGTGTGCGAGGCCTCCAATGGTGGGCGCGTAGGAACGCCCGTTGTCGTTCACAATAATTACGAGGTTGCCATCCGCATGGTCACCGATATTGTTAATCGCTTCCCACGCCAGGCCGCCCGTCAAAGCGCCGTCACCAATAACTGCAACCACGTGGTCTTCACGGCCGGTGCGCTGGTATTCGCGTAGCACACCTTCCGCCCACGACAGCGCGGTTGAAGCGTGCGAGTTTTCTACCACGTCGTGAGGCGACTCCGTCCTCGACGGATATCCAGATAGGCCCCCTTCTTGGCGCAACTTTGAAAAATCCGTGCGCCCCGTCAAGAGCTTATGAACGTACGCCTGGTGGCCCGTGTCAAAAATAATCGTGTCGCGTGGTGAATCAAACACGCGGTGAATCGCCAGCGTCAGTTCGACCACACCTAGGTTTGGGCCCAGGTGGCCACCCGTGCGGGAAACGGACTGCACCAAATACTCGCGAATTTCGCCAGCCAGCACTTCTAAATCGGCAGAAGTGAGGTCCTTCAAATCCGAAGGCTGCTTAATGGAAGCTAAAAGTCTTCCGGGTTTAGGGGCTGGCTTTTCACTCATGAGCACCATCTTAATGGGCAAAGTTCATTCACGATAACTAAAGGCGAAATCAGCTTGCCTGCCCACACAAAAATTAAACGCGCTAAATTAGTAGTTAGGCCTAGAGTGAAGATTGGAACTGAAAATGACGCAAAAACGCCCCTACGGCACTTGGGATTCCCCAATCGGTGTTGACGACCTAACCGCACGAACGGTCACGCTTTCCCAACTTCGCGTGGATCGTGACGCAACCATGTGGGTTGAAGGCAGGGCTAACCAGGGAGGTCGTAACGTTCTGCTTCGCAAAGGCCGCGTAGGCATTACCGAAGAGGTTTTGCCCATGATTGAGGGCACTATCTTGCCTGACGTTCGCACTCGCGTGCACGAGTACGGCGGCCGCGCTTACGCCGTTCACGAGGGCGTTATCGTGTTCTCGCACGCCGGTGATGACCGCGTTTACAAGTTTGATCTTAACGATCAGACTCCCGGTATTATTCCTCTGACCGAGCTATCTAAGCGCCGCTACGGCGACTTCCACATTGCTGATGTGCGCGACGTGGTTTACGCGGTCTGTGAAGACCACACGGGCGAGGGCGAGCCAAAGAACTACCTGGTTTCTATCCCACTCGATGGGTCGGGAGCGCGCGAACCAGAGCGGGTGAAGACGCTTTACGACAAGACTGATTTCGTTGCTGCCCCCACGCTCTCACCCGATGGCACCAAGCTTGCGTGGCTTACCTGGAATCATCCGCACATGCCGTGGACCAGCGCTAAACTCCACGTCGCATCAATTTCTTTCGAGGGCGACATTGACCAAATGGTTACGGTTGTCGGGCAGAAGGACGTAGCCGTTTATGAGCCAAGGTGGACCGCCGCTGGCGACCTCATCCACGTTGATGATTCAAGCGGCTGGGCAAACCTGTACCGCACCGAGGGGTTTGAGTGGCACGAAGGCGAGGACTTGAACGCGTGGACCACGCGCCTACGCACCCGCCGCCTACACCCCTCCCAAAAAGCTTTCTCTCATCCGCACTGGCAACTGGGTCTGCACTCGTTTGACAACCTGGATGAAGATCATCTGATTTGTTCGTGGGCTGAAGGTCCGTACTGGCACCTGGGAACAGTGCGCCTAGATAACGGACAGCTGGAGACCTGGCACACGGATTGGCGTCCCGTTGGCAACGTCGCGGCCTACAACGGCCGGGTTGTCATGCTTGCAGACTCCGATACGCGCACGCCCGCAATCGTTCAGATCAAGAACGGTGAGGTGACCGAGTTGCGCTCGTCTACCTGGACGGATCTGCCCGAACGTGTGATTTCTAAGCCCGAGCCCATCGAGTGGCCCACCGAGGACGGCGAAATCTCCCACGGGTACTACTACCCGCCTGCCTCACCTTCATTCACGGCGCCCGAGGGCGAACTGCCCCCGCTTATCGTCATGATTCATGGCGGCCCCACCTCGGCGGCCCGCCCAGGCCTCACCTTGTCACAACAGTTCTGGACCTCACGTGGTTTTGCGATTCTGGATGTTAATCACCGCGGTTCCACAGGTTGGGGCAGGCCTTATCGCGAGCGCCTGAACGGTAACTGGGGCGAGATGGTTGTAAGCGATGCCGAAACCGGTGTCCAATACCTGGTTGATAAAGGCCTGGCTGACCCAAAGCGCGTTGCGATTCGCGGCGGCTCCGCAGGCGGTTTCGCCACCCTGCTAGCCCTCGCAACGTCCAAAACATTCACCGCAGGCACATCGCTGTACGGTATCGCAGACCTTGCCGCGCTAGTTAAGGAGACGCACAAGTTTGAGTCGCGCTACATTGGCCGTCTCGTAGGTTCAAGCGATCTTTCCGACCCGGTTTGGGCCGAAAAGTCTCCGATCAACCATATTGAGAACGTTGAAGCGCCCCTCCTCTTGCTACAAGGTAGTGAAGACCGCGTGGTCCCACCTTCTCAGGCGCAGATGATGAAGGATGCCCTCGAAAAACTGGGGCGCACTGTCCAACTAAAAATTTACGAGGGAGAGGGCCACGGATTTGTCCGTTCCGACACGATCCAAGATGCTCTACTAACTGAACTGGACTTCTACAAGCACGCTTGGGGAATCGCCAGTGCCAAGTGAGGCGGGCGGCTTACCTCACCCGCGTGAGCTTACTGGAAGGATCCGCCATCTCCTCGTATATAGGCGCACCGGTCAAGCTACGGTTGCGGTGACGGCCGGTGCCCTTACCGGTCTGATGGTCGTATTCATGCATTACCTGATCATCGGGTGGGAATACCTCATGACCGGCTATACGGACTACGCTCCAACGGGCGGCGCTACGCATGGCTGGCTTGGGATCGGCTCGTGGTTTGTGATTTTCACGCCCGTAATCTCCGCGCTGATCTACGGCCCGCTGATGCAAAAGTGGGCGCCTACTACGCGCGGTCTGGGCATTCCAGAAGTAATGCTGGCAGTTCGTCGAAATGGCGGTGACATGCCACGCAACGTTTGGTTTATCAAGGTCATTGCTGCCGCACTAACCATTGGGGGCGGCGGCTCGGTGGGTAAGGTGGGCCCTGTTGTGCAGACGGGCGCTGCGATCTCCTCAATGATCGCACGCCGCCTGCGTATGCCGGTAAAACGCGTGATGGTACTCGTCGCTTGCGGCGCTGCCGCAGGTGTATCCGCCACCTTCAACGCGCCCCTGGCTGCAGCCGTGTTCGCGATGGAAGTAATCCTCGTGCAGTTTTCCGCAGAGATCTTCGGCCTAGCCGTACTGTCATCCGTATCCTCCGTATTAGTTTCGCGAGCGATCCTCGGCGACAAATTCATCATTAGCCTCCCGGGCACCTATAACCTGGAATCACAACTGGATCTGTGGGCCGTTCCCCTAGTGGGGCTACTGTGCGGACTCACCGGCCTATTGCTGTCAAAAACGCTCTATTTGCTAGCAGATTTTCTAGACCGAATCGACCGTGGCCCAGAATGGCGCCGGCCCGTGGTTGGCAGCATTTTTCTTGGACTCGGTCTGTGGATGTTCCCCGAACTCTTCGGCACTTCGACAACCATCCAAACAGAAGCTCTCTTGGGCGCCTACACCGCTTCAGCTCTGTTGCTACACGCAGGCTTGAAAATACTGTTCTCCACCTACACCGTTGCAATCGGAGGCGCAGGTGGCCTGTTTGCCCCCTCGATGTACATTGGCGCGATTGTGGGGACCGCCATCGGCATGTACCTGGAGCCACTAACCTCCACCAGTCCCGCCGTCTTTGGCGTTATCGGTATGGGGGCGTGCTTTGCCGGAGCTATTCGCGCGCCTATGGCCGCCGTCCTGTTAATCATCGAGATGACCGGTCAGTACGGCCTCGTTCTTCCCCTTATGCTTGCCATTGTCATTGCTACCGGAACCTCGCGATTCCTTAGCCGCAAAACGATCTACACCGAAAAGCTTATTCGCCGCGGCGACATCCTCGATGATCCCGTCGATGCCACCTTGATGGGCAATAACGCTGCGAAGACCCTAATGGGCCCCGTTCCGGGCCTGATCATTACAACCAATACGATCCCGGAAGCCTCTCAAATCATGCGCTCCTCGGAATCTTCACTTCTTCCCGTCGTAGATGAGGAGGGGAAGTTTGTGGGCACCGTATCTTCAATGGAGCTTGCCAGCGCGCGCCTGTCTGACGATACTCCCCCGACGGTAGCTGACCTGCATCTGAGCACAGCATCCGTTCCAGCAAGCGCCACGCCCTCGGTGTTCATGCAACGAATGCTTGCCGCGCACGTAGCCGGTATGCCGGTGGTTGAAAGCGGGGAGGTTATTGGCTGGATTTCTTCTGAGGAACTGGTTCGTCGTATGTATCGCGAGCAGCGCCGCGCCTTGGAACGACGCGAAGCCGAGTCCTCCTGGGGCTCTCGCTGGCAGCAACGTCACGCCAATCGTGACATCGACGAGGCTACTTCTTAACTCTCCCGGGAAGTCCTCCCATCACTCCGATGCCCTCATTTTCACGAGGAGTTAGCTCGCGTAGCCGGAAGCGGATTCCTTGCCTCCCCGCCTCTCGCCCCCATACACACAAAAGCGGGCGAGGCCAGTTCCCTTCGGCCCCGCCCGCTGAGTGTGCGTTTACTTCACGAGTTCGCGAAGAACGTACTGCAAGATGCCACCGTTGCGGTAGTAGTCCGCTTCACCCGGTGTGTCGATGCGTACAACCGCGTCGAACTCAATCGTGTCACCGTTTTCCTTGGTAGCGCATACCTTAACAGTCTTCGGTGTTACGCCCTCATTCAGCGCCTCAATGCCTGCAATGTCAAAGACTTCGGTGCCGTCAAGACCAAGCGAATCAGCGTTTTCACCGGCCGGGAACTGCAGCGGCATGACGCCCATACCGATCAGGTTAGAGCGGTGAATCCGCTCGAAGGATTCGGTAATTACTGCCTTCACGCCCAGCAGGCTGGTGCCCTTAGCAGCCCAGTCACGAGAGGATCCGGAGCCGTATTCCTTACCACCGAGCACCACAAGCGGAACACCGGCTTCGCGGTAATTCTGCGCAGCCTCGTACACGGTTGCCTGCGGCCCACCGGGAGCCGTGAAGTCGCGGGTGTAGCCACCCTCAACATCGTCAAGTAGCTGATTCTTGATGCGGATGTTTGCAAAAGTACCGCGAATCATGACTTCGTGGTTACCACGGCGAGAACCGTAGGAGTTGAAGTCGCGACGCTCCACACCGTTGTCAACCAGGTACTTACCGGCGGGCGTGTCTGCGCGGAATGAGCCGGCTGGCGAAATATGGTCGGTGGTTACCGAGTCGCCGAGCTTCAACAGTACGCGCGCGCCCTTCACGTCCTTGACCGGATCCGGTTCCATCGTCATGCCCTCGAAGAACGGGGCCTTGCGAATGTAGGTGGAGTCTTCCGCCCAGTCAAACGTTGCGCCGTCCGGCGTTTCAAGGGCGCGCCACTTCTCGTCACCCTTGAACACATCAGCATAGTCGTGCAGGAACATTTCGCGGTCAATCGTCGCGTCGATCGTTTCCTGTACCAGCTTCGGATCGGGCCAGATGTCACGCAGGAACACGTCGTTGCCGGCCTGATCTTGGCCAAGCGGCTCTGTTTCAAAGTCGAAATCCATGGTTCCGGCCAGCGCGTAGGCGATCACGAGTGGCGGCGAAGCCAGGTAGTTCATCTTGACGTCAGGGTTAATGCGACCTTCAAAGTTGCGGTTACCGGAGAGTACCGAAACAACCGTTAGGTCCTCTTCGTTCACAACTGCAGAGACTTCGTCCGGTAGCGGTCCGGAGTTACCGATACACGTGGTGCAGCCGTAACCAACCAGGTTGAAGCCCAGTTCGTTCAAGTACGGCCACATTCCGGCCTTCTCGTAGTAGTTGGTAACAACCTGTGAGCCAGGCGCCATTGAAGTCTTAACCCACGGCTTGCTCTTTAGGCCCTTTTCTACCGCATTCTTAGCGAGCAATGCGGCTGCCATCATGACCGACGGGTTTGACGTGTTGGTGCAGGACGTAATCGAGGCGATTACAACATCACCGTGGTCAAGCACTGTCTCGTTGCCGTCAGCAAGCGTGATGCCCACCCGGTGATGAGGACGCTCATCAGCAAGCTTTGGCTCGCTCGGCGGAACGGCATCTTCTTGGCTGCCGAACTTGACCGGGTCAGAAGTACCCATGGAATCTGCAAGCGACTTGTCGAGGCCCGTTGGCTCCAGGCCCTTGCCTGAAATGTAGTCCGGGAGAGTGCCCGCGAAGGATTCCTTGGCTTCAGATAGTTCGATGCGGTCCTGCGGGCGCTTTGGGCCGGCAATGGATGGAACAACTGTGGAAAGATCTAGCTCGAGGTATTCGGAGTACTGCGCTTCGCGCGCCGGATCATGCCATAGGCCCTGTTCCTTCGCGTATACCTCAACGAGGCTAATAAGGGACTCATCGCGGCCGGTAAGGCGCAGGTAGTCGAGGGTGACGTCGTCGATCGGGAAGATCGCGGCAGTGGAGCCGAACTCTGGCGACATGTTGCCGATCGTTGCACGGTTGGCCAGTGGCACTGCTGCAACGCCTTCGCCGTAAAACTCAACAAACTTGCCTACTACACCGTGTTCGCGCAACATTTGCGTGATGGTGAGGACAACGTCAGTTGCGGTTGCGCCGGAGGGGATCTCGCCGGACAGCTTGAAGCCCACAACCTTCGGGATCAGCATCGAAACGGGCTGGCCGAGCATGGCTGCCTCAGCTTCAATACCGCCAACGCCCCAGCCGAGGACGCCCAGGCCGTTCACCATCGTGGTGTGCGAGTCGGTTCCCACGCAGGTGTCCGGGTAGGCAACGGTCTTACCGTCTTCTTCCTTGGTGAACACGGTCCGCGCTAGGTATTCGATATTCACCTGGTGGACGATACCCGTGCCCGGCGGAACAACGCGGAAGTTCTCAAACGCGTCCTGGCCCCAACGCAAGAACTGGTAGCGCTCGCCGTTGCGCCGGTATTCCAGCTCGACGTTACGAGCAAATGCACTTTGCGTACCGAACGAGTCGATTTGTACCGAGTGATCAATCACGAGCTCAGCCGGATTAAGCGGATTGATCTTGTTCGGGTCACCGCCCAGGTCAGCTACGGCTTCACGCATGGTTGCAAGGTCTACCACGCAGGGCACGCCCGTGAAGTCTTGAAGTACTACACGTGCGGGGGTGAACTGGATTTCCGTGTCCGGCTCCGCCGAAGGATCCCAGTTAACCAGGGCCTCAATGTGTTCTTTGGTGGTGTTCGCACCATCTTCGGTACGAAGAAGGTTTTCTGCCAAAACCTTCAGAGCGTATGGTAGTTTCGATGCTCCCGGCACAGCGTCGAGCCGGTAAATTTCGTAAGACTTACCATCTACATCAAGATCCGCGCGGGACTTGAAACTGTCTAGGCTGGTCACGTCATCTCCTCGTGAAATATGAGACTGCTCTCCAACATCAATATCTCGATGTCAAGATACTTAATGCTAACACTTTCACTCAACATTTTCGTTGGTTGGCACGCTTTTCGCTGTGTTTCAGATAACAGGCCCGAGAACATGCGGTTTTTACGCATAAAGAACCGCCCTTGGGCGCATACTTTTCGCTACGAGAGTTTTAGTTAAATAGCGCGGCAAGGACGGTTCACTACTGATTAGTATTTGAGGTCGTAGTTGATCTGGTTGATGAGAGGCTCGCCGCGGCGATAACGGCGAAGGTTTTGGGCGAATATCGCGAACGCGCGCTTGAAGTAGTGCTGGCTCGGACCGGAGTTGTGAGGAGTCATCAATAGGTTATCCAGGTCCCACAGCGGCGAATCTTTCGGAACCGGCTCCGTGGCGAACACATCTAGGTAAGCGCCCTTTAGCGTTTGCGCCCTCAGCGCGGCAACGAGGTCTTCTTCAACGGTAAGATCACCGCGCCCAACATTTATGAAAACAGCCTCGCCGTTCATTAGCGCAAATTTGGAGGCATCGAAGAGTCCTCGGGTGGCGTCTGTGGAAGGAAGTACGCATACAACGTAGTTTGCCTGAGGCAGGAGGGATTCCAGCGAATCCATGGTAAACATGGCGTCGAAGTACTGAGGGAGCTCATCGGTAAGGCGATTTCGGATACCGGTAACGTGCATGTCGAAGGCTTTTGCCTTGCGAGCAATTTCGCGCCCGATCGCCCCAGCTCCGACGATCAAGAGTTTCTGATCGGCTAGTTCACTAACCGCAATGGTCTGATCCCAGACCCTATCCGCTTGGTTTTGGAACGCGGTTATCAGGTTGCGTGAGAACATGATCATTGCGCCGAAAACCTGTTCTGCGATGGGCTTTGCCTGCACGCCAGAGGTGTTGGTCAAAACCACGCCCATCTTAGAAAGTTCGCGCAGCGGATAGCGATCTATACCCGCAGAGTAGGAAAACACCCAACGCAGGTTCTGGAACTGATCTAGCTTTGCCGCGTTCAAGGGCGCGTTATTCAAGATGATTTCGATGTTCTCCTTATCGGGAAGCATCGAATCAAAATCGGAGTAAACCTTCCACTCTTCCGCATTCCCAAACTCCTGACGCATAGCCTGGTCAATTTGGTCAGCATCGATCTTCACAAAGCCGCCGCTATCAGTTATTGCAATCATCGCGGTTCCTCCTACTGGTAGAAGCTTTATTCCACACTACAGCCATGCCAATACACGCGGCTCGGCTAGTTTGGCACGAGGTTACTTTCGAGTCAGAACGGAAACTATCTCCACGTGGTGGGTTTGCGGGAACAGGTCGAGGGCAGTGAACGCCTCCAGCTCATATCCGGCATCAAAAAGGCCGGCGAGGTCACGTGCACCCGCGGCCGGATCACAGGACACCAGCACAACCCGGCTGGCCCCCACCGCCGCGAGCGCACCTATGACATCTTTACCGGCACCACTGCGAGGAGGATCCAAAACGATAGTTCGCGGCCTCTCCCCCAGGTCAGACCATGCGCGCATGATGGACTTTGAGTTCACCCGTCCGGCACGCAGATCACGATCAACCTCAACTCCACGCAGGTTCTCCCTAGCGTAGCCAACTGCCTCTTTTGATCCCTCAATCGACACGATAGCGCCGCGCGGGCCGAGCTCGCGGCCCAAGAACTTTGTGAACAGTCCCGCCCCGGCGTAGAGCTCAATCACGACGTCGCCCTCTTCTACGCGCGCACCGTCAAGCACGAGCTCTACCAGGTCAGCAGGAGCGCTAACGTGAGCCTGCCAAAAGCCCGAGGCAGCCACCGAGAACTTCTCAACCGTTCCGCGAGCGCGCACCTGCCAATCGGCCCGGTCACTTACGCGCCGGTTTGCGCCGTTGAATACCTGGTTGCCAATTACAACTCGGCGTCCGCCATCGCCCGGGGCAACTATGCGAACTTTCTTGCCGGGACGCAGGTACTGCTTCCAGGGAGTATCGCCTAACATGCCAAGTTCGAGGATCGGTTCCACAGCGAGGGGCATGGTTTCAATTTCGACCAGCTCGTTTGAGTTTTCTTTCTTCATTGCGAGGCGCCTTGCCGGTGATACCTCAAAATCAACTCGAGTGCGCCAGTTTAAGCCGCGGGGGTCACTTGCCGAGTGAACCTGCAGGGCGCTTTCTCCCACGGCGCCTACGACTCGTTCGAGGGTGTTTGCTCCCCCGACTCGCGCCAACTGGTCTTTAATAACTTCCGTTTTCCATTCGCGCTGGTATTCGAGGGCAACGTGTCCGAGGTCCGCACCGCCTACACCACTCGCTGCGGCCTCGGGCCAAATATGCGCCACGCGGCGATCGGAAGGCTCCAAAATGTTTATGGCACTTCCGTAGGAAACTTTGGAGCGGCGGCTATCTACGCGCACGTCTACGAGCTCTTCCGGGATTGCTCCGGAGATGAACAGGGGCCGGCCATCCACGAGTGAGAAGCATGTTCCCCCATGGGCTGGACGTAGCGCCCTGACCTGTTTGATGATGTCCGGGCTTTCACCGTTGGTGTGCATAATCTTTCCTTAATCTGCCCAGGGCACGAGTGTTACCAACACGCCGGGTTCGTCTAGGAGTGTCTTTTCAAGGTGTTTCATTTCCGTGTTGTGCAAGCGCCCAAGTAAGGCGGTTTTGAACACTACATGAGGGAGCACCACGTTTACGAGTCGGTTCGGGTGTGCTGCCCGGGTTCGACGCACGTGCTCGATGATTGCTTCGGTTGGCCTAGAAGGGCCGGCATCGAGGATGGTGAGGTTCGCTCCGAGGTTTTCCTCGCGCCATTTCTTGAGCGCTTCTTCACTATCACTGCCGCCGGTATCTACATGGATCAGTTCGATCGAGTACGGCCTGGTCGATTTGATCCATTTGGTTGCGCGCGTGAGCGCTGGCCCCATACTTTGCGCGATGATCATGTAGTGCACGCGCCCGGGCGTGATTGGATCTTCAGTGGTGGTTTCACCGGCGCCAACTCCGTAGTTTAGGTAGTGGCGGCGTACGGTGTACAGCACGAAGTAGAGTAGCAGAATGAGCCCGGCCACTACCCAAGCGCCCTCGAAGATGCCAGAGGCTACGACTAACACGAGCACTACCACACTGATCACGAGGCCACCTAGTGCCATCAGACGCGCACGTCTCATTTTGTTCCTCTCTGGGAAGTGCCCTTCATTTTTCAGTTTCGCGTTCCAGAATTTCACGGTTGACCAGCGGGTTAGGGTGAGCGATAAGAACCCTGACACTGCAAGCATTGGAACGAGGATACGGAACTGGGCCGATCCCACCAGTATCAGACCAATCGCTCCAAGGGTGAAGATGAAAGGGGTGAACGCCATCCGTGTTGGATCGTTCATGAGGTGGACGGGAAGCAGATGGAAGTTGGCTAGTTCACCGCTAAGCTTGTCCGCGCTGTGCAGTACCGTCCTCGCTGATGCTATCGCTGCAATAATCAAAACGATCGTCGTTACCAGCAAGAACCATTCTTCCACGCCTACCGTTCGCAGGGCCGCGTAGAAGGTGTTGCGCCGTCCAATGAACCGCGCAGAATCAACGTCGCGGATGTTGAGCATGGCGAGCATGGCCGTCATCGAGGCAGTTAGGCTCATTGAAATCTTTGCAATACCAGCGTGCTTAACATGCGGGTAAGAAAAGTAAGAAAGGTCTGCGGTTAGGTGTCTAAGGAGCAGCGCGGGGGCGAGGACAACGCCAAGCCCAAGGCCAAGGGCAGGCACGATTCCGCGCGCAAACGGCGAGCGGCTTCCAACCTCGGTTGTGACTATCGCAAGGTCTGCCGAGGAGGTTTGCGAGAAGTACGGCGATGACCCGATCATGCCGGCGGTCAAAAACAGCAGCAGGAGGAAGCTAAGCACAACTATGGTTGCACCGACCCTGGTTGAGCGCGGCGCCACTTGGAATGTCTGTAGCATTGCAATGGCAACAACGGCGCATATTGCAATCGGCGTGCGCGCGGGAATAAGCACGGGCCACATGGATCCGAGCAAGAAACTAATCGAGGCCCCTGCGATAGCGAACGTCACGATGTATTCAGAAAGTTGCGCCGCCGCCGTGAGAGTGGACATTCGGGTGCCAAGCGAATCATCGACGCCCGCGAAGTCCCCTACGTACCGGCGTCTGGCTAGTAGAACCGGAATGTCAGAAATCGTGATCAGTGCAATAAGCGGAACCGCAAACACTGTGAGCCACGCCGCGATTGAGGCATCTAAGTAGCCCAGTGGTGACAGCACGTGCAGTAGCGCATCCGGCTGCCAAATTGGGATCAAAACCAGTAGCGAAGCCGAAGCGAGGAACGCGGATGTTCGCGCCAGCGGATATGCTCCGCCCTTCGCTTGCCTAATACCCGCGCTCGTTGATGTCATGTCCCCAACTCTACAGGCACACGAAGCGAGCGCGTTCTTGATAGTTTTATTAAATGCACTTTGTTGTCATGGGAGCCGGGCGCGTTGGAACAACGCTTGCCACGCTTTTAGATCAAAGAGGCCACTCGGTGGCTGTAATCGACCAAAATCCCGAGGCCTTTCGGCGTCTGCCCGCAAACTTTACTGGCCGACGCGTGACTGGCGTTGGATTTGACCGCGACACGCTACGGCAAGCCGGCATTGAAGATGCCTACGCTTTTGCGGCAGTGTCTAACGGAGATAACTCGAACATCATTTCTGCAAGAGTGGTGCGTGAAACCTTCAAAGTTGAACGCGTTGTGGCCAGGATCTATGACCCAACTCGTGCGGAAGTATACGAAAAGCTTGGTATCCCCACCATTGCCACGGTGCGGCGAACAACCGAAGCGGTGCTGTCTTGGATGATGCCACCGGACGTGAGCCGCGTGTGGACGCACCCCACCGGAGATGTTGCCCTGGTTTGCGCCCGGCCTGCATCTAGCTGGTACGGATTGTCCTTCGCTATGGTTCGCCAGCTAACCGAATACCCCGTTGTGTTCGTGTCCCGCCAAGGCCACATGGACGTGGCTAACGATGACCTAATCGTTCAAGAAAATGACGAACTTTACTTCGCGATCTCACTGGCTGAGGAAACCAGGATCCGCGAAATCCTTGCCAACGATCCAGCAGTGGGAGCATAAATGCTTATCGTAATCGCCGGAGCAGGTTCGGTTGGGCGCTCTATCGCACGCGAACTTCTACTAAAGAAACACGAAGTTACCCTCATTGATCGTCTGCCCGACCAGATGCGTGTTGCCACTGTGGCTGAAGCTGATTGGATCCTGGCAGACGCATGCTCGCCCGAAACTCTTGACGCCGCAAACGTGGGCAACTGTGACGTCATGGTTGCCGCAACCGGAGACGATAAAGCAAACCTCGTCATCTCTTTGCTAGCCAAAACAGAGTTTGGCGTGCCGCGCGTTGTTGCCCGCGTGAACAACCCAAAAAACGAGTGGATGTTCAACTCAACTTGGGGCGTTGACGTGCCCGTGTCCACTCCGCGCGTCATGACCGCCCTCGTTGAAGAAGCCGTGAGTGTTGGCGCTTTAGTTCGCCTCTTCCAGTTCCACGAGGCCGGCACCGCAATCTATGCCATAACGCTTCCCGCAGATTCACGCGCAAGCGGAAAGAAGATCGCCCAGTTGGGTCTGCCTTCCGACGCGCGCGTGCTCACCGTACTGCGCGACGACGCGCCCGTTGATAACGAGGACGAGTTCGAACTTGCCGCCGGAGACGAAGTGGTTCTAATGCTGTCTTCATTTGAAAAGTCTCTTGGCCAAGACGTCGAGCAGGTGTTCGGCTCCAAATAGGCCGGGCGCGTACGGCTTCGCCCCGACGCAAATTTAGAAACCGCGCACCGATCTAGTCGGTAGCTGTCGCGTTGCCCTTGGACTCCGTCTGCACGACTTCCCGGTACGGCCGTAGCTGCACCCATGTAACCCAAGCGACGAGGAGGAATGGGGGTAGTCCCAGAAGTAATTTGGCCGTTCCGAGCATCGCAACCTGGCCGCCCAGCCACAGAGGGATCTGCACCAAGAACCGCAAGGCGAACAGGGCGAACCACAACCATGACAGATTTCGCGATACCCTTGCCAAACGATCAAACGAGCCCGGGTTTTTCCACCACTTCCACCGCAATTGCCAAACCGGTGTCAGCGCCATCGACACCACCGGGTAGCGGACCAAATTAGCCACCATAATTGCCAGCCCATACGCGGCTGAAGTAATGATGCCAAAAGCGAAAAAGTTCTCGCCCCTACCCGACCACAGGGCCCAAATAACTCCGATGGCTACACCCACGAAGCCGGAAACTGAATATGTGACTGGCTGCCGACTTACCAGCCGAACCAAAATCAGCACTACCGAAATGCCGCCTGCCAAAATGAGCGGCCATTTCAGGCCCATCGTGATCACGTAAGCAACCACAAACACCAAGACAGGAAGCACAGATTCGATCGCGCCGCGCACTCCCCCAACCGCCTGCCACGCGGAAAACTGATCGGCGTTAAGTTGACTGGCTAAAGATTTGCTCTTACCACCTAGATTGCCTGCCGCCTCGTCGATCGAATCACTCATCAATGTCCCCCAGGATTTGAAAATGAGGATTCCACAGAAGCTGCTCAGAAAACTGTTGCATCACGTTGCCTTGGACAACCATGTGGGCGCCAACATGAACGCCCGGAATCTCACGCCTGCCCGGCCAGGCAACAATTACGGTACCCGTATCATCCTTCAAGTGTGCCCGCAGCGTCATCGACGCGCCTTCAATCGGGTACGTTATAGCAACCACCCGCCCCGAAACCACCGCGCGCATCCGCGGTTTCAATGCCGCGATAGCGGTGCGCGGCTGGTCTACTAATCGCGTTGGAAGAGTCAACCTACTACTTATCGTCCTGCGGCTCAGAAGCCGCCGTAAGCTCTGATGGAAGCGTGAACGGGATTACCGAAAGCGGTGCTCGCGGAGCGTCACCACGTTCGATAACGAGGCCAGAAATGACCGCCGCAACGGGCTCCCAAGCTTTCTCATCGGACAGAGCAGCACCCGCAAGGTCAATACGCAACGCCCAACGGTTACCCTCAATAGTGAAGATCCTGCTCGGAGCTATTGCATCGCGCCCGTCTTGGGTCTTCACCACCGTGTGCGCAACCAATTCTTCGCCCCATGGACCTTCGCGTACCTCAACCTTGGCACCCTGCTGTTCCAGCGCTTCTTTCGTGGCGCGTAGCACCTCCTGGGCTGCACCACCGGACTTCGGATTCGCAATCACCATCATCTGCATGACGGAATTACCAATCACCACGTTCATTCGCAAAATGGTTTTGTCCGGCGAGAACACGGGCTGGATTTGAATTCCTGCAATAGCGGGAAGTTTTAGTGGCCCAAGGTCAATGTATCCCTTAGAAACGTCACGCTGGCTGATGTCGAAAGGCCCGTGCTCCGGGGCTTGCGCTCCGCCGGCTTCAGCAGACGCGTCATCTGCCAGCGGTTCTTCGTCGCGGGCCTGCGCCACGTCCTCGGTCTTCTTCTTGCGCTTGAATAACGCCACTAAATTTCACCTACTACAATCAAAACCTACCGAACGGCCAGTCTACTCCGCACACTCGGTGCATACAGGCAGCCCATCCTGCTCGTAGGCAAGCTGCGAAATGTGGTGTACCAAGAAGCACTCCGAACAGGTGAACTCGTCATCTTGACGCGGAACAACCCGAACTGTGAGCTCCTCATTAGATAGATCTGCGCCCGGTAGTTCGAAATCTTCTGCAATCTCGTTCTCATCCTCATCGACCACATTCGAGCCCTGGTCATTGCGACGGCTCTTCAGTTCTTCGAGAGAGTCTTCCGAAACATCATCATCGTTCTTACGAGGCGCATCGTAATCTGTAGCCATGGTTACCTCTTCATACTCATCTGGGTGGACACAACAGCTGTTACTGCATATTAATGCCGCGCGGGGATATTAGCATTGATTTCAGCAATGAACGCAACCGACAAGCGACACGCGCATAATGTAGCACGATGAGAGCCACTTAGGTGCCATGCTTCATACTAGGGACGGAGGATTAATGATCGAGCTTGAACTTTTAGGCCCGCACGGGGATGGTTCGCAGTTGGTTTTTACCGATAAAGACGGCGAACGCTACATGATTGTTGTGGATGATGCTCTCAAGGCAGCGATCAGGCGAGGTGAGCTGAAGCTCGAGTCATTTCCTAAATCCGGGTCCGTCCTGCGTCCTCGCGAAATCCAGCAACTTCTGCGTGCGGGCATGCCAGCCGCCGAAATCGCGGCGAACTATGACATCGACATTGACCGCATTAATCGCTTTCTTGCGCCGGTTGTCACCGAACGCAACTACATCGTGTCCGCCGCATTGGCCGAGCCCGTCGGTGGCGAGGCGGGAGCACCCCAGCTGGGCGACCTGGTAATCGATAGACTCGCAACCCGAGGCGTCGATGCCCACTCCCTTTCCTGGACCGCGCTACGCGAGGGCGACCGCCCGTGGGAGCTGCACCTAACATTTGTTCAGGCAGCCACCGAGCGCCGCGCCTCCTGGCAGGTATCCAACCGCGGTGTACTTATTTGCGCACTGGATGAAGAAGCGCGCTGGCTTACCGAAACCACCACTCCTGCCGCCACCAATGTGACTAGCCTGCCTGAAGGCGAAGCTCCTACCAACACGCCGGGAGAAGCGGCCTCACCTGACGACGTTGAGAAGATCCTTGGCGATTTGGCTTCGAAACGAGGCCGACGCAGGGAATCGAAATCGCAAAGTAAAACTGAGACCGTTGAGAAGCCATCGCTGTTGCGCTTCCCTAAACCAGCCCAGCCTGAGCCGAAGGTGGAGGCCGAGGAGCCCATCGCCGAACCCGAACCGGCCCAGCCGCAACCGGTTGTAAGCGAAGACAGTGATGCGTTGCCCGGCTTTGAAAAACTCGAAGTTCAAGAGCCTGAACCAAAGACGAACAATCGTAGTGGTAAGCGCCGCTCGGTCCCCTCGTGGGACGAGATCGTTTTTGGCACGCGCAGTAACTAATCGAACCTGAGGATCGGAATGGCAAGCTCAGCAGAGCTGAACGAGCCGTGCACACCCACTAGGTCTATCGACTTTTTAGGCTGAGTGCGTGAATCCACCACCACCCAGTCATCGTGCATGAATGCCACGGCATCACCCGTAAGTGTTGCTCCGCTTTCACCGCCCAGTATTTCTACTACTTCGCGACCCTGCACGATGGTGGCGCGCTCCCCCAGTTCGTCTCTCCAACGGCCGATCACTTCGTTGGGGTTGGTGGCCGCGTGGATATGCACGGCTCTACCCTCGCCCGCGATCAGTTCTAAGTCCTGCTGCAACTGCGGGTTTTGCGCCACGTCGATGCGTCTTTCCGGCCGCGTGTTAACCATTCCGTGATCACCCGTCACAAGCGCGCACACGCCTTTTGGCAGTTCCCTATTTATGCGCGCCAGCGCCGCATCCACGAGCTCAAGTTCGGCAACCCACTTGTCGCAGTCTGTACCAAAACCGTGCCCCACGTGGTCAAGGTCAGACCAATACAGGTAGACCACGGCCGTGCCCTCCCTTAGCTGTTGCATTGCCGCGTCTATTCGCTCGTCAAGGGTCTGCGCACCAACTGGGCGTGCTCCACGCAGGGCCGCCATAGTTAACCCCGATCCGGCAAACCGTTGCGGCATGATCGCCGCAGAATTTACACCCGCTCGGCTCGCCACCTCAAACATGGTGGGATTCGACTGCCATTCTTCAGGGGGTACACTCGCGTTTTCAAAGGTAAGAAGCGTAGTTACTTGGCTACCGTCCTTAACGGACCAGCCCACCATGTTTGTTTTTCCGGGCATAAGGCCGGTTGCAAAAGACGAAATAGCCGCGGCGGTGGTTGAGGGCAGAATGGTACACGCCCTCAACATGTCGGCTTTTCTCGAGCGCAAAAACGGCGTGTAAGGAAAATGGTTTGCTACAAGCTCAAAACCAAAACCGTCAATCAAAACCACGAGGGTTTGCTGGCTCTCTTTCAACTGTAGATAGTTTGCAAGGCGATCGCGCTGCTCCTCAGCCCGAGGTGCCGGTCCGCTCACTCCCCACGCCCTAAAAATCACGGGCAAAATATCGCAGATAGACGGGTGAGCGGCGCGCATAACCTGCGCTTTATGTAAACTCATAGCCCCTTCCAACAGACATGCCCTCGCTTAAATTTCAGTTGCGCAAACTTTTTGACACAATGAGAGTTATGCCAAAAACGGTTGATACCAGCGTAGACGAACACATTGTCGAGATCGATGTTTCCAGCGAAATGCGAGGATCCTTCCTCGAATACGCCTACTCTGTAATCTACGCTCGCGCACTTCCGGATGCACGTGATGGCGCGAAGCCCGTGCAACGCCGTATCCTCTATCAAATGTCCGAAATGGGGCTTCGCCCCGAACGTGGCCACGTGAAGTCGCAAAGCGTTGTCGGCGAGGTGATGGGTAAACTCCATCCGCACGGTGACGCGGCAATCTACGACGCTCTTGTGCGTCTGGCACAAGATTTCAACCTACGCGTTCCCCTGGTTGATGGACATGGCAACTTCGGCTCGCTAGATGACGGCCCGGCAGCCGCGAGGTACACGGAGGCTCGCCTTGCCCCGGCCGCCCTCGACATGGTGAAAGACCTGCATGAAGACACCGTTGACTTCGTACCGAACTACGACAACCGTCTGACCCAACCAGATGTTTTGCCAGCGGGGTTTCCAAACCTTTTGGTCAATGGCGCATCCGGCATTGCGGTGGGCATGGCTACAAACATTGCTCCGCACAACCTTGGTGAAGTCATCGCCGCAACCACGCATCTGATTGATAACCCAGATGCCACCGTTCTTGACCTCATGCGATTTGTACCCGGCCCGGACTTCCCCGAGGGCGGCATCATTATCGGACAGGAAGGCATCGAAGACGCCTACACCACCGGTCGCGGGTCATTCAAAGTTCGTGCCAAGATGAACGTGGAGCGAGTGACTCCCCGCAAGCGCGGTCTGGTTGTCACCGAACTGCCCTATATGGTTGGCCCAGAGCGCGTTATCGAACGCATCAAAGATCAGGTCAACGCCAAACGCCTCCAGGGCATCTCAAACGTCACAAACCTAACGGATCGTCACCACGGCGTGCGCCTAGTAATTGAAATCAAGAATGGTTTCAATCCCGAGGCTGTGATGGAGCAACTGTACCGGCTCACACCGCTTGAAGATTCGTTCTCTGTAAACGCCGTAGCCCTCGTTGATGGACGCCCGCAAACTCTTGGTCTAAAAGAGATGCTTGAGGTTTACCTCGACCACCGTTACCAAGTAGTGCGGCGCAGGTCGCAGTTCCGCCGCCAAAAGGCGATGGACCGCCTCCACCTGGTGGAAGGCCTCCTGGTTGCGATTCTCGACATCGACGACGTGATTGCGATCATTCGCTCCTCCGACGATGTAGATGAAGCGCGTTCGCGCCTCATGCTTGCCTTCGAACTGGATGAGATCCAGGCCGACCACATTCTGTCGCTACGTCTGCGCCGGCTCACCAAGTTCTCCCGGATCGAACTGGAAACCGAAAAGGCCGAGTTGGAAGCCGAGATCCGCGCACTCGATGAGATCTTGGGCTCCGAACAAGTACTGCGCAATGTCGTTAAGGACGAGCTTTTAGAAGTGTCCAAGCGTCTGTCCACTCCGCGGCGGACCATGCTGCTATCGGCCGACACTGCGAAAATCACCACTACTGCCAAGAGCGCCGTGCCTCTGGAAATTCCTGACGGACCCGCAACGGTAGTGCTTACTCCAGATGGCGGTCTCATTCGCGTTGAGGGCAATGAGCCCCTTGAGAAAACCGATGCTCGAGCCGTAGCCGACACCTATCGGGTAGCGATCCCCACTACCACGCGCGGCGAGATTGCTGTAGTGGATAGCGAGGGACTAGCCCACCGCCTCCACGTGGTTGATCTACCCGCTGTGCCCCGGACAGCCTCAAACGCTTCGTTTGCTGCCGCGGTGTCTGCCAGCCACCTGCTTGGCCGCGACATTGAGCCGCGTGGCCTCATTGATCTTGAAGGCGACGCCATTACCGGCATTGTCACAAAGGCGGGCGTCATCAAACGTATGCGACCCGAGTTCGCTAAATCCGACGAGTTTGAGGTCATGCACCTCGCTGATGGCGACGAAGTGCTATTTGTAGCGCCCTGCCCCGACGAAGTAGACGTTGTGTTTATCGCTTCTAATGCGCAGCTCCTGCGCACGCCAGCAGGCAAGATCCGCCCGCAAGGACGCGTAGCAGGAGGTGTGGCCGGCATGAAACTTCTTGACGGGGCCAGCGTTATAGAGGCGGCGTTCACGGCATTGGACGCAGCCGAGGTCGTAACCGTTGCGGCCGCCGACGACGGCATGCTCTACCCCACCCAAACCTCTTTGAAGGTCACGAAGGGCGAAGTATTCCCCGAGAAGGGGCGCGCGACGCAGGGCGTACGCTGTCACCGTTTCTTGAAAGGTGAGGATGCGCTTGCACTCGCTCGAGTATGCCCCGGCATTGCACTTGCAACTTCTTCTACCGGGTCTCCCATCGAGCTACCCGAGGCGGACGAACGCCGTGACGGCTCTGGAACGCCGATCACGAAGACGATTGCCTCGCTGGCATAGCGCTACTTACAACTGGGGCGTAGTACACGAAAGCGCGGAAGCTGTATTCAGCTTCCGCGCTTTAATAGGTCCTATGAGGTTACCGGATGCGGCATTATTGCCCGCGGCACGCCTATTGTTCAGTTACTGCCAGGGTGTATACCCGCGACGTCGCCACCGTGGCGAACCCCAGAGAATCGTAAACCGACATCATTGACGGCGAGGAGAGAGACGAGAGTCCCGCGAGGACAGCATCCATCCCCGCCTTCTTCTGCGCACGCATCGATGCAGACACGAGGGCCGGCGCGATGGTTTGATCTTTAAACTCTGGAAGTACGGCAAGCATATCGATGCTTCCCTCGCGCCAACCCAGAACGGACCAGTCCTGAGAGTACTTTGATGCCATGACCAAGCCCGCGATGGCTTCGCGATCCGCAGCACGTGAGAGCGCTACAAAAGACCATTCGGGAATGAAACCCGCGCGATCCTCACCACTCCACTTGTAGGTCTCGCCGCGGCCACCCTCGCCGCGCGTGATGAGATCCAATGCGTGATCGATCTTATGCTGGCCAACGCTGTCCCAAGGAACGATAGTTATGAATGGATCTACTTCTACGAACTCTGGTTCCTTATCCAGCGCAGCTCGCATGTCAAAGTATGAACGATTCCACTCATACCCGTACTCCAGCAGATACTCCTCGAGAACGCGGTGGCCCTCTTCAACGTTAAAGAGGATCTGTTTGGACTCCCCGCCCATGGCTAGTAGCGCGGCCGTTGCGGTTTGTGTATGCCACTCAACCAGCACTCGCCCAAAGCCGATACCGCGGAACTTCGGGTCCACCCCGCCTCGACACGAAGCTACTACAGGCTCGTCATCAAACAGCCGGATGTAGCCGTACACGCGCAATTTGCCATCAATGAACCCGCCGATTGCAAAAAACTCATCAGAATAGCTAAACAGCTCGGCTATCTCTTCTTCAGAAGTACGGTACGGGAGGTCATCAGACTTTTCAATGCGATGCTGCAAGTCTGCAAGCATGCGAGAATCGCGCACATCAAGGAACCGCCACGAACATTCAAGACCGGGCGCAAGCAACTCTGGAGTCGCGGGCAGGGACGTTAGAATGACGAATCCTCTCTATCTCAGACCACGTGACTAAAAATCAAGACTATAAACAAAGTAGTTGCCTACAGCCTTAAATCCAAGCCGTTCGTAAAAACTGTGAGCGCCGTGCGGATTATCCGTATCCACATCCAGTCCCATGCGTTGCATACCCGAATCATACGAGGCCTTCGTCGCCTTCGTAATCAGAGCACGGGCGAGACCGGAGCCACGCGTATTTGGCTCAACGCCAAGAAGTTCAGCGTAGGCCTCGCTCATTCCGGTGTGGAGCCACCGGGCGGGGTGGCGCACCACGAGGATGTAGCCAGAAACCTCACCGGTGGGCGAAATTGCTACAAACGACCACCGCTTCTCGATGGAGGCGATAGCATCCTCCCACCATTTAGCAGCGTCTGCGGTACTTCCCCAGTGGTCTGAAAAAGCGCGCAGGTGCAAGGCTTTTATCTGCGCTTCAAGCTCAGCGATCCACGGAACCACCGTGTAGCCGCCGCGAGGCTCGTCTACCGTGGGTTCCTCGCCTTCCAAATCGCGGTACATGACTTGGAACTGGCGCTGCTTCTCAAAACCAGCACCCTCGAGCACTGCCACGCGCTGGAGCAGATGCCCATCAACGTTTGTAGCGATCTGCGCAGGCAACTCACAATCCGGACCGTACGCTTCTAACAAGAGTTGCGCTCCGCGAGCCTTCTGCCACTCCAAAATGGCCTCGCCAATGCCACGCCCTCGAAAATCTGGGTGGACTTCGCTAGAAATCTCAACTCTTGCCACTTCCCCATCAGCCGGGAGAACTTCGACTACGGCCACGGCCTGGATCTTGCCCTGATCATCGCGACCAACAATCACGTCTTTGCCTTCGCCCGTCACCAGCAGATCAGCAATCCTGTCCGCGCTAGTGGAGAACAAGGTGGAATCAAAAAACTCGCACTTGTGAACCTGACGGGCAGCGTCATAACCGTCACGCGGCTCAATTTCGGACCACTCGAGCCCCAAATTAGCTGGCGGGTAGGTTGCGCCGATCAGCGGTGCCGTTCTTTCTGCCAAAGTTGTAGACATAGCGCCATTCTAAAGGACACGCTCATGCCCACCCAATCAACGCCAAGCTTTTACGTCTACCAAGCAACTACTAGAGGCGCCATATACTTTACGCGTCGATCTTTTCCCTATCGAAGTCGTTTGCCCCCTCAACGATGAAACTACGACGAGGAGCCACTTCTGATCCCATCAAAAGTTCGAAAACCTTCTCGGCCTCAAGGAGCGCGGCCTCATCGGCGAGCGTGATTCGACGAAGAGTGCGGTGAGCCGGATCCATCGTGGTTTCAGCCAACTGGTCTGCGTCCATCTCACCCAGACCCTTGTACCGCTGGATCGGTTCCTTGTATTTACGTCCCTGTCGGTTGAGCTTGGCAAGCGTTTGCGTCAGCTCATCCTCAGAGTAGGTGTACAAAATCTCCTTCGGTTTCTTACCCTGCTTCGGTACCTCAATTCGGTGCAGCGGTGGCACGGCCGCGTAGACGCGCCCCGCTTCCACCAATGGCCTCATATAGCGGAAGAACAAAGTAAGTAGCAGGGTGCGGATGTGCGCACCGTCCACGTCAGCATCCGTCATCAAAACAACCTTGCCATACCTTGCGGCCGAGAGGTCAAACGTTCTGCCCGAGCCAGCTCCAATCACCTGAATGATCGCTGCGCACTCCGCATTTGCAAGCATGTCAGCAGTGGATTTCTTCTGTACGTTTAGAATCTTGCCGCGAATCGGAAACAGCGCCTGATGCTCCGAATTACGTGCAAACTTTGCGGTACCAAGAGCCGAATCGCCCTCAACAATGAACAATTCGGAAGAATCCACATCGTTTGAGCGACAATCGGCAAGTTTTGCGGGCAACGATGACGTTTCAAGAGCGTTCTTGCGACGCGATATCTCTTTGTGTACACGCGCTGAAACGCGGGCCTTCATCTCGCCCACAATCTTCTCTATAAGAGCATCATTGGTTTGCTTCACGTCGCGCTTACTGGACTTGAAACGGGTTTGGAAGTAGTCGCTCACAACCTTGTTGACAACCTGGCGAACCTGCGGAGTGCCAAGTACTTCCTTAGTCTGTCCTTCAAACTGAGGCTCTGGGAAACGCACGGTGACAACCGCCGTCATACCGGCCAGGATGTCATCCTTCTCAATGCGCCCATCCTTCTTTGTCACCTTGTAACGTCGCTGATTCTTATCCACCTGGTCGCGAATCACCTTAAGCAACGCAGCTTCAAATCCCTGGACGTGCGTGCCCCCCTTTGGAGTGGCAATAATATTCACAAACGAACGCTGCGTCGTGTCATAACCAACGCCCCACCGAAGCGCAATATCGACGTTGCAGGTGCGTTCAATATCAACTGGTTGCAGGTGCCCGCCCTCGTTCAAGCGCTGCACAGTCTCGTTGTAAACACCCTCTCCGGTTATGCGCATCGTCTCTGTAACAGGTCCATCAACCGCCAGGAAATCGACGAAGTCAACAACTCCGCCATCAAACTGGAGTGTTTCTTCGATAACCTCGTCACCGCGCTCATCAATACACGTGATAGCCAGGCCTGGAACCAAGAACGTTGTTTGGCGGGCTCTACCAAGTAACTGCTCGAAGTCGAATCCCTCATTCTTTGGGAAAATCTGGAAATCAGCCCAAAAACGCACGCGAGTGCCCGACTTACCTCGAGCGGCCTTGCCCACCACATCCAGCTGGGACGCATCCACAAACGGAGTGAACGGAGAGTTTGGAGTACGATCCTTGGAATCATCAAAACGGCCCGGCTCGCCGCGCAGGAATGACATCTGGTAGGTCTTTCCCGCTCTATCTACCTGCACATCCAAACGGGCAGACAAAGCGTTCACTACGGACGCGCCAACGCCGTGTAGACCGCCCGCAGATCCGTACGAACCGCCACCAAACTTACCTCCGGCATGCAACTTCGTGAATACAACCTCAACGCCGGAAAGGCCCACACCTTTCACTTCATCAACTGGAATACCGCGCCCATTGTCACTGATCGACACCGAATAGTCCGGGTGGAGCGTAACGGTAATGTGGTCGCAATACCCCTCAAGCGCCTCATCTACCGCGTTGTCAATGATCTCCCACAAGCAGTGCATTAGGCCGCGCGAATCCGTTGAACCAATGTACATGCCCGGACGCTTACGAACAGCCTCCAGACCTTCTAGTACGGAAAGGTGCCTTGCCGTGTACTCTGACGCGTTAGATTGGGTTTTGTTCTTACTAGCCACGCAAACATGTTAGGCGAAAATCCGGCTAAACTAACATTCCCACGCGGCCCTCTTCAGCTGATCGCGAAAACGAATGCCAAAACAGGACTTGCCGCTCGCGCACTGCAACAATGGAAGCATGACATACGAATCGAACATTACTGAAAGTACCGGACTTAAAGTCGCTGACCGCTGTGACCTCTGTGGCGCACAGGCATTCGTTGAGGTCGTAATGGAGTCAGGCACGCTAATGTTCTGCGGTCATCACGCACGAAAGCTTCGCGATTCATACTCTAAGACCGCGCTTGAGGTTCGTGACTTCACCGACCAGCTATACACCTCGGTTAACTAGCCTCACGTACTTTACGTACAGTTTCTTCAAAAGGGAGCGGCTCACCTTGAGCCGCTCCCCTCTTGTATGCGAGACGCAAACTCGCCTCACAAAATGATGTATTAAACCTAGTCGAGGTAGTCGCGAAGCACCTGCGATCTGGAGGGGTGGCGGAGCTTCGACATGGTCTTCGACTCGATCTGGCGAATACGCTCGCGGGTAACTCCGTATACCTTGCCGATCTCATCTAAAGTCTTAGGTTGGCCATCGCCAAGACCAAAGCGCATTGACACAACGCCAGCTTCACGCTCTGACAGTGTATCGAGCACGCGGTGGAGCTGTTCTTGTAAGAGCGTGAACGCAACCGCATCGGTTGGCACAATCGCTTCGGAGTCCTCAATCAAGTCGCCAAACTCTGAGTCACCGTCCTCGCCCAGTGGCGTGTGAAGAGAGATCGGTTCGCGGCCATACTTTTGAACTTCCACGACCTTCTCCGGCGTCATATCAAGCTCTTCTGCAAGCTCTTCCGGAGTGGGCTCACGACCCAAATCCTGCAACATTTGACGCTGCACACGCGCAAGCTTGTTAATCACTTCAACCATGTGCACGGGAATACGAATGGTGCGGGCCTGATCTGCCATTGCGCGAGTAATTGCCTGGCGAATCCACCACGTTGCGTACGTGGAGAACTTGTAGCCCTTCGAATAGTCAAACTTTTCTACCGCGCGAATTAGACCCAGGTTGCCTTCCTGAATCAAATCCAAGAACAGCATGCCGCGGCCCGTGTAACGCTTGGCCAAAGAGACCACCAGACGAAGATTAGCTTCCAGCAGGTGATTCTTTGCAAGCTGGCCATCATGCACCAGGATCTGTAGTTCACGGCGGAGCTTGGACGGCATCTCGTCGCCCTCACGCAAAATCTTTTGCTCGGCGTAAAGACCGGCTTCGACGCGGCGGGCCAGATCGACTTCTTCTTCCGCGTTCAAAAGCGCGACCTTGCCGATCTGCTTCAAGTAGTCCTTAACCGGGTCCGCAGTTGCACCTGCAACAGTTACCTTCTGTGCAGGCTCGTCGCGGTCATCCGAGTCAGAAACTACGAAGCCACCAACCTTTTCGGTCTGCTTGTCCTCGCTCTTCTTACGACGCGAGCGGCGCTTACGAGATCCAGCTGAATCTGAGTCATCCTTATCGTCGTCTTTGTCGTCGTCCTCCGCGTCGCTCTCGTCATCGTCTTCGTCATCTTCGTCGTCAGAAAGCTCAGCTGATTCAGCCGAATCGGCCGAATCCAAGTCAAGATCGAGGTCGTCGTCGACATCCTCGTCTTCAAAAGTTTCGGGAGCGTCCTCACCGAGATCTGCGGACTCGTCCTGAAGTTTTTCGTCCTTAACTTCCAGCTCGTCCGCAGGCTTAGCTGCCGCCTTCTTCGCGGTTGCACGCTTCGGAGTCTTCTTCGCCGGCGCGGCCTTCTTAGCGGCCTGTTCGTCGGTCTCTGTCTTAGCCTTGGTTGCTGTCTTCTTAGCAGCCGGCTTTCGCGTAGTCTTGGCAGCGGTCTTACGCGTAGTCTTCGGCTTTTCTTCAACTACTTCAGACTCTTCTGCCTTGGCAACTGTTTTCGCTGCTGTCTTGGTTGCCGCCTTCTTAGTAGCTGGCTTACGTGTGGTCTTAGTAGCAGTCTTACGCGCTGGCTTTGGCTTTTCTTCAGCCGCCGGGACCTCAGTTGCCTTAGGAGAGGCCTTAGCAGCGGCCTTCGTCGCCGCCTTCTTAGCAGGAGCCTTCTTTTCTACCGGCTTCTTTGCAGGAGCCTTCTTAGCAGTCGTTTTCTTTGCGGGGGCCTTTGTAGCCTCCTTGGCGGTTTGCGTGCCGCCATCCGCCTCAGCTTTAGTAGCGGCGCTTTCTGTAGCAGATGCGGCCTTCTTCGTAGTCGCGGTCTTCTTTGCCGTGGCAGTCTTCTTCGCGGCAGGCTTTCTAGTTGCCTTCGACTCGGTAGATTCAGCTACCTCAACGTCGCTAGTGGTGGATCCTGCGGTCTTAGAATTAGTCTTAGAGGCTTTAGAAACTGCCACGAAGTTTTCCTTTCCACGGGAACATTAGGGTCCTCTCACTCTTTAATCGGCGCATGGCTGCACCACTTGACCGGGTTGTGATTAATCGTGAGAGACGAAACTAGAACCAATTATAATCAGGTCTTGTATTTTTCGCCCAACTGAGGTAAACAATCTCCTCACCCCCGTTGATAGGGCGCTGCTCGTTCGATTCGGTATCTTTATAGTATGGAAACGGATCGAAACGCCTCGAACGCCGCGAAGCCCGCGTTTAACCAAGCCCTATTCGCACCGGTGATGAACCACAAAGCCTTGGATTTCTTCAATACCTTTGCAGCAACCCTGGCTCCACACCCGGAGCTTGATCGATTCCTCTCGTTTGCTCGCTCGTACGTGGGATCGGGCAAGGCCCTGCGCGCCCTCGGCGTTTCCATCGGTAACTTTATTGCGGGTGGCGAAGATGTCGGCCATAGCGAAACCGCGATGAATCTAGGCGCTGCGCTCGAACTTTACCAAAGCTCCGCCCTCGTGCACGATGACTTCATCGATAATGCTCCAACCAGGCGCGGCATCCCGTCCGTACACGTGCAGGCTGCGCGCGAGATAGGCGCGGACGCGGCAGGGCCTGTGACAATCTTGGTTGGCGACCTGTTGCTCTCCCTAAACCACCTGGCCACCGAACATAGCCTCAAAGATCTTGACGCGAAAACCGCACACCGCATCTCCAGCTACATGGCGCAAATTACTGCCGAGGTTGCGTGGGGCCAGTACTTGGACGTCCTCACCGAAAAACACCCACTGTCTGATCCCGAGGCACTTCGCCGCTACGTCTACGACGTAATCGCACTAAAATCTGGACACTACTCCGTCATGAGGCCTCTGGTTCTGGGTGCTCTCCTACAAGATCCAAGCCCGCACTTCGTTGAAATGCTCGAGAAAATTGGGCGTGCGTGGGGTGTCGCATTCCAAATGCGAGACGATGAGATTGGAGTTTTTGGCGACGAGTCAGTTACGGGAAAACCCACTGGATCAGACATTCGCGAAGGCAAGCGCACGATCCTCATAACAATGGCGCTATCGCGCACCACCGGAGCGGATCGAGAATTTTTAGAAGACGCACTTGGCAACCAAAACTTGTCTGAGGAGAAGCTCGTGCGCGTGGTAGAACTTATTGAGTCTTCTGGCGCACGCCTCGAACATGAGAAAGCTATTGCGAACCTAGCCGAAGAAGGCCGCAAATACATGCGCGAATTAAAACTGGACGAGGAGCGGGAGGCCGCCCTCACCCAGTTTGGGAAAGTACTGCTAAATCGCGAATTTTAGGTATGTAAAAGCTCTACTGTTTGGAACTCGCGGTTAGAAAGCAAGAGGCAAAATCGCGTTACGCACTTCGCGCACGCGGTTCTTCGCAAGTAGCTCCAGCGGGGTCTCCTCAAGGCCATCGTGGTTGGAGAGGATCCATTCGGTGGCCTCGTCGTGAGAAAACCCGGCATCTAGCAGCATCAACATCGTGCCATGAAGCGATTTAAGAGGACGCGGCACCCCCTCCTCGTGTGCGATACAAAGAGAAGGCACCATTGGCTTGCTATCTTCCATGACTTTCAAAAGCTCGTTTTCCGCCCAGAGCTGTTTGATACGGGCGGGAGTTACACCCAGCATCGCGGCCGCTTCACGCTGTGACAATAATTCGATCATGCTTATGAGTTTAAAGTAAATCCGCCACCTTGTTGGAGGCACACCCCCGCGGTGTTCTACATTTGCAAGGTTTACACGTACAATCGCGGCGTGGGATTGTTTAAAAATTGGCGTGAGCAAGCGGGGCAAGACGAAAACCCCAACACGGTGCCTCCCCCTGCGCCGGGCTCTGAAGACGAAGCGGCGTCGGAGAGTGCGCACCCTACTGACATAGCTGAAAATGCCGAAGAATCCGAGGTTGAAGTTACCTCTGACATAGACATGCAACTGCCTGCCACGGAAGACGCGCCGAGCACGGAAGACTCTGCCAGCACTGAACAATCCGATGATCAGGAACAGGCGGATGAAACCGCCAACTCGGGAGCTAAAGACGAGGCTCCTACATTAACCGATCCCCTCGTTGGCATGGTTCTGGACGAGCGCTACAAGATTGAGCGCCTTCTGGCTCGCGGCGGCATGGCAACCGTATACGTGGCATATGACAAGCGTCTGGAACGCCCGGTAGCCATTAAGGTGATGCATCCCCACCTCGCGCAGTCAGCAGACTACGTAAATAGATTCCGCAAGGAAGCCCGCTCTGCCGCGCGTATCATCCACCCCGCAGTGGTAACAGTTTTTGACCAGGGCATTATTGAGGGGTCCGGATATTTGGTTATGGAGCTGGTGCACGGATCAAATCTGCGTACCCTTTTGAACGAGGAGGGCGCGCTCACCCTTGATCGCGCACTGGCAGTCACCGAGACCGTTCTCCAGGCCCTCTCAGCCGCACACCGAGGCGGCGTCATCCACCGCGATATCAAGCCCGAAAACGTCCTCGTACCAAACGACGGAAACCTGAAGGTGGCAGATTTTGGCCTGGCAGGCGCCGTCTCGGATGTTTCGGCCGCTTCCACCGGATCCGTAATGGGAACAGTAGCGTACCTGGCTCCAGAACTCGCTGCCGGCGAGCACGCGGATGCTCGTTCCGATCTGTTCTCTGTAGGCATCATGCTGTATGAGAGCCTTACCGGCCACACGCCCTTCGAGGATCTTTCCGTCTATCAGATCGTGAAATCGTACGCAGAAAAGGACATTCCTTCCCCTTCCAAGCTCGAATCGTGGATCCCTTCCGAGGTTGACGATTTTGTTTGTTCACTTACCGCGCGTGATCGCAATGATCGACCACAAAGCGCGGCGGAGGCGTTAGAAACCCTGGTACGGATCCGTTCGCAACTCCCCGAATCGTTGCTTGGCCGCAAGGCGGATGTTGCCCCCAAGGTCACCTCGGAAACCACTCACAAAATCCAATTGCGGGGCGAGACCGTGGCACTTCCCGTGCCTGCCTCAAAACCAACCACATCCGTGCGCACCATCCCCGCCGCGCCAAAAAAGAGCAGGCGGGCCCCACTCGTTATTGCCACGATCATTACGCTACTTGTTGCCGCTGGAAGCGGCTTCACGTGGTGGTGGTTCGAGTACGGGCCCGGCTCCTACATTGATGTTCCCGCTATTGCTGGAGCAAATTTAAAGGATGGCACCGCCAAGCTTGATGCACTCGGTATTCAAAGCGTGGTTGAAGAAAAGTTTGACGATGTTGTTCCCGCCGGCATCATTATTGACACGCGTCCATCCAGCGACGAGCGCGTACATAAGGCCGGCGTTGTTACTATCTTGCTCTCTAAGGGCATTGAGATGGTTGAGGTTCCAGACCTTACCAACGCCACAAGTGAAGAGCTTGACGAGCTTCTTAAAGGAGCAAAGCTAACCCGCGGCGACACGAAGGAGGCCTACGACGAAGAGGTCGAAAAGGGGCGGGTCATTTCCCAGTCCGTTGCCCCCGGTGAGAGCGTAAAACACGACACTTCCATAGACGTAGTTATCTCGAAGGGGCGCGAGCCAATCAAGGTACCAAAAGTTGTAGGCCTGACCCTTGCTGAAGCTAGTCAGTTACTCTCTGATGCAGGGCTGCAGGTAAATACCAGCGAAGAGTTCAGCAACGAAGTAGAGAAGGGCATTGTCATCTCGCAAACACCGGTTGCTGATGAGATCTTGCACCGGACAGACCCGGTTTCAATTGTTGTCTCTAAAGGCCCGGAAACCGTCACTATCCCCAACGTGATCCGAATGTCGGAGGCCGAGGCTAAGGCGGCTTTAGAAGAGCTCGGGCTAGTTGTAAACGTAGACCGCGTATTCATGCTCGTAGACATGGTGGCAACCGTTAATCCGGGTGTTGGAACCGAAGTTAAGGTCGGTTCAACCGTAACAATCCGCGTGGTCTAATCCGCTAACTCTTTGGGGGAGCAATCCAATCTGGATTGCTCCCCCAAAAGTTTAAAGCTCGGCTCTACCTACTCATCGAGGTTTTCGCTTCGACGCAGTAACTCCGCTACGCGGAAAGCGATCTCTAGAGATTGCTGGTGATTTAGCCTTGGATCCACTCGCGTCTCGTAGCGCTCATTCAAACGCAGCTCGTCCAGATTCTCCGAACCGCCCAGCACCTCGGTCACATCATCACCGGTCAGCTCAATGTGCAGACCAGCTGGCACCATAGCATTTTCGTACAAGACCTCAAAAAAGCCTTCCACCTCGTTCATGATGGTGTCGAAGTCACGGGTCTTCACGCCCGTCGCAGTTTCGATGGTATTTCCATGCATTGGGTCGGTAATCCATACAACCGGACGCCCATCGCGTGCAACAGCACTCGCAATACTTGGAAGAACATCGCGAATCTTATCGGCGCCCATACGGGTAATAAAAGTAAGACGGCCTTCTTCCCCTTCAGGATTTAGCTTGTCGATAATGCCGATTACCTCCTCCGGTGTGACCGTCGGACCAATCTTTACACCAACCGGGTTGCGAACCTCGCGAAGCAACTCAATGTGAGCACCGTCAAGCTGGCGAGTGCGCTCCCCAATCCACAGGAAGTGACCGGAAGTGTTGTACAGCTCCCCTGAACGCGAATCAATACGGGTTAGCGCCGCCTCGTACTCGAGCAAAAGCGCCTCGTGTGCAGAATACAGATCCACAACCTTTAGACCATCAAAGTCAGCACCTGCCGCCTCAATGAACATGATTGCACGATGAATCTCGCTAGCGAGTGCCTCATAGCGCGCGTACGCTGGATTCTTAGTGAAACCGCGGTTCCAAGTGTGGACGCGACGCATGTCCGCGTAACCACCCTTGGTGAATGCGCGAATTAGATTAAGCGAGGCAGCGGACTGCTGGTAGGTTTCCAGCAAACGCTCCGGATTAGCTACTCTTGCTTCCTCGGTGAACGCAATATCATTCACCGCGTCGCCCCGGTATGAGGGCAAAACCTTGCCATCGCGCGTCTCGGTATCAGAAGACCGTGGCTTCGCATACTGGCCGGCGATTCGCCCCACCTTAACAACTGGTAGGGATGCGCCATATGTCAGCACAACCGACATTTGCAACAGAGTTTGGATTTTTAAACGGATCTGATCGGCAGTAGAACCGTCAAACGTTTCTGCACAGTCCCCGCCCATCAGTACAAAAGCTTCACCGCGAGCAGCGCGTCCCATTTGTTCACGTAAGGAATCGGCCTCGCCGGCAAACACCAGAGGTGGCCGCTTGCGCAGCTTGGCGGTAACCGCCTTCAGATGGTCAAGGTCGGGATACTGTGGCTGCTGCGCAGCCGGGAAGCTACGCCATGAATTCCACGGGAAACTCTGATCCGTAATCATATACCTTAGGGTAAACCTTTCAGGTAAAAGTTCGGCGCGCATCCCGCAAGCTGGAATGCGCGCCGAGCACCCTTAACGTTAGTCGACCGACGGAGCCGGCGATACACGCTCACCGATCTCAGCCATCATCTCCTGGAACCACGGAGTGTTAATGTCGAATTTCTTGCCACCGGCAATGCGCTTGAACGCAATAGCCTTTAGGCGATCGCCGTCTTCCTCGTCGTGGCCGATAACACCGGACGTGCCCTCAAGCGCGCACTGTACCGCGTAATCGGTCATCGACTTAATGAGGCGCAGATCATCCTGGTTGGCCTTCGCCGAACGCGAGAAGTAGCCGGACTTTTGAACCATTACCTTCTCGGCGCCAATCAGCTTAGCGAACTGCTTAGCAAACCACTCGCCCGGGTTAATGGTGTCAA
Organism: Actinomyces sp. HMSC065F11; assembly: GCF_001813085.1. Lineage (NCBI taxonomy): Bacteria > Bacillati > Actinomycetota > Actinomycetes > Actinomycetales > Actinomycetaceae > Actinomyces > Actinomyces sp. HMSC065F11. The sequence goes on from NZ_KV811465.1 coordinate 164,553, forward strand.
GCTTGACGTGACCAAACGGATCGCGCTGTACTTCTTCACCGTTTTCTTCCATCTCGCGAACGATTTCTGCTACACCAGCACCCTCGGATAGGAAAATGTTTACGTTGCCGTACTTGTCCATGATGGCGCGCAGACGCTCGGCCTCGCGCTCGATCTCAACGTGATCTTCCGGAACAAATACAGCGTGGATGTCCCAGCGTTCCTTCATGAGGCCCAGCTCGGGAGCCCATTCCTGCTGCTTCCACCACTTGCGGTAATCGTATGCAGCAGCGGCCGTTAGATAGCCACAGTTACGACCCATGACCTCATGGATAATCAGCATGCGTGGGTTCGAGCGGTGCTCGCCAATAATGTTGCGGGCAAAAATGGAGGCCTGCTCGGCTGCAGTCCAGGCTCCCAGCGACTGCCTGATTGGAATAACGTCATTATCAATAGTCTTAGGCAGACCAACAACGGTGAGTTCGTAATCGTTGTCATGGAGGTAGTGAGCAAGATCCGCAGCCGTGGTGTTCGTGTCGTCTCCACCAATCGTGTGCAGCACGTCCACGTGATCTGCACGCAGGCGTTCAGCAGCAACCTTCAGCGGATCTTCGCCTTCCTTAACGAGGCCCCGCTTCACCAAGTCCTTAGCGTTCGTCAGCTTTACACGGGAGTTACCAATCGGGGAGCCGCCGAACTCGTGGAGTAAACTTGCCTTCTTACGAGCTTCCGGAGTGACGGTCACGTAGGTTCCAGTCAGAAGACCGTGATAACCGTGTTGGTAGGCAATGATTTCGATCGTTGGGTCTAGTTCGTTGTAGCGCTCAATCAGTCCTCCAACTGCAGAGGACAGGCACGGTGCAAATCCACCGGCAGTTAGCAGAGCAACTCGCTTGACTGACATCTAAGAACCTTTCACCTAGAAAACTGGTTTGCGCAGCAATGCACACACCAAGTCTACATTGAAAATCTTTTGAAGATTTTTAGGGCCGCTTTCCCTATCGCTTAGTCTTTCTCGTCTTCTTTTAGCTTCTTGGAAAGATCAACAACCTCGTCATCCTCCGTGGGTTCAGGAACGCTGACATCAGGAACTTCGCGACCTCCCGGCGCCTTCGCTCCGGCAGGAACGGGTCCGGCAAACTTTCCTTCCTTAGCCAACTGAGCCTTAACATCAGCAGCGTAAAGATCCACGTATTCCTGTCCGGAAAGAGTCATGAGGTTGTACATGATCTCGTCGGTAACAGCGCGAAGCGTGTATCGATCTTTGGCAAGGCCGCGGTAGCGGGAGAAATCCAATGGTTCACCAATAACGATGCCCACTCGGTGGCGACTAGGGATCTTCTGCCCGATGGGCTGGGCAATGTTTGTTCCGATCATCGCAACTGGAATAACGGGGGCACCCGATTCAAGAGCGAGGCGAGCAACCCCCACCTTGCCGCGGTAAAGTTTGCCATCCGGACTACGCGTGCCCTCCGGATAGATACCAAACAGCTCATTTTCCTGCAGACGTGCAAGCCCCGTATGCAACGCGGCCTCCGCTGCTTTACCAGACGATCGATCAACCGGAATCGTGCCAACTGCCCTCATAAACTTCGCAGTTGCTCTGCCTTTCAGCCCTGTGCCGGTAAAGTAATCGGACTTTCCCATAAACACGACCTCGCGATCGATCATAAGGGGCAAGAATACCGAGTCAAACACAGCTAGGTGATTCGAGGCCAGGATAGCTGGGCCAGTGGCGGGAATGTTCTCTTTTCCGCGAATCCAAGGACGATAGAAAGCCTTCAGTAAAGGTCCAAATCCTGTTTTGAGTACCTGGTAAAGCACGCTTTCCTCCCGGTTGGATTCAAATGCAACACTAAATATTCAGTCTAGTACCCATCCTCACAGTTTATGACGCGTTGGCATCTTCCGCCCCATAGTGTCATCTTGCTCCCACCATCCGATACGCTTAGGAGGTTAGATTTCAAAAAGGGGTTCGTGATGGTCAGGCGCGTCGGCGAGAGCAATATTAGCCGCAGCCTATCGCATACCTGCGGTCCAACCTCATTCCCCAATAGTGGAAGCGACACAAACGACTTCGTAGGCTCCGTTTGGCGTCGCGATTACGTGGTGGTTGACCTTGAAACCACCGGGCTTGGAACCGACTCGCAGATCACCGAGATCGGTGCGGTCCGTGTAAAAAATGGTGAGGTCGTAGATACTTTTAATACCCTCGTAAATCCGCAGATGGAGATTCCTCCTAAAATCACCGCACTGACTGGAATCACCAATCTGATGGTGACTGATGCCCCACATCCAGATGAGGCTATTCGCCAATTTCTGGCCTTTGCGCAACTTGAAAGCAGCATTTTGATTGCTCACAATGCCTCATTTGACTGCGGTTTCTTAACGCGAGCAGCGGCCGGCGCAGGCATCGAGTGGCCGCGCCCGAAAGTAGTAGATACCCTCGCGCTTGCCCGTACAGTACTCCCTCGCCCTCTTATTTCGAATCATCGACTGGGTACGCTGGTACGTCATTTCAAGATTTCGAACGACGGCGCTCACCGCGCCCTTTCGGACGCAACTGCTACTGCATACGTGTTTTCCGGCCTGGTGAACGAGCTTGGAAAACTGGGGGCCACCGACTTTGAAGACCTCATGGTCGCCGCACAAAGTGTGCCGTACCGTCACCGACAAAAAGTTTCGATCGCGAAAGATCTGCCTGCAAAACCTGGACTATATCGATTCGTGTCTGCCGATGGCCTGGTGCTCTACATCGGTTCGGCAACCAACCTGCGCTCGCGCGTTCGCTCGTATTTTTCCGCTTCAGAAAAGCGGCGTCGAATCCACTCTATGCTCGAGCGAGTAGAATCTGTGCGCATCGAAGTTTGCGCCAGTGAGCTTGAGGCCAGAGTTCTCGAACTGCGTGCCATCGCAGAAGAACAGCCACCCTTCAACGCTGCTTCGCGCCACCAATTCGAAACAGCGTGGCTAATCATGGAAGACGGGGTGCTGAAAACCGCGCACACGATTTCTTCCGATCAAGCCCCGCAGGCTCTTGGTCCGTATCGACGAGTCACCCACACCCTCAAAGCCCGCGAGGCAATCTTGTTGGCGTTGGGCGGTGAATTCGCGCCATTTTCAGACATTCCCCTGCGAGAAGTGGCTGCCCCAGATGTCAAACTCGCAAGAATGTGTTTGGAAGGACGCGGGCAGATTGTTTCTCAAAACCTGCTGGGGCGAATGGCTGACTTTTCAGACCAGTCCCACTTTGAACTTGCAGCCCGCATCCGCGATTACTTTTCGTATTACATCCAGGGTGTAGAGCGGGCACGAGACACGGCCCTGATTGCTCGAGCTACAAAAATTATCTGGGCTCATCACTTGCCCGGCGGAGGGTGGCAGATTCACGCAGCATCTCGAGGCAGACTCCTAACCTCCGTAGCAACTCCCCCGCTCACGTCGCCAGCGCCGTGGGTTAACAAGCTCGAGCAGCTTGAGCCGCTACCTGAAACCAGCGTGCACTTAGCCTACTCCTCCTGGGAAGAGGTTCGCGTGATCACCCGTAGCCTTCTCGAGCCCGGTGCGCGGCTAATCGAATGGAATTCACCTGATCCGTGGGCCTGGCCAGTCGACTCAGACTTGAAGGAGTTCCCCCGCTTCGAAAACATTCCTCGGCCTCGTCCCGATCGCCTATAACATCTGGACGAAAATTACTTGTGGGCGACTGTTCATCACAGTCGCCCACAAGTAATAACCGTTAGGAAAGTAGCTGCGCTACCGTCTCTTGTAATTCGATCGGATCAATCGGGTAGTACAACATCTTCGTAGTGCCCGAGAACTTCGCGATCCAAGAATCTTGCTGGCGAGCAAGAATCGTAATCGAGGGAGGCAGGTTGTCGAACTCAACCTCCAGACGGCGCAACAGGGCCATCGCGCCTACCTTTTGGGTTTCACCGTCGAGGATGAGAAGGTCGAACTCTCCCTCTTTGTACTTCATTACAGCGCCTTCTTCGGTGGCAGCCTCAACCCACTCCACCTTTGGCATGCCCGCACCGGGGCGTACACCAACCGCTTCGATTACGTTAGCGCGGAACTCGGAATTGTCGCTGTAGAGAAGGATCTTGTTCGCTTCCTTCTCACCCGTTTGAGACATGTCTTTCTCCTATGAAACTAAACTCTGCGCGAGCTAACTAATACTTTATTGTATTGGCCTTGGCAACGGTTACAAACTGGCGCTATTGAACGGGCGAAACGTCCATAGCGCCCGTAATTTCAACTACGAACACCATCGCGTTTTCGGGATTCTGGGTATCTGGATGAATCACAAGAACACGACTTCCAACGCTCATATTTGCAAAACCTAGGGTGTTCCCAATCGCCTGTTGCGAATATTCTGCGAGCCCCATGTCCCAAGTTGATTCGGCATCATCACCTTTGCCCCACTGGGATCCGGTGATGTGGTAGCTAACCGCGTCATTCGCGGCGATCTTCGGCCCACTACCCGCTGCCAGTTCAATGGCCGTAGCCTCAGTGGGAGCCTTCGCGTCATGGTCAAACGCGATAGTTGGCTTCATCCCTAGCGGCCCCTCGATTGAAAGTCCAGCAGGCGGCTTATTGTCCGTCATTTTCGCGTTTTCAAGGGCGGACGTGTCGGTGGGATCAAGCTTTCCTACCAGATCAACCACAAATACCAGGGTGGCGCCTCCCGGAATCTTATCTCCCGCACCGGCTTCGCCATATCCGTAGGCAGCCGGAATGACGAGCTCAACACGATCGCCCACGCGCTGGCCTGCAAGGCCGTGCTTCCATCCCTTAATAACCTGGTTGAGACTAAACACAAGGGGTTCAGACTTCTTCCCCTCGGGGGCGCGGTCAAACGTTGAGTCAAACACCGTGCCATCCCAGAGCATGCCATGGTAGTGCGCAGCCACTATGTCATCGGCTCCAACCTCATCACCAGAGCCCTCAATGAGAGTTTTTGCGACAACTACGTCAGGTTCTGGCCCATTAGCAGCAGTGAAAGTAACGCTCTTACCCCACTCACCACCGATTTCAGGAATTTCTCCATCGTAATTGCGATCAACCGGCACTTCGTCTGAGGCCGTGGTGGATGCAGTGGTTTCACCAGTTTCACTAGGTTGCGTTTTGCCCGCATCATCTGAGCAAGCCGTGAGCATACCCGCGGTAAGAGTAGTAGCCAAAGCTAAAGATAAGAGTTTACGTTTCACAGTTGGTTCCTAAATGGCGATTTAGTGGAAAGACTCACCGCACGCGCAAGTGCCGGTTGCATTCGGGTTCTCGATAGTGAAGCCCTGGCGCTCAATCGTGTCAAAAAAGTCAATGGTTGAACCGTTGAGGTAGGGCACGGACATGCGGTCCACAATCACTTCAACACCATCAAAGTCGCGAATGTGATCCCCATCTAGGATTCGCTCGTCAAAGTACAGCGAGTAGATGAGGCCGGAGCAACCACCCGGCGAAACCGACACGCGCAGACGAAGGTCATCTCGACCTTCCTGTTCAAGCAGGCTCTTTACCTTTGCGGCCGCGTTCTCGGTCAGCTCAATCTCATGAGTTGGAAATTCGTCAGACATATTCTTCCTATCGCTTGTGCGTAACAGTGCTTACTCTAATCCGAACCGGGTGGGACTGGCATCTCGCACCGCTCGGGTTACCTCTTTCTGATCCACGTTCCGGCCAATATGCGGCTAACATCACTGTCCGCGCGGCCCCTATCGATCACGTACGCCTGATGGATCCCCCACTCGGATAACTCGTGATTAGACAGGGAGCTTTCATGTGTGAAAACAATGCAAGGTAGGGCGTATTCAGCGGCTAGAGAACCCAGCATCCGGATTGGCGAGTCCGCGATGGTTTGCGGGTGGAGAGTGTCGATTACTCCGACCACCAGGTCGGCCTGGGCGATTTGTTTACGTAAATCAAACGCTTCTGCCAAGACTTCCGCCAGACTGGTTAGCTGTCCGCGTAGCCCTAGCGCAAGAGCACCAATACCAAGTCCCGCTCCTGAACCAACCGCGCGCGCGAACGAGATTGAGCTAGGCGCTAGCTGTTCAGCTTGACCAATATCACTCAGCTTCTGGTAGAACGACGTCAATCCACGCACGGCCTGTTGCCCGACCGTGTCCAATGCACTGCCGGTAGGCCCCTGCGCCAATGTTGAGTCCAACCCCAGTAATGGGCGCTCGGTAGCACTTGCAACCGTGAGGTTACGATTACCAATACTATTTAGCGCGCGAAAGCGCACCTGAGCCATGAGGTCGTGGTTTTCGAACCAGACGGCGTCCGCCTCGCCTTCAATTTCCGTCCCGATGGCTGCGCTGACCTCTGCCACAGATGCAAATGCTCTCTTGGCAGGAACGCCGGCCAGCTCCATCAGGGTTCCGATTGCACCGATCTCGGCATTCTTCGTCGAGCTTTGTGGCAACGAGGTAACCGGATTCGCGGATGGTTCCTCATGACCCGTCACCACCCAGGTGGTTTTGCCTTCGGCCGCCCAAGCCTGCACGTTACCCAACTGCTCCCTAGCACAGACGTGCATCCCCATCGCGGCCAGATTGGTAGCCGCGTGAGCCGTGTCGAGGTCAATCGCGGTAGCGAACACGCCGCCCTCGAAAATGGTGGCGATTATGTTCGCTATATCCTTACTTTCGAGGGCGGCCTGTTCACCGGCAACCACGACGTGGTTGAACGTGTATGTCACGCCTTCTCCGCAAACTTTTGCAGCATTAGTGCTTCGGCCAAGATAGCGTTCTTCAGATCGTTCAAATCCTGTGATTCGTTTTCAGAGTGCGCGTTGGTAAGCGGATCTTCAACGCCAGTGACTATCACTTGCGCGCCCGGAAACTGTTCTTGGAACGTAGAGATGAACGGGATTGAACCACCCACGCCAATGTTTACCGATGGCACTCCCCACGCCTGCGACAAAGCCTCATGCGCGATTTTCGCCGCACCCGCCTCGAGGTCTGCCTGGTAGCCCGGGCCGATCTCACCGGCCTCAAACTCAACAACGGCCCCAAACGGACGGTTTTCCATGATGTGGCGCTCAAGTGCCGCCATGGCTTCCCTACCGTCTGTGCCTGGCACAGTGCGTACCGAAACCTTGAACTTAGTCTCGGGCCAAATGGTGTTTGACGAGTGTGCAACCGAGGTCGCATCGAGACCAATGATCGACACGGCGGGCTGTGTCCACATACGCGACGCAAGATCTCCAGACCCGGCGATGCGAACTCCCTCTAGCAGGCCGGCCTCAGCCCTAAACTCCGCCTCGTCGTACACCACATCCGCGCTCTTACTACCGCCAAGGCCGGCAATAGCAACCTCGCCAGCGTCATTATGGAATGTGGAAATTAGGTGCGATGCCGCGGTAATGGAATCGAGGACGGGACCTCCCCACATGCCCGAATGCATCGCGTGATCGGTCATACGAACCGTTACGGTTGCATCGATTACACCGCGCAGCGAAGAAGTCAATGCGGGCTTGCCTGGCTTCCAGTTATCGGAATCGGTAACGATGATGTAGTCAGCTTCGAGCTGCTTGTGGTACTTAGTGAGGAAGTTTTCAAACGAGGGAGAACCAACCTCTTCCTCGCCCTCGATGTAAACGGTTACGTTTACGGGGAGTTGATCACTGAGCAAGCTCAGTGAGCCGAGGTGAACAACGATGCCTGCTCCATCATCAGAAGAGCCGCGACCATAGAGACGACCATCCCGAATTTGCGGCTCAAACGGGCTACCGGTCCATTTGTCGGGATCTCCGCCTGGCTGAACGTCGTGATGGGCGTACAGCAAAACTGTTGGCGCTCCCTCGATTCTTGGCGTTTTCGCAACCACGGCAGGAGCTCCATCGGTCCCATCGGGCCGCAGAGCGCGCAGGATTTGCGTCTCTAAGCCGAGGCTTTCGAACCTCGACGCCACGTGTTTTGCGCAGCGCTCAACTTCTGATTGATCAAAGGAGGCCGAGGAAACGGAGGGGATACGGACGATGTCTTCGAGTTCGCGCACGAACTGGTCGAACTGATCTTCAAGTCGCTGTTTAGTATTCACCCTCCTTACGTTAAACACCTTGGAACTATTCGGCAATATTGCTATTGTCGGCCTGTTATTTAGGCCTTCAGATGCCCTGCGGTACAGTTGGAAGCGTGTTTGGAAAAGAAAAGTCTAAGGATCACTCTGGCGATCAGGCTCACGAGGTAGTTGGCAAGGGTCGTCCCACCAGAAGTCGTAAAGAGGCTGAGGCCGCGAACCGTCGCCCCATGATCCCGAAGGATCGTCGCGAAGCTAAGCGCCGCCGTCGCGAACGTGAAAACGCTCTATGGGAGCGCCAGCAGCGCGCAATGGAAACCGGCGACGAACGCTACATGCCGGCCCGTGACAAGGGCAGGATCCGCCGGTTCACACGTGACTACGTGGATGCGCGTTGGACCTTAGCTGAGTTTGTACTTCCAATGATGCTGGTTTTGATCATTGCGATGTTCTCGATGATTTTCCTAGCAAGGCTAACCACACCTGAAACAGCCGCGTTGGTTGTCCAGGTAGTCACTTACCTAACATACGGCATGTTGATTTTCTCGGTGTTCGAGTCGATCCTCATCAACATGCAGATCAAGAAGATCGCGGCAAAAAAGTGGCCGAACGAACCGTGGATTCGTAACTGGTTCTACACCTTCTCCCGCATGATCATGCTTCGCAGGTGGCGCCAGCCTAAGCCGCAGGTCAAGCGCGGCGAGCATCCGAAAAAGTAAGTGCATAAATGCAATGTTGAGGTTCCCACCCGATTGGGAACCTCAACATTTTATTAGGGTTTCTCGTGTTGTTTTGCGGCTACGCACCTTTTGAACACGACCCTAACCCAGCTATGGAGCGGGCGTCCTGCCCCGCGCATTCTTTATTTGGCGTAGGCACCTTCCCTTAGAGATCTTGCTATAGCGCGGTTGATTTTGCCGGGCCAAGCGGGCCCCTCGTAGATATACGCGGTGAATGCTTCTAATAGATCCGCTCCTGCGTCAAGGTATGCCAGAGCGTCCTCTGGTGTCGAGATTCCGCCTACTGCAATGATTGTTTGCTCCGGATTCAAGTGTTCACGCAGCATTTTTACGATCTCGAGGCCGCGCTGCAATAACCTTGGGCCAGATACGCCGCCTTCTCCCAAAGTGTGATTAATCGTCGTATTAGTGGCCACTACGCCTGCAAGGCCAAGTTCTTTGGCAAGATCGGCAACTTCGAGGATGTCCTCATTCGCAAGATCAGGTGCAATCTTCACAAACACGGGCACATCTCTACGGGCAGCTTCGTGGGCGGCCTGCAGGGTGGTCTCGATGATTGGCCGAAGTGTCTTGGCAGATTGCAGGCTGCGAAGTCCCGGAGTGTTGGGCGAGGACACATTGATCACTAAAAAATCAACAAAACGCGCTAGCTCGCGGGCGCAGATCTCGTAATCAGTTGCCGCGTCCTCGTTAGCTGTCACCTTGTTCTTGCCAATATTTGCGCCCACAACAATCTGTCTGCCGGCAGGGGTTGAACGCAGCTTCTTTAGGCGTTGCTTAACAACTTCCACGCCATCGTTGTTAAAACCCATCCGGTTGCGGATTTCGCGAGACTCGGGCAGTCGCCATAGCCTGGGCTTATCGTTGCCTGGCTGCGGACGAGGGGTTACCGTTCCGATTTCTAGGAAACCGAATCCCATTGCCGCCATGCCCTCGACCGCGAGCGCGTTTTTATCCATTCCAGCGGCAAGTCCCAGCCTGCCTTTTAGCCTGCGCGGCAAGAATGTAGCACCCACGGGCACGGAGGTGTCAGAATGGTCAAACACCATTCCCATGCCAGCTCTTGTAACCGGGTTTGAGCCAGCCAGTTCAATCGCTTTGATTGCTACTTCGTGCGCTATCTCTGGGTCGGTATGAACCAGACCGTAATCAAAAATCCACCTGTACACGCCCCTAGCTTACATTGGCAAGGCTCGGCATAGACCAAGGTGGGAACCACTCAACATGTGCCTGGCAGACGCGGTATAGGTGGCGATTAATCCCACCAGACCCACCAGCCTTCTCGGCCCGGGTTCCAAGATGGCCTTATCTTCGTTATTTCATCGGGGCGATCAAGGGCCGAATCTAAACCAAGTTCGCGCTCTAAGTACTCCCACAAGACGTCACATTCACAAGAGGTTTCGTGGAACGCCTCAACGTGGAAATCTGGCGCACCGTAGTAGACAAACCCCTCGATACTGACGCGCTCATCGGGGCGCGTGGGGCCGATCGCGTAACCCACCAGTTCTACCTGGTCCGGGTGGGCAGCTGCTGCCTGCAGCAGTTGTAGCGTAGTTGGCCCATAGTTTTGCCGTCCGTCCAACTGCTGACTCGGTAACAGTTTTAAGAGTCTTTCTGCCGCGCTCGCACCCAGACCGTGAAACGGAACAAAGCTTTCTAGCTCCTCCCCGGTTCGGTCGCTTTCTATACAAACCATGTACGGCTCCAAGATCCGCTTTATCCCAATTTTGGTTGTCCAGCCCGATTGTTCTTCAACCAGCATTTGTTGCTCCTTTCGTATGGACGCCTTAATGCTGACCGCAACCTACTTACCTAACAGTTCAATCAAATGGCAGGTGTGGATGCGCGGACACTGAGAGTCTTGGGGATAAGCGGAAGATGCGATAATGGCATGGTGATCATTGCAGTAGACGACCTTAGCGACCAGCGGCTTTTGGATTACACGTCACTTACGGACGTTAAGTTGCGGTCCCGTTTGGAACCAGAACTCGGGCTTTTTATGGCCGAATCTAAGAACGTAATCGAACGCGCTCTAGAGGCCGGCTACAAACCTCGATCTTTCCTAATTCCAGAAAAATGGCTGGACTCAATGCAGGAAACCCTGACGAGATTGGGACCCGAAGGCAAAGATGTTCCCGTTTTTGTAGCGAGTGAGGATGTACTGGAGCAGATCACTGGGTTCCACCTACATCGCAGTGCAATGGCGGCCATGCATAGGCGCCAGTTGGCGCCCGTCCAAGAGGTAATCGCAGATGCGCATCGCATTGCAATCATCGAAGACATCGTGGACCACAAGAATGTGGGGGCTATTTTCCGCTCGGCAGCGGCTCTCGATGTGGATGCAGTGCTCGTAACGCCAAGCTGCGCGGATCCTTTGTATCGCCGCTCTGTGAGAGTATCTATGGGGTCGGTTTTTCAAGTGCCGTGGACTCGGCTTGAAACATGGCCCGATATGAGACCGCTCCATGACCTCGGATTCCACGTTGCTGCTCTCGCATTGGGGGAAAACACGGTTCGTCTCGACGACTTTGAGCAACGCGTAAAGCTCAATCCCGAGATGAAGGTTGCTTGGATTCTTGGTTCAGAGGGGTACGGCTTGAAGGAGCGCACTATCCGTGCAGCTGACAGCTCCGTTATGATCCCGATGAGTCACGGCGTGGATTCACTCAATGTAGCGGCGGCCAGTGCGGTTGCGTTTTGGGCAACGCGCCGCTTAAGTTAACCGGGTTTCAATCAGGCTCTCAATAACACCCACCGTGTCCTGCCACCCACTCACAGAAATGGTTTCGAAACCTGCTTTCTTTACGGGGTAGTCGTTGCCCTGCGGGTCAAGACGATCCCCAACAAACACTATCTGATCTATCGCCAGTCCTGTTTGCTCCATGATTTTGGCCATCCCGTAGGCTTTATCCACGCCTTTCATGGTGACATCCACCGAGGTTGATCCACCCGAGCGAACCTCAAGATCAGGCAGTTGCACGGCAACCGCATCGCGCAACCGCGCCTTCTTCTCTCCAGTGGGGTCCCAAGCCCTCTTTGCTTCCAATGGTGCCTGCTGGCCAAGAGCTGAATACGTGATCTGACTACCACGGTCTTCGATAATGTCACCGGCGGGATTATCTTCCCACAAGCCAAGTTCTTTAGCGCATTTTTCCAAGGTGGTTATGGCATCGCGCTTGGTCGTTTCGTCCAGGTCATGCGCGTATTGCGCCTGCCAGATGCCATTTTCGCGCCGGTAGTAGCGCGTTCCACACGTTGGCATCAGGTGCAGGCGGCTCATCTGTTCCTCACTCGCAAACAGGTTCGAAAGCAACTGAGTTTGGAACTGCTCCAGGTTGCCTCCGGAGATTACTAACACTTGCGCCCTATCCAGGAGGCGGCGCAAGCACTTCCCAACCTCGCCCGGCAAACTCGATTTCGAGGGCGCGAGCGTGTCGTCCAGGTCAAACGCTACGAGCTTTAGCTGCATAACTCTCCCAAAATGCAAAAGATGGTGGCAAAACTGCCACCATCTTAAGCAACTCTTCGCTAAGCGGGAAACTAGTCGGTTAGCGCACCTGTAGGCTCACCTTCGATCTCCGGCTCTGGAATGTCAGATTTTTGTAGTGCCACTACGGAGGCAACGAGGCCTCCCCACACTACGAGGATGGTTAGAACCATGAGGATAATCGATGCTGGTTCCATGTTTAGTCTTCCTCTCCCTTGAACTTGATAACGTCTTCGTGCTTGGCTTCACGCCAAGGTAATTTCGTCAAAATGAACGCGCCGATCACGGCCACAGCGATGGTTCCCCAGCCGAATATTAGGACGTTGAGACTTCCTGCGCTCCAATCTCCATATCCTTCGGTGACATATCCGATTAGAGCTTGGAATAGCATCACTGCGAGAAGTGCGGGCGTAACCAGGCCAACTATCCAGTCCCACGCCGCGGGAACAGGAACAGCGGAGGCGAGGTTCAGGTGCTTACGCAGCGCCCGAACCTTCGGAACTGCGAAGTAGGCAAGTAGTGTCATCACGATCGCGGAGAACACGACACCCACGTTATTGATGAATGCGTCCACCACGTCAAGCGTGTTCAGGCCGGTGGTAGTAGAGAATAGGACCACTGAAACTACCCCCGCGACCGCGCCCACAGTAACTGCAGCTTTTCGGGCCGAGTATCCGAACTTGTCCTGGAATGCACCCGATACCACTTGGAGTAGCGACAAAAGTGAAGTGATACCAGCTAGGACGAGCGAGATGAAGAACAAGACGCCAAACAGTGGACCACCAGGCATCTGGTTAATGATTGCGGGGAAGGTCATGAAGGAAAGACCAACGCCCGTAATACCTTCAAGCTCGTTTAGTCCAACGCCCTGCTGATTCGCCATGAAACCGAGGGTTGCAAACACGCCGATACCCGCAAGGATCTCAAACGAGGAGTTAGCAAATCCAGCAACAAGGCCCGTACCAGCCAGGTTTGCCTTACGCGGTAGGTAAGAGGCGTAGGTAAGCATGATGCCAAAAGCGATGGACAATGAGAAGAAGATCTGACTTACTGCCGCAAGCCAAACGTTGGCATCAAAGAGTGCGGACCAGTCCGGAGTGAAGAACGCGTTCAAGCCCTCCAGAGCGCCCGGCAAGAACAGAGCACGCACCACCATAATGAGGAACAGGACCACCAATAGTGGGAGGAAAACCCTATTCAAACGCTCAACACCCTTGGAGACACCTCGTCCGAGAATAAAGAGTACGAAGAGCCAAAGAACAACCAGTGGGATAAGTATGCTCAGAACCGGCCTAAAGCTGATGAGGTCACCACTTGCCTGCAAAAAGTCTGAAACGAAAAAGCTGGTGGTGTCTTCACCCCACGCGAGGCGAACCGAATAGATGGCGTACATCATCGCCCACGCCACGATCACTGCGTAGTAGACGGTAATAATGAACGAAACCATTACCTGGAACCAGCCGAGGCTTTCCGCCTTGGAGTTCAGACGTTTAAACGTAAGCGGTGCGGAGCCGCGGTATTTGTGCCCCAGGCTGTAATCGAGAAACAGTACGGGAATGCCAACGAATAGTAGTGCGATTAGATACGGGAGGATGAACGCCCCTCCGCCATTCGAATAGGCAACTCCTGGAAAGCGCCAAATATTACCCAGGCCGATTGCAGAACCAATTGCGGCCATCAAGAAACCACATTGACCAGTCCAGTGATCGCGTGAAGCGCTATTTGTCTCGACAGGTCCAGCATTTTTAGACATTTTATCTCCTTGCACTTAATGAGATAAGCAAAACATAGCGCCCTACTCGCAATTTGCAACACTCTGTCTCTAAGTGTGAACACTGGCGATCGAAACTGTAATGAGCAACACTATATGAAGACACTTTTCCGTTCAGTTGTTAAAGAAAGGCAAAACTAATGGCAACACCTCACATCGCAGCAGAAAAGGGAGATTTCGCGCCAGCAGTCCTTTTCCCCGGCGACCCGAAGCGCGCCGAGCGCATCGCCCACATGCTTATGGACGACGCCCGCCTGGTTACGGACGTGCGCGGGATGCTTGGATTTACCGGCACAGTTGACGGCAAGCCTCTTTCGGTTATGGGCTCAGGAATGGGACAACCTTCGGCAACCATCTACGCAACGGAGCTCTTTCGCGAATATGGTGTTGAGAGAATCATCCGCGTTGGAACCTGCGGCGGCATCGCTCACAACGTTGCAGTTGGCGACGTTGTGGTTGCTCTAGGCGCGCACACTGACTCTGCAATGAACACTTACCGCCTGCCTGGTCTTCACTTCTGCCCGGTGGCCTCTTACGATCTGATTCGCGCAGCTGTTGACGCGGCCAGCGAAACCGAGAACGTTCACGTTGGCACCATTATTTCTCGCGACCACTTTTACCTAACGCCCGAAGGTCAGGTTGAGCGCCTGGCTAACTATGGAGTTTTGGGCGTAGACATGGAAGCTGCCGCACTCTATGGAGTGGCCGCCGAGTTCGGCAAACAGGCCCTTACGGTCCTAACGGTTTCCGACCACCTACTCGATCACTCTGGCGATATGAGCGCCGAAGAGCGTGAGACTAAGTTCCAGGGCGCGCTAAAGCTCGCGGTAGCCGCGGCATTTGCTTAAACCTTAACCATAGGGGGCGCCAGCCGGCGCTCCCCTTTTTTGTCCCCAAAAGGCTCAAACCCATCCCCGTCCACACCATCGCTCCCCACGCCTTCGCCTGACTTCCTCGCAGGCTTACTTTTTGCTTGAGAGGAGAAATAATGACTATTCCAAAATGGGCAGACGCTAACGAAGAGACCAGAAGGCACTACAACAACGAGTGGGGACGCCTTCCAGAAAACGACGACGCCGCATTTGAAATGTTAAGCCTGTTAACTTTCCAAGCCGGATTAACTTGGGCTACCGTGCTTTCCAAACGAGAAGCACTTCGCGCAGCGTTTAGCGACTTCAAGGTCGAAACGGTTGCGAAGATGAAGGATGAGGATGTCGCCAGACTATTAAAAGGCGATAGCCCAATTAAGAACGAGCGCAAAATCCGGGCGGTTATCCAAAATGCTAAAGCCATCCAGGAGTATCGCAGCACCGTACAACACGAAAAGCGAAAGAACGCATTTCTAGCCGTGCTTGAAAACTCCGCTGGCAAACCCGGAGTTTGGCCGGTCTACGGCGAGGAGCAAATGACACTGCTTCGCCACTTTTTTAACGACTGGGGATTTACTTTTACCGGCCCAAAACTGATTCGAGCTCTATTGGAATCATTCGACCTCGCCCTTCCCTGGCTACAGGAAGAGCCGACAATCGAGAGCGTTTAAACACTATGCAGATAGTTGTTGATCCTGTTAATAATCATGTCTAGTGCAACCAAATTCTGCACTCCATCAGGAATAATGATGTCGGCCTTACGCTTAGATGGCTCAACGTAGAGGTCATGCATAGGCTTCACAGTTTCTAGATACTGCTTTTCGATTGAATCAATGGTGCGCCCGCGCTCAAGCATGTCGCGGCGTACACGCCGCAGGATGCGCTCATCCGCATCCGTGTCCACAAACAACTTGATATCAAACAGCTCGCAAAGCTCGGGGAACACGAACAACAAAATTCCTTCCACAATCACAACGGGTTGAGGCGTGATTTCTACAACCTCTTCACTGCGGTTATGGACGGTGTAGTCATACACCGGGCATTCGATAGGCTTTCCATCAATGAGCTCGCGAAGCTGCTCGATCATTAAGTCGATATCAAATGCGGTGGGCGCATCGTAATTGAGGGATGCGCGCTGTTCATAAGTAAGACCGGTGTGCGACTTGTAATAATTATCGAGGTATACAACAGCTGTTTTCCCTTGAAATTCCTTCACAAGCGCCTTAGTTAAAGACGTCTTACCGCTTGCAGTTCCACCAGCAATACCGATGACGAGCGCACGCACGTTACTACCCCGATCTTCGAGATTTTTTCTAAGTCTAGTGGATTTGAGCAATAACTCCTGCATCCACAGCGAAACTTTCTCAGTCATTTACGTCCGTACAGTTTCCCATGAAACCAATACGTGAGCCCCCAATGATCCCGCGCAGCACACAACCCCTCGCTACACTGTGAGTTGAGCCACAGTCATGCCCGTTAGTCGGCCACTGTTGCCATAATCGTATACGAATATGTGTACGACCGGTTCGGCGGGATGGTCCGCCGCCCACAAAGTAGTGAGGAATAATCGTGCAATTTCACCACCATGGTTACGTCTCTGAAAATCCCCGAGTCAAAGTTGCTCAGGGCCTGGGAATCGATCGCCGAGCAGAACTCCCCGATGAAGTTGATGTTCTGATTGTTGGCGCTGGTCCTGCAGGCATGCTGATGGCGGCCCAGATGTCCGTTTTCCCAGACATCTCTACTGCGATCATTGACAAGCGCGCGGGTAGACTTCCGCTTGGCCATGCTGATGGCATTCAGGCGCGTTCAGTTGAAACATTTCAGGCTTTCGGTTTTGCACCGGAAATTACCGCGGAAGCCTACAAGATTGTTGAGACTGCATTTTGGCAGCCGGATCCGGAGAATCCGGATCACATTAAGCGCATGCACCGCACTGAAGACGATCCGCATCGAATCTCTGAGTTCCCCCACCTGATCGTGAACCAAGCGCGCGTACTCGACTACTTCCGCGAGTTTGCATACAACTCGCCGTCGCGTCTAGTTCCAAACTGGGGTTGGGCCTTCACTAGCCTTGAGTTCAAGTACGAAGACGAGTACCCGGTTAAGGTTAGTCTGGTTGGTACTGGCCCAGACAACGAAGGGGTAACTCGCACTGTCGCAGCAAAGTATGTGCACGGCGCTGACGGCGCGCACTCTGCGGTTCGCAAGGCAATCGGCGCCCGCCACCTCGGTGATGTTCAATACCAGGCGTGGGGTGTCATGGACGTCCTCGCAAACTCGGACTTCCCCGACATTCGTCTTAAGTCCATCATCCAATCCAAGCACGGATCAATCCTGCACATTCCACGTGAAGGCGGATACCTGTTCCGCACGTACGTGGATCTTGGCATCGTTGACGAGAACGACAACCACGCGGTACGTAAGACACCGCTCGAAGAAATCATCCGGCGGATGAATGAGATCGTTGCCCCCTACTCGATTGACGTGAAGGACGTTGCTTGGTGGTCCGTCTACGAAGTTGGCCACCGCGTAACGGATCGATTCGATGAGATTCCCACCGAAGAGGTAGGAACACGCGACCCGCACGTGTTCATTTCCGGCGATGCCTGCCATACGCATTCGGCTAAGGCTGGCCAGGGAATGAACGTATCTATGCAGGATGCATTCAACCTCGGTTGGAAGGTTGCACACGTTTTGAAGGGGCTGGCTCCCGCTTCCCTACTGCAGTCCTACACCCAGGAACGCCAGGTCATTGCACAAAACCTGATCGATTTTGATTCCGAATGGTCCGCACGTGTAGCGGGTACATACAAGGGTCCGGGCGCCGACATTCCGATTGAGGACTTCTACTTGGAAACCGGTGAGTTCTCTAACGGGTTCCGCACGGAATACCCCGAAGGGTTACTTGTTGGTTCGAATGCATATCAGGATTTGGCAAAGGGCTACACGCTGGGCAAGCGGTTTAAGTCCGCGAAGGTAGTACGCCGGTCGGATTCAAATCCGATCCACCTTGGCCATACGCACGAGGCTGATGGTCGCTGGCGCATATACGTATTCGCTGACAAGGAACGCGCCGCGCTTTCGGGTACTAAGGTTGCCGACTGGGCTAAGTGGATGGACGAGTCAGTTGACTCCCCCATTAATAGGTTCACTCCGAAGGGTAGCGATCGCGATGCCCTCTTTGATGTGAAGGTGATCTACCAGCAGGATCACCGCGACATTTGTCCGGGCGATGTTCCCGCAATCTTCAAGCCCGAAAATGGTCCGTTTGGACTACAAAACCTGGAGAAGATTTTCGGCAAGCTTCCGAAGGGACTATGGCACGGCTTCGATATGCCAGACACTGATATTTGGGAAGAGCGCGAGCTTTCCGAAGACGGCGTTGTGGTAGTTGTTCGCCCAGACATGTATGTCGCACACGTTCTACCACTAGACAAGCCCGAAGAAATCGGCGAGTTCTTCTCGAAGATCTACATCGAACAAAACTAAGCTGTAGAAATTTTCGGGGGAAGCGCATTCGCGCTTCCCCCGAAACCAATTTTGCGAACTGCAACGATCAGTGGAAGGTTATCGAGCTTTGTCCCATGAAATCCAGACTGACTATTACGTCGGCTAGATCAGCAACCTCAAAGCCGAGATCTAACGTGACCTGCTGGCCGGGGAGTACAGGCGTGGGTGGAAGCGGTACGGCTCCAGAATCTTGCGATCCCACAATTGGCGCGCTAATTGCGTCAGAGACTACAGAAACTATGACTTGATCCGTCCAAAACTCTTCCTCTCCCACATTCTCTATGGTTATCGGAAGCGTTACTGGCTGGCCATGATCCCCCGTGTAGGTTCCAAGCGGTTGCGGCTTGCCAACAGCTACTCTCACCCCGCTCCCTGCTTCTACGAACTCACCAAATTTACCTGTTTTTGAAACCGCTCCACCAGGTTGTAACTGTGAGAGGGCTTGCGCCGAAGCGCGCGTTTGTGGAGTTGAACTTTCTGGGGATGCGTTTTGTCCGCCACAGCCAGCGAGCGCCACTGCCACCAAGGCCGCACATCCTAGCCACAGCGCATGCTTACCCGTTGAAGCCATAATCACCCCTCGTAGAAGTTAACACGCGATTATCTAGTAACAGCGCTATCTGTATCAGATTCTGTCATTATTTACATGAGTTGCTTGTCGATGCTCACTCGTAAGCGTATGGAGGATTTATGTCTGGCGGCATCGTTGCTTTACTTGACGACATCGCTACTCTAGCGAAGATGGCTGCGGCAAGCGTCGATGACGTGGCTGCTGCCACCGGCAGGGCTAGCGCCAAAACTGTTGGGGTTATTGTGGACGACACTGCGGTAACGCCTCAGTATCTACAAGGCCTTAAACCTGAACGCGAGCTTCCCATTATCAAGCGGATTGCTCGTGGATCTTTGACGAACAAGCTACTAATTATCTTGCCTGCCGCGTTAGTGCTCAGTCAGTTTGCGCCGTGGGTACTACCCATTCTTCTGATTGCGGGAGGCTCTTTCTTAGCCTTTGAGGGAATGGAAAAAGTTTGGGAGAAGTTGCGCGGGGGCGGGCATGACGATCCTCTCATCGTTGCAGGACCATCCGGTGAAGAACAGATTGTGAAGAGCGCGGTTAGAACGGACCTGATCTTGTCGGCAGAGATTATGATCATCGCGCTCAACGAAGTGGCGTCCGAGGGATTCGTTGCACGCTCCATAATCTTGATAGCTGTCGGCTTTCTTATCACTTTTGTGGTTTATGGAATGGTTGCCGTTTTGGTGAAAATCGACGATGTTGGCGTTGCCTTGATGAAGCGAGAGAAGGCGTCCTCGCAACGAATTGGCAAACTGCTTTTTAACGCAATGCCGCGCGTATTGGCCACTATTGGGGTGATTGGCACGCTCGCGATGCTTTGGGTTGGTGGGCACATCGTGGTCGTTTCCGCCGCGGATTTGGGGTGGACTGCGCCGCATCAAATCATTGAGAACCTCGCCCACCTGGGCGCGAGCTTCGGCGCCGGAGCTGGCTTTTTGAGTTGGACTATCGAAACGCTTGCCTCTTTGCTGGTGGGCGCAATCCTAGGATCCCTCCTGGTTGGCGCCCACCACGGCCTGAAGGCCCTGGGCAAAAGCCGCAACTAAGAGTGGTACCGACAGGCGTTCTTCGACCCCACCCAAACGGCTGTTTCAGCCTGATAGCATCGTGATCGTGGATCATAGTCAAAGTTTCTCTTAGCACGATCTGTTTTAGCGGGTGTTTTCAAAATGCGTCTCCCACGAGTCCGATCTGTATTCATTGCTCTTTCAACGGTGTTCGCGGTGATGCTAGGCATTCCAGCGACTACCGCCCTTGCTGAAGACGAGTCCGCTCAGGGTAGTGGCGAACCAGAAACCGTTGAATGCGTGTTCCAGTGTTCACGTGAAGAACTCCAAGAGTTCATTACCAACGCCGGTAGCGACCCGACCAAGATAGTGCTGGGTCTTCTCGACACGGATATTGACGAAACGTTAGTCATTCCGGCCGGTGCAGACATAACGATTGTGAATGCCCCTACTACAGACCCCAATTACGTGAATGACACTCGCCTCCTGCGCGAAAACGGTTTTGCTGGCACCCTGATTGAAGTCGAAGAGGGGGCAAAGCTAACTCTAGATAAGAACGAGTCTGGGATCGGTACTCTATCTGTTGGGGCTCGCGGAGAATGGGTAAAAGCAAATTCTCCCGCGATTGAAGTCAAGGGCGAGCTCATTATGAACCACGGCCGCGTCGAGGGAGCTAGGGGCCTCTCTAAGAAAAAAGAAGCTGCTATTACCGTCACGGGGCCGAATGCGAAGTTCGTTCTCAATGAAGGTAAAGTTACCGATAACCAGCGTCTGTTAGGTTCCCCTAGTACTACTCAAGAAGGTGCCGCAAACGTGGCGCTGAGCGACGGCGCAACCATGGTCATGAACGGCGGCGAAATCTCGAAGGGCCGCGCAATGACGGATGAAGGCGCCTACGGAGAAACTGGCGGCATTGGCCTATTCGGAGGCTCCCATCTGACTATCAATGGCGGAACTATTACTGGCAACCACGGTTGGGCAGGCAACATCGGGATTTACAGCTGGCTCTCCGGTGCAAACACAGAAGGTTATGAAACTAAACGTTCCATCGTTGAGATTAATGGCGGCGAGATTTCCAAAGGTTACGCCCAGTTTGGCGGCGGTGGCATAAATGTTTTCGGCAACGGGGCCGTAACCATGAACGCCGGCCAGATAAGCTATAACAAAGCTGCCTACGGAGGCGGCGTCAATGCTATGGACCTCTACGTTAAAGCTGGAGACAATCCCTTCGAGGAGGTCCCAGCTGAAGGTAAGGGGAACGGTTTCACCACCGAAGAGTGGACCGAGATCTCCCCGGCTAGTTTCACCATGCGGGGTGGAACTATTAGCAACAACTGGGCAGCAAATACCGGTGGCGGCGTGAACACCGTGTCCAATGGAGTGTGGCTACTTGGCGGCGAGATTTCGAACAATACAGCAGATAGTCAAGGCGGCGGTCTGTACGTTGCAACCGAGTCATATTCCGCCCATCTTCAAAACGCGTTAGTAACTCAAAACGGATTTTCAGATGCAACCAAGTACGACAGAGGCAAGGGCGGAGGAATTTGGCTGTGCCCTACCGGTTCACTGACTATGCATGTGACCGATGGTGGCGCAATTTTTGACAATACGGCTCCGCGAAACTCAGACGAGATTAGCAACTATTACGGCGACGATATCGCGCACGATAATTACGGCCAATCCAACCCGGCAAAACTCATTCTGGATAAGAATATGCTTGGCGGCGGCGACTCGGCGTATTACAAGGATGGCGGTGTAAATAAGACCCGCTTCGATGACGAGAATCGCGAAAAAGAGCAGATTTTCCAGAACCTTGCAGATGATTCCCCAAATGCGGAGGCTGGCGAAAACGCCGAGTATCAAAGCACTCTGTCCAACGCAGGGCTCAAGAATGTAGCTTCGGATGAAGCGAAGCTACGCGCGAGGGCTTGGGCCAGCTTGATCATCACCGGAAATAAGGCGCCTCGTGGCAGCGGCATTGGTTCCAATGGGAATGTTACGTTCGGTACTCCCGAGTCCACTGAGATTAGTGTGCGAAAGGAATGGACTTACACCACGGGCCAGGAACTCTCCGAAGACCTAAAGGTTCCAGTGACCGTGCAACTCGAAGCTAACTTCGCTGACGAGGCCGAGACGTTCCCCGTCGCAAAACCAGTCGTTTTGGATGGCGATAATAACTGGAGTTATACCTTCCGAGATCTCCCTACTGTAAATAAGGGACGTAGCATAATCTACTCGGTGAAAGAATTGGACTCCGACATACTGAAGAATGGTTTCAGTTCATCGGTTGCTGTTGATCCGGATAAGGAAAAGACCTTCATCGTAAAGAATGAGTTGGATTTTATTTCTGTTCCAGTGGAGAAGTTTTGGGAAGGCGGAGAGGTCACCGATCGTCCTAAATCAGTGACAATTCGGCTGCTTCAAAATGGAGAACGAACTGATCAAACGATCACGCTCAATGAAGCCAACCGCTGGAAGGGGCAATTCACTAATCTGCAACCCTACAAAAAATGGGATGGTGAAACAGGGCAGTTTGAAGCGAACGTCTACAGCGTTATCGAAGACAATACCGGCTCTTTCGAGTCTTCTATCTCCGGGAACCAAACCGATGGTTTCAAAATAACCAACAGGTTCATCCCGACGGAGCCGACCACTCAGCCAACTACCCAGCCAACTACCGAACCTGGTGGTACCGAGCCGAGCACAACAGTAATGAGCCCCGTGCCACCCACAAGCACGGAACCTTCACTTCCAGGCCGCCCGCAATTACCGAAGACTGGCACGGACCTACTTATTCTGACCCCGATTGCTATTGCCCTCCTAATAGCTGGTGGCGGGATTCTCATCGCTAGGAGGCAAGCCAAATAGGCCATTGCCGCCTAAACCGCCTAACTTTAGCGGGTAGGTGATCGCACCAATTAGTAGCGGCCGTGAACTATGTGGATCACGGCCGCTACAGTTGCCACTGCGTTTATGCGAAAAGATGGTCTAGCTTGCTCTTGAGCTCGGGGGTTAGACGCTCCAGAGCCGTTAGTGCACCAAGGTTTTCCGCAAGCTGTTTCGCGGACGAGGCTCCAAGGATAACCGTCGAAACATGCGGGTTAGCGGCGACCCAGGCAAGCGCAAGTTGCGCTGGAGAAACCTCAAGTTCCTTCGCCATAGCTACCAGAGCGCGAACACCCTTCTCATGCTTGCGGGCCTCCTCTGCGATCGATTCGCGCCCCTTCAACGTGGCTCGTGACCCTTCGGGAACACCGTCAAGGTACTTACCAGTCAAAATTCCTGAGGCGAGCGGGCTCCAGGTAGTTAGGCCCAGGCCGATGTCCTGATATAGGCGGGCAAACTCGCTTTCCACCTTGTGCCTGTGGACCAGATTGTATTGCGGTTGCTCCATGACGGGTTTACGCAAGTTCCTGCGGTCAGCAATTTCGTAGGCCGCGCGAATCTCATCGGCAGACCATTCAGAAGTGCCCCAGTAGAGGGCCTTGCCCTGGTTGATCATGTCTGAAAATGCGTACACAGTTTCTTCAATGGGCGTGTTCGGATCGGGCCTGTGTGCGTAAACGAGGTCCACATAGTCCAAACCAAGACGCTCTAAGGAGCCATCGATTGCCTGCATCAAGTACTTACGGTTAAGCGTGTTCTTCATGTTCACCATGTCGTGGATTCCCCAGAACAGCTTTGTAGAGATGATGTACTCGTGGCGCTTCCAACCGAGCTCGCGGATAGCCTGGCCCATGATTTCTTCAGATTTACCCAACGCATAGGATTCCGCGTTGTCGAAGAAGTTTACGCCGGCTTCTGCGGCGATCTGAAGCTGTTCTTTGGCAATACCCGTGTCTACTTGACTTCCAAACGTAACCCAGGAGCCGAAGCTGAACTGGGAAACCTGTAGGCCCGAGGATCCTAAACGGTTGTACGGCATTGAAGGCAAAGATGTGTTCATACAGCCAATATAACGCGTAAAAGACGGGGGCGCGCCAGCTGCACGTCCCCGTCTTTTGAGGTTTCTGTTAGCGGATGTATGCCCCCGTGGGATCAAAAACAATCTCTTCGAAGGCGCCGAATGCCTCCCCGTAGGCCTTGACTGCGGCAATAATCCAGTCCACCAGGCCCCAAATGCCAAGCGTCAACCAGTTGCAGAAGAACTTGGCTAGGCCGAGCCCCACCTGTCCGCGCATGAAGCGGTCAACACCAAACCCGCCCAGGAGGAATGCTCCAAGCCAAACGAAGAGGTGCTTGTTCACACGCTTGTACCCAGCAGCCTCGTACGGGTCGGCGTACATGCCCGAATACGACCCGTAGTTTTGCTGGCCCGAATACTGGCCCCCGGGTTGCTGCGAATATGAAGCAGGCGGCGCCTGGTACTGGTTATTGTAGGAGTTATCGCCAGCGCCGGGAACCTGACTCTGGTTGTTGTTTTCTGGATAGCTCATAGGAAGCCTCCCCCTGGTAGATTCTGTTGCAACCAAGATACAACACTCGAACTATTTCCTCGGGACACGTGGTACGAGAGCACAGATTCTAAAGATTAGTTTCGCTTCCTATTTTGTACAGCAACAATCAGCAAGAACGCGCCTGCCAAAGCGAAGCCTCCTGCCCAACCACTCCAAGTCGAGACACTAACACCCGTCTTCGGTAGTCTTGGTGCAGTTGTGGGTTCGGTTGTTGTGCCGCTCGTAGGCCCAGTTGAGGGCTCGGTCGTAACCGGTACAGTGGTCGGTTCCGTGGTAGTCGACTCGGTTGGAGGCTCATATGTGTTTGTTACAACGTAGCCTTTTCTGCACTGCCCGAGATCAACGAAACATAACCGTCAGCAATGCCAATTTCAGCGACTGAATAGTTGATCTTCTTATCGTTTTTATATTCCGGAAGATTCGTGAACAAGCCCGTCCAACCAGTGCTTTCATCCAGCACTATTTGCTTCCCAGTTTCGACTCCATCAGCCAAAAGTTTAACGGTAACAGAATCGGGACGAACTCCCGCCGTATTCTCGTTATCCTCCCACTTCTTCGAAACCGCAATGTCAGTGACGGTCAGGGTATTTATCAAAGTGAAGTTATATTCAGAGTTTTTCTTCACCTGAGAGGAGTAGACACCAGCTGGATCCTCTTCGATGCTGTAAACGATTTCTTGCCCGTCCTGCGTTTTTGGCAGGTTCGAGAAAGTGGTTTTCCAGTCTGTGTCGGCACCAATTCTCCTGGTTTCGACAACCCCACTGATATCGCCCACTGTCGCAACCAAGCGGACCGTGACTGTCTCTGGACGCAGCTTCGTAGCATTGTCTTGATCTACCCACTGCTTCACTACGCTAACTTCAACGAGCTCTTCGGAGGTACCAAAGATCACGCTTCCGTTGGACCCGATACCGCCGCCACGCGTTGCGGAATAGTTATCTGCAATGATTACCTTGGCAAGCTTGTTTGTCAGATCATTCGCGGCTGAATCCGTGTGCAAGGGAAGTTCCTGGTTGTCTTCTAGCGTTCCCTTGTAGCTCTCCTTTGGCAACAAAGTTCCATCGGCAAGTTTCCAATCGTACGGGACACCCCCAAGCATGCGTTCAGCTAAGTCGTAATCTGGGCGTCCCGAATGCAACCCGTATTTCTGGCTCGCCAACAGGTAAAGCTCTCGACCTTTTTCACTTTGGTCAGCTCGAGCGTTTCCTTTCATACCAACGCCATCGGTTACGTTGATAGTCGTCTTCGAAATCGGACAGGCAGCGTAACCAGCACCTTCCAAAACCGACTGGTTATCACTTATCAGGACATTCTTGATGTACAGCTCGCCATTCGCGCCATTGGCGCCGTATAGATCGTTTGCTCCATTAACGTAAATTCCGCCGCCACCAAAAAGAAAATCGGTTTTTCCCTTTCCAAGCATGCGGTTTCCGGTGATACGTCCAGCGTTCAAATATCCCTTCGAGGCACCACCACTAAAGTACTTCGCTTGAATAAACAGACCCCCGCCGGTTGCTTCCGAGGTGTTATCTTTGATCTCGCCGCCATCCATCTGGAAAATGTTGCTAGGTCCCCATTGTCTTGAGCCTGCACTAATGCCACCACCGACCTCGTCCGAATGGTTACCCTGAATGAGAGCAGATCCCGACATTCTTACGGTCGACCCCTTATCAGCGCAGATTCCACCACCCGCGGAATGAACTCCCGCTTCATCTGTGACCCTACGGGCCGTATTGCGTTGTATTACACCGCCCGAGAGTTCCAGAGTCGCATTCAACAGGTAAATACCACCACCATTTACGGCTAGGTTGTCTTCAATAACGCCGCCCGTCATCTTGATAGCGCCTCCGTAAGAGAAGATGGCGCCGCCTCTATCGTTGCTTGAAGTGATGTTGAGCTTGTTATTTTTCAGGACAGCACCACCTCCAATTTGGAGGGTGGCTCCTGACTCGACATTGATAAGCGATTTTTCAATAGCAGAATTGACGTCAGAATTACCGTCAATAACTATGTCCGTGAGCGACGCGGTGTCGCCTCGCGAGATTGTGAAAAGAAAACCATTGAAACCGTCGGCGCGCACTACCTTCACCGGGCTGCCAACGAGGTCAATATCACCAGAAACTGGAGTTGTTCCAACCACTACGATCTTGTCGATATCCGGATTGCTTTGCACTAAAGCCTTAGCTTTAGAAAATGTCTTGACTGCGCTACCAGGGGTCTTGCCGTCGTTGTCGTCGTTTCCTCCACTGCCGTCCAGGTATACGGCTGTCTGGCTATCTGCAGTGTCATTTGGCGTCGCATCCTCTGGTTCCGCATTGGTCTCAGGTGATGAAGAAGAAAGCTCTTCCGGTGAGGGTTCTGCCATTGCAGTTGGCATCGCGTATGCAAACAGCAGCGCCACCATAACCAATATTGAGCTGAGCAAAGTTAGCCTTACGCTCTTAATGTGTCGCTTCACGAGACCTCTCCAAATTCAAATGCGCGGGAATTAGGTCCTAGATTACGCGCATTTTGGCTACTTTAAAAGCGGCGAGTACGCAAGAATCAGAGTTTAACCAACCAGCGCAAGAACAATTGCGAAGGCTCCCGTGCCTGCCAGCAGAGACCACAGCACCTTGCGGAAAGCCAGGTGCACAGCAAGCGTGGCGATTACCCCTGCGGTTGGCGGCATCCAGGATTCCACACTGGAGAACGAGGTTCCTTGAAGAGTGAAAATCACCAGGACAAGCATGACCCCTGCCGGCATGGCTGCACCAAGGTACGCAAGCGTTTCGGAATCACGCACGCGAGATAAGAACACGAATGGCGCCGCGCGTAGCGAAAACGTTATGACAAAGACGGTGGCGACAACGCCGACGATGTATCCAGTCATGGCATACCATCCCTTCTGGCTCTGCCTAACGCGGGGATAACCGGATGTAAACGCGAGGCAATGAGCAAAGCAGCTGTAAGCGCGGCCAAAGAAACGGGCAGATAAATCGAGTCTGGTAGCACTAGCATGCCCACACTGATCGCTGCGGCAAGCGCAAGATCAAAGCGCGCCCGGTTCGCGAGGTATGCCTCCAACATCAGCACGATGAAAAGCGACGTCAGCACGAAGTTAAGAATGCGCCCGTCAATCGGAACAGCAAGCCCAATTAGAGCGCCGAGCGTACACCCTAAAGTCCAAGTAGCGTGCGCGAAAATCTGCGTCCACAGCACCCTCTCCCCCGTTAGCTCAGACTTTGGTTTCGAAGCGATGACCGCATAGACCTCGTCGGTGAGCGCGTGGATCGAGTAGACTTTCGCCACCTTGTTCTTCACGAGATCAAGCGGGAAGCTAATCCCGTAAAAGACGTGCCGAAACTGAATGAGAAGAGTAGCAAGCGCGATCGCTGCGAGCGGCTCGCGTGCCACGATCATGGGCACGATGAGGTATTGCATCGAACCGGCATACATGAACAACGAGAAGATGGGCGCCCACCACCAGTCCAAGCCCGCACCCGTAAGCGTCATCCCCATTCCCATACCCAGAGGAACATAACCCAGGGCTACGGGAAGGACGTCTCGGGCTCCTAAAGCCAGCGGTGAGTGTACGGTTGTGGACATATAAAAAACCTATGGTGGCTCCAGCAGCCAGACAAAATCAGTCCACCACGTGGGCAACGCTGCCATGAAACTACTCACACACCCTTGGAGGGCGCGGCCCCACATCCGTTAAATAGTCAGAGCAAAAAGCGTGGGGACCAGTTCGATTACGAACCAGTCCCCACGCTACTCAACCCTCAACAATGGGCAATCAAGTTTTAGCAATCACGCCTATCGCGTTACCAACCGCGCTCGGCAAGACGGTGCGGCGCCGGCAAGTCAGCCACATTGATCCCAACCATGGCCTCACCCAAACCGCGCGAGACATCGGCAATAACCTTCGGGTCATCGTAGGAGGCGGTGGCCTTGACAATAGCTGCGGCCCGCGCCTTCGGATCACCAGACTTAAAAATGCCCGAGCCCACAAACACGCCATCAGCGCCGAGCTGCATCATCATCGCAGCATCTGCCGGAGTAGCCACGCCACCTGCCACGAAAAGTGGAACGGGAAGCTTACCCTCGCGAGCCACCTGAGCCACTAGGTCATATGGAGCAGCAAGTTCCTTGGCCGCCACGTACAGCTCATCCTCGGTGAGGTTCACCAGCGCTGCAATCTCCTGCTTGATCTTCCGAATGTGCTTGGTGGCCTCCGAAACATCACCGGTGCCGGCCTCACCCTTTGAACGAATCATCGCAGCGCCCTCATTGATACGACGCAAGGCTTCACCAAGGTTCGTTGCGCCGCACACGAAAGGAACGGAGTATTCTCGCTTGCTGATGTGGTTCACGTAGTCGGCTGGCGAAAGCACCTCGGACTCATCCACCCAATCAATGCCGAGTGCTTGAAGCACTTGCGCTTCCACGAAATGGCCGATGCGCGCTTTAGCCATGACGGGAATCGACACGGCATTCATAATCCCCTCGATAAGATCAGGGTCTGACATACGCGCAACACCGCCTTCGGCGCGAATATCTGCGGGAACGCGTTCAAGTGCCATCACAGCTACAGCGCCAGCATCTTCAGCAATCTTGGCCTGTTCGGCGGTTACGACGTCCATAATGACGCCGCCCTTCAGACCGTCAGCGAGCACGAGCTTTTCTGGTTCAATCATGTAACTCATGATTCCTATTCTCGCCCACCTGTGGACTAATATTAATACCAGTTTTGAAATACTTTTTTAGACCACCTGCGAATATGTAGGAGGATTCCGTGCCCTCAATCCCTGCTTCCATCGTTGCAGATATTCGCAAACGCTTGGAGGACGGCTCGCTTGCACCCGGTGATCGGCTTCCCTCAACGCGCGCGTTAGCTGACGAACTCGGGGTGTCGCGGGGCTCGGTTGTTAGTGCGTACGAGCAACTTTCTGGCGAGGGCATCTTGCTATCCACGCGTTCGGGCAGTCGCATTCACCCGGACCTTGTAGTCACTTTGCCTACGAGGCATTTGCGACTATCTGAGGACGGTGCTACGCCGGTTGTGCCGGCCCCGAGTTTGCTTCGGCCCGGCGCTCCTTTGGAAGCTCTCACTACTTCCGCTTGGCGCGGAGCCTGGCGCATGGCTGTTGCTGAGCCGCATGCGTACCCAAGCCCGGGTTCGGACCGCCTGCGTTACCTACTTGCCGAGCATTTCCGGCTCACGCGGGCCGTGTCCATCGACCCACAATCCATACTCATCACCGCCGGTGCCCGTGATGGGCTGCGCGCCACCCTTGCCGCGCTCGCAGCCATGCGTCATTCCAACCACGCTTTCCCGTTAGAGATGTGCGCGGCCACTTTGAATACACCGCTTCAAGGCAGCCGCCTCGCTGTAGAAAATCCAGGGTTCGGTTCTCTTCGCGCAGTGCCAGCTTCGATCGGCTGGGAAACCACGTTTCTACCAGCCAGTGGCGAAAACAACTTAACCGCAGGGTTGCGCAACCTGTCCCCCGATGCTGTTCTCACTACCCCTAATCACCAATTTCCATACGGTTTACAAATGCCAGCCAAGAGGCGGCGCGAGCTAGTGGAGTGGCGCCGCGCCACCCCGGGGGCGTTTCTCATTGAGGACGACTACGACTCTGAGCTACGCGCCACTCACCCCGCCCTCGTGGCGCTAGATCCTGCTGGAACGGTGTTGCTTGGCTCATTTGCGAAAACGCTCACTCCTGCCTTGGGGCTGGGATACACCATCGTGCCTGAAGCGCTGCGAGAGGGCATCGCGGCCCGCCTCACCCCCGTTTGTGGAATCGCACAAGATGCGCTTGCCAACTTCCTCGCCGCTGACGGTCTGCGCCTGCACACTGCTCGCATGCGTCGCGAATACAAATTTCGCCGAGGCGTTTTTGAGCGGATTTTCCCTGAGGGCCGCACCATGGATGGAAGTCTGGGAGCCATCATCGAGGTTTCCGCCAGTATCGAAGAGCAAGTTTTGGCGGGCGCTCACGGAGCCGGACTAGCTGTAGAATCACTGGGCAAATACTGGTCGGGGCGAGCCGGAACACCGGGAATAGTTGTTGGACTAGGCGCAGGAAGTCGGGAAAAACTAACCGCGGCGCTAAGGAAGCTCCGCCAGATCGTGCCCGAGTGAACCATGCGAGTCTTTTTCTCGCAGACTTCAAAATGTACCTGGCGTACCGCCCGCGGCAATACGCGCAGAGTGGCTTTTAATCAATAATCCGACGTACCTTATGGAAAATGAGCGCGAAGCGTTAGTGGTGCCTCACGTGTTTTGAGCGCGAAATAGTTTTCGTATGAATGAGGAAGTGGCTCCGAAAATGGTGCGTATCGATGGCGAGCACTACTACAACAAGGACACCCGTGCTGAAGTGTTATCTATGAGCGCGGCAACGATAGACCGTTATTTGAAAGCCGACGTGGTTATCGTGTGTATCGGCGCCTCGGAATTAGCCCAAGATGCCTTAGTACTTGCCCGGGACGGAGGGCGAGTCAACTACTTTGCTGGATTCCCGAAAGGCTCGATGACCCAAATGGAGCCTAACCTGATTCACTGGAAAGATTTGCAGGTTGCCAGGGGATCTAATGCGCGGCGCCGGGACGTAAAAGGAGCCATCCGCGTCCTCGAATCGGGAGCGATAAATGTGGAAGAGATTGTCGCCCACACCTTCCCGCTTTCAAAAGTGCATGAAGCTTATCAGGCAGTACATGATCGGGTCGGCGTAAAAATTGCAGTAATACCCGACTAAAGTTGCAGTTCCGGTCAACCTGTGGGGAACGAGACAAACCTATCCCGCATTCTTGCTACGGAATCGCCTTAACCTTGTGATACATATGGCAAGTGGATTTTTTGAGTAGTTTCAAACGCTTGTTGCCCGGAATAGTATACGCGTGCGTAGTCGCCGGTATCGCCTGGCTGATTAATCTATTTGTTCCCCTACTGTCATCAATGCTGGTGGCGATCCTACTGGGGGTAGCAGTTCGCAACACGAAGCTAATTCCGGCTGTCTGCGAACCCGGAATCGCTTTTTCAGCGAAGACTATTTTGCGCTTCGGGGTGGTGCTGCTTGGTTTTCGTCTGTCGCTACCGGCTATTGCCGCGCTAGGTGCCGGCACGATTGTAACTATCATCTGCGCGGTGGCGGTCACTATGGTGGCGGGTTACCTGCTTACTTACTTTATGCGGGTCAGTCACGCCACCGGGATCCTCACCACTTCCGGCACCGCCATTTGCGGAGCCTCGGCCGTTGCCGGGATTTCTCCAGTGGTTTCTGCCCGCAGTCACGAGGACGCCGATGACGCGGTTGCTACCGCTATCGCTTGCGTTACCTTATTCGGGACTATCTGCCTTGTCGCTTTGCCCGCTGCCGCCCACGCATTGCACTTGTCTCCCACTCAAGCAGCTGTCTGGCTGGGGGCTTCTATTCACGAGGTCGGCCAGGTAGTAGCGGCGGCTAATATTTATGATCCGGCAATCTCTGATTTGGCTACCGCCACCAAGCTGGGACGCGTGGCCTGCCTAGCTATCGTAGTGGCAATCGTAGGAATCATTGAACGGCGAGTAGTAGAAGTACGCCACGAACAGGCAGAGAAAGCCAGCTCTGGCAAGCGCCCGCCCCTGATTCCCGGATTCGTGGTGGGATTCCTAATTGCGGTAGCATCAGCTTCAGTGTTTGCCAGTATTTCTACCGTGAACAGCGCTTTCAGCATTTTAGGCGGCACAGTAGCTACAATGCTGCTCACCGTAGCGATGGGCGCAATGGGAGCCGGGGTAAACTTGCGCAACGTAATTAAGTCCGGAGGGCGCGCCCTCGTCCTCGGAATAATCTTGACTGTCCTAATCGCCGCGGTCTCGTTGGGATCGGTACTTTTGTTAGTCGATTAGCATCCGGATGGAAACGCGTAGGTGAACGGGAGCCCTCGTTCAATACCCAATGAGTGGGAAAGATGCAAAAATTCATCGGCAATATTCAACTCTTGCCCATCACTGGCAAGAAAATCCTCCGCTCATCTCTTGCTCTGGAATTGCAAAGAACGACATCGCATTAGCCCCCGTTATCCCAATTAATGGGTGTGCTGATAAGAGGATCTCAATGTTCACTCGACTGGCAGGCCTTTGAACACAACGTTGATCTGCCCGTAGGTTTCGATCGTTACGTGGCCAACAAGGAGTGCCCATGCATCGTCGCTGTATTCCAGTGGCGGTCTCGCGTCGAGGTAGTCAGCGGTTGCGCGGACTTGGGCAAGGCGGGTCTGCTTGTCCGTGATCTCGCCACTCTCTTGGGTGACTTTGTCTCGTTCGGCTTCTAGCGGCCTTGTATCGAACACGGTTTCTTCGAGTATGCGTAGTGCACGGCGTGCACCAGCATTTCCGGTGATTCGCCTGGCCAAGGCGTCGACGAATGCGTGCTCGATGTCCGCATCGACCACGTGCGGGGTCTTACAGCCGGTTTTCTTTCCTTCGTATTTGTTGGCGCACCGCCAGATCTTTTTATCGTTGTGTGCGCCTGCATGCCAGGTTTTGCATCCGTAGTGGCCGCCGCATTGGGAGCAGATGATCATTTTGGTAAACGGGTGCGTGCGGAAAATGTAGCGGCCTTTTCTGTGGGCGATTTCTGCTTACACGCGCTCCCACACATCGGGGTGAATAATGCCCTGGTGATGGTTTGTCACGTAATACTGAGATTGTCTCCCTCGTTCTTTTTCGTTTTCTTCGTCAAGAAGTCGACGGTGAAGCTTTTCTGAATCAACGCATCACCCTTGTATTTCTCGTTGGTAAGCATTGACTTGACGGTGGGTACTGCCCAGTTTCGTTTGCCTTTCGAGGTGGGCACGCCTTCATCGGTAAGTTCCTTAGCGATCAGGGCAGGTGCCTTACCGGCAAGGAAGTCACCGTAGATACGCCGCACGATCTTAGCTTCATCTTTCACGATGGCGATCTGCCCGTCAGCATTCTTGGGGTAGCCAAGAAAGTTAGAGCACGCGCTGCTCAGTGCTAAAGACCAAGCACTGGATGGGCTAATCCATCACAGCGACCACGGATCGCAACACGTCAGCATTTGCTATACCGAGCAGCTGGCCAAGGCTGGTCTGGCAGCATCCGTTGGGACTGCCGGACACGCCCACGATAATGCGTTGGCTGAGACCGTCAATGGACTGTATAAGACTGAACTAATCTACGCCCGCCCTGCATGGCCCTCAGCTACCGAGGTGGAATTCGAAACTCTGAACTAGGTCCATTAGTGGAATACCACTCGCGTGCATGAAGCGCTGGACTACCAGACCCCGACACAGATCGAAGCCAGCTATCATATGACCCGGGCTCAAGCCCTAAGCCCCGTATAACAAGCGGAACAAAACCCAGGGCGCTTCAGGTATAGGCGCTCCCGTGCGCCTTTTCGTGACTGTCGGGTTCAACGCACCAGGCCTCGTGCCTGTATTCACGCGACATCCGCCCGATCAGCGCTATCCTTAGCAATGCAGGGAAACCCTTCTTGTAGAATGAAAACCCATTAAAGAAAACCTATTGGGGCATACAACTCCTGATGCCGTTGCCGTATCAAAATGTGTAGCGAAAAGTTGAAGGGACTGGTCATCAAAAAAATATCTGTGTTTCTTGTATCCGCTCTGGCATATTTTGTCGGCGCGTGGCTTTTCGCCGCCATCTTTCTACGGTGCAAGGATCAGGATCAGAGATTTTTTGTGGTCTTCTTATTGATGCCACTCATGTATGTGTGTTTCACGATTCTTCTTCTGCTTTTTAATAAGCATTTCATCGGTATTCAATCTGCCCGCGCGTTGCAACTTTCAGCAGGAGCCTTTATCGGACTCTCAGCTTTTCTCTTTTCACTCGATGGTGTCGGCTCGTTAGTTCATAGTGATTCTTTTTCTCAACTGCTGAGCCAGTTTTCCGTTCCCGCCATCGGCGCTCTTGTTGCTGGTGGTGTAGCGCTTGGGTTTAGCGTTTTTACCCAAGCGCCACACCAAGGAAAAGACCAAATCAATTATCGGTAGATGAATTCAGCTAGCTTTCGGCAAGCTGTCAAACGAATCTCTTCCTTGACGTATCCAGCCAGGAACCATCCTAAAACGGCGCTATCCAAGTCGGCATATTCACTTATTTTCTGATATGCCTCAGTGGAATTATTCGCCCCCAAGCTCCAGCCAATCTGCTTGAATCTGTTGGCAAGTTTGCTGGAATTGTTGTGTCGGCGGCGCCTAGCCACTACGACTGGGCGATTAAGAAGCTCCGCGTCCACAATAAAGCCAATAAAACAAATTCCTGCCTCAGGATAGCGCCCAGCGGTTTCCTATTACGTGGTAGTTTCGACAGGCATGGAGACAGTTCTAACATCGATGAGATTTCAGTCAATAGAAAAGTTGGCTTATCTCTGACTAGGTATGGCGAGGGAAGGAGCACTGA
This sequence comes from Actinomyces sp. HMSC065F11, assembly GCF_001813085.1. NCBI lineage: Bacteria > Bacillati > Actinomycetota > Actinomycetes > Actinomycetales > Actinomycetaceae > Actinomyces > Actinomyces sp. HMSC065F11. The sequence goes on from NZ_KV811465.1 coordinate 199,401, forward strand.
TGCGTGATATCGTCAAAATCGCTCTGGTCTATGCCGTATGTGTGCTGGTATTCCAGATAGTTTTTCTTAGCGACCTGGTGTGGGTGCTGTTCCCTGCGGCAGTCATTGAACCAGTTCTCATACCTGTAGTCGCATTACTAATCACCCGGAAAATCCAGGTAGCAGACTGGCAGCTAAACTTTTTTGTTTTGCCACTCTTGCTTTACTGCTTTGGCTTGGTTGCTGACAGTATGGCATTTTGGATTTCAACTGGAGGAAGCGTGTTTGCAACCGGAAATCACATTTGGTATCAAGTAGCTCCAGATTCTCCTTCGGATGTTAAATGGTGCGGACTTTACGGAATCCCAGCTGTCATTTTCATGGCAGGATACCTGATTCGTTTAGCGATGCGAAAAAGGGTAGCCTGCCATGTTTCTGACCCTAATGATCCATCAGAAAATGAAGTTCGCTAGTTTTTCACAGGCTTTATTAATCACCTCTGAGGAATATTGAGCCAGCTAGCTTTCGCCTTAGAACCCCACCTGGAACTCCTGACATGACTGAAACGAATGCTGTCAACGCGCCTGAAGCATTTGAGGCATTAACACTGCTGGCGATCCGCTTGAATCTGTTGGCTAGTTTGCTGGAGTTGTTGTAGTACTCACGCAGTGTTGCCGACAGAAGATGGCTGTTGGAATCATTGCCGTTTTCTAGCGTGTTGGCGATGATAATGGCGTCTCCATCACAGCAGAGATCGTCGCGGTTACAGTTGTTTCCTACCGATTTCCATTTTCCTTTGTCGTTTTTCTTGTCAAGTACCAGCCCCTGCAAGCCAGGATGCTGACGGTAATCGTTACCTTGACCGACTAGAGCTGTGGTCACCTGATCCAGGTTCGCGCTGGGATTCCACTCAAGTGTTTTCTGAATATTCTCCATGGCAGTAGCTAGGTCTCCAGCCCAGCCAGTCCACGCATCAGGGATAACATTCCAGTTGGTGTATCCAAGTGTTGTTGCCGCCACGTGTTATCAATATAGCGATTCAAGGCTGCGATGATCTTCTTGCCTACAGCGTCCTTCTCGAGTACGCTCGCGTCAGCACTCCTGAAACTTTCTGCTGATACGGACCAGTTCACCGCAGATCCCCTACCACCGTCACGCAGGTAGGCTTTTGCTAAATAGTTGAGTATGCAACGCCAAGTCGGAACGGCACCTCAGCCAGAATCCGCACGCAACTGTAGACAGCGGTCATCTGCATCGCGCTGCGTTCCGTTACCGGACGACCAGAGATCGTGGCCCCGAAGAAAAAGCTATATCCAGAGCTGATCGCGTGATCGTCAGCTGAGCGCAAAGTATCGCCGCGTAACCATCCAAGAAAACACATATTCACCCCCCTAAAAAACTAGACTATGCGAATTCATCTAGTCATGATTGACATGCTGAAAGCACTGTGCTCTAATTGCTATCGGAGCGGTTCACTACATAGGTAGCTCGCCGAATCCAAAGTAAGAATTCAAATCACGTAGCGGGTATTAACTGCTACCTGAATTAAGAAAGGAGGCTGTCATGTACAGCTTCAATAATGCCGTTTACGGCTTTGAAACAGCCAAGAAAATCCTTGGCGTTGGTTCTAATACAATGAGTAAACTCATTGATCTCAATCTCATCTCGGTATTTCCAGATGGTGCGAATCAGCGAAATCAACGATATTCAGGATGGGATATCGGATACTTGTCCTCTGCTCGAAATCGCCCATTAACAGTAGAGGCTGGACAAAAAGCGCTAGTCTGCTCAATGGGGATTGAAGAACAGGAGGCTCGCCCTTCTATGTATTTCGATGCTACATGGGAACGGTGTAAAGATGTTCTCGATGAAGTTCGCCAGAACGTTTCTACTAACACGTGGGCACAGATTGTCGAAGGAACGCTTCGAGTCACTGGACATTGGCGCGTGACTCAAGAAGACACTGATTTCTTGGTCGCGAACAACTCAATAGTTGTGGCTTCCTATGCAGGCTTCATTCTGGACGGTGGGCGCATTGTGGATTGGGTGCCGAATGCTTTCAACAGCTCAGGCGGCCGATGCTTCATTGTGCGCCCCTTTAACAAGCGCGAGCGGTATCAATACGCCCACAATTTCCTACTATCGCGTCAAGGCCCAATGAATAAAGTCTGGACTTCAGGGGCACTTGACGACGAGGCTCGCGCCATAGCCTAAACAGTTCCTTTTGAAATGGCGGGTTTTGGTGGCTAGTTCAACTACCGAAACCCGCCATTCATCTCAGAACACCAGCAGTCCACGCTCGTCATACACCGAGCCACTCGTGCTGGTGCTGCCGTAGCGGATCTCCCGATCGAGGGCCATGATGGTGGCGACGACGCCATTGATCTTCTCGATGCTCTTTTGCTTGTCGGGCCTGGTGTTTCCCACTGGGTCGGTGTGAACGTGAATGTTGTCCACCATCCACGAAAGCACTGGACGCCCGCCATGTGCCAGCTTGCCCTCGAGTGCGAGCCTCATGAGTTCTTTGGAAGGTGGGCTCATGCCCTTGAACCCTTGCCCGAAGGGAACGACGGTGAAACCGAGTGCTTCGAGGTTTTGGCTCATTTGGACAGCTCCCCACCGGTCGAACGCAATCTCCCTGATATCGAAGCGTTCGCCTAGCTGTTCAATGAAGGCTTCGATCACTCCGTAATGAACGACGTTGCCTTCCGTGGTTTGCAGGAAGCCTTGCTGCTGCCACAGGTCGTAGGGCACGCGGTCACGGTTAACGCGGAGTGTCAGGTTGTCTTCGGGGATCCAGAACCATGGCGCAATCACATACCGCTCGTCACCGGTTTCTGGTGAGAAGACGAGCACGAACGACGTGATATCTGTCGTCGAGGCAAGATCAAGCCCGCCGTAACAGACACGTCCTTCCGAGTCGCTCAGATCAACGGGTGCTGACTTTAGGTTCCAGATGCACGTTGGCATCCACCGCACCGACTGCTTGACCACTGGTTGAGCCGTAGCTGGCGGAAGGTGTTCTCTTCGGCCGGGTTTTGCTTCGCGCTCGTGCAGGCTTGGCGGACTTTCTCGATCGGGACAGTGGCGCCAAGAGAAAGGTTAGCCTTATGCCAGGCTTTCTCGTCCGTCCAGTCATCCTCACGGTCAGCCCCGTAAATCACCGGGTACAACATCGGATCATACTTTTTGTCTGCGAGGATGTCCTCGGGTTTCTCATGCTGCTCATAACAAATGCTATGCGTGTCCGTGCTTGCAGTGGTGATGAGAAAGTACAACGTCCTGGGTGTCATAGCGCCACCTGCCCGAAATGCTCGTCGAGGTAGCGGATCGGTAGGTCATTGATGTGTGCCCACTCGATCTCGATACGCATCCCGGCAGAGACGCGCGGCGTGTAGACCCACATCGCTTCACAGTGCGAGAGCAGGATCCTGTTGAAGAACATCGCCAACTCCCGCTCATCCACGTCGGCGTCATCCATGAACTGCGGGAACAACAAATGCGGTGCCAGCGGGATCTTCTCCCCCCCCCCCCCCCC
>NZ_KV811465.1:203017-302449 GCF_001813085.1 Actinomyces sp. HMSC065F11
CCCCCCCCAGCGAGAGCACACACCTCATATCGTGAGTGTCACCACGGTCGGTTCCGCTGCGCCACATCGCAGTCCAGGGCCGGCCCTCAATCAGGTCCAGCACTTGGCTTCATCCGTGTCTAAGCCGAGCTGGCACACACAGCGAGCACGAGGTGGGCTCACCTCAAGGATTGGAGTTCTCGCGGAGCTCGTGGTAACGTGCAGGTAATCGTTCAGCCCGCTTCGACCACTCGGTTGCAGACGGGCTGGATTTCTATCCAGATAGCAGCACTCCATGAAGAAGATCAAGAATCCCACCACGGTTGATGAGCAGATTGCACTCATGCGCACCCGCGGGATGAAGGTCAACGAGTCGCTAGCACGGCAATGGCTATTCAGCGTCTCTTACTACCGATTGTCCGGGTACTGGTACTCATACCGAGTGCTTCCGGAGCCTGAAGATCCCAAAGAACCACAACGCGCTGATGACTTCGTGCCGGGCACAACGTTTGAGGAAGTAGTGGCGCTCTACGAGTTCGACCGCAAAATGCGCACACTTATCTACGATGGGATTGAGCGCATTGAGGTTGCGCTTCGCGCGCGGATCGGTGAACTACTCATCACTAAAGGGGCCTTGTCCTACAAGGATCCCGGCTGTTTCCGGGAGGAATTCCAGCATCAAGATTGGCTAGAAACTGCAGAGAAGCGCGTGGACCGAGCACGCAAGCGCAATCATGCTGTTGCTCACTACGCAGCCAACTATGACGACTACCCTTTCTGGGTTCTTGCTGATGTCCTAGATTTCTCCGACATTTCGATGCTCTTTGACGGCCTCATCCTGGAGGATCAGCGAAGCATCTCACACAGGTTCGGTTTCCGTCTTGACCCTGATCAGCTGAATTCGCGCCAGAAGAAGAGCTACTACAATCAAGATCCACTCGCTCGATGGTGCGAACAACTCACCGTCCTACGAAACACTTGCGCTCACCACGGCCGACTGTGGAACCGTTACTTCACTCCCGCATCCACGAACGCTTTCCGCACGATCCAAGAGTTGTCTTGTCTCCCTAAAGGGCAAAGTGAACGACTCTTCGGGGCTCTCACCATCATCGCGTTCATGCTACGAAGCGTCTCTCCTGGCTCAACCTGGGTGAATAAGGTTCGCAAGCTGGTAAAGGAAGAGTACGAGCCACTGGCATTGCGGCAAATCGATGAGATGGGGTTCCCCGATGACTGGAGGAACCTACCTGTCTGGGACCTCGACTGAACAAAAGCGTGACCGTATCTTACCTCAGGGCGAGACAACGGCCACGGCTACTCGTTATCAGGCTTTGAACACGACTTCCTCAAGTCAAAACCTGATCCAGATCATAAAAATCATCATGGAACTCCTAGACGATACCCTATTCGAGTGGGTTCAAACGAAGACTCCACCGACTCCGAAACAGATCGAACTTGCATCAGTTGCCGTGGGAGATCGCAGGCGCGGGGCTCTAACCGATCCTATTATTCGCAACGCGCAAGAAGCTCTCCAAATGGCGGTTATACGAGACTGGTTAACCGCACGCGGATACACAGGACAACGTTATTCCAGCAATCTACCTCTGAAAGGCCTTCTCGCAGGAACTTTCTCGATACACAATGTCCGCGTCCAAAACCAAGACGGCAAGATGATCAATATGCCGATCGCCCTCATTGTTCAACCACATGTACGCAGGACATCCGATTTCCCAGTCCTTATTGAAGCCAAGAGTGCTGGCGACTTCACTAACACAAACAAAAGACGTAAGGAGGAGGCAACGAAGGCACACCAGCTGAAACGTACCTACGGCGAGGAAACTTGACCATCTCCTACTTCTATGCGGTTATTGTAATGCTGGATACCTTGGCTACGAAGCTGCTGAGGGACTCGACTGGGTCTGGGAACATCGCGTGGAGGATTTGGAAATTGTAGGAATTTGATCTGTCTATATTGGAGACGAAGCGCCCGGCTGATCAGGACAGACTGGACGCCAAGCGGGGAGCCGCTGAGCATAACAAAGAAGGGCAGTTCGCCATTCCCTCCTCTCCAGCGCACTCAATTGCCAAGTTCGTTCTCCCCCTCGTTTCCGTTGTAGATTTGATGGCCTTTATGTTGAACAATTCCTGGTCAAAGCCAGCTTCCCGATGAACCCCAACTGGTTAAGTTGTATCAAGATATTCAACTCATGTTCCCTACGACGTAGTTGTTGATACGTTACGACGCTTGCCCGTGCTGGGTGCATTTAGGTTTGGGCGGGTGCAAAACCGCGTGACCAGGGATTTTAGCCGAAGAAGATGGGTTCGCTGAGTTCTCGATGTAGTCCAGCAGATCGTCAACGAGGCGTGATAGTTCGATGTCGCAGGCGTGGAATTTCAGGTTACGGTTACGCCAGTAAAGGGACCAGAGTTTGGTGGATTTGGCGTAGCGCAGACGGGCTATCGGGAAACGGGTGTGTTCACCTTGCCCGTCCCTTGGTGGGCGGACTTAAACGATGGTGACGTGACGGTCGACGACGTCGGCTTCAACCTTGACCTGTTCCCATAGGTGTTTGGGGACGCGGGCATCGCACCAGCGACGGATGCGGACGAGGTCGAGCTGCGATATTCCCATAGCCTCAAAGCTACGGGAACCGGCATGCCAATGGATCCCGCACTTCTCTGTCTATCCGACACCTTTCGGCGACACTCATACTTTTCGGCGCAAACCACACTTTTTGGCACTACCCCCTTAGAACACTATTCGCGACCCGATCGAAGCACCCACAACCTGCTCAGGCACCCGCTTCCACGCTCGATCCGCACCATGCCAGAAGCACAACAAACCCCTCGAATTCCCTGTTTTACCTAGTAAAACTCGGAACCCGAGGGGTTCGTGCCGCACTCACACTTTTGTAGCCAAAGTTGAGTACTAATGGTTATCTGTACTCAACTTTGGATACAAATCCCGGAGTGGGTGCATGACCGGGGTGGGTGGGTGGGTGCAGTTAAGCCTTAGGTGGGTACACATGACCGCCAGACTGGGTGCAAATCGCTAGGTTTGCTGCACAACCTCAAGCAAGTTCAACCACGTCCACCTGGCATGACAAGCTGGTTCTACCTGTAGAAAACAACACGCGCATATCAGACACCTGTGAAAGACGAAGGCATCCCGGTCATTCTCTCCAGGACCGCAGCATGAAGTTCCTGCATGTTAACGACATCCCTTTGTTTCATGTCTGCCCTAGACACGACCGGGAATACTCGATCGAATTCAGGAACCATGTGTCGCTCTTGTCCATGTCTAACAACGACGAATGCAAGTCCGTTTATTGCCATCGAGAAAAGAAAGTCACCCCTTCTTCTGGCAGACTCAGCAAGGGTTGTCACACTGAAGAAGTATCCGTTTATTCCTGAAACATTCTCATTCAAGTAGATCTCAAACCCCGATGGCGTTCGCCCCTGTCGCAAGGTTCTGATCCAAGTCTTGTCAACCTTCTTGCCCGAGGCAATGGAAAGCAGTAGTGCAGTCTTTAGACACCACTGGATAAGTAAATCTACTGGCTTGACTAACGTAGATAGCACCTGTGCAGTTTTATAAAACTCCTGGTATGCGGCTGCAATAGGCTTTTCCAATTTTCGACCGAAGAATCCATTGCAGGAATCACATAAAATCTCAGCTGTAACTGGAGTCACTTGCCAGTACTTGGCGAGCCAATTCGGGGAGCAGTGTTCCCTCGTGACCCCATGCACACCGCACGCAACACAAACTTCTTCCTGCCGGATTTTTTCAGGTAACTCAGTCTGTTCACGAGTGGCGATGTAGCAGAAATATGAATCGTCACGCATTTGTTCTCCCCCAATAAAGATACTGGGGTTTCCCGGAACAACGAAGTTCCAGCTATTCGACATATCGATAATCTGATCCAGTTGTTTCGATGCAAGAGATCCGGGGAACACCGCCATCAATGGCGCTGGTTCATTCGTCATGACGCTGGCGATCAACTGCCCGAGCGTCGTTTGAATGATCAACGTCAAGGTTCCTGTGCCGCTGAGGAAGTATGCGAGGCGCGGTTCTATTAAGAACTTCTGCGACCTCCATTTTCCGTTAGCGTCGCTATAGCCCAGCTCAACAGAATCGGCACCAATTTCACTAATCGCAGGCGAGAGTTCGTCAAAGACTAAGGGAAACCTTACCCGCTTGGGAGTACGACGAGCCTTTATACTCTTAAGGAAGTCCAGTGTCTCAAAGCCACTAGCTGGATCATCCACCAACCCGTTCCACTCGACAACTGGGATGGCCATGAGTCGGTCGGTAGCTCCCGAAACACTCAGAGACTGATTTCTTCCAATTTTGTCATTACTCGACCCCTCCCCTACAAATAAGTAAGATGAGTAAGATGCCGCGGTCTCATTCTGAACCGTCTTAATCAGCTTATGAGCTATAAAGGACATTTTCTCTCCAGTATTACACGCTTGGGAGCCGTCTACAGCGGTTACGCAAGTATTTGCGCAATCTCCAGATGGATTTCCAACTTGGTCTAGCTCTGGGTGCAACGTTGGCCCTACAAGAATCTCTCCATGCCTGTCGGCAACATTTAAAGCTTACCTGGGCACGCCCGTCTTAGAATTGAAATTGCGAGTGTATAGCTCGTGGCTGTTTCGAGGAGGAGACGCCAATGGTTTCAGTCAATCTCATCCAGCATAAGGTGTTGCAGTGGCACTCCAAGGTCGAGACCGATCCGCCCAATGATGAGTGGAAGACATCGGCGAGCGCTGTCGAAGGGGGGCGCAATCAGCCGCAAGACCGGCGAGTACGTCGCCACATTGACTGACGTTGGCAAGCTGTACCTGCTGGATAACCCTACTCCCCCAGCTCCGAAACTTCCGCGCAAGCCAAGGCTTCCGAAACCGGCGGCCGAAGAGCCACTATCTATCGAATCAGAGGTAGCCAAGCAGTTATCCACCGGGGTCTCTCCGACGACAGCACCTAAGCGAATAAATCGTATGAAGCGTCCTGGGTTTTGTTCCTCGGTTTTATTGAGGAGGATTTGGGTATGTCCCAGAGATATTCACAGGAATTTAGAGCTCGTGCGGTGCGGCTTGTCTAGGATCGACTCCAGGGCGATCCTGGAGTGTCGGTCAGTGCCGTGTTGACGGATACGGCAGACAAGCTCGGTATAGCGAAAGAAACACTGCGCCGGTGGTATTCCCAAGATCAGGTCGATACCGGTCGTAAACCGGGGATCATGAGCGAGGAGAACGCTAAGATTCGCCGGATTCATGCCGAGAACTATGGAGTGTATGGCGTGCGGAAAATGTGGCACGCGATGCGTCGCGAGGGCTGGGAGATCGGCCGGGACCAAACTGCCCGATTGATGAAAATCGCCGAGGTCAGTGGCGTGCGTCGAGGTAGATCCCCAATCACAACTAGGCCACCGCAAGCGCCGGACACGAGGCCAGACCTCGTCCAGCGCAACTTCCGTGCCAATGGCCCGAACCAGTTGTGGGTTGCTGACATTACCTATGTTCGCACTCGGACCGGATTCGTCTACACCGCATTCGTCACCGACGTGTTCTCGCGCATGATCGTTGGCTGGTCGACCCGCTCAACCATGCGTACTGAAGCACTACCGTTGGAAGCTCTCGATCAGGCCATCAGCCAGGCCAAAGGCAATCTTGCCTCGCTCGTCCATCACAGTGATCACGGCTCGCAATACGTCTGCATCGCATACGGTGCCATGCTCGCCGAGCATGGGATCGCCTCATCGACCGGCACGGTTGGTGATTCGTACGACAATGCACTAGCCGAGAGCGTAAACGGTCTGTATAAGACTGAGCTGATCTACTCCCAGCACTGGGCCGGGGTAACAGAGGTTGAGTTCGCGACCATGAACTGGGTCCATTGGTGGAACACCAAGCGGCTACACGAAGCACTCGGACACCGGACCCCAGCAGAGCAGGTCAACAGTTACAATCAAACTCGTGCCAGAGCGTTGGCACCCATTTAAGAAGCGGAACAAAACCCAGGACGCTTCACACTCAAATTTTCAGCAACTACGCCTCAGGTATCTCTATGCAGAAGATCTGCCACAGACTCAACGCGCAAGAGATTCGCACAACCCGTGGAGGTAAGTTTGCCCCTAAAAACCTAAACAAGATACTCAAAAACCGTGCCTACATCGGTGAGTATTCATACGGTAAACAAGTAATTAAGGACGGGATGCCCCGCCTAGTTGACGACCTCACCTTTGAGAAAGTCCAGCACCGCTTTGCCCTCAATAAACGCTTAGGAGCGAAAACCCTGGCCGAACTCACCGCCCAAGGGGACGATGCCCCCGACTATTGGCTGACCGGGCGCACTTACTGCCTGGACTGTGGCGGATCCATGGAAGGTGTCTCAGGTACCTCAAAGACAGGACGCACCTACAGGTACTAATACTGCCTGAATCAACGTAAAAAGACATGCTCTGCTAAACCAATACGTAAAGAAGAAATCGAAACGCACATCGAAGAGATTATTGAGTCTTTCCTCAGCGACCCTGAAATGCTGGCCTCACTAGCAGTAGACACGGCAGACCATTACAGGAAAGCACACGGCCAAGAAAATGAAATCCTCAAAGCCCTAGAAACCCGCCGCAAAGATGTAGAAATCCAACTCGCCAACTTCGTCAAAGCAATATCCCAAGGAATCTTCAATGACACCACTGCCGAAGCCATGCGTACACTGGAAGAACAAAAATGCGATCTCAATCAAGCCATCCAAACAGAAAACGTCAAAACCGCCCTCTTTGAGGATGAAGCTTCCATTAGCTCGTTCTACAAGCGCTTCGCCCAGGCCACGATCGACACGCCCGAGACCCGCGATCAGCTCTTCGAATACTTCGTGGACAAGGTATTCATCGGTCGCGAGCAGATCGTCATCGCGTCCTATTTCCATGACAGCGCAGCGCCCATCGAGTTCGAGGACCTCGAAGAAGCACTCGCCAGCGGACACAGAGCGGGGGAAGTGCGAACCTACGCCCGAAAGCGAGAGTTCGACAGTTCCCCCTCAGGTGGAGCTAAGGGGATTCGAACCCCTGACCTCTTCCATGCCATGGAAGCGCGCTACCAACTGCGCCATAGCCCCTTAAACAAGTAACAACTATACAGAACAACTCTGCCCTAGCCAAACCGGCACCTGTGCGACCGCTCACGGGCGCGCCGCTACCGACGAGCGTCCTTCATGCCCCGATGTTGTGGCCTACCAAGCGCCAGTACGGGGACCTATCAGCTTGCTCCAGAATCGACCAGTGACAGTTGTCCAGGCCGCGCAGACCAGACCAAGATCCCGGCGCAATCCCGAGCAATTGGGTAATCCCCTGAGTAATAGCCGACCCGTGCGACACAAACACGTACGTGCCGGGGGCAGCGTTAACGACTTCCGCAACTACCTCGGCAAAGCGCCGCCCCACATCCTCACGAGACTCGATCTGTGCTCCTGCGCAATCACCCGTTGAGCGCCACTCGCGATACCACTGCGGATGCTCAGCCAGCATCTCATCGCGGCTCAACCCCTCAAAAGCACCAAAGTTGCGTTCACGAATCCGCGGATCCGCAACCACTTCCAGGCCCGAATGCCTCGAGATTTCATGGGCCGTATCCATCGCGCGCGACAAGTCAGATGAAACAATCGCATCTGGTTGAAATGTCGCCACGATAGGCCCCATCTCGGCGGCCTGTGCTCGTCCCACCTCATTTAGCTCAATATCAATCACGCCCTGAACGCGACCTCCGATATTGAAGTCCGTCTGGCCATGGCGCACAAAAATCACACGAGACTTAACAAGAGGTGCGTCACTCATAAGCCACTCAACTCCTCAAAGCTCGAGAATCGGGCAATCTGCCCACAAACGCTCCAACGCGTAAAACTCGCGCTGCTCATCCAACTGAACGTGAACCACAAAATCGCCAAAATCCATCAGAACCCAAGAAAGCTCCTCGCCGCTCTCCACGCGCGGACGCCTGCCTCCGGCCTCCAGCACCTTATCGGTGACCTCATTTGCAATAGCCTGCACCTGGCGACCACTCGACGCAGAAACGACCAAGAATACGTCTGTAAATGGAGTGCGCTCGCCAACTAGAATCGCAACCGGGTTAACGCCCAATTTATCTTGCGCAGCCTTAACCGCAACCTGCAGGTACTGCCTCGTAGAATCACTAAGTTCCAAAATCCACCTTCCGGCCTCAAAAACCACTACTGCCTATACAGACCGTACTTATCTATGTACTGCACAACCCCGTCCGGCACCAAATACCACACCGGCTTGCCAGCCTTCACGCGCGCGCGACAATCCGTAGACGAAATTGCCATCGCGGGCACCTCCAGCAAAGACACCGACGCCGGCGGAAGCCCCCTCGCGTTCAGCTCGTGACCCGGCCTTGTCACGCCAATAAAATGTGCCATCTCAAAAAGCTTGTCTGAATCCTTCCACGTGAGGATCTGTTCCAGCGCATCCGCGCCGGTAATAAAGAAGAGGTCAGCATCCGGCCTCATTGCACGAATATCGCTCAACGTATCAATCGTGTACGTGGTGCCCCCGCGGTCAATATCAACGCGTGAAACCGTGAAGCGATTATTCGAGGCCGTTGCAATCACCGTCATCAAATAGCGATGCTCCGCAGACGTAACCCTGCGGCCCTCCTTGAACGGTTGCATCTGAGTGGGAACGAAAACCACCTGATCCAGATTGAACACGTCCATTACTTCCGAGGCCGCAACGAGGTGCCCGTGGTGAATCGGGTCAAACGTACCGCCCATCACCCCAATGGACGGCCTATGATTCAATACCTCGCCCTTCACGTGCCTCACATTCAATCCAAATACCGGCCGCTAACTACTTCCCTATCCTACGGGTTTGAAAGGATGCCGGAAGCTTATACGCATTACTCGTCCGGATCGGTCCAAACTCCGGCTTCACGGTCCATCCAAAGCTCGTCGCGAGCCGCCTGCTTTGCATCCATACGCTCGTGGAAACGCGCCTTGCGTTCGCGCCTGGTCAGGCGCTCGCCACCCTCAAACCGCATGTCTGAACCGCGTGGGCCAAGCAACTCGGCACCTGTCTCCATGGTCGGCTCCCAATCGAAAATGACACCATCCTCAATGGATCCAATCACCACGGGATCACCAGGCAACGCACCAGCCTGTGCCAAGAGGTCTTCCACTCCCGCCAAACTCAGACGATCTGCCAGGTAGCCAACCGCTTCATCATTTGCGAAATCAGTCTGCAAAATCCAACGCTCCGGCCTGCGTCCTCGAACCTGGAACAAGTCCCGCCCAGCGTGAGAGACTTTGCGAACCGTAATGACCTCATCACGTTCACGTCCGCCAATCGCCTGCGGACGCAATACCGTGGGTGCGGGCTCGATCTCGGGCATCGAGTCACGATGATCCTGCACCATCTTCGCAAGCGCGAACGACAGCTCCTTCAAACCCTCGCGCGTTACCGCAGAAACCTCAAAAACCGGCCAGCCAAACGCGTGTAGATCCTCGCTTTGCATATGTGCCATATCGCGACCATCGGGGATGTCGATCTTATTCACCACAATCGCGCGCGGACGCTCGCCCAGAGGCACATAGCCTTCCAACTCGCCCAAATCGGAACGATACTGAGCCAGCTCCTCTTCAATCGTCTTGAGGTCCGAAACTGGATCGCGCTCAGGCTCGAACGTTGCCGCGTCCAAAACGTGCACAATCACAGACGAACGTTCAATGTGTCGCAAAAACTCCAGACCAAGTCCCTTACCCTCCGAAGCTCCTGGAATCAGGCCCGGCACATCCGCAATGGTGTAGCGAATCTCGCCTGCCTGCACAACCCCCAGATTCGGGACCAGTGTTGTAAACGGGTAATCCGCAATCTTCGGACGGGCAGCCGACATGGCGGCGATAAGCGAAGATTTGCCCGCGGATGGGAAACCAACCAGCGCAACGTCAGCAACCGACTTCAGTTCCAGAATGACCGTGCGTTCCTCGCCCGGCTCACCCTTCAACGCAAAACCCGGAGCCTTGCGCTTACGAGAAGCCAATGCCGCGTTGCCAAGGCCTCCTCTACCACCCTCAGCGATGACCACGCGTGTCCCCACCTCGGTCAGGTCGGCGATGAGGGACCCATCCGCATCCTTAACCACTGTGCCCACTGGAACCGGAAGTACTACATCCTCACCGTTTCGACCCTCACCGTCTCCGCCAAGACCAGGAGTGCCATTCTCAGCCTTGCGGTGCGGAAGATGGTGGTAGTCAAGCAGAGACGTGGTTTGATCCGAAACCTCAAGAATCACGTTTCCACCATCGCCACCATTTCCCCCGTCGGGGCCGCCGAGTGGTTTGTATTTCTCACGGCGAATCGATGCGGCGCCGTGACCACCATTGCCACCGGTAACGTACAAAGTCACCCTGTCAACAAAAGACGCCATAGCTACTCCCTACGCGGCAAGCTTTTACAAATTCAGATAATAAAATTTTGAGGGTGATGGGAAACCCCAATCACCCTCAAAGCGTTAAGACTAGTTAGGCAGATGCTACCTCAACCACGTTAACGACGCGACGATTGCGCTTGTTCGCGAACTCAACATCGCCTGCAACGAGCGCGAAAAGCGTGTCATCCTTGCCGCGGCCTACGTTCTCACCAGCGTGGTAACGAGTCCCGCGCTGACGAACTAGAATCTCGCCGGCCTGTACAAACTGGCCTCCGAAGCGCTTGATGCCGAGACGCTGGGCATTAGAGTCGCGACCGTTCTTGGAAGAACCGAGTCCCTTCTTACTTGCCATCTTTCAGCTTCTTTCTGTCAGTCCTAAAACGAGTTTAGGAACACTAACTACTTGATGCCAGTTACCTTGATCTTCGTCAGGGGCTGACGATGACCTTGGCGCTTGCGGTAGCCAGTCTTGTTCTTGAACTTGATAATAGAAATCTTCGGACCCTTGGCGGGCTCAACGATTTCAGCAGTTACCTTAACCTTGTCGAGCTTCGACACGTCCGAGGTTACCTTGTCACCGTCGACCACCATTAGGGGCTGGAGTTCGACAGTATCGCCGGGTTCTCCTGCCAACTTGTCGACGACGACGACATCACCGACGGACACCTTCTCCTGTCGGCCGCCGGCCTTGACGATCGCGTAGACCACGTTGCTGCTCATCTCTTAATAGATTACGAATTAACTATGCGTTCAAAGAAACGCACCGACGATCAAGACTACTTGAAACGCGCGTAGCAATCAAACGAATTTGCTCGTTTTGCCGCTTGTAGGCGTGTGGGATTCACCACCGGAGCCGCGCGCGTGTCGTCTTGAGTTTACTTATTCTCTTCCCCACCGGCATTAGGTTGCGACATTACTGCTCGCCTAGCCTTCTTAGCAGGGCGGGAAGAAGCGTCGGGTAACTGAATGTCATCGAGGCTCACAGCCGCGGGCCTTCCAATCTTTTCAGTTTTTACCGGCTCGGGCAGATCGAGCTTGACCTTGGGGTTTCCTACCTCCATAGTGACCGCTCGCCGCGCTCGCTTGCGGGGCACTACCGCGGTTTCACCCGAATGATTTGCAGCTTCTAGAAGATTTGCGGCGCGAGGAGCCGAAGCCAACTCCTTACGTTGACTACCCGCGGACACCTTCCTGGCTAGCTTGCCTTCCGGCTCGCTCCCGTCCGTGGCCACGCCTTGGTGAGATACCTTGGCGCCGTCCCGCTTCCCTCTTGACTGCTTCGAATCGCGCTTATGCCCCGGTCCACTCTCAGACTTCTTCGGCTTGGATTCTTCGTCACCGGTTTCTTGCTCAGACAAATCTTCTAGCTCGTTAGCTCCGCTCGCATGAGGGGCGCTGGACTCACTTTCTGAATTCTTGCCATCGCGGCGTTTGCGATTTCTTTGTCCTCGCCTGCGATCAGACTTCTTCGAGTTACCCTGTGCGTCTTCCTCAGCCTCGTGATGTTTAGAAGCAGCCGAGGCGGCTATTGCCGAAAGCGCTGCCTTCACTTCCTCATGCTTCTCATCAGATTCCGGCTCTTTCACCGGCTCTGACGTCTGCTTCTTCGGCGGGATAGCGTGGCCAGACTTATCCTTCTCTACCGGACTGGAGTGAACGATGAAGCCCCTGCCCTCACAGCACTCACACGGGGTAGAGAAGGCTTCAACTAACCCTTCGCCAACCCGCTTTCGAGTCATTTGCACAAGGCCTAGAGCCGTAATCTCCGTAACCTGATGACGGGTACGGTCGCGTCCTAAGCACTCCACCAGCCTGCGTAGCACGAGGTCGCGGTTAGACTCGAGCACCATGTCAACAAAGTCAATGACGATGATTCCGCCAATATCGCGAAGCCGAAGCTGCCGAACAATCTCTTCAGCAGCCTCCAGGTTGTTCATGGTGACCGTTTCTTCAAGAGTGCCACCTGAGCCAATAAACTTGCCCGTGTTCACATCGATGACGGTCATTGCCTCCGTGCGGTCGATAATCAAGGAACCACCCGAGGGAAGCCAGACCTTATTATCCATTCCCTTCGCAAGCTGCTCATCAACGCGATGCGAGTGGAACACGTCCTCGCGCTTGGTCCAGTGAACCAAACGATCTTCCAGGTCCGGTGACAGCTTTGACACGTACTCGCTGATGGTCTTCCACGTACCCGAGCCCTGCACCGTTAGCGAAGAAAAATCCTCGTTAAAGACATCGCGAACCACGCGAACAGCGAGCTCTGGCTCTGATCGCAGCATCACCGGAGCTTTCTGCCCCTTCTTCTGCTTCTGTACGACCTCGTCCCACTGCGCCTGCAGGCGATTCACATCATCGCGCAACTGCGCTTCCGTCGCCCCCTCCGCAGCGGTACGGACGATTACTCCCGAATCCTTCGGAACGATCTTAGACAGTAGCTTCTTCAGGCGCGCCCGCTCCTTCTCGGGAAGCTTGCGCGAAATACCAGTCATCTGCCCGTCCGGCACCAGCACCAAGAAGCGGCCTGCCAAAGTGATTTGCGAGGTCAGACGGGCACCCTTGTGCCCGATCGGATCCTTCGTGACCTGCACCAGAACTGTGTCACCCGACTTCAAAGCCTGTTCGATCCGACGCGGTCTGCCTTGGAATCCGAGCGCTTCCCAGTTCACTTCACCGGCATACAAAACCGCGTTACGACCCTTTCCAAGGTCAACGAACGCCGCCTCCATTGACGGCAAAACGTTCTGCACGCGACCGAGGTAAATGTTGCCCACCATTGTCTGCTGGGTGCGGCGCGCAACGTAATGCTCCACAAGCAACCCATCTTCAAGAACGGCGATCTGGTTTAAACCATTCTTCTCGCGCACGATCATCTCGCGCTTCACAGACTCACGCCGGGCCAAGAACTCCGATTCGGTTACAACCTGACGGCGACGGTTCTCTCGACGCCCCTCACGCCTACGCTGACGTTTAGCCTCTAGACGCGTTGAACCCTTGACACCCTCAACCTCATTAGATAGTTCAGACGAATCATCATCTTCTGTCGAGGAACGCCTGCGCCTACGCCTGCGCACCGTAGTGACCTGCTCTTCATTCGCGTCGTCACCAGCGCGTTCTGAGTGCTCACCGTCTTGCTCTCCATCATCGAATAAGGACGAGTCCGCAACCTCTTCTTCCAATTCCTCTACGCGCCTGCGAGACCTTTGTTTACGAGCGGGACGCTCATCATCATTCCCGCTTGTGTCGGGGTGAGAAATCGTCGGAGCTTGGAATAGCAGCGTCGCTGCAGCAGCCACAGGGACCTTTGTCCCTTGCGGGACCTCCTCATTCGCTTTGCGCGAGCCCGAGAAAACCGGGGCGCCTACACCGGGCGAAAACAGATCGGTTTCGACCCCTTTTTCACCGCGATCAGCCTCATTATTATTTTCTTTTGTCACAAGCCTTCTCCAGTTAGCGCAGGACTTCATACCAAGCTCCTGCAGCAGCCGTCTTACGCAGACGGAAACCTAAACGGTGTAGCCCAAGCGGCTAACACAAGCGCCATACAGGGAGAAAACATCACCTGCTTGCGCCACTTTCACGGTATGGCGAAAGTATCTCCAAGAGGAATTATCGCACAATATACGAAGATCGGACGAATACGGCGGCACAGGGGACGAAAATGCGTCCTTTGACACCATTTTCACCACCTCAAACTTGGACCGAAAACAGCCTCGTCAATTCTTGACAAAATCTTTTTAGAAACAATAATTTTGTCTAATTATTTTTTTTGTTTACCGTTTCGTTACCAAAAACGGCACTTGTGAGCGGCCTAACATGCGCGTTATTACACGCTTTGTCAGATAGAATCTCGATTTGGAGATAAATCTTCCGCACACACCTTGTATTCATGCATAAAGTGGTGTCTAAGAGGGGTCGTCGAAAATCGCCGACCTCATTTACCTATCAACTCGGAAAGGCGGAAACATGACCGTCCTCCCAGCAGCACTCGACGCAGTGTTTCTGGCGCGGTGGCAGTTTGCAATCACAACTGTCTACCACTTCCTACAGGTACCCCTAACCATTGGCCTGGGTCTCCTGGTTGCAATCATGCAAACCAAGTGGCACAGAAGCGGTAATGAGGTCTGGCTGCAGGCAACGCGATTCTTCGGAAAACTGTTCCTTATTAACTTCGCGCTAGGCGTCGCCACCGGCATCGTGCAGGAGTTCCAGTTCGGCATGAACTGGTCCGAATACTCCCGCTTCGTTGGCGACATCTTCGGCGCACCGCTAGCAGTTGAAGCACTGCTCGCATTCTTTATGGAATCGACCTTCCTTGGCCTATGGATCTTCGGCTGGGGCCGCATCTCAAAGCGGATGCACCTCGTTGCCATCTGGCTTGTAGCCATTGGCTCCACGCTTTCAGCCGTATGGATCCTTGCTGCAAACTCTTGGATGCAGCATCCTGTAGGTGCCTTCTACAACCCGGCCACCGGCCGCGCAGAACTTGACGGAGCCGGCGGCTTCTTCAAGGTCATCTCCAACCCCGTGCTATTCCTTGGATTCACACACGTCCTCTTCACCTCCCTGTTCGTAGCTGGCACCTTCGTTGCCGGTATCGCAGTGTGGTGGACAGTGCGCTGCGCAAATGCTGGGGAGCACGGCGAACGCGAAGCACGCGAAATCTGGAAGCCGATCGCTAAGTTCGGCGCTTGGGCCCTCATCATCGCTGGCCTTGGCACCGTAGCAACCGGCCACTTCCAGGGCGTAGAAATGGTCAAACTCCAGCCAATGAAGATGGCTGTTGCTGAAGGCATCTGTATGGATACCGAAGGCGCCGCCTTCACCGTCGCGGGCTTTGGCGAATGCCCCCTCGACGATTCTGGCGATATGACCCGCTTCATCACGGTTCCTGGACTCGCATCGTTCCTGTCGCACAACTCCTTCAACGCTGAAGTAGAAGGCGTGCGCGACATCCAAGACCGTATGGTCGAGATGCTTAACGCCAACGAGTCGTTCACTTCGCGCTACGGTGATGCATCGCAGTACGACTTCCGCCCACCATCGATGCCAGTGTTCTACTCCTTCCGCATCATGGTTACGCTTGGCCTCATTTCGATGCTGCTGGGCCTAGGAATCCTCTACTGGTACCGCGGCGATAAGCTCGCCCGTTCCAAGTGGATGGCTAACTTCGCCCTCTTCTGCCTGCCCTGGCCGTTCATCGGCGCATCCGCAGGTTGGATCTTCACCGAAATTGGCCGCCAGCCATGGGTGGTATACCCGAACATTGCTGGCGCGCTGAACCAAGATCCAGTTGGTGGTGTTCTCCAGCTCACTGAGTTCGCCGCATCGGGTACGGTCCCGGCGGGACAGGTGCTGGTAACCACGGTGCTGTTCACCCTCCTATACGGCGGGCTCGGCGTCATCTGGTTCCTCCTGTTGCGTCGCTGGGTACGCGAAGGCATGCATGTGCCCTACTCGAAGACGAATGAAGTAACCCCCGACACGCACCTGTCGTTCGGATACTGAGGAAGGTTGGTATAAACAATGAGTTGGCTCAGTATCGTTTGGTTCATTCTCATCGCCGTCCTCTGGACCGGCTACCTGATTCTGGAAGGCTTCGACCTTGGCGTTGGTGCCCTCCTCCCGTTCGTCGCTAAGAACGACGAAGAACGCTCCCAAGCTGTGAAGACCATTGGCCCTCACTGGGACGGCAACGAAGTTTGGCTCCTCACCGCAGGTGGCGCAACCTTCGCAGCATTCCCAGAGTGGTACGCCACCATGTTCTCCGGCATGTACCTAGCACTGTTCCTCATCCTTGTGCTCCTCATCCTGCGTATCGCAGCGATCGAGTGGCGCAAGATGATTGACTCCGTTAAATGGCGCTCCACCTGGGACACCATCCACACGGTTGCAGGTTTCGGCGTTCCCCTACTTTTCGGCGTTGCATTTGCAAACCTCGTACAGGGCATGAAGATCGAGGTCGTAGACCCGATGACCCTTGAGGCCGTGACGCCCCCAATCACCGATGATGTGCTCGTACACTCCGTACACCACCTGACGGGCGGTTTCTTCTCGCTCCTCACGGTGTTCACACTCCTTGGTGGTGCAGCTGTTCTGCTCCTCGCCCTCTCCCAGGGCGCACAGTTCCTGTCGCTCAAGACTGCTGGCCCGGTGCACGACCGCGCGGAGGCTCTGTCCTCCAAGCTTTCGATCATTGCCGCTGGCGTTACCGCGATCTGGGCACTGTGGGCAGTAATCGCCTACGCCGGATCCGTCTGGGCGTGGCTACCACTCGTGGTTGCCGCAATCGCCCTCATCGTGTCCGCCGCACTATCGCAGAAGGCGCTCAACAATTCGATGGGCTCGTTCCTCGCGTCCTCGGTTGGAATTGCCGGCGCTGTCTCCTTCATCTTCGTTGCAATGGCACCGAACGTGATGAAGTCCAGCATCGACCCGGCATACTCTCTCACCATCGCGCAAGCGTCGTCCTCACACTCGACGCTCGTTGTGATGCTGACCGTAGCGATCGTGATGGTACCGATCGTCCTCGCATACACGGCATACTCCTACTGGGTATTCCGCAAGCGCGTCTCGCCTGATGACGTCGCAGAGAACCAGGGTCTACTACCCAAGCAGATCCGCGTTGGAGCGAACTTCCTCAAAGGCTAGATGAAGCACCAAGATGCGGGGCTGACCAATGCACGGTCAGCCCCGCATCTCTAATATAAGATGTGTATTCCACTTGAATCCGTATGAAAGTGCAGGACGGGTAAGCGTGAAACCCCTGGATAAACGATTGCTGACATACGCGGCAGCGGCCAAGAAATACATCATCTTCATTACTATTTTTGGCACGCTCACGGCAGTCCTCGTACTTGCACAGGCAATTTCAATATCCTCGGCCATCTCCCCCGTTATTTCCGAAGGCAAAACCCTTACGGACGTCTTCCCGTGGGTGATTACGTTGCTGGTAATCGTGACCGTGCGAGCCGGCCTGGTCTATCTTCTAAACTCACGTGCACACCGCGCAGCAAATGACGCCATTATTGAACTTCGCGAGCAGGTGCTTGACCACGTCACCAAGCTCGGCCCCCGCTGGCTAGCCCGCAAAGGCACCGACACAATCACGCTCATAACCCGCGGCCTAGATGACCTAGGACCATACTTCGTGTCCTATCTACCGCAACTACTCATGACTATGACGGTAACTCCCGTGGCTCTAGCCGTCATGCTTTACTACGACTTCCTCTCCGCCCTCATCGCAGTACTCACCATCCCTCTTATCCCTATCTTCATGATCTTGGTCGGCAAACTCACCCAGGAGTATTCCGACCAGAAACTGAAGACCATGGAGCGGCTTGGGTCCCAGCTTCTTGACCTCATCGCCGGCCTCGCCACCCTAAAAGCCCTCGGTCGCGAGAAAGCGCCTAACAAACACGTGCATCAGCTGGGACAAACCCACGCGAAAACCTCCATGCAAACCCTTCGCGTTGCATTCCTCTCTGGCGCAATCTTGGAGTTCATCGCCACCCTGTCCGTCGCACTTGTTGCCGTTGAGGTTGGCATGCGCCTGGTTTACGGCAACATTTCTCTATACGCCGGATTGATCGTAATTATGCTTGCCCCCGAGGTGTACCTGCCCCTGCGCGAAGTTGGCAAGCAGTTCCATAACTCGGCAGACGGTGTAGCCGCGGCAAACGCCGCCTTCGAGATTCTCGAAGAGCCCGTTCAAGCGGAGGGTAGCACCGAGGCACCAAACCTTGCCCAGGACCTCGTTCAGATTGAAGATCTCCACGTCGCCGCACGCGGCGCATGGGCTCCCGCCGGACTTAAAGCATCCATCCAAAGAGGGAAGATCACTGCCCTCGTAGGCCCGTCAGGCGCCGGCAAAACTACGACCGTTATGGTTCTTCTAGGGTTGCTCAAACCAACTCGCGGACGCGTGTTAGTGGGCGGAATTGACCTAGCCGAAATCGATCCGTCTTCCTGGTGGCGGCAACACACGTGGGTTCCCCAAGCACCCGCCATACTGCCGGGAACTATCCGAGAAAACATATCCTTCGGTCTTGACGTCTCACAAGACAAACTTGAAGAAGCAGCGCGCGCAACCGGTTTTCTTGAAGTCGTGGAAAAACTCCCGGCCAAATGGGACACCCCGATTGGTCAAGGAGGCATCGGACTATCGGTTGGGCAACGCCAGCGCCTTGCCCTAACTCGCGCCCTTCTGGAACAAACTCCCTGGGTAATACTCGACGAGCCAACCGCGCACCTGGACGCCCTCACCGAATCACAGGTCATCGACACAATGATTCGCCTTCGCGACATGGGACGAACCGTTATCGTCATCGCGCACCGCAAAGCCGTAGTTGATGCAGCCGACTCCATCGTCCAAATCGAATCAGGCCCCGCCACCGAACAGGAGATTCTGGACTACCCACAGCTTGCGGAAAAGACTATTGAACAGTTCTTCCTTACCGAACAGCCCCGACTGTTGGAGGAAACCCGATGAGACTCTTCATTACCAAGCCAGAACGCGCCGCACTCAAGCGACTCATGCCCATGCTGCAGGTAAACAAGGCGCAATTTGCCCTCGCTGTACTACTCGGCGCACTCGGACTTGGCGCCACCATCGGCCTGGGAGCCACATCTGCGTGGCTCATCGCTCGCGCTTCACAAATGCCACCCGTCCTCTTCCTCACCGTGGCCACCGTCGGCGTACGCTTCTTTGGCGTATCCAAGGCAGTTTTGCGCTACGTACAACGCCTCGCATCACATACCGTTGCAATCTATGGCATCGCAGATCTTCGCGAAAATGTCTACCGCACGCTCTCCACGCGCAAAACCGATGCCATCACCAAACTGAAACGAGGTGACCTCTTAGAGCGCACCGGAGCCGACGTGGACGCCTTGGGCGACCTGCTTGTAAAATCGGTACTCCCCGCTTGGATCGCGGCAGTAGCAGGCATCGGTACCGTGATAGGCATTGCGTTCCTGTCACTTCCCGTAGCGCTAGTGTTAGCCGTCTGCCTACTCCTATCAGGTGTAGTTGGTCCCCTCCTCACCGCCCGGTCCGCCAGAATCGCGCAGCTTGCCGAAGAAAAGGCCCGAACCGAATTAGCCAGTGAGGCCCTGACCCTCACCGACCACTACGCTGAACTTGCCGTATCCGGAAAAATGCAAGGCGTTCGCGACGCCATTCGCAAAACCCAAAACGACCTTACCTTGGCCAAAGATCAGGCCGCGCGTCCCGCAGCATTCGCTGCCGCCATCGACGCAATAGCCATGGGCCTTGCCGTGGCCGGAGCAATAGCGCTTGGCATCCCAGAAGTGCACGCCGGCCTCGTCTCCGCCGTTGCGCTTGCCGTGCTTGTACTCACGCCGCTATCGTCCTTTGAAGGAACCGCCGAACTTGGCCCTGCAGCCGTTCAACTTATCCGCTCCGCACGCGCGGCTACCCGCATCGACGAAATCCTCAACACCGACGAGATGCCAAGACGAGTGGACATTCCGAAAGCAAAAGGCCCAGTGTTGAAGGCGGAAAATCTCTCCGTAGGATGGCCGGGCGGTCCGATTGTTGCAACCGACATAAACCTCGAGCTAAAACCCGGCTCTCACCTGGCACTCGTAGGCCCGTCGGGCATTGGGAAATCCACTATTTTATTCACTCTGGCCGGCATGCTTGAACCAAAGGCTGGACGCGTAACCTTAAATGGCGTGGACATCTACGGTGCCGACCGCGCAGAAGTGGGTAAGCGAGTCTCCCTAACCGCTGAGGACGCACACATCTTCGCAACCTCAGTACTGGAAAACCTGCGCGTAGCTAACCCCTCGTTGACCGAAGATGACGTGATCGCGCTCCTAGACCGCTCGGGCCTACACGAATGGAGGACCAATCTACCAGAAGGACTGGAAACCATCCTCGGCTCTGGCGGCACCACCGTTTCTGGAGGTGAAAGGCGACGCCTGCTACTTGCGCGGGCCCTTGCCGCACCAGCTCCTCTCCTGCTTATTGATGAGCCGGGCGAACACGTTGACAACCGGACTGCCGACAGACTCATCCGCGACCTTTTGACCGTAGATGGGGAAAGCCAAGACCTGGGCGTTTTAGTAGTGACACACCGTCTAACTCCTCTAGATCACGCCCAGCAGGCAATGGTTATCTCCGCAAATGAAGGAGAGCCAGCGACCATAACCGCACGTGGCACGCATGCCGAGCTCGTCGCGGGCAACAACGCTTACCGCTGGGCGCTTACACGCGAAGGCAGTCTGGAAATCTCCAACTAGAGGAAGTCGCTATGTTTGATCTTTTCCAAGCGGATTCCCCCGGGGCGATGGTGAGCGCAAACTCATCCCTTAAAGCCGACCCCGAGCTCAAAGCCACACTCGAAGCACTCGTCCACGAAGTATGCGACCTCACGCAATCTCCCCAGGGACTGTTCGTTATCCAAGACGTGTGGGGAGCTCCCTCGCTTCTCATTTCAAATAACGACCGGTTCGAGAACATGGACGTCCCCGCAAAAACGTTTTTGCGACTCATAGCCGCGAACATTCATCCGAACTCCCCCGTTGTTCTCAATGAGATCAGCCCGCAAGTTCTCCAGGCCGGTATCACTTTTGACATTAAGAGGGCCGTTGGAGTACCCGTACTACAGCGCGGGCAACTGCTTGGCCGCCTCGTGGTTTTCGACAAATCTGATCCTTACAGCGAATACGACCTGCGCATCGCCACTCACTTTGCGAAAATGATCAGCCTTGAAGTAGAAGTTTCTGAACTTTCCAGGCGCGTAAGTCAAGACGAGCAGTGGATAGAAACCAGCCAAGGAGTAACCCAAGCTCTCTTCGATGCAACAGATGATGAGGGGCTAGAGCCCGTAGTTAGCGCTATCAAAAATGGGTTGCAGGTGGACACCGTTTTGGTGATCCTCCCATCTGTGGCGGGCACTTGGGCGTGCGAATTTGCCAGTGGACATATGGCCGAAGAGCTGCTGGGCGCCGTCTTCCCAGAAGGAGGGCGCGCCCTCTTTGTGATCTCGGAGAAGGCGGGCATGATCGTTGAGTCGTTCGATTCTGCTCTCAACGTTAAGCTCGCTCCCCTGCGACACTTCGGCCCCGCCCTATACGCGCCCCTCATGAACCGCAATGAAGCAGTTGGCGTGCTCGTGCTACTTCGCAAAAAAGGCGCCATGCCCTTCGATATGCCCGACCTTCGTTTTGCTGAAAGCGTCTCACTGCAAGCGGCATTCGGCCTAGAAATATTCGAGGCGCGACACATCATCGAAATGACCGCGCTTGCTAACGAGCGTGAACGCATCAGCGCTGACCTGCATGACTTCGCTATTCAGGAGCTTTTTGCCGCCGGCATTCAAATAACTGCCGCTAAGAACGAACTTGAGAAAATCAATGCGCCAGATGACGCCAAACAATACCTAGATGGAGCCCTCGACGCCATCGACAACTCCGTTGTACAGGTTCGGTCAATCGTGCAAAACCTCAAGGATGATGTTGAAGGAACAAACGTCTTTGAGCGAATCTGCCAGGTGACTTCGGCGGCAAGAAGATCGCTCGGCTTCGCCCCCTCTTGCCTTCTGAATATCGACGGCCGCGCGGTAACTGACGTGCAAGATCCAGTCGTAGAACAGGCCCTATCCCTATTCGGCGATGAGCTAGCCAGCGATATTACCGCCTTCGTTCGCGAAGGCCTCTCCAACGTCGCCAGACACGCGCAAGCAGATGTAGTGACCGTTAATATCGACCTAAAAACTCAAGGTGAACCGCAGATCGATATTGAAATCGAGGACGACGGGATTGGGATCGATCCGAATAGGACCCGCAACTCGGGGCTCGCTAATCTAGACAAGCGCGTGAAAAAACACGGCGGCACAATGAGCATCGATAAACGCACCGACAAGGGCACCACCCTAAAATGCGAACTACCGATCGCGTAACGCTGCTGCTCGACTTCGAAGCGGACAGAGCTTAGAGCTACGACTGACCCCGCCACGGAGCTGACTGCTGCCCCGCGGCCCATGCCATAACTTGAGTGCGCCTCTTCAGTCCCATCTTAGAAAGAAGTGACGTGATGTGGTTCTTCACCGTCTTTTCAGAGATTCCTAGTGTCTCAGCGATCTCAGCATTAGACATGCCCTTTGAGATGAGTCCCACGATTCGTCGCTCCGCGGGCGTCAAAGCGGCCATCACATCATCCTGGTCGCCTGCCCGACGGGTGATTGTCTTCTCGTCCAGCAACACCTTGCCATCATGTACAAGACGGATAACGCGGCTTATTTCCGCGCCGTGGACAGTCTTAAGAATGAATGCCTTGGCTCCGGCCTTACAAGACTCCGCAAGCGCGTCATCGTCATCAAAAGAAGTAAGAACTATACATTTCGTATCGGGAAGCGATTTACGCACGTGATTCATGATGTCTATACCCGTGCCATCAGGTAGCTGCAAATCGACCAACATCACATCGGGAGTGGTCAAGTCTGCCCGGGTTATGGCGTCGTGTACACTGCCGGCTTCCGCAACTACCTCAAATCCTTCGGTACGGCCGACGAGTTCTATAATGCCGTAGCGGACAATCTCATGGTCATCCACAACCATTACGCGAATATTTGAGTCAGTACTGGAATTCTTTATAGCCACGGAATAATTATATGCGAAGCTATATAGTTTCTCAGCACCGGTTATCCTTTGGACACCCCTCGCTTACGCCGGCCAGAGCGAGGCTGGCACACGGGGCAATAATGATGTGAACGGCCACTAATACTGACCCTAGCGATAGGCGTACCGCAGTTAATACAAGCCTGCCCAGCGCGTCCATAAACCGCTAAATAGCGGGCGAAATAACCCGGCTCGCCAACCGTATTCACATACAGTTCATCGAAAGAGGTGCCTCCAGCTTTAATCGACCTGCGCATAACAGCCCGGGCCGCTTCTAAAATCTGATGAACCTCGTAGACACGGACGTTCTTACCCATTCGCTGGCCGTGCACGCCAGCTAGAAACAGAGCCTCGTCCGCATAAATATTACCTATGCCAGACACTATCTCTTGATGCAAAAGCAGGTTTTTAACCGCGCTTCTTGACGCGCGTATCTTTTGCACTACCTGGTCAGGATCAAACACCGGATCTAGCGGATCACGCGCAATGTGCGCCGCGGACTGCGGAATCGCATCCAAAGTGGCGCCTTGACCAGCGACAGCTCCGTCCAAAGTAGGAACGCAATCACACACCTCAATTCGCCCGAAGGTGCGCTGATCTACAAACGAAAGCACCTGGCCATTGCTCAAAACGATTCTGGCATGCTCATGGCGAAAACGTGGAAGGTCACCATCACTCAGCCGAAGCTGCCCGGACATGCCCAGGTGAAACACGAGGCCACGGCCACTATCTAACTCCGCCCACAAAAATTTGCCTCGGCGCGCCAGAGCCTCCACTCGTCTGCCTCGGATAGCGTCTTCCAGCGCCGCGGGCCCGCCCGGCTGGTTACGTGCCGTACGCTCACCCCAAACGGTTACGCCCGTAGCCGTCTGCCCCACGATATGGGGAGCTAAACCCATGCGGATAGTCTCTACCTCGGGAAGTTCAGGCATTGTTCACTCCAGCTATTCTGCGCTTTTCGGGTCGTCCTCACGCAAGTGGAAATAAGCTGCCTTTGCGGCGCTCGAGTTCGCGGTTTTCTTCGACGTGCCTTCCCCCTCGCCCATCACAACGCCGCCAATCGAAACGGTCGCGCTGAAAATACGCGCATGATCTGGGCCACGGCTCGTCGTTTCATACATTGGCTCGCCAAGGCCCGCCTGCGCCGTGTACTCCTGGAGCGTGGTCTTGTAATCAGACGAACGCCCAAGCTCAACCGCATCCTCCAAGAAGGGACGCAAATGTTCCTCAACAACCCTTCGCGTGGGCTCTAGGCCATGCGAAATGTAGGTCGCTCCAATTAAAGCCTCGACCGTGTCACAAAGAATGGAATCACGATCACGCCCACCCGTTAAGTTCTCGCCCTTTCCAAGCAAAATATAATCTCCCAGGCCGATGCTTCGCCCCACTTTAGCGAGCGTCACCTGCGAAACTATAGCGCCCCTCATCCGCGACAACTGGGCCTCAGTGCACGTGGGGAACTTAATGAAAAGATGCTCCGTCACGATGATCGACAAAACCGAGTCACCAAGAAACTCCAGCCGCTCATTGTGCGGCAAATCGCCCTGCTCATACGCAAACGAACGATGCGTCAAAGCAAGTATTAAAAGTTCAGGATCCAGCTGAATTCGCCAGCGTCCCAAGAGATCTAGAGGATCACCTGCCGGCCCACTGGCGTCTCGTGATTGTTGTTTACTCACTTTTCATCTTGCTCGAGCAACGCCGCAAGCTTGGCGAAACGCGGATCAATCACCTCGTGCATGTGGTCGCTCGGCAAATCCTCCCACTTCTTGCCACACACATCGCAAAGTCCCTTGCAGTCAGGCTTGCACAAAGGCTGGAACGGGAAGCTCGTCACAATCGCATCCCTAAAAATCGGCTCAAGCGCGATCTCGTCACCGTCCAAAACCTCGAGGTCTTCAACTCCCTCTTCACCATGTTCCTCTCGCATACGCGCGATAGCTTCAGCAGTGAAGAACATTTGCGATACTTCCGTAATTTCCACGCCCTCAA
The DNA here is from genome assembly GCF_001813085.1 of Actinomyces sp. HMSC065F11. Taxonomy (NCBI): domain Bacteria; kingdom Bacillati; phylum Actinomycetota; class Actinomycetes; order Actinomycetales; family Actinomycetaceae; genus Actinomyces; species Actinomyces sp. HMSC065F11. Next base: position 228,086 of record NZ_KV811465.1, read on the forward strand.
TCGGCTCGAGGCAACGCACGCACTCCGAACGCACCTGCGAATCAGCGCGCCCTTCAAACAGCACACCTTCAACGAGGGAACGAAGCGTAATATCCACGCTCACAACAGAGCCTGGAACCACCTCCATCACAACCGTGCCAAGGTCCTGGGGCGCCACCAGATCAAGGTGAAAGCTACGCTCCTGATTCGGCTCCGCGGGGAGCGTGCGAATATCCAAGATCGCGCCATTAAACTGGCGATCAGCCATCGCTAATCCCTCCAAGAAAAGTATCTACAAATAGCTAGTGCGCCCCTCGCACAGGGCTACGCAGGAAAACATTTTAACGCCCGGCGCGACGGGCCTCTTGACGAGACTCGATTGCATCCTGGCCGGCATGAGTCTGGTGTGCAATACGATCAATCGCGATTGCGAGCGTCTCCAACGAATCCGCGCAATACTGATCGGCGTCCTCAGCAAGCTCCATGGCCTTTTGATGTGCCGAGCTAACGATTTCCTCAGCGCGCTCGCGAGCCTGAACCGAGATGTTCTCCTGCGCGATCAACCCCTCGGCCTCCGCGTGCGCCTGCTCAACTATCTGCTGGGCCTGCTCCTTGGCATTTGTAACCAGGCGCTCAGCCTCTGCCGCGGCACGCTCACGAACGGCCTCGGCGTCCTCACGCGAACGCTGCGCCAAATCATCAGCCTTTTTGCGGGCGTCCTCAACAATGCCGTCAGCCCTGGCATTTGCCTCATTAATAGTGGATTCGGCGGCCGAATCCGCGCGCCCCATTACCGCATCCGCATCTGCAACCACCGCATCCGCCGCAACCAAATCATCGGGCAGTGCCTGACGGGCCTGCTCCAGCAAGTCAAGCACCTCAGCCTTGTTAACGAGCACTGAAGCACTCATAGGCAATGCGCGCGCAATCTCAACTAGATCCTCAATCTGGTCAAGAGCAACGATCACCGTGGAAGGGCCGTACACGTCATCAATAGGCTCCCCCGCCTGCGCGCCCTGCAGATCATCCGAGTAAATATCGCTCATGATTTGGCCCCCTTAGCCACGAATCTTAATATCCAATGTTTCTTTCACGCCTGCACTAACCATAGACGAAACATCACCACCGTTAGCCGCAACTTCCTTAACAATCGTAGAAGAAATGTGAGCAAGCGCCGGGTTGGTAGCAAGCAGAATAGTCTCAATATCGCCTAGCTCGCGGTTAATCGTAGCCTGGGGAAGCTCAAATCCCGCATCAACCGCGGAGCGAAGCCCCTTCACGATCACGTTCGCGTCATTTTCAACGCACCACTTGGCCAACAGTCCGTCAAGAGCTTTAACTTGCACACCGGGCATCCCCGCCGTGCTTTGTTTAGCAAGCTCCACGCGTTCCTCGATTGAAAACCAGTACTTTTTAGACAGGTTGTCTCCCACTCCAACGATTACTTCGTCAAAGAGCTTCACGCACCTTTTAACAATGTCGAGGTGACCGTTTGTGAACGGGTCAAAGGAGCCTGGAAATACTGCGCGTATCATGCCTCCACGCTACCGGTTTGCCGCGAAAAAGTTAGGAACCACACCATGGTTTCGCCCCATTTCTTACTCGACTCACGCTGGTACGAAGATGGCCACTGCGGTTCGGGGGTGCGGGCTGACAGTTCGACTACTACAAGAGCGTCTTCCTCTAAGAATTTCTCTATATGTTCAAGCACGTTGCGTAGCAGGCCCATATCAATATCGTAAGGAGGGTCTAGGAATGCCAGGCTAAAAGAGTGAATGCTCTCAAACTTCGCTGCGTCAGCTCGAACCACCCGCACATTGGGGAAACCGTTTTTGCTCACGTTGGAGCGCAAAACCTTTAGGGCACCCGTCGAGTTATCTACCAACGTGGCGCTGGCTGCTCCTCGCGAAAGCGCCTCAAACCCCAGTGCACCCGAACCGGCAAAGAGGTCCAGCACTCTGGCTCCGCGAACCTCTCCCCAACTCTCTAAACGCGAGAATAGAGCCTCTCTTACCCGCTCAGACGTTGGTCGCGTACCGGCTGCAGGCACCTCCAGCCTGCGCCCGCCAAACGTTCCTGAAACAATCCGTGTCATACGTAAAGCCTACGCGATATCATGATCGTTCCATCCACTGGACTGCCTGGTCCATCCGGTTCGCCGCCTGCAGTAGCTGCGGGTAGGTGCTTAGGGACATGTCTTCTTCCAACAGCGTTTCCGCGTACTTGCGAGCGGCTTCAATAATCGCCCCGTCGCGCGTGACACGCAAGGCCTTCAACGAAGTGCGCGCGCCCGACTGGCTCTCGCCCAGCACGTTACCTTCCCTACGCAGCCTCAAATCTGTCTCCGCTAACGCGAACCCATCCGTAGTGGAAGCAAACGCCTCCAAACGCTTCATCGACTCTGGGGCAAGTCCCGTTCGGTGGTGGGCCATGCAGATCGCCTGCTGACCACCGCGACCAACTCGTCCTCGCAACTGGTGCAACTGAGATAGACCAAACTGTTGCGCATCCAAAATAACCATCATTGAGGCGGCAGAAATATCTACACCTACCTCGATAACCGTTGTTGTTACCAAGATAGGGGTGGTTCCATCATCAAACCGATCGATTGCCTCAGCCTTCTCTTCTACGCTCATGCGCCCGTGCAGCAACCCAACCTCAATACCCCCTAACTGCGGAAGGTTGGCCAGCATCTCGCGGCTATCCATCACGTTGGCCAACTGCGAATCATCACCATCGGCCGAATCTATTCGAGGAGCCACCACAAACACGCGGCCGCCGGCCACAACTTCTTCTTTGGCTCTCTCCCACATACGCTTGTTCCAAGCGTCATTCGCCGCATCAACGAGGAAGGTTTGAACCTCTTTGCGGCCCTTCGGTAGCTCGCGAATAGTGATCGCATCTAGATCCCCAAAAACCGTCATTGCGATTGTGCGCGGAATAGGCGTAGCCGTCATGGTTAGCATGTGTGGAGCTATTTGACCACCTTCGCGAAGTCGATCGCGTTGAGCAACCCCGAAGCGATGCTGCTCATCCACCACCACAAGCCCCAGATTAGAAAACTGGAGCGAATCCTGAATCAGCGCGTGCGTGCCAACGAAAACCGCCGGCTGGCCCGAAGATGCGAGTACAGATACATCACCACGATGTTTGGACTTAGACGAACCCGTAAGGAGCTCCACCGGGACGGGCAGCATTCTTGAAAGCGACACCGCGTGTTGAGCTGCAAGCACCTCCGTGGGAGCCAGTAAGGCTGCCTGATACCCCGCGTCCACGGTAGCCGTCATCGCAAGGCCAGCTACCACCGTCTTACCCGCACCGACATCGGCCTGCAGTAACTTTTGCATGGGATGCTCACCCGCCATATCTGACAGGATTTGTCCCAAGACCTCTTCCTGGCCGGCTGTCAAGGTGAACGGTAGCGCAGCCTTTGCAGTAGCAAATGCTTCCCCCGCTTCTATGCGAGGCGCCGTAGCATCTTTACTGCGGGCACGACGGCGAAGCAACGCCGTTTGCAAAGTGAGGGCTTCGGCCCATCTAACGGTTAGTTTGGCACGCGCAATTTCCTCATCAGATTGTGGATCATGTAACTGCCTCAGCGCCTCAACGTACGTCATGAGGTCGCGATCTTCGCGCAGTTTTGGCGGAATCGGATCGAGGACATCACCGGGCTTCAACATCGCCGCAATAATCTTCGCGGACTTGGATGTCAGCCAGCTTGGACACTTCGAGTTAGCCGAGTAAATCGGGATCGGACGATCCACGCGATCCTTCGCATCACCCTGCTCAAACCGCTCAAAATCAGGATGGGTCAACTGCAGGCGACCGCGATAGGAAGATACCTTTCCCGCAAATAAATGCGACGACCCGGGAGTAAGCATCCTCTCATGCACCGACAGCGCGCCCGGATGGCGGGCAAAAAAAGTTGCGTTGATACTCTTGTAGCCGTCCGTAAGTTCAACTGATAGACGCACTCCCCCATTGCGGTTGCGCACCATCTGCGCAGACTCCACCTGCGCGAGCAACGTCACGTCCTCTCCCTCATGAATCGCTGCGAGAGGAGTTAGCTTGCCCCAATGCCCGTAGCGCCGCGGGAAGAACATGAGCAAATCTGACGCCGTTTCCAGCCCTAGGGAGGCAATCTTCTTAGCCGTGCGCGGCCCGAGCAGACGATCCAACGGCGAATCAAGTAACTGCGGCTTGCTAGGAACGGAAGCACTCATCGATTTACCAACACCACCTGGGTGCGATTATCACGCGCATACTCCACGTACTGCGTAGCGCCGCGATCATCTAGCGCCATCTCAATAGAATGTCGAAGAAGCATGTCCGGTTCAGGCGCGATCATCACAACTCGTTCCAGCCCGTAACCAACCAATTGCTTAAGAGAGAATGACACCGTTTGTGGGTCCACTTCCTCTAGGACCGCAACGCGTGCCTTCGCAGCCCTCGCTGCTGACTCGAGCAGATCGCGAGTGATCTTGGCCGTTCGATCCCCCACCTGCGGCATGAATATGGGCGCTGCCTTCCCCGCAAGTACGCTTACCGCCACGTCCGAATAAGGCGGCGTATCACTCACCACAAAAACTTCGGCAGATTTTAGAGCAAGCCTTTTCGCGCGCATCGCAACCTCAGCGGCGTCCTCATCACCTGCCACCACAAGGCTTACCCGGGAGGGAGCTGACAGCATGAGCTCAGAAATCAAAACCGCGTCCTGACGAATCGGATTCAAAATCACGTGCGCTCCAGTAGAGGCAACCTCCTCCAAGAAATGCTCATTACGCAACAGAGCAATTACGAGCACAGTTTCGGGGCGCTGCCACGTGGGGCGAGAAAGATACAAAACGCCCGACTCTTCTTCTTGCACGGCCAGTTCGTCATATCCAATCAACTCCCCATAGCGGGCATCCTTAACTACGATATGGCGCGTCCACCCAACCTTGGGTAAAACCGCGGCGGGGTCGGATGTGTCAATGTGGAAACGCCACGTACCCATTCCAAGCTGATCCACGCTACCCTGCATCGAATACCGATAGCCCCGCTCATCCAGACTCGCCCGGAACTCCGCAAGGTCCTCCGCCATGCAATCTACGTGAAAATCAACGGAGAACTGCGCCCCCTCATGCGGAGCCTCGCTCCGTTTTGAGATCTTCGCCGACTGCGCGAGCGAACGCATCATGTCACGCGCTACCTCAAGTGGAGCAAGAGAGTTCTCGTAGACCGAATGCAGCGCCGAAATCATCACAGCGAACACGCACGCACCCGGGTTTATCCACCCGCTAGTAGCCTCTATTAGCGCATCCTGGACCACCATCGATGCGCGGCCAACCATCATGTGCGCCGCGTCAATCGGATCCGGCGTATCCAACGCCACCGCTCGTGCCGCCGTAGCCATCTCCATTAGCTCTGCGGCAGGCGTTGAAAAAGCATCCTCCAGCGCGTTTGGAAGAGACGCGAGGAATGCGCGCATATCAATCGGTCTTACCTCGTTTGCCGAGGTAGCCGATGACAATGCCGCAATAATGCTCGTTATCAGTATGCCCACATGGCCCGCGGATCCCGCCCGTGCATACACCGTTAGTGCCTGTAAGAACGTGGACGCCGAATCTACCTCTTCGCCAGAGCGTTGCATTAACCGTTTTACCGCGGCGAACGAACGAGCCGCGTTAGCTCCCGTATCAAAATCTGACCCGCCCAGAGCATTCAAGTCATCCAAGAATGGGGCGAGGGCATCAAGCGCCTCGCCGCAACGGTCGATAAACTGAACAATGTCTTCCCCGCTCAGTGCGGAACGATACTGGCTGGTCATAGACAAATGGTCTCATAAGACACGGACTAAATGAGGGAGTCTAACTGCCAGCAAAGCCCATACTGTGGTCCACTAGACACAAAAACACGCCCCGATAGTTGGCAAAGGGGCCTTCATTTCGATAGTCTAAACAGGTTGCCTGAGGTGCGCGTACCTGCGTGCCCCAGCAGTGTTCAGAAATGAACAGTTGTATGAGACTTTACTAGGAATCGGAGATAGACCGTGGCTTCTAAGTGCGACGTGTGTGGCAAGGGACCCGGCTTCGGCAAGAGCGTTTCGCACTCCCACGTGCGAACCAACCGTCGTTGGAACCCCAACATTCAGCGTGTGCGTGCAGTCGTTAATGGCACCCCTAAGCGCCTCAACGTATGCACCACCTGCATCAAGAGCGAGCGCGTTACCCGCGCTATATAACCTACCACTCTTACTGTGTTCGCCCTCGAAAGAGGGCGAATTTTTTTATACCGCCAGGCCCTGCTCATCTTGAATTCCTTAACAAGACGGCAACATCTTAGCTGTTGACGCAACGAGCTAGTTTGTTATCCTGGCGAATGATGATCCCAAGATTAGGAGGATATTTGGCACACTAATCCGTCATTTCGCGCGTGCTCCCTCGCGTATTCTCTATGGGAATTAAGGAATATTTATGTCTGACCAGAACTCTAATTCGATGGTCTCCCCTTCCACGTCTATTTCTGAAGCGCGCAAACAAGACCGAAATGTTCGCGCCGACACGTCATTTTTTGGCCATCCTCGTGGATTGGCAGCACTTTTCAATCTGGAGCTGTGGGAACGTTTCTCATATTTAGGTTTCCAAGCTATCTTGGCTCTCTACTTCGCCGACGCTATAGCCTCAGGAGGACTAGGCTACGATCAGCAAACCGCATCTTCTGTGGTAGCAGCATACGGTGCTCTAGTTTATTTGTTGGCCCTCGTCGGTGCTTGGATAGCGGACCGAGTTGTCGGTACGTATCGCTCCGTTCTATGGGGTTCCGTCCTTATTGCCAGCGGACACATTTTTATGGGAATCCCCCGAGAGTTCGCAACCTGGGTCGGTTTAGCTCTAATTATTCTCGGTACGGGCCTATTGAAGCCAAATGTCTCGACAATGGTCGGAGAGCTATACGAGCAAGGCGATAGACGGCGCGACGCAGGGTTTTCAATCTATTATTCCGGAATCAACATCGGCGCTTTCTTGGGCCCACTCGTTGCTGGCTTTCTTGGCCAAACCTACCACTGGCACCTCGGATTCGCAGCGGCCGCAGTGGGGATGATTATCGGAATATTTTTCTTTATCCGCGGACGTTCCTCGTTTGCTGGGAAGGAAAGATCACAACGAATCCAAAACTCCTTCGAATTTGATGCAAATTTTTGGAAAACCACCGCGGCTGCCACAACAGCAATTGTAATTGGCCTCGTTTTTTTCTTCGCCACCGATGCCACTTTGGGAACGCTGGTGAACCTGGTGACCGGAGTTTCTGCGTTAGTTCCTTTTGCTTTTATTATCTGGATGGGACGTTCGGATTCTGTTACCCCTACGGAAAAACGCAATCTTTTGCCTTTTTCCTTGTTGCTTATCGCCCTTGTGGCATACAACCTCACGTACTTCCAGACAGGGAACACTTTGAATTTCCTGGCCCTGGAACAAACCTCAAACACGATCGGAAGTTTTTCCTACCCATCCACCTGGTACATATCTTTAACTGCGATCGTCGAGATCATAATGGGACCTGTTCTTGCCTGGATCTGGGTAAAACTTGGCAAACGGCAGCCTCATGTGGCTTCGAAAGTCGGCATGGGTACGATGCTGGGTGGTGTCGCATTTCTAATGGTCACACTCGGTCAAACCTTAACCCCGCGTGGCGCCCTTATGTCGAGCATTTGGATGGTCTCTTGCTATGTTTTCCTCGGGCTTGGAGATTTGATCTTGCAGACCTCCGGGATGTCCGCAACCACGAAGCTCGCACCGCGCGCATTTGCCTCTCAAACTATGGCACTTTGGTTTGCCGCAATGGCGCTAGCGCAGGGTATCCAGGCACAAATCGTTAAATTCTTTACATACGAAAATGCCGCATTTTATTTCGGTATTCAAGGAATCATCATCGTGGTTTACGCAATACTACTTATGGCTCTAACACCGTGGATGCGTAAACGTATGAAGAACGTTGTCTAGGAGGCGACTCAAACATGAAATACATTGAGCAGTTCCCCTTTGAACACGAAGTGATAGAAGAGTGGATCCCCTTATCTGATGGAACAAAACTTTGGATGAAGCGTTGGATGCCACAGACCAATCATCCAGTACCTGCCATTTTGGAATATCTACCATACAGGGCCGGAGACTGGACAGCCCCACGCGATTACGAACGGCACCCTTTCTACGCCGGGCATGGCTATGCTTCGATCCGAGTCGATATTCGGGGCCACGGCAACTCCGAAGGCGTACCGGGAGACGAGTACAGCCCGCAAGAACACGCCGACGGCGTTGAAGTGATCAACTGGATCGCACAACAGGATTGGTGCACAGGCAATGTGGGAATGTTCGGCATTTCCTGGGGCGGTTTCAACTCGCTTCAGCTGGCTGCACTACACCCAGAACCGTTGAAAGCAATTGTCACCACCTGCTCAACAGACGATCGTTACGACAACGACGTGCACTACCTTGGTGGGTCGATGCTGGGTGTTGACATGCACGCATGGGCTGCCACCATGTTGGCCTTCGAGTCACGCCCCTTAGACAAACGTGTTTGGGGTGAAAAGTGGCGAGAGAAGTGGGAGTATCGACTAAACCGAATGGAGCCATACATCGACACGTGGCTGAGTCACCAAAGAAGAGACTCCTATTGGGAGCACGGCTCCGTATGCGAAGACTACTCCCAAATAAATGCTGCTGTTATGGCTGTAGGTGGTTGGTACGACCCGTATCGCGACACCGTATTGCGTCTTTGCGAACACCTTTCAGCGCTTGACAAAAATGTTAAAGGGCTACTCGGGCCTTGGTCTCACCAGTATCCCGATCGTGATCTACGTCCCGGACCACATATAGATTTTCTAAACGAGACCCTACGCTGGTGGGATCACTGGTTAAAAGAAAAGCCCAATGATGTGGTTAATGAGCCGTTGTTGCGTACTTGGATAACAGATCCGATTCCACCTCGTTCCGTCTACGATGAAATGCCCGGACGTTGGGTTGCTGAAACCAGTTGGCCGTCCCCAAACATCGTGCCAACCACTCTCAACTTCGAAAAAGGCTGTATAAACACGGTAAAAACTAATGCTGGTCATGTTCTCGTTGATTCTCCTCATGATACGGGACAAGCTGCAGGAAGGTATTTCCCCTTTGGAAATGCAGCTGATCTACCTGTAGACCAGCGAGCTGATGATGGCAGATCGGTAACGGTCGACTTCGAAGTAACTGAATCGTTCGAGATCTTGGGAAATGCGAAGTTAAAAATGCGTGTGAAAACCCCAGCTAGCAGGGGGCAACTATACGCGCGTTTGAACGACGTCTCACCCGCGGGTGAATCAACGCTGGTAACTCGTGGAGCACTGAACCTTAGCTCACGCGAAGGCCGTGACAAGGCAGTTCCAATGCCCGCGGATGAATGGGTGGACGTGGAATTCGCGATGACTGGAATTGGATATCACTTTGCGGCTGGCCACGTCCTGCGCATTGCAATCTCTAACGCGTACTGGCCGTGGATCTGGCCACAACCCGATTCGGGTGTGATAACCCTCGATCTAACCGGTTCTCATATCGAGCTACCTGTCCGGCCGATCCCCGCTGCTGGTAGCGAACGCGCGAACCTTGATGCCGCTATTCATTTCGACGAGGCAGCGCAACCCGTGCCATTGGACGTGAAATATCCGGAAGCTGGACTGGCCGGATCGCGCAGGCCAGAACGGCTTATCTGCACCGATGTAGTTGCAAAAACTACCCTACTGCAAGTGGATCCCGCATATGGCGGTACCCGCATTTACCCTGACGGGTTGCACTTTGACGAGGACTCAGTAGAACGATATTGGATACAGTGGGATGACCCCACCACGGCACGTACAGAGTCACAGTGGCGGATCAAGCTAGAACGCCCAGAACTTGACTGGCAAGCGCGGGTGGAAGCCGATACCCGTATTACTTGTGACGACGCCAATTTCTATACTGAATCAGACGTCAAATGTTACGACGGCGACGAAGAGATTTTCGCGAAAGTTTGGAAGCGTACCATTCCAAGAGAAGCTTCCTAGCCCCTACTGGACTTTAAGTTGAATAACCACCTTAGGTGGTTATTCAACTTAAAACGTGAACGTGAAAACACTGGCACTGGCACTTCAGGAACTGACCACCGTACTTGCTCTGCATGATGATTAGGAGCAAATACATCATCTTTGCAAGTGATCCCATCCACCAACCGGATACGGCTCGTCATCAAGAGTGACCGTTCCTACTTCCCCGCCGGTCACGTCACCGATAATCCTGAACGGGGGCGGCACGTTTATATCCGACGGGAACGTGGCCAGCAGCGCGTGATCCTCTCCGCGGTTGAACAGTCCTATCTTCTCGACCAGTTCCCAAGTATTAAGTTGCCCCACGTCCAGCTGTTTTAAAGCAACATCGAGCCACGGTTGGTGTTCATCGACAATATTTTTCAAAAGTGACCTAGACAATCGCATTGAAACTTTCGATGCTTTCGCAATCCGCGACAGGTCAATACCAAGACCATCTGAAACATCGATCATTGCAGTTGCGCCCGCGTTAGCAGCTACAGGTCCCGCCTGGAGCGGAACCTTAGGAACCCGATAGAACGAGAGCGGATAATGATAGAACCCAAGCGTTTCTGCGCCGCGGAGGGCGGGGTTTACCACATGGTTTTGTAGCAACGCCAATCCAACGCCACTAACCCCAATATCGCCCGCGTAAGCGATTACATCACCCGGCTTTGCTTGTGCGCGCGTCACGAGGCGGTCACAATAACCAAATGCAGTAACCGCCAGCGTGAAATCTCTCCCGCTCGTGATATCTCCTCCGATAACTCCTGCACCAGTTTTCGCTACCTCACTACCGAAGCCCGAAACAACCTCGAGGATCCAATCCTCATCGCTTCCAGGAGGGATAACCATTGCGACTACGAGGCCTGAGGCCCGGCCTCCGCACGCTGCGATATCGGCGAGATTTTGGACCGCAGCCCGCGCCCCAATCTCACGAGGAGTAGACCAATCACGTCGAAAATGCTGCCCCTCCACGAGAGCGTCTGTAGTGACGAGAAAACTCCCCTCCGGTGCCTCAACCAATGCGCAGTCATCACCTGAACCGAGCATCGTTCGCGTCCCTTCGGGGAGCACCTCGCGCATCCGCGCGATCAATTGTCCTTCGCTACTCATACCCGCATTCTATGGCGCGCCTTTGCGGTCGCAAACAGACAAATTGCGGCGGCGGCTGAGACATTCAATGACTCGGCATGCCCGCCCAGCGGAATCGACACAGAGTGATCAAAAACGGTCTCATCGAGTTGAGCGAAACCATGCGCCTCGTTACCAAATACCCAGGCAGTGGGCGCGGCAAGATCTAGCGATTCCATGCCATCTTGAGCATCAAACAAGTTCACGCTACCGTACCCGTCCGCAGCCACCAAAGACATTTTGCGGGACTTCACCCACTCCGTGACCTCATCGAAACCAACGTTCACAATCGAAGGCAAATGAAAAACAGAGCCGGCCGAAGCGCGCACAACTTTTGGAGATGAAACGTCAACCGTGCCTGAACATGCGATCACGGCATCTGCCCCAGCCGCGTCCGCCGCACGAATGATGTTACCCGCATTACCCGGATCTTGAGTCTGGCCCATGATCACGACGAAATCCCAATCAACCTTGGGCAGACCATCGGTGCGAAAATCCTTTACCACGGCGGCAACACCCTGCGCCGAAGGGGACATAGCCTTGGCTACCTGCTCCGTCATCGGGTGAACCCAACGGGTTGCCTTTAACGCGTCACGCAGAAGCTGCGGATCGCGCTGCTCCACCTCTTGCGAAATATAGACATCCACCAGGTCTTTGCCGCAAAACCGCACGGCCTCGCGCACCGCTTGCGGCCCCTCTACAAGAACTTCCCCACTACGCCTACGTGCCGAACGCCCGGCCAATGCTGCAACCTTACGAATGCGATCAGCATTCGGATTGTCCAGCAAAGCCGGGCGTTTGGAACGTGGCTGAAAATCAGCCGACATGTTTAGTTCTTCGGAGCGTTAACGTCTGCCGGAAGAGCGGCCTTCGCGGTCTCAACGAGGGCGGTGAACGCCTTCGGATCCGAAACAGCTAGGTCAGCAAGCATCTTGCGGTCAACCTCTACGCCAGCCAGGTTAAGACCCTGGATGAAGCGGTTGTACGTCATACCGTTCTCACGGACCGCAGCGTTGATGCGCTGGATCCAGAGGCGACGGAAGTCACGCTTGCGAGCGCGACGGTCGCGGTAGGAGTACACCATTGAGTGGGTAACCTGCTCCTTAGCCTTACGGTAAAGGCGGGAGCGCTGACCGCGGTAGCCGGATGCGCGCTCAAGGGTAGTGCGACGCTTCTTACGAGCGTTTACAGACCTTTTAACTCGTGCCATGAAAGTCTCCTGTTAAATCTAAAACCGCGGGTTACATACCCAGTAGGCGGCGAACGTTCTTCTCATCTGCTTTTGCAACTACCTGGTCGCGCGATAGGCGACGGGTGCGGGTAGAAGGCTTGTGCTCCAGGAGGTGACGCTTACCGGCCCTCTCACGCATAAGCTTTCCGCTTCCCGTAACGCGGAAACGCTTCTTCGCACCGGAGTGCGTCTTCATCTTCGCCATGTTTCTTCCTTTTTCTACTAGTCAAACGCGGGGGCTCTAGCTGCCAGACTTTGCTGATCTCTCAGCTTGGCGATCCCGCTTTGCTTGGCGCTCAGCTTCACGACGGCGACGCTGTTCGCTCTTTGCCTCAGACTTCTTGCGAGTTGGTGCGAGAACCATCGTCATGTTGCGACCATCCTGACGGGGTTTAGACTCGACCACGCCAAGTTCAGCAACATCCTCAGCCAAACGCTCAAGCAAACGAATACCCATTTCCGGGCGAGACTGCTCGCGGCCACGGAACATGATCATGACCTTGACCTTGTCACCACCACCCAGGAACCGCTCAACGTGACCCTTCTTGGTCTCGTAATCGTGATCGTCGATCTTTAGGCGGAAACGGATTTCCTTCAAAACCGTGTTTGCCTGGTTTCGACGAGACTCACGTGCCTTTTGCGCAAGTTCGTACTTGTACTTGCCAAAGTCCATCAGCTTCGCAACCGGTGGACGCGCATTCGGGGCAACCTCAACTAGGTCAAGGCCCGCCTCTTCAGCTAACCGGAGGGCGTCAGCCACACGCACGACGCCGACCTGTTCTCCTTCAGGTCCCACGAGGCGTACCTCTGGGACTCGGATTCGGTCATTAACACGAGGCTCGTTGATAAGTTGCTCCTTCAATAGTTCCCTGGTGACACGAAGAGGGCCTTCGCGCCGTCAGCACACGAAGACCCCGAAAATAACGGCTAAACCGCCGTAGTATTTACCCGGTTCCGGTGGCCGTAAGGCTTACCCTCGAAGAGGTTGGAACCCAGGTGGGATCACTCCGCTTGCTGTTGGCATTCATCTGAACGCCTACTGGTTGAGACTCTCGCTCAACAATCAACAGTTAGTTTAACAAATTTGCCGCGCTAATAGCGAACTGCCGGTATGGAGTCCGTCACGCCTGCGCCACGACGGTTGGTACTATTTCCACCAGTTCTGCTGCCGGACGCAACCTGGGCGTAGCCGCAATCTGTTGTAAATCACGAGTCAGACTCTCTTTAGATGCACCCTGCAAGATACCAACTGCGAGGCGCAAGGTGGCACCCGCACTGGGTAACGGCTTTACAAATGCAATGCGTGGTGTAAGGCGGCCGGCAAGCTCTTCGAGCAGCTCGCCATCCTGCCAGGCAGGAAGCCATCTATCCCCGTGTGCCAAAGCCACCGTGGCCGGCCGCGGAATACGTATGTCAGATCGGCCCTTGTCAATCACGAGGCGCCCCGAGGTTTGGGCAACCGCCAGCATAGCTACCCGGCGAGCAGGCATGGGTACCGGTCTTGCACCCGCATCCCACTCGTTCATAGCATCAGCGCTGGTAAAAGCAACAACAGCAGGCCCCTGCTTCGTTTGCGTAACCGAGACCTCACCTTCCTCACATGCTCCGCCTTCCACTACCGCGGGCACAAGCAGACGCTCATTTTCTAAAGCCTCTACTAAGGTCACCAGGCGCTGCGCCGGATCTTGAAGCGTCAAAGCAGCCGCTGTTTGTGGAAGGGTTTGGCCGGCCTCGCTGGCGTCAACCGACTGGTTTAGCCTTGCCTGCAGGCTCTCGAATGAGTGCTTAGGCACCTGCGACCTCCAGGGCCTGTTCCAAGGTGAAGGCGCCGGAATATATGGCTTTACCAACGATCACGCCCTCCACGCCCTCATCTTGAAGGGGCAAAAGCGCGCGAATGTCATCCAGCTTAGACACGCCGCCCGAAGCGATTACCGCCGCATCGGTATGTGCACACACCTGTTTTAAAAGCTCAATGTTAGGTCCAGTGAGCGTACCGTCCTTGGCAACGTCGGTAACCACGTAGCGCTCGCAACCAGCGCGGTCCAAAAGTTCAATCATCTCGAACAGATCACCACCCTGCTTGGTCCACCCGCGGGTTGCAAGCGTAGTACCACGAACGTCCAATCCTACCGCGATGCGATCGCCGTACTCACCAATAACGCGCTTGGTCCACTCGGTGTTTTCGATTGCTGCGGTGCCGAGGTTCACGCGTCTTGCTCCGGCCTGAAGCGCCCGGTTAAGCGACTCATCGTCACGAATACCGCCCGAAAGCTCAATGTTAATATCCACACTCCCGGCGATTTCGCGCGCGAGTTCCGCATTAGACCCGCGGCCAAACGCGGCATCCAAATCAACCATGTGGATCCACTGCGCGCCTTTAGCCGCAAAATCGGCGGCAATCTGTGCTGGATCACCGTAGAACGTCTCGGTTCCAGCTTCACCTTGATGCAGGCGCACAGCGCGACCGTCCACAATATCGATGGCAGGTAGAACAATCATTTTTGATTCCTAAGTTCGTTTGGGAAAACCAAAGCCGCGCCCTTTCGGAACCGGACGTTCCGTAGCGTGCACCGCGTCCGGGTAATCTTGCGGGCGAGACCTACCAAGTAGCAGGTCTTCAGCGCGGATATCGATCGAGTTGATCAATAGGCCAGCAGGAATCGCATCCTCCGGCTTGCCGTTCACATAACGCCTGGCATACACCGATCCGGAAACCAGCGAATCTTCCTCCGCGAGCGTAGATACCACAGCTACTGCCCCGAACTTCGAAAGCTTTGAAATAACCTTTGCGAAGCGGTCAACCTCTTCGGGCATGGGGCGTTCTTCGCCCAGCAGGCTCGCGAACTCCTCTTCCTCATCATCCGGGTCCAATTCTAGGTAGAGGACGATTTGGTGATCGATTGGAACGATCCACCTGGCGATCTTGTACATGCCAAGCATGCGGGCAACTGCGGAGGCTGGACGCAGGGGCGCGAAGATAAGGCCGATGCGTTGCGCGCCTTCCTCCAGGTGCAGGCTTTCATCAACCGGCTGGTCCGGATCCGCCTGCTCTACCTGATCATCTTGCCGCGCAGTCGTGTCTGGTTCTGAGGCGCCTTCGTTCGCATCCGGCTCTTCCATACCGGCAATGATGCGTTCGAATTCCTCATCAATATTGCGCTCGCTCACAGTGCGCCCTTTGTGGACGGAATGCCAGAAGCTCGCGGATCCATTTCAACAGCTGCGCGCAATGCCCTCGCCAACGCTTTAAACTGCGCTTCAACAATGTGGTGCGGGTCGCGACCGCGAATCAAGTCCACATGCAGACAGATGCCCGCGTTATATGCCAGGGACTCAAAAACATGCCGGGTCATTGCACCTGTAAAGTGACCGCCAATCAGGTGGTAAATCTGCTCGTTTGGCTCTCCCTCATGCACCACGTGCGGGCGGCCCGCAAGGTCTACCACTGCCCGGGCAAGCGCCTCATCGAGTGGCACCGTCGCATCTCCATAACGCCGAATCCCGCTCTTATCACCCAGCGCTTGCTTCAGTGCCTGACCGATACAGATAGCGGTGTCTTCAACCGTGTGGTGGACGTCTACTTCAACGTCGCCATTTGCCTCAATCGTCAGGTCGATCAGCGAATGCTTACCGAGCGCAGTCAGCATGTGGTCGTAAAAGGGAACGCCCGTATTGATCTGGGTTTTGCCAGTGCCATCCAGGTTCAATTCAACTCGAATCGTGGACTCAAATGTTGAACGCTCCACGACGGCCGTACGCGGATTCGACATTCTCACAAGATCTCCTCTAACGCCGCTCGAAAACGAGCGTCTTCTTCATCAGTACCTACACTAACCCGAAGATACCCTTCCGGGCCCACAACGCGAATCAAAACGCCTCGTTCTAAAAGTTGTTCGAATACGCGCTCACGATCCGCAAACTTACCAAAGAGAACGAAGTTTGCATCAGAATCGGCGACCTCCAGCCCCTTGTCGCGCAACCAGATTACGAGGTCATCACGGGTAGCGCGCATGTGCGCCACCTGACTCATCAGCTCTTTCGAATGTGAAAGTGCCGCGAGCGCCACCGCCTGCGTGGTAGCAGAGAGGTGGTAGGGAAGGCGAACCCGCATAACGTGGTTAACTATTTCGCGCGAGGCTGCGAAGTAACCCAGACGCAATCCGGCCATCCCAAATGCTTTCGACATGGTACGGCTGACAACGACATGCGGATACTCATCCAGGAGAGTCAGCGCAGAGGGGGTGCCTTCGCGGCGAAACTCGCCGTAGGCCTCGTCGATCACCAAAACCGTGTCGGTTTGGGCTCCCCCTATCACGGGGCCACTTCCACGCGTAGCCTCGCCAACCCGGCGTACCTCTTCTAAAGTTAGAGCTGTGCCTGTCGGGTTATTTGGAGAGGCCAGGACTAACACGGAAGGTTTCGTGCGCGCGATCTGAGCCTCAACCTGTTCGAGATCAAGTTTGAAACCAGCGCCGCGCGTGCCAGCAACCCAGTTTGTACCCGTGTCGCGAGCGTACTCGTGATACATCGAATAGGTAGGGGCAAAAGATAGTAGCGTTCTGCCCTGGCCCCCATAGGCCTGCAAAAGGTGCAGCATGACCTCGTTGGAACCGTTCGCAGCCCAAATACGTTCCTTCTCGACCATTACACCCGCTTCCGCGCGCAAATAGTTAGCCAATCCGGCACGAAGCTCCATGAAGTCGCGATCAGGATAGCGATTCATAGTAGGCAGAATCTTAGCTACTCGCTCCAAAATGGATGCGATTACCGCCGGCGAAGGCGAATACGGATTCTCGTTTACATTTAAGCGCACTGGAACGTCGAGTTGCGGTGCGCCATAGGGCTGGACACTGCCGAGTTCTTCACGAAGAGGTAAAGTCATGGCGTTTATTCCTTCATTGCAAAGCGTTCGATAGCGGCCTCGCCATGCGCTGGCAAGTCCTCACTATTGGCGAGCGCAACCAGCGGATCGGTTAGATCTCGAAGCGCCTGCTCGTTGTACTCAATCTGCTGCACCGACTTCAAGAAAGCATGCACGTTCAATCCCGACGCGAATCGCGCTGTGCCTCCGGTAGGTAGAACATGGTTAGAACCGGCAATGTAATCGCCCAGCGGCACCGGTGAGTACGGGCCCACAAAAATCGCACCCGCATTACGGATCTGCTTGGAATCCTCAAGAGCGTTCTCCGTTTGGATTTCCAAGTGCTCTGCCCCAAACGAATTTGCCACAAAAATCGAGTGTGCAACATCCTTGGTGAGTACTATCGCGGACTGAGGGCCCCCCAGTGCTGTCTCAATACGCTGCGCGTGCTTCGTTTGTGGAACCATCCGCGCCAGCTCTGCTTGGACCGCCTGGGCGTGCGCCACCGAATCTGTAATCAAAACCGAAGCAGCTGCCGGATCGTGTTCGGCCTGCGATATCAGATCGCGCGCCACGAAGCGCGGATTCGCCGCCTCGTCGGCAATAATAGCGATCTCTGTCGTACCTGCCTCCGCATCAATACCAACCACCGACTTCACGGCGCGTTTTGCAGCGGCAACAAAAATATTGCCCGGCCCCGTAACTACATCGACCGGCTCCAAAACACTGTCATCAACCTCGTCGATAAATCCATACGCGAACGCTGCTATCGCCTGCGCCCCGCCCATGGCATAGACCTCATCGATACCCAAAAGCTCGCAAGCCGCCAAAATCGTTGGATGTGGTAGACCGTCGAACTCCCTTTGCGCCGGGCTTGCAATCGCGATCGAATCGACTCCCGCAACCTTCGCGGCAACAACGTTCATGACCACCGAGGATGGGTAAACAGCCAAACCGCCCGGCACGTACAAGCCAACACGTCGCACCGGAATCCAGCGCTGTCGCACAAAACCACCCGGCACTACCTCAACCACGCGCTCCATGGGTAGCTGCGCCTCATGCCCAATCTGATTGTTACGGATTGAGATCTCCAAACCCGCGCGAACCTTTGGATCAAGCCCTGCTAATGCATCTTGCAGAGCCGACCTCGGCACGCGAATATGAGCAGGTTCCACTCCATCAAACTGAGCGGTCCACCTGCGAACAGCTTTCGCCCCGTGAGCGCGTACGTCCGCGATAATCGGCATAACTTTTTCTAAAGCGCCTTCAACGTCGAGAGAAGCGCGCGGCAGTCTTTCAGAAAGCTCTCTCGCGCTAAGCGAAATCTCACGCAGGTCAAGTATGTTCATCATGCCTTCTACTTTAGGGTTTTTACGCCCCGAATGCGCCGGCGGACAAAAACGTGGAACGCACTTGCGGGCCTTACCTGGCATAATGACCCCATGAGTATGAGGCCGCGTCACGCAAAAGACACACCCGAAATCAACTACTGGTGGGTACTCGTCTTTGCCGTAACGTTTACCGCGCTGTGCTGGGTCCTTTATATACCCGCAGACGGCTCTGCCTCAGGAATCCTAACGGCCTTGCTAAACCGCGTTAGCGAACTCGTCCCCGCACTGAACCTCACCGACTCAGCCGGATTAGACAAGATTGTTCATTCGAGCGCATTCGCCACGGTCACTGCCGCAGCGCTACTGACCGGATGGCGTAGAGACATTGTCATTGGACTCAGCGTTATCCACGCAGGCCTGTCCGAAATCATCCAGGCCTACTTCATCCGCGGGCGGACCGGGCAGGCCCTAGACATCGTGGCAGACGTGGCAGGCATCCTCATCGCGTGGCTAATAGTGGCGCTACTAGTTAAGAAAGAGGAAACACATGAATGAGCGCGAAATCCGAGTCCGCGGCGAAATTCGCCTAGGCCAGCTACTAAAACTAGCCGGATTAGTGGAAAACGGCGGAGAAGCGCGCGTGGCCATACAGGAAGGCTACGTTAGCGTAGACGGTGAAATAAACACTCGCCGCGGTGCCCGCCTCAAGGACGGTCAAGTCGTATCCATCGACTACGGTGACGAAATCGAATCAGTCATTGTCCGCGCCGAAAGCGAATAGCCTAGCAACCTGGTGGCGGCACCCAAAGCCGCCACCATTTTCTATTAGCGCAACACGCCTGCCCCAAGGGCCGCCTTCAAATCCGCAAAGAAAGACGTATTCGAATCGACGTTGAAAGACGGGTCAAACTGCACCAATGTGGGCTTCTCCCCCGGCCTCAAAATCCTTAGTTGCACCGGACACGGCCCCGGATAGCCTGAAATAATACTCTTCAAATCGGTCAGTACCGGCTCCGTGCACCTGTGAACCGGAAGCTCCAAAACCACGGGCGCATTACCGTCCTCACCCAAATCAAGCACGGTCATCGACATGCCATTAATCGTGCGCTCGCGGTCGCGTTCTTTCACCCGTCCCTCCACCTGCACTACAAGATCGGTAGCGAGGATGTGCGAGATCGACTCGTATGAGCGAGGGAAGAACAAGACGTCGATTGATCCGGATAGGTCCTCAACCGTGACTATCGCCCACAGCTCACCCTTGCGGGTAGTCTTTACATCAACTTTTGTAACGAGGCCGGCAACCTTCACATTTTGGTTATCCATGCTGCCTTCGCCGTGGACGATGCCACCAATAGTCATGTCCTGGTATCGAGCAAGCGCGCGGTGAATACCCGAGAGCGGATGGTCCGAGACGTACAGGCCGAGCATGTCGCGCTCATACTGGAGCTTCTCTCGCTTGGACCACTGCGGAATGTCGGGGATCTCCACCTGGAGAACTGACGCGCTTTCACCGCCCATCGCGCCGAAGAGGTCGAACTGGCCGATGGACTCGTTGCGCTTCAGTTTAACGGCCGAGTCCACGGCCTCCTCGTGCACTGCCACAACTGCCCTGCGGTTTTCCTCCAGAGTGTCGAACGCACCCGCCTTGATGAGGGACTCGATAGTGCGCTTGTTACACACCCGCACCGGAACCTTGTCCAAGAAGTCAGCGAAAGACGTGTACGCGCCCTTCTCATCACGCGCTTCCTCAATGCCGTCCACCACGTTCGCACCCACGTTACGGATTGCGGCAAGACCAAAACGAATATCACTACCAGCCGGGGTGAAGTTCGCAGCCGACTCATTAACGTCCGGCGGCAAAACCGTAATTCCCATGCGGCGGCACTCAGAAAGATACAGCGCGAGCTTATCCTTCTTATCCCTATTCGAAGTGAGGAGGGCAGCCATGTACTCGGTGGGATAGTTAGCTTTCAGCCAAGCCGTCCAGTAAGACACAAGACCGTATGCGGCCGAGTGAGACTTGTTGAACGCGTAGTTCGAAAACGGAACGAGAATGTCCCACAGGGTCTTCACCGCGTCCTCGGAATATCCGCGTTCAATCATGCCCTGATGGAACGGACCATATTCCTTATCGAGGATTTCCTTCTTCTTCTTGCCCATCGCGCGGCGCAACAAATCTGCTTGTCCAAGCGAGTAGCCGGCAACGCGCTGGGCAATAGCCATAACCTGCTCTTGGTAAACGATGAGGCCGTAAGTAGTGCCCAGAATATCCTCAAGAGGCTCCGCCAGCTCGGGGTGAATAGGCACGATCTGTGCGCGCCCATTCTTACGGTCCGCGTACTTATTATGCGAGTCCGCACCCATCGGACCGGGACGGTACAGGGCACCCACAGCTGAAATATCTTCGAAGTTATCCGGATGCATACGCTTAAGTAGCTTTTGCATACCGTCACCATCAAGCTGGAATACACCTAGCGTTTCACCGCGTGAAAGTAGCTTGTACGTCTTTTCATCATCGAGGCCAATATGGTTTAGGTCGGGACGCTCCTTGCCATTCTTCTCAATATTGTCGAGCGCATCAGAGATCACCGTGAGGTTGGTGAGCCCCAAGAAGTCCATCTTTAGCAGGCCCAGCGTCTCACACGTAGGATAATCAAACTGGGTGATTATGGCCCCATCCTGCGGACGCTTCATGAGTGGAATGATCTGCTGCAACGGCTCCGAGGACATGATCACCGCGCAGGCGTGCACGCCCCACTGGCGAGTCAGGCCTTCAATGCCTTTGGCAAGCTGAACCACCTCGTGGGTTTCGGCATTCTCCTGGTGGAATCGGCGGAACTCGGCGGCCTCCTCGTACCGAGGATCTTCCGGGTTGAAAATACCATTTACCGAAATGTCCTTGCCCATGACCGATGGCGGCAGCGCCTTGGTCAACTGGTCGCCCAAGTTAAACGGCTTGTCCAAAATACGCGCCGAGTCTTTCAGCGCCTGCTTGGTTTTAATCTTGCCGTAGGTAATCACCTGCGCCACGCGATCCGAACCATACTTCTCAGTCACGTAGTCGATGACCTCACCGCGCCTACGCTCATCAAAATCGACGTCGAAGTCAGGCATTGACACACGTTCTGGGTTCAAGAAGCGCTCGAACAGGAGGCCGTGGTTCAGCGGGTTCAGATCGGTGATCTGCATCGCGTATGCCACCATCGAGCCTGCGCCGGAGCCACGACCGGGCCCTACCCTAATGCCTTGTTCTTTTGCCCAGCGAATGAAGTCAGAAACGACGAGGAAGTAACCGGGAAAGCCCATTTGAGTGATGATGCCGACCTCGTACTCGGCCTGTTTGCGAACGTCTTCAGGAACACCGCCCGGGAAGCGGTAGTTCAGGCCCCGTTCAACTTCCTTTACAAACCATGAGGTCTCGTCTTCTCCGGCAGGAACCGGGAACCGGGGCATGTAGTTAGCGCCTTCGCCAACCGTGGTGAAGTGAACGTCGCAACGCTCCGCGATTTCCAACGTAGCATCGCATGCGTCAAGGGCATCTTGCCAGTCCCGACGCATCGATTCGGATGAGCGAATGTAGTAGCCCGAGCCGTCAAATCGGAAGCGGTCTGGATCTGCCAACTTCGAACCGGAGTTAATACAAAGCAGCGCATCTTGAATATCGCGATCATCAGCCGTCACGTAGTGCGCGTCATTGGTAACGATCTTCGGAGCCTTCAGATGCTCGGCGAGGCGGAATAAGTCGGTGCGAACACGGCGTTCAATCTCAATGCCGTGATCCATCAACTCGATGTAGAAGTTATCTTTACCGAAGATATCCTGCAACCGCCCAGCTGCGGCAACCGCCTCGTCCCACTGTCCTAGACGAAGACGCACCTGCACCTCGGACGAAGGGCAACCCGAGAATGCGATTAGGCCAGAGTGGTGGCGTTCCAACAGTTCCATGTCCGCGCGCGGCCACTTACCCATCTGTCCATCAAGCGAAGCACCAGATCCAAGGCGGAAAAGGTTATGCATTCCGTCCGTGGTTTCAGAAATGAGGGTCAGGTGTGTGTAGGCGCCGCGAGCGGAAACATCATCATCCTTTTGTGACTCGTCTCCCCAACGCACACGCGTTTGGTCAAAACGTGACGTGCCCGGCGTCATGTACGCCTCGAGGCCGATAATTGGTTTTACGCCATGCTTCTTCGCCGCCGCGTAAAACTCGTACGCTCCAAACAGATAGCCGTGGTCCGTGATTGCGATTGCGGGCTGACCAAGCCTTGCAGCCTCCTTAACCATGGGAACAATTTTGGAAGCCCCATCGAGCATCGAATACTCGGTGTGATTATGAAGGTGAGCAAACTGTGGAACGGACATAGGGTCAGTCTATGCTAGCTAAACTCTCGAAGAAACTTCAGGACGGGTTGCGAAGTTGCTCTAGGACCTGTTCCAGATCCGGTGGGTACGGTGCGGTAACACTCATTCTTACCGCAGTGCGCGGGTGCGTAAATTTCAGTTCCATCGCGTGCAGCCACTGCCGTTCCAACCCCAGTTCTTGGGCCTTACGTTCATCCGCACCATAAAACGTGTCGCCAATCAAGGGAGCGTCAATTGACGAAAAATGGACACGGATCTGGTGGGTACGTCCCGTCTCCAGCTCCACCTTTACCAACGTTGCACCCGGTAAATACTCCAGCACTTCAAAATGGGTAATCGCGCGGCGCCCCGAAGCCACAATGCCCATCCGCCATTCCTTTGACGGATGGCGCGCAATCGGAGCGTCAATAGTTCCTTTAGCCGGCTCCAAGTGTCCACTAACGAGGGCATGGTAGATCTTGTCCACCGTGCGCTCTTTAAATGCGTGCTTCAGCTTGGTGTAGGCAAGCTCTGACTTAGCCACCACCATCGCGCCAGAGGTGCCCACATCTAGGCGATGCACAATGCCTTGGCGCTCCGGCGGACCCGAAGTAGAAATACGATAGCCCGCGGCCTCCAGGTTTCCAATCACCGTGGGCCCATCCCAGCCAGGGCCCGTGTGTGCTGCAACCCCCACCGGTTTGTTTACAACAACTATGTCCTCGTCATCGTAAAGAATATCCATGCCCACCACCGGCGCAGGAGCCTTCTCATGCACCTGCATATTGACCGAAATCATTTGGCCAGATTCCAGGCGCTGGCCTTTCTTGGCCGCAACCGAATCAACTTCGATCTCTCCTGCTTCAATCATCTTGCCAACGGCGGAACGAGATAGGCCCAGCATCCGTGAGAGCGCAACGTCGATTCGCTCCCCTACAAGGCCATCAGGAACAGGCAAGAAACGCGTTTTGCTCACCGCTTCTCACCACCGAGATGGCGGTTGAACGGCACTTCAAAAACTGCGAGGAAGAACATTGAAGCTGCCGCAACCACAATGTAAATATCCGCGACGTTACCAACAAACCAGCCATTCCAATTCAAGAAATCAACCACGTGTCCCATTCCGAACGAAGGCGGCTGAATCAGGCGGTCAATCAAGTTTCCAATTGCCCCACCAAAAAGAAGAGCCATCGATAGCAACCACGGCGATGAAGAAACCTTGCGAACGTAGTACAAAATCACCACGATTATCGCAATAGCCAAGACCGTGAAAACCCACGTAGCGTTATCCAGCAAAGAAAAAGCGGCGCCGGGATTGTGGACGAGTTGAAAACTAATGAACGAACCAATAAAAGGGTCAATCTGATCGGTGGACAGGTTATTCAAAGCCCAGACCTTGCTCACCTGATCCGTAACCACCGCTAGAACGGCAACCACGTAAAAGATGATGCGGGTCTTAAAACTTTGTGTCACCTGTTGCATTCGATAACCCCCAAATAATAAGACAAAGCGGGGGCGACGCAAGTCGCCTCCGCTTTGTCGGAACAGTTAAAACTAGTTGGCAACTTCCGAGAGGAAGCTCTGTAGCTGTTCACGCAGACGAGTGCGGTACTCAGCCTCAAAGCTCTTCAACTCGTTGATCTTGCCCTCTAGCATGCCGCGATCAACGTCAAGCTGGTTGAGGATCGAATCGCGCTTATCTTCAGCCTCAGCGACGATCTTGCTACCCTCTTCGCGAGCCTCAGCAATAATGCGCTCGCCTTCCTCACGACCATCGCGCACGTACTCATCGTGAACGCGCTGGGCCAGAGCCAACATCGAGGTTGCATCTTCCGGCGTGGAGGTCGGAGCTGCAGCCGCCACGGGGGCGGGAGCTGGTGCCGGCTCCGGTTCGGGCTCCGGCTCGGGCTTGACTTCCTCCACTGGCTCAGCAACAACTGGCGCGGGCGCAGAGCCCGACTCAGAACCCTCAAGCTCTTCAACGCGAAGCTGCGCTGCTTCAAGCTTTTGCTTTAGCTCCGTGTTTTCAACCTGGAGAGCGTAGATGGTTTCAACTACTTCGTCGAGAAACTCATCAACCTCGACCTGGTCGTATCCCTCACGGAACTTCACCGACTGGAAAGTCTTATTCAAGACATCCTCTGTCGAAAGCAGTGCCATTTCTTCACCTCTATATCTAAATGGGATTTGTACAGCGCTAGCCTTCAGACAAGCAATTTTGTCCACAGCATACGCAGTCAAACTTTTTCTATCTCATAGACTACAGAATTTCATTGTAAGTGTGCACCTACATGAGCAATCTCGCAATTTCTCCCAAAATTACTACACCCGCAAACAGGACAATAAATCCCACGTCGAGAGAGATCTCGCCAAGCCGCAACGGAGGAATGAAACGGCGCAAAAAACGCAATGGCGGATCCGTAAGGGCGTAAATAACGTTCAGGAGTACAAGGAGCACGCCGCGAGGCTGCCACTGCGGGCTGAAGAACTGAACCCAGTCAAAAACCAGCCTAATGAGTAGCACCAGCGTGTAAATCGAGACTAATAACGATAGCGCCTGCCCAATGTACCAAGACAAGTGTTAAAACCTACCTTTAGAAACCCAAGCCCGACTTGTCTGCGAACAACGGCTCGTTTGCGAACGCGTGCTTTTGCTGACCTTCCTCAACCTTCACAGATTCTGGCGTGAGGAGTATTACTCCCTCCACTACCTGCTCCATAGAGCCACCCAGAGCGAAAGCAAGACCAGCGGTGAAATCGACGATTCGCCGGCCTTCCGCATCATTCACCTTCGAAAGGTTGATAATCACGGGAACGCCATCACGTATCGCGTGGCCAATGCCCTCAGCGTCCGCGTAGGAGGCGGGAGTCAAAGAAACAATACGGTTGATGTCCAGGCTTGCACTTCTGGAAGAAACGATCTCAGGGCGAGGTAGCGGGGTTACTGACTCCGGCTCCGAAAAAGTCGGTTGCGAGAAATCAGAATCGTCAAACATCTGATCCTCATCCTCGTCGTATCCGCGCCAGCCAAAGCGTTCCATCGCGCGGTTCAGTGCATCACCCATGTCATTCCTCCCAAGGCAACAAAAGTTTGAGCTGCTCTTAAAGTAATCGAGTTGCCGCAAAATATACGGTTTTGAGGCGGCGTGTCACATCCCCACACGCTTTTCATGCCCGATACTCAACAGGCGCTGTGACATGCCCCGCCGCGCGGTTAGTCGAGGACCACCCAACCCACTTGTCTGCCGCATCTTGGATTGCGCCTATACGAGTTCAAATCATCAGATTCGAGCGTGCATGCATCGCTCACCTCGACATCGCCCACATGTTCCAAGTCGCGTAAAACCGCTGCGCGAACGTCCAGCGCCAGAGTGCCCCATCTGGACTGCGCAGCCATTTCCGGCCGGATAGACACCGTCTGGGCAAACACATCCTCGCCCACCTCATAACACGCACCGCAAATGCTCGGACCTACCACTGCCCGTATGTTGCGGGGCGAGCAGCCCATGCTAGTCATCTGCGAGACAGTCTTTGCAACGATGAAAGCCTTCGCACCTGCTCGCCCCGCGTGTACCGCAGCTACCACGCCTGCGGCCTTGTCGAACAGCAACACGGGAACACAATCTGCTACCTGCACTGCCAGTGCGACACGGTCCCTAGTTATCACCGCATCAGCAGTGACCGAATTGTCCAGGCCGGATTCCTCCTGCCCTACCACACACACGATGTCGGAGTGAATCTGGTTCATCCACACCACCGGCGCACCAATCGAATCTGCAAGTGCCTGCCTGTCGGCCAGCACAAGGCTACGCGGCGCACCCGTATTCAATCCATAGTTGGGACTCGAAAGAGCCCGCCCTACTTGAGTCGGGTTCGTCACGGCCCTCGTAAAGCCATAACGAACCCGACCGAAGGAGCTATTCATTAACGCAAGAAGTCCGGAAGATCTAGCTGATCCTTCGAATCGTCCTCATCAAAAATGCGGGGAACTTCGAAGCGGTCCGAAGATGGCTCTTCTACCGGCTCGCTACGCCGCGGCGTTGCCGAAGGGAAGTTCGATTCACGCGTCGGGGGCTTCACCTCAGCGCGGTGCGCTGGCTGAGCCGGCTGGGCCGACTGCGCCGTGGGCAAAGAACCGAGTGGACGCTCATAAGCGGGCTTTTCTACCGGCTCCGATGTTTGCACAGTGCGAGTCGGCATTGCCGGCGCAGGCTGCGCCGATGCCTCCTCCTCGTCAAAACCAGCGGCGATAACGGTAACGCGCATCTCGTCGCCAAGCGAGTCGTCAATAACCGTACCGAAAATGATGTTGGCTTCCTCGTGGAGAGACTCACCGATGAGCGAGACAGCAGCATTGATCTCGGCAAGACCCATGTCAGAGGCGCCCTGCACGTTGATCAGAGCGCCGTGTGCGCCATCGATACGGGTTTCGAGAAGCGGGGACGAAATCGCAGCCTCAGCTGCACGCAATGCGCGATCTTCGCCCTGCGCTGTACCGATACCCATAAGAGCGGTGCCCGCACCTCGCATAATCGTATTCACGTCGCGGAAGTCTACGTTCATGTCACCGGCAACCTTGATGATGTCGGTGATGCCCTGCACGCCAGAACGGAGCACATCGTCGGCAATGCGGAACGCGTCAAGGTACGAAACATTCTTGTCGGCAATCTGGAGCAGACGATCATTTGGAATGATGATCAGAGCATCAACTTCCTTACGCAGATCCTCAATGCCCTGCTGTGCAACCTGGCCGCGACGAGGCCCCTCAAAAGCAAACGGGCGAGTAACGATACCCACGGTCAAAGCGTCGAGCGAACGCGCAACACGTGCCACAATCGGAGCCGCGCCTGTACCTGTTCCACCGCCCTCACCGGCGGTAACGAAAACCATGTCGGAGCCCTCAAGCGCCTCCCTGATGGTGTCCTCGTTCTCTTCAGCCGCCTTTCGGCCAACCATCGGATCAGAGCCGGCTCCAAGGCCGCGCGTTAGCTCATCTCCCAGGTCAATCTTGACTTCTGCGTCAGACTGCAAAAGTGCCTGCGCATCCGTGTTCATCGTGATGAATTCAGCGCCCTTAACACCGGCGCTAATCATGCGATTAACGGCGTTACAGCCGCCGCCGCCTACGCCCACGACCTTAATAACGGATTGGTAGTGTGCCTCGTTCACTCGTGATCCCCTTACGTCTGTCTCGCCTGCCTAAACCTTAAGTTGAAGGTTTAAGTTTTGGCTCATCGTTGCACGCAGAAGATAAACGCGTTTCACGTCGGTTTCAAACACTGTTATGGGCGTGTCGCAACCTATTTTCCCGGCCGCGCTAAACCCTTGATTATTCACCTTTAATGGTCCAACAATTACCGACCGATAAACCCCCGCTTAAGATCCTTGCAATGTGGGGCTTATAACTACGAAGTTACCGGGCGAGCGGGAGTAGACACGTCGTACACCTGGGCGGGACGCTGGTCCAGCAATAGCTTGAGCACCTGCGCTTTCAGCTGCGAGTCACTCTCATCGCCCCACTTGATGATGCGCCCATCCAACGTGCGCATCTCTACGCTCGTCGGGTACGCGGTATACACCGTGATCTGCTGGGAAAGTTCTGCAGGTAGTTCATCCTTCACCGTAGCCACCCGCGCAACAGCCGCCGCCCGTTGCTCCTGCGACTCGATCTTTACCTCCACGATCGGCAAGCCCTCCGGCACGTCTGACGAGGAGCGCAACACCACGCCCTCGCGATCAATCACGTTGTATCCCTCATCGCTTTTCTCAGCAGCCATGGGCGTGCGCACCGTTATTTTCACGTTGAGTCCGTCCGGCCATGCGCGGGTGATTTCGGCTGCATCCACCTGAGCGATGCTCTCCACCTCACTTCGCGCGGCATTCATCGAAATGCGTGGGAGCGGCACATCCACAAAACCCGCAAGTTTCTCTTCAACGACCTCGGCGGTCACATCTTCATTCAGACCCGAAATCTTGATTTTCGAGGCTGTTAACGCAAAGAACGGCGAGAAGAAAACTGCCCATACTACGGCGGCTACCAACAAAACCGCTGCGAATGCAATGCCCACGCGGGTGAGGATGGCACTACGGCGAGCGCGTTTCATTTCCGCGCGACGCTCATTCAAACTGATTGTGTTTTTCTGGGAACCAAAAACCTCTGTGGCGCGCCGCGACGTGAAGTACTTCTGCAAGCTAGAGCTACGCGAAGGTTTGGATTTGTTTACCGAAGGATCGAACCTGTCTTCATCTGGCGCACCCGAAGATACTTGGTTCGACTTTTTTGCACGAGTAAAGCGCGTAAGGCTTAGACGCGATGAGGACTTCGGTTCTTCTGGCGCGCCTTCTGAAGACTTTTGATAAAAACCCTCAACCGGCTTTGACGTAGAGGGATTGGACCTTCCAAGGCGCTCAGCATCGACCCCTCGGTCCGCGTGTTGGTCGGACCGAGGCGTGTTTGGCAGCCCTGGACGTTTCACTTACTGGCGCCCCAACGGTTCAAAATGACCTCACCCATCGATGTGATGCTACCGGCTCCCATAGTGATAACTAAATCGCCCTCGCGCGCTTCGTTCGCGATCGCTTGCGCAGCCTCACGCATATCCGGAATGTAGTGGGCCCCGGGAACCTGGTTAGAGATAAGTTGCGATGTTACGCCCTCCACAGGATCTTCGCGCGCCCCAAAAATATCGGTAATATACAGCCGATCAGCCAGTTGGAAAGCTTTAGCAAACTCGGCCGCAAAAGTCTTGGTACGTGAATACAAGTGCGGCTGGAATAGTACCAGCACGCGTCCGCCACCCGACTCTACGCGCGCTTGCCGCAGCGCTGCTGCAACCTCGGACGGATGGTGCGCATAATCATCCACCAGGACCTTACCCTGTGCTTTTCCGCGCAGTTCGAAGCGTCTCCCCGTGCCTTTGAACGAGTGCAAGGCGGTTGCCATACGCTCCATCGGAACGCCCAGCTCAATACCCACTAGTAGCGCGCCCGTAGCGTTCTCCAAGTTGTGCGCCCCGCCCACGTTCAACGACAATTGCGTTTCTTGTCCATCGAAGCAAACAGTTGCGCTCGCATGTGCAGGGGCCAGGTTTGCCGCGGAAACCACTGCGTGCTTTTGCCCACGCCAAAGCCCCTCGTCTTCAGTTAGCCCGCCATAGGACCATACGCGCCCGCCCAGTTCCTCATACGCCCTACCGAGCCTTGCCGCCCCCTCGTCATCGCTACACACAACCAGAAGCCCACCCGGCACTATCTTTTGCGCGAACTTCAAGAAAGTTTGTTCAAACTCTTCGCGTGAACCGTAGTTATCCAAATGATCCGGTTCAACATTCGTTACCAGCGCCACCCTGGGGCTGTAATTCAAGAAGGACTTATCGGATTCATCGGCCTCCGCTACAAACACCGAGGAGGCACCCAAGTGTGCGCCCGTGTTGAAACCTGTTACGACCCCTCCCACCGCAAACGATGGGTCCATTCCCGCCTGGGACAGGGCCGCCGCTAGCATTCCCGATGAAGTCGTCTTGCCATGAGCGCCGGCAACAGCAACAAAATCCAATCCCTTAGCCGCCAACGCAAGCGCCTGGGAACGATGGAGCACCTCCTGACCGCGCTCGCGCGCAATCACCAACTCAGGATTTGACTCACGCACCGCCGTGGAAATCACCACGCGGGCGTCAGCCGGCACGTGAGCAGCGTCGTGCCCCACAAAAACCTCAATCCCAAGCGAACGCAAATGATCGAGATTCTTCGAATCCTTCGCATCTGATCCGCCCACTACCTCACCCTTAGCGTGAAGCAGCTCCGCAACCACGGACATACCTGCCCCGCCAATACCGATCAGATAGAAACTCATTTGACCTGCCCCCTGCATAGGACCGATTCAACCAAATCTGCCATGCGATAGGCGGCGTCCACGTGACCGAGCTTCGCGGACTCCTTGGCCATATCCTCCAAGCGCTGGGAAGAATCAAGCAGAGGTACCACAAAGGAGCGGACAATCTTTTCTGAAAAATCACTGTCGTCGAACAGCATTGCCCCACCCTTGCGCACCTGCTCTAGTGCGTTCAGCTTCTGCTCGCCATTTCCAATCGGAAGCGGAACATAAACGGCCGGCAGTCCCAAGGCCGTGAGCTCGGCAACCATACCTGCACCCGCCCTGCCAATAACCAGGTCTGCGGCCGCGAAGTACGTCTCCATATCCATCGCGTATTCGCGCAGGGTCCAAGTACCGGCAAAACCGCTCGCCGCGACTTCGTCAGCAATCCCTTCGGATTTTCCCTTGCCCGTCAAATGCAAAACCTGATGATCTGGCCCAAATGCCGAGGCCGCCTGCACCATCACCTGATTCAAATGTAGGGCTCCAAGAGAGCCGCCCGTGATCAGCACAGTTGGTTTACTCGGGTCGAGTCCGAGCTGCGCGCAAGCCTGCTCCCGCCGCTTTGCCCTTCCCTCTTCACTAACCCGATCCTCGGCAAGCTGCCTAATAGCAGGGCGTAGGGGAAGTCCCGTAACTTCCGTTATCCCCCGGCGAGCTTTCAAACTAGTTTGCGAAAATGTCAGAGCAAGTGCCGCCGCAAAACGAGCACCCAGCTTATTTGCTAAACCCGCGCGAGCGTTTTGCTCGTGGATCACCACGGGGATTCCTTGCGCTCGAGCCGCCAAATACGCAGGCGCTGAAACGTAACCGCCAAAACCAACTACGGCCTCGACTCCCCCACTCTTGATCAAACGCTCAACGTCGCGCACCGTCTTTGCTAAGTCCGGCGCAAATGTCAAAGCCGCCTTGTTCGGGCGACGCGGCGCCGCAACCTTCTTAATGGTGTGAAGCGTAATACCAGCTTGTGGCACTAGGTCCATTTCGAGGCCCGAAGCCGTTCCCAGAGCCTGCACTTCGATATCGCGATCACGCAAAACCGAAGCCACAGCCAGCAATGGATTCACGTGCCCCGCGGATCCACCTCCCGCTAAAAGGACTCTTGCACCCGCGTTAACCGAAGTCATCTCTACACCTACTTTTTCGAAGGCCTGCGAAATAGCGTACGCAAACCAAACGCCTTTTCCATACCCGAATCTTTTCGAGCAAAGCTCAATACTATTCCCAGGCCAGCACAAGTGGCCACAAACGCCGAACCGCCCGTTGAAATCAGAGGTAGCGGAACACCAATCACGGGCAAAACCGCCACCACTGCACCCATGTTAATGATTGCCTGCGCCCCGATCCACATGGTTACACCGCCCGACACAATGCGCGAAAAATCATCGGAGTGGTACAGCGACAGGCGCGTGAGGCCATAGATCAGCACTGCAAACGTGACAACAACGAACACCGTGCCAATCAAGCCAAGTTCTTCACCCAAAATCGCAAAGATAAAGTCCGTGTGGGCCTCGGCCAGATAGTTCCATTTCTCTTTCGAAGCACCGGGCCCTACACCGGTTAGACCGCCCGATCCTAGAGCCCACAACGCGTGGTCAATCTGTTCGGGTGCCGCGGGATTAGGAGGCTGCCTAAACCCCGGTATAACGGAAATAACGCGTTGCAAGCGCGACTGGTTCTGAAACACTGCAAATGCGGCAACCGGGATAAAAGCGAGTACCGCAATACCAAACCACTTACCGGGTACACGTGCAGCAGCTAGAGCTCCCGCGGCCAGTGCCACCACGACTAGAGCTGTACCGAGGTCATGACCCGCCATAATGCCACCCAGGCCAACCGCGAGGGGCAAACCCACATTTACCGCGATGTGCGTAAAATTCGTGCGATCCAGATTCAGCCTGATAATGACCCAGCCAATAAACAGTGCCATCCCGACCTTTAACGCTTCTGATGGCTGGATTAGAAAGGATATGCCGGGGATCATGATCCAGTTAGTGTTACCACCGGATTCTACGCCCAGAGGGGTGACAACCAAGAACTGCAGTATTAAGGTCGCTATAAACACCCAGGGAGCAGCGCGATACCAAAACCGGTTTGGTAGCCTCATAGCCACGACCAGGGTGAATACCCCAAACGCCATGATTAGAAGATTGCGAAGGTAGGCAGTATATGGATTCTCTCCCTGCGATATGACACGCACGGTTGAGGCAGAAAACACCATCACGAAACCTATCGCGATGAGGCAAATGACCGGCACCAAAATCAGGTAATACGTGGTGACCGGAGAAGGCTCAGCGCGGCTTCCCGTTCCAAATTGGAGCTTCGGGATGCTTCTGGCGCGGGTCTTCAGCTTTTCAATCACCGGGTAGCTCCTGCGGGGTTTGCCACGCCTCGTCCAAACGTGCAACGGCCTCGCGGAACACGTCACCGCGTTCGGCGTAGCTATTGAATTGGTCCCACGACGCAGCGGCAGGAGCTAATACAACCGTGTCTCCAGGCCGCGACAAAGCCACGGCCTCATTGACCACGGAATACATCCAATCTTCATGCCCATCCACAACCACGTGCGGAATTTGCGGCGCAACGTCAGTAAGCGCACTCGTGATTGGCGTAGGGTCAGCACCTATCACCACCACGCCGCGCAATGCCGGCGCAACAGCCTTCACCAGGGAGTGGAAGTCCTGGCCCTTAGCGTCCCCTCCGGCGATCCAAATGACTGTTCCCGGGGCGAAACCTGACAGGGACGCGGCAGCCGCGTGCGCATTAGTAGCCTTCGAATCATCAATCCAAATCATGTCGGCAACCTCGCCAATCACTTGGCGCCGGTGCCCGGCCGGATGGAATGCACGCAGCCCCGCAACCACAGCACTAGAATCAATGTCCTTCTTCGAATACGCGCCGTAGGCTCGAGCAAGCGCGATTGCGGCCAAAGTGTCTTTGATGATCGCAGCAGAAGGGGATGGACCCGCGAAGTGAGCCACGTCGGCGAGCGTGGCAAGAGCCGCTGCCTGCGTATGCCGGTTAGCTACAAAAGCACGGTCAACGATGAGCACCTCATCCTCATCTTGGGCAAGGCCGATCTGGGACACCGCCGGAACGTCAAGAGCGTAGCCAATTGCTCGTGCCCCTTCGGTCACATCAGCCTGCATCACCATGTTCTCGACAACTAAATCTGCCGCGTCATACACACATGCCACGCGCGTGTTCTCATACACTCGCGCCTTCGCCTTCGCATACTCCTCAACCGTTCCATGCCAATCCAGATGATCAGCATCCACGTTCAGGCAGACAGACGCTACGGGCTCCACTGATTGCGTGGAATATAGCTGGAAGCTAGAAAGCTCAACAGCCAGCACGTCCACGTCCTCGTTCATCACAACGCTGACGATCGGCATGCCAACGTTGCCAACCACGCGTACACGCTCAGAAGCCGCCTCTAAAATCGCACCTAAAAGACCAACCGTGGTGGTCTTGCCGTTGGTGCCAGTCACGGTGAGCCAAGCGATGTCTTTACCGAGGTGCTGCTGGATCTGCCAGGCGAGTTCAACCTCGCTCCACACCGGTAAGTTCAGATTCCGCGCCGCTTGAAACACTGGAGAATGCGGGGCAACTCCGGGAGATACCACCACTAGGCCGAAATCATCCGCCAGAGCGCTAGCCTGTTCTGCCTCACCACCAATAACGAACTGCTGGTTACCCGATTCAAATGACGCAAACCCTTCGGGCGCCTTCAAGTCGAAGCCAACCGCCCGCACCCCAAGCTGACCTAAAGCATCCATAACCGCGCGGCCCGTAGTTCCCAGGCCGATCACCGCGACTTTAGACTCAAGCCAGCTCACAGTCCAGCCACCCATTCCGCGTAGAACAGCGACAGCCCAAGCACGGCAAACAAGCCTGCAATAATCCAGAATCGAATTACGATCGTGATTTCTTTCCAACCCAAAAGTTCAAAATGGTGGTGAAGCGGCGCCATTCGGAACACGCGCTTACCCGTCATCTTGAATACGCCAATCTGGATCACGTCAGACATCACGATAATCATGAATAGTCCGCCAATAATGATCGCCAGAAACTCCGTTTGGGTAAGAATCGACATTCCCGCAAACGCGCCACCCAGAGCGAGCGAGCCGGTGTCACCCATAAAAATCTGTGCCGGGGCTGCATTCCACCAGAGGAATCCAAACGCCGCGCCCACTATCGCCGCGGAAGCTACAGCGAGCCCCAGAGAATCCCTCACCTCATAACACAAGGCGGCGTTCGCAACCGTTACCGCACAGGATTGGTAGTACTGCCATATCGCGATCACGGTGTACGCGCCAAAAACAAACATCGATGAGCCCGTTGCCAGGCCATCAAGACCATCCGTTAAGTTCACCGCATTAGACCAAGCGGCCACGAGGAAATTCGCCCACAAAATAAACAGGATCACGCCTAGCGCCGTGCCGGCGAAAGCTAAGTTTGCCCAATCCAGATCGCGCACGACCGAAATCTTCATCGAGGCGGGAGTATTGCCCCTGGCATCAGGGAAGCTAAGCGCTAATCCGGCAAAAACCGTGCCGACGGCCAATTGTCCCAGGATCTTTGCCGCCGGATTCAAACCAAGTGAACGGTGTCTCTTAATCTTGATGAAATCATCCAAAAAGCCAACGATGCCAAGTCCAACAAACAAAAACATGAGCAGGCTAGAAGATAAGTCCGGCAACCGCCCAATCGAAATATGCCCTACCAGCCAGCCAATCAGCGAAGCAGCAATTATCACGACACCGCCCATAGTTGGCGTGCCGCGCTTCGTAAAGTGCTGGGTTGGCCCGTCCTGACGGATGAACTGCCCGTACTCTTTACGAATCAGCAGCTTAATAAAAGCTTTGGTGCCGAACAGCGCGATGACCAACGATACGGCCGTCGCAACGACAATGGCTACCACGTTTAAGCCCTCCGGTCCTAACTACGCTAAAAACTCGTCGGCGATTTTCCAGACCCCCGAACCATTCGATCCCTTCAAGAATACGAAGTCTCCCGCTTGAACCAAATCGCGCAACTTAGCTCCCGCCTCTTCCGCACTCTCAAAGTGATAAATGTCGGCCTTTCCAACAAGCGGCTCGCCAATTGGTTGAGCACCCTCACCAACCGTGATCAGCACATCCACGCGGGCCTCATCAGCCAGGCGCCCTACCTCCCGGTGCAGAGACGTTGAACTTTTCCCCAGCTCAAGCATCACGCCAAGCACAGCGATGCGCCGCGCCCCATTTTCTCCCAGCTTTCCAAGCACCTCCAGGCCCGCCTTCATCGAATCCGGATTCGCATTATACGAATCGTCGATTATCGTAATGCCGCGTGTGTGCGTGACACTCATACGGTGCGGGCTCTGCGCGCGTAGCGAATTTAGCGTCTCGACGATCTTTTGCGGATCCAAACCAAGAGTCAGGCAAACGCTGATGGCCGCGAGCGCGTTGGATACCTGATGACGGCCCACAAGGCCGAGCTTTACCTTCTTCAGAACGTCTCCCGCCTCAAGATCGAAGGTAGCGCAAGACGAGTCATCGAGCTTTACGTTAACGGCGCGCACTTCCGCGTCAGACTTACCTGCAGCAGAAAAGAACAAGACCGCGCCCTTGGCTAGCGACTGCATATCGCGAACATTTGGATCGTCGCGATTCAAAATTGCTGTGCCGCCCTTAGCTAGACCCTCAACAAGCTCCGCCTTAGCGTGTGCCAATGCCGGAACCGAGCCGAAACCACCCAGGTGCGCCTTGCCCACCGCAAGCTCAACTGCAATATCTGGAGAGGCAATCTTCGCAAGGTACTGCAAATGTCCCGGCCCGGAAGCCCCCATCTCCAATACCAAATAACGCGTGTTCTCATCCGCTCGAAGAACTGTCAACGGCATGCCAACCTCGTTATTAAACGAAGAAACCGGCGCAACAGTGGGCGCGAACGCGCGCAAAATTCCCGCCGTTAGATCCTTCGTGGTGGTCTTGCCTACAGAGCCGGTGATCCCCACAACGTCGATATCGCCCGCTTCGCGAAGCTTCTTCAGATGGGCCTGCGCCAGCAACCCCAGCGCCTTCGTTGCATCTTTCACCACGATCTTGGTCAGATTCTGCGGCCCCGCGTCCTCTCGCGTCACAATCGCCGCAACAGCGCCACGTTCAACCGCCGAATCAAGGTAATCATGACCATCGGCGTGCTCACCGACACGCGCAATGTACAACGATTCTGGGGTCACCTCACGCGAATCCGTGTACACGCCACCGGAAACGACCGTGTTATCACCAACCAGTCGACCGTCGACGACTTTCGCAATCTCGTCTGCTGAGTACCTCATTCGCCTCTCCATCTAAACGCCGCGACACGTCCTTGTATCAGTATTACTGAAAATCTTCCCACGTTTTGCTGATCATTCGTAACTTTGGCAACGCGGTTGTTGCCGGCTCGCCAGTTCCCAGCGACGAAGTGCGTGAGGAACGCTTCGAAAGAGCGGCTCGCGCCTCCACCCGATCGTCCAATACGTGGGGTTTTTCACCAATCATCTGGATCGTCTCATGTCCGCGGCCCGCGATCAGCACCGTGTCGTCCGGGCTTGCTGCCAGCACGGCCTCGTAAATCGCACTCTTGCGGTCATCACTTTCCCACGCGGCACGGGTCCGACCTGGTGCGCCTTCAAACCCAGCGGCAACCTCAGCGCGAATCTGTGCCGGATCTTCTCCGTAGATGTCGTCATCAGTGAGCACCACAAAATCAGCTGAGGCCAGCGCCACCGCGCCCATTTCCGGCCGCTTACCGCGATCTCGCTCTCCCGTTGCACCAAACAAAATCCACAACGCCCCCGGCGTTACCGGGTCTAGAGCCGCGCACGCGCTCGCAATGGCATCGGCTGTGTGAGCGAAGTCCACGATAACGAGTGGCGCGGACGGTGAGCGTTCCGCCACTACCTCCATACGCCCGGGGACCCCCGGCGTGCGAGCAAGCTCCTCGCACACCCTGGCAGTCTCAAAACCTAAACTGACCAAGATAGCCAGGGCCGTCAGCTCATTTTGCACGTTAATCATTCCCGGCAGTGGGCAATGCAGACGCACATTAGTCTTACCTTCGCGGATCGTCATATCCGTTCCCGCATCCACCTGGTTAAGCGAGTGTGAAATGACGTGCCAATCAGCCTCGGAATTGGTTGAAACCGTCACCGTGGGTATGCGCACCATTTGCGCCAGCCGTTCTCCCCACTCGTCATCTACACAAATCACTGCTCGCTTCGAAAGACAACCGTCAAACAGGCTGGCTTTTGCCTCGAAGTAGCTCTCCATCGTTTTATGGAAATCCAAATGATCGCGCTGCAGATTCAAGAATGCTGAAACGTCAAACTTCATCCCCGCCACGCGGTGCAGACTCAATGCGTGGCTAGAGACCTCCATGACCACGTTCTTTGCGCCGCGCTCTAATGCCCAGGCCAAAACACGATGCAAAACGGGTGCTTCGAGAGACGTGCGTGCAGAAGAAACATGCGTGTCACCGAGGCTCACCCCCACCGTCCCGATCAACAGCGTGGGTCCTGACATCTGCGAAAGCACGTGATGCACAAAGTGTGCAGTTGTGGTCTTACCGTTCGTTCCAGTAATTCCAATAACGCTCATGGACTCGCCGGGATTGCCATAAACTTGGGTCGCCGCCAACCCTGCGAATGCCCGCGGATCTGCTACCTCCAGCAGTGCAAAACCCTCTGTGCCCTCGAGCATAGAAACCCCTGCAGCGTCTGTGACAACTGCGACGACACCCCCCGCAATAGCTTTAGGGGCGAACTCTGCGCCATGACGTTTGAAGCCGGGAATCGCAACGAATAGGTCCCCTGGCTGCACATCCGCCGAATCGAGCGTTACCCCGGTAATCAGCGGATCGGAATCCGCACGGCGGATTGTAGCCCCCAGCGCACTCGCAAGATGCTGCGCGCTGATTCCCCTTACCGAGCTAGGACGTAAATCTTTTAGTTCACTCATAGCAGTCCTAAGGCTTCATCGGGTAAAGCACGGCCTCTTCAGACGAGCCTGGAATACCCAGATTTTGCACCGACTCTGTAACAATTGATTTGAACAACGGGCCCGCAGACTGAGCAGCAAGGATTCCGTACTTTGGCAGGTACAAGATAACCGAAACCGCAATAACCGGCTTATCGGCGGGAACAACACCTGCAACTGTCGTGGCCGTACCAATCGTCAGCCCATTCTCGAAAACCTCGGCACTACCCGTCTTCGCAGCTATGCGATAACCCTCAACGTTAAACGTATAGCCCGTGCCCTCTTCATCGGCCGTCGTTGATTCAAGCATCGTCAAAACCGTCTTAGCCGTATCTGCGTCGAGCGCACGTTCCGGTTCGCGCTGCAAAGCGGCCTCGTAAGTACCGTCCGGACTAGTCCACCCTTCAATCAGGCGGGCAGGCTGATACACACCCCCGTTAGCAAAGGCAGCCATCATTCCAACCTGCTGGAGCTGGGTTACCGCGTAACCTTGCCCAAACATAGTGGTGTAGCGCTGACGTCCATCCCACTGTGACGGCTCTACCAAAATACCGGGAGCCTCCCCCGGCAGACCGATATCAATTGCCTCGCCAAGGTGCATTGCTTTCATAAGCTTATAGCGCTCATCGTCAGTAACCATCGATCCGACACGGACGGTAGCGGTGTTAGAAGATTCCGCAAGGACACCCGTTGCGGTGAGCGTGTAGTCAGGATGCTCGTGTGAATCCTGAAACTCTTGCCCATCTGGCGTTGTGTACTTGTACTGCGACAGCACCGGGGTGACGGGGGTAATTTTTGCTTCGTCAAGGGCAGTGGCAAATGTCAAAATCTTGCCGATAGAGCCGGGCTCCACCGAGTATTGCACGCTCTTAACCGGCTGTGGCTGGTTGGTAATTGGTTTGTTTCCCGATTCGGCCATGGCCAAGATCTTGCCCGTAGAGATCTCTTGAACAATGGCGCTTCCCCACTGGGCCGAATAGGTTTCCACGGCCTTATTTACAATCTCCTCAGTGGAGTGTTGTAGATCCAAACGTAGCGTTGTGTGCACGGTCGCGCCTTGAACAGCTGGTTCCGAGATCGTTTTGCCACCCGGAATGACCTCACCGTATGGGCCATACTCTTGGACCATGCGACCAGGCTGACCCGTTAGCTTAGCGTCCTGCGTGAGTTCAAGACCCGACGAGCCCTTTCCTTCGGCATCGATGGTTCCAATAATCGAGGCTGCGACCGTGTCGTTTGGGTACACGCGCTTGTAGGAAGGCTCCCACTCGATGCCGTAAATCTGTAGTGCACGTACCTTCCGCCAGGTCTCAACGTCAACGTCTTTCTTCAGATAGTGGTACGTGGAGTTGCCAATCAGTTGGCCTCCCACCTCGGCCTCGTCCATCTGCAAAACCGGAGCAAGTTTTTGCGCAACAAAAACGGGGCCCGCCCCAATTTGGGTTCGGTTACCCTCTTCGTCGATGTCCCACACTTTGGTGTTGGCGATATTCACCTGGTTTACCGCAATGTGGTAGGTCTCCACTGTGGTTGCAAACGTGCTTCCATTAGCATCTACGATGTCTCCGCGCCGCGGATCAATCGTTGCCGCATGCATGCGCACCGACCTACCCTGCTCGGCCAGATCAGCTCCTTGACTTATCTGCACATTAATCAGCTGCAGCATAATCGCAACGAAAAAGAAGATAGCGATGCCAAAAAATACACGTGTCGCCGTTTGCGAGCCGGCCTGCGTTTTACTCACCTGGCCTCCTAACTAACGAACGGCTGCGATTCCGCCCTCTACACTACCTTCACTCAGTTTAATGAAACCCGCCTGACCTGCAGGGACCATGCCCTGCGCGTCCGCCGCCTTTTGCAACGCTGCCGGAGATGAGGCCACCTGCAACTTCTGCCGTAGTGTTTGCGTCTCTTCAGTCAGCCGAACAAGCTCCGCACGTGAGTCGCGAATCTCGTAGGCGGTTTGCGCCATTTGGGTAGTGATAAACAGGTTCACAGCAAGTACCGCGATCAACACCAACGCAACTATAGCAATCACGGGGAAAGCAGCTCGCGGACCAGCCTCGGACGCGATAACGCGAAGAGGAGGACGTGATTGCTCGCGCCTTGGCTGAGCCGGCCGCGTTCTTAGAGCGCTCGACGTCATTGGGAGCTCCTTTTATCTTGCTTGTTGTAGGGAGTGTTAAGTTGGACCGCGCGCAAGCGCACCGATTTAGCCCGCGGATTCACCGCAACTTCAGCCTCCGACGCTTGAATCGCCTTCCTCGTAAGAAGTTCCAAAGGAGCTTGCGGCTGTTCACTAGGCCGGATCGGTAACCCCTTTGGCATTTGCAGGGGTGTAGAGCCTTCTTTGAATAGGTGCTTAACGATGCGATCCTCGAGAGATTGGTACGACTCCACCACCAAGCGACCCCCAACGCGCAAAGTCGACAGCGCGGAGGGCAACGCCCGTTCCAAAATCGTGAGCTCATCATTTACAGCTATTCGAAGGGCCTGGAACGTCCGCTTCGCGGGGTGTCCACCCGAGCGCCGCGTTGCCGCCGGAATCGTTTCACGAACCAGCTCCGCTAGTTGCAAAGAGTCCGTAAGCGGCTGCTCCTCGCGTGTCAAGACAATGCGTCGCGCGATCCGGCTGGCAAACCTCTCTTCGCCATAAACTCGCAGGATTCGAGCAAGCTCAGCTTCACTAGCAGACGCGAGCAAATCCGCAGCACTCATTCCGCCGGTTTGATCCATGCGCATATCTAGGGGTGCCCGGCGTGAATACGAGAAACCCCGTTCATCGTCATCGAGCTGAAGGGATGAGACACCCAGATCCATGAACACCGCATCAACCGCTGATAGACCAGCCTGCGCAATGACGCTTTCAATCTGATCATAAGTGGCGAGAAACGGAGTAAAACGAGATCCGAACTGCGCAAGGCGCGCACTGGCCAGCTCAATCGCACGCGGATCTCGGTCAATACCGATAACCGAAGCATTTGGGAAGGCCTTAAGAACCGCCTCGGTATGGCCACCCATACCGAGAGTCCCGTCTACCAGCACACCACCATTGGCCAAAACTGGATCCAGCAATTCAAGAACGTTGGATACGAGAACGGGATCATGTAGCTCACTGATTGCTTCAGGCGAAAGCTCCACGATGCCCCCTCTCATTACGAACTAGTTCAGCCAGGACTCCCACCGCGTCCGCCGCCGGGGAAGTGACTTCGGATTCTCGGTTGGAGACCAGGATGAACTAGAACATTCCCGGAATAATTTCGTCGGCAGTAGACGAGAAGACCTCTTCTTGATTCTCGAGGTACATTGCCCACTGCTCGGCGTCCCAAATCTCCACCCGCGCGCCAGCTCCTATGACAGCTAGATCGCGAGTAAGACCCGCATAGGTGCGAAGGTTCTGCGGGATCGTGATTCGCCCCTGCTTGTCCGGCAACTCGTCTGAAGCG
This sequence comes from Actinomyces sp. HMSC065F11, assembly GCF_001813085.1. Classification (NCBI taxonomy): domain Bacteria; kingdom Bacillati; phylum Actinomycetota; class Actinomycetes; order Actinomycetales; family Actinomycetaceae; genus Actinomyces; species Actinomyces sp. HMSC065F11. The sequence goes on from NZ_KV811465.1 coordinate 270,360, forward strand.
CCCGAGAGCATCACGCGAACGTAATCGCGTGCCTGCTTTGAGCTCAGCGGAGCCTGCCGTAGCTGGTCGAACATGCCTTCAAACTCGGACTTTGGAAACGCGTACAGGCACCTGTCCTGACCTCGCGTTAGCACCAAGCCTTCCAAAAGCTGTTCACGAAACTTTGCGGGCAAGATCACGCGCCCCTTCGGATCTAGCTTTGGCTCATACGTACCTAGGAACACGTTTCACCTCCCCGTCGCTAACCACACCTATTCGGTTATCACCACTTTACCCCACTTCCAACCCCATTGGAACAATATAAGCGCGATTTCCAAATGTTGAACATAAATAAAGCCTGCTAAATAGCCAAAATTAAGTGTGGAGTGAGGTGGAGGGATTTTTGTGTTTTGCGTCAATCTTCGGAACCAGGAGGAGCACCGTGGACGCGAAAATGGGCTGAGAGGAAAACCTCTCAGCCCAAACAGGATGCGTGGTTCGAAGTGGAGCTACAGCCAGCCGCGGTCCCGAGCTATCCTCGACGCCTCGTAACGGTTGTCTGCCCCAACCTTTGCTATAGCCGACGAAATATGGTTTCGCACCGTTCCTTGGCTTAAGCCCAACGCCTCGGCTACATGTTTGATCGACCCACCCGCAAGGGCGGCTCGTAACACGTCTGCCTCCCGCTCCGATAGCGGAGAACGCGGCGTAAACAAGGACTCTTCCGCGAGCGCAGGGTCGATCACGCGCAGACCGCGATGGACGCGCCGCACCGCTTCAGCTAGCTGCGACGATGGCGTGTCTTTGACGATAAATCCGAGGGCCCCAGCTTCAAGAGCTCGCTGTAAGTATCCGGGGCGACCGAACGTAGTGACTATTAGAACCCGCGCAGGCAGGTGAAGTTGCGATACTTTCTCAGCAACTTCAAGGCCAGTTAAGGATTCCTCCCCCATTTCAATATCCAGCACCAGCACGTCCGCTTCCTTGCGGCGCGCGATGTCAAGCGCTTCATTACCCGTTGCAACGTCCGCCACCACCTCAATGTCAGTTTCGAGAGCCAGCAGAGCGGCAAGTGCTCCGCGCACGAGATGCTGGTCGTCTGCGATTACGACACGGATTGCTTCCATCGCTAGTTCCTCCCCGCCATGCGAACTTCAACCGTTGTGCCCTCATCGCCCGTTATAGCGACGCTTCCCCCGGCCTCTTCGACTCTACGCTTCATACTGGAAAGACCGGACCCACCTGCGCCGACTTGCTGAAATCCACGCCCGTTATCACTAACGGTTATGGATGTGGGCGTGACGTTGATGGTGCAGGAAGATGCGTCCGAGTGACGCACCACGTTGGTTACGGCTTCACGAAGCACCCACCCAAAGAGATAGGAGTTCACGCCGGCGACGCGAGCTGACTCTTCTGGAGCCGGAGACTGGACTGCGATGCCTGCAGTTTGCAAAGCCCTTCTTGCAGCTTGCATCTCACCGGCAAAGTCTGGCATTCGGGTGCGAGTTACTGCAGCGCGCACTTCTGCGAGGGCAACTCTTGACAGGCCCGCGATCTCATCCAGGCTCTCTTTTACTACTGCGGTGTTCTCCGGCTGGCGTTCAGCTACCTTCGCCGCAACATCTGCCTTCAGGGAAAGGAGCGTGAGGGTTTGCCCCAGCAGGTCATGCAAGTCGGCTGCTATCTCTTCACGTTCGTGAGCTATCGCAACCTCGGCAGCGAGGGCATCTTGACGCTCAACCTTCTCCGACACAAGCGCGATTGGAAGCATCAGGATTGGCGACAGTAGCGCGTGGCCTAACCACACCATCAAGATCGTTTTACTTGGCGCAAAGAGCAGCGCGAGGACGGTGCACGCCGCCACCAATATTGCTGCCAGCCAAAGCCGCACTGGCCCACGTAGTGTGAATACCGTAATTGCGAACATGTAGGGAAAGAACACGTAGCTGAACAGAGGGCTCACAAAAATACTGAACCCGATTATGGGGATGCAGAGCACCGCCCACCAAAAAGCCACACGCTGACCAACTGGCCCCTCTGGCCAACTACCTAAATACCCGTTGGCAATGGGATACATCAGCGCGAACATGATGAGGAAGACGAATCCGAACGTGCGCTGCGGGCTAGGCATGTTATCCGTGGCTAGCGAGACGATCGAGAAAACTAAGAAGATTAGCCAGACGGAAGCATAAGCACTGTCAGTCCAGCTGAACTTCGCTGCGGCCTTCATTTTCATTGTCTCTCCAAGGTCCTCCTGCGAAGTAGCGCGGTTGCCAAGGCGAACACGGCCGCCCACACCAATATGTTAACTATCCCTACCCACAGATCATGCTGTACAAACCAAGGATCTTGAGAAATGCTTTGTGCCCCATCGGTTAGCCAGTAACGAGACAGTGCAGATGGACCATACATGGGTGTGAACATGCCGATCTTCAACATCGTGGGCGATATCGGGGCGAACATGTTGCCAAAAAACGCTAACGGAACCAATGCAGTAGCAGCGATTGACACGGCTGTTGGAGAACGAAACGCGTATGCGACTGCCGAACCATAGAACGTGAATGGAATGGATGACAGGCATGCAAACACGAAGCCAGTAGCCCAAGCCTTTGCGCTCATTTCAGATCCCGTCAAGAATCCCGTGAGGAACACGGCGGCAACCGGAAGTACGACACTCACCAAGGCGGGCACGATAAGCCCTGCTATCCTCTTCCCTCGAGTAAGTGGAGTGAGGGCGAGCTGGCGAGACCATCCGGTGTTCGATTCCACCACCACGCTGCCAATCTGCCCAACCGCCCCGGTTATTCCACCGTAAACAGCCATTGAGATCATCACGTAAGCCGCGAAGTTTCCGTGCGCCAAGCGTACATCCATGTCTGTCAAGGTGGCGCCAAAAACCAGGTAGAGAACAACGGGTAAGCCGATGCCAAATGCTAATAGCGACCAATCTGAAAGCAGCCTCTTTACGTTGTAAAACACGTACGCACCTGGGCGCGAAGCTACCAAGTTTGCGCTCATTTTCCACTCCTTTCCGTCAGCTCAAAGAACGTGTCTTCAAGCGAAGCTGAACTAATGCGAAGATTCGTTGCCCCAGCATCTAGCAAGCGCCGTGCAACAGCGTCTGAAAGACCCGTTGAGATAGACACCTTCTGCCCCTCCGGGTGAGCACTTAGCACCTCCGGCCATGCACGCACCTGCTCCAAAGTCAAGGCGCCATCAATATGGGCTTCCACCGTGGTGCCGGCAACCAGACCGCGCACCTCATCAACGGTTCCGTCAGCTACGACCTCGCCCTCATTCATAAAGATGACGCGCTTAGCAAAATGTTCCGCTTCTTCGAGGTAGTGCGTAGCGAAGATGATTGTGCGTCCGCGCTTAGCCTGTGACTCCATGGTGGTCCAGAAGTCGCGCCGGGCACGAGGATCCATGCCAGCCGTAGGCTCATCAAGGATTAGGAGGTCAGGAGCTCCCAGTAGGGCCAACGCAAACCGAATGCGCTGCATTTCGCCGCCCGAGCATTTCCCCACCTTGCGTCTAGCAATCTCGGAAAGGTTAGCCTCTTGCAGCACCTGCGCTACCGGAATGTGCTTCGGGAATGCGGCCGCGACCTCACTAACCGTGTCACGCACAGAAACGTTTGGTAAAAGACCACCCGTTTGCATGACGACTCCCACCAGGGATTTCGCAATGGCTTCGCTTGCGGTAAGGCCAAAAAGGCTAGTACTTCCGCTATCCGGCTTGGAAAGTCCAAGAACAGTGTCTATCAGTGTTGTTTTGCCAGCCCCGTTTGGTCCAAGAATCGCAACTATGTCACCACGTTCAATCTCGAACGACACGCCTTTTAGTGCCTGCACGGATTTGAACGATTTGGCAACTGAAGCAACCGAGACCGCGGGAGCATTCGTTTTTGTTTCCATACTCCAACTACACCAGGGATCGGCTTCTTGGCCCCCTGCCTGTAGTCACAATTTTGGCATTACAAAAGTCACCGAGCGGGCGTGACAATCAAATCTTTTAGGGCGGCGCTGGCCCGCCGTAACTGGGTTAAGTCGGGGATCTCGAACACGTAGGCAGTGGCGGTTGGACAGCCCCGGGCGACGATGAGGTCACTGCCCTCACCGAGTGCGATCAGCGCAGCCGCGTACGGGATGGTCGGCGCGTGACCTACCACCATCACAGGGCCGGTTAACGCAGGTATGGATCGCAACAGATCATATTCATCCGCGTAGTAAAGCTCGTTCAGTTGCAGAAGCTGACCGCCGCTCTCGCGGGCAATCTCCCGCGCGGTCTGTAAAGCACGGACCGCCGGAGAATGCAGAATCACACCATTGCCTATTAAATTTTTTACTCTACGGGCAAGTTGTCGAGCCTGCTCTTGGCCAGCCCTGGTCAACGGGCGCAACTCGTCCCGCATACCCCCGTGACGCGCCTGGGCGTGACGGACAAGAATCAGTGTTTGCCCCATGCCTCAACTCTAAGAGATCGCGCACTGGTTTTGTAGGGCGAATCGAGGACCTTGCGGGCAAACTATAGTATTGGGGCGTGAGCGAAAAGCATTTCCACGTCTGTTCAGCCCGCCAGTGCACCGAAGTAGCTCGCTGGGCGGTTATCTGGTCTAACCCAAAGATCCATGCTGCGCGCGAAAAAACCTGGCTGGCGTGCGAGAGGCACCGCGATTTCCTCACCGAATTTGTCAGCTTACGGTCTTTCCCCCATCGCGTTGTTCCTATCAGCGAGGTTGAAGCGGCCACCGCACCAGCCCCCAAGCCCGTAGACCCTCGCTCACTCACCGAAGAAGAGCGCGCAAGCTTAAACGATGGCCACCAGCTTTAAGTGAGAGTCACGAGCTCCAAGTAAGAGTCATCCCACAGGTCCTCATCCCCGTCGGGTAGCAGAAGCACGCGATCTGGCTCCAGCGCTTTCACCGCACCCGGGTCGTGCGTTACGAGCACCACCGCCCCCTCGTATGTTTTCAACGAATAGAGGATTTCCTCTCGTGAGGCTGGGTCGAGGTTGTTAGTTGGCTCGTCAAGCAGCAGAACGTTAGCGGCCGATACCACTAGCGTGGCCAGAGCGAGCCGGGTCTGCTCCCCACCTGACAACACAGCCGTAGGCTTATCCACGTCCTCACCAGAAAACAGAAACTGGCCAAGGACATTGCGAACCCGGGTGTCGTCGAATGCGGGTGCGGCCGCAACCATCGTCTCCAGCACGGTTTTGTTTGGATCTAGCGTCTCGTGTTCCTGCACATAGTAACCGAGCTTCAATCCATAACCGGCTTCAACCTCGCCAGTATCGGGGCTGAGAGCTCCAGCCAGGATCCGAAGAAGCGTAGTTTTACCCGCACCATTCAGCCCAAGCACTACCACTTTCGAGCCGCGGTCAATGGCCAAATCAACGCCTGTAAAGACTTCGAGCGATCCATAGGTTTTCGAAAGCGAAGAGGCACGCAACGGCACCTTTCCGCACGCAGCAGGCTCTGGGAAACGCAGACGCGCAACCTTCTCTACCTGTCGCACCGGCTCGACGCTGGCCTCGAGTTCTTCCGCGCGGCGAAGCATCTGCTGGGCAGCTACCGCCTTGGTTGCTTTCGCCCTCATCTTCTCGCCTTGCGCGCGTAGCGCCTCCGCCTTCTTTAAAGCTGTTGCCCGCTGACGCCTGCGCCGCCGCTCGTCTTCTTCTCGCTGCTTCAAATACAGATCCCAGCCCATGTTGTACTGGTCTACAACCGCGCGGTCCGCGTCCAGGTGCATCACATGGTTCACGGTCTCGCGGATCAGCGCCACATCGTGAGAGATGATTATCATCCCACCCGGATACGTCTTCAAGAAGTCGCGAAGCCAGATTAGGGAATCATGGTCGAGGTGGTTCGTAGGCTCATCAAGGAGCAGAACTTCAGCCTCGGAAAATAGGACGCGCGCGAGTTCAACGCGGCGACGCTGACCACCTGAGAGGGTCCCGAGGGGGCGCGAGAGCTGATCCTCGTTCAAACCGAGAGAGGACGCAATCTGGGAAGCCTGCGCTTTGGCGGCATACCCGCCCTGATTGGTGAACTCTTGATCTAGGCGCACATAGCGCTCCATAGCTTTCTGCTGGCGCGGCCCCTCCAATGTGCTCATCTGTATTTGCGCCTTCTCAATTTTCGCAAGCAGCTGATCAATGCCTCGCACCGATAAAATTCGGTCCAGCCCCTTCTGCTGCGGGTCCGCTACACGCGAATCCTGCGGCAAATAGGCGAGGCTGCCACGACGCACCACGGTGCCATCAAACTCGGCTTCACCCCGATCCGGTTCGCCGGCCAGCATGCGCATGGTTGTAGTTTTGCCGGCCCCGTTGCGGCCCACCAAACCGATCCGCATTCCCTTATCAACATGGAAGCTGGCGCCCTGCAAAAGGGTGCGCGGGCCAATCCGCACAGTAAGGTTCGAAACATTAATCACAATGACCAGTGTAAATGGGTAACGAATAGAGTCTAAACCGGCCTTGTAGTATGTTTACCGCGTGACTTTAAACAGTGTGAAAACCCGTGAGCCGCGCGTTTATGACATCGTCGCGATCTCATTCGTTGCCCTGCTAATCCTTTCGAATATTGCAGCAACCAAATTAATTGGAATCCATATCGGCCCCGCACTTTTAGTGTTCGATGGCGGTGCCGTACTGTTCCCCCTCACTTACATTCTTGGTGACGTGCTGTCGGAAGTCTACGGATTTTCCCGTGCGCGCCGAGCCATACTCGCCGGCTTCGCGTTCTCTATCCTTGCCGCTCTAACCTTCCTCGTTGTAGGTGCGGCACCAGCCGGTCCAGGCTATGAAAACCAGGAAGCTTTTGTTGCCGTACTGGGCTTTGTTCCGCGTATTGTGGCTGCATCTGTACTCGGATATTTGGCCGGTCAGCTACTGAATTCGTGGGTTCTAGTACGTATCAAGGCAAAGTGGGGGGAACGCCACCTGTGGGCGCGCCTGATCGGTTCCACTCTGGTTGGAGAGTTCGCGGACACCCTTATTTTCTGCACGGTTGCGTTCTACGGCGTGATTACGGGCGCGGAATTTTTGAACTATCTGTTTGTCGGCTACGTGTATAAAGTCGGGGTTGAGGTGATTCTTTTGCCCGTGACCTACCGAGTGATCGGTTGGATCAAGCGCATAGAAAGCTACGAGGAGTCCCATGTCTAACGCGCCAATCACGCAGGCACACCGCGAGCGCATCGAGGCTTCGCGCGGCTTCAAAGTTGCGGCGTGGTTGGATGAAGTCGAGGTGGAAACCGGCGACGGCCCGCGTCCTCTCGGGCGCGTTGGCACGCTTCAAACGGCGCACGGCACCATCGAGACTCCCGCCTTTATCCCGGTTGGCACCCTTGCCAACGTAAAGGGTGTGCTTCCCGAAATGATGAAGGAGCTTGGCGCGCAAGCCCTACTTGCAAACGCTTACCACCTCTACCTGCAACCGGGCGCAGATATTGTGGAGGCCGGGTGCGGCCTAGGCAAGTTCATGAATTGGGCCGGCCCCACGTTCACTGATTCTGGTGGTTTCCAAGTTCTGTCGCTTGGCTCTAACTACAAGAAAGTTCTCTCGCAAGAGTTTGCCGGCAAGAAGGTAACTGCCGAAGATGAAGCCGCGGAGGCCGTTCGCCGCAACCGCGCCGCCGTGGACGAGGACGGGGTGGTGTTCCGCTCGCACATTGACGGCACTAAGCACAGGTTCAACCCCGAGATTTCGCTAAGTATTCAGCATCAGCTGGGGGCAGACATCATGTTTGCCTTCGACGAGCTCACTTCCCTGCTCCACCCCTATGACTATCAGGTTGAGTCACTTGCGCGTACGCACCGCTGGGCGCAGCGCTCCTTAGATCAGCATTGGCGCCTCACCGCCGAGAATCCCGACAAGCCGTACCAGCAACTTTACGGCGTTTTGCAAGGAGCACAGTACAAAGATTTGCGTAACGAAGCGGCGCGTACCCTCACCCAAATGCGCACGTCACCAGACTTGGAACAGCTGGGTATTAACAGCGAAGGCTTTGACGGATTCGGCTTGGGCGGCGCCCTCGAGAAAGAAAATCTCGGGCTTATCGTCTCTTGGCTAACCAGCGCACTACCCGATAATAAGCCTCGTCACCTCCTGGGCATCTCTGAACCTGATGACTTCTTTGCCGCGATCGAGGCGGGTGCTGACACGTTCGACTGCGTCAACCCGTCACGCGTGGCACGCAACGCCGCGATATACACTCCCGATGGGCGCGTTAACATCACGAACGCACGGTTCAAACGCGATTTCGGCCCGTTAGCTGACGGATGCGGTTGCTACACGTGCCAAAATTACACAACCGCCTACGTCCACCACCTGTTCAAAGCTCACGAAATACTAGCTTCGACACTTGCAACGATTCATAACGAATGGTTCACCGTTCACCTTGTGGATAGCATCCGCGAATCCATCCGAAACGGTGAGTACACCGAGTACAAGCAAGAAACCCTTGCCCGTTTCTACGGCAACTAGGAGGCCGCTTTGCTTCACCTACCGCAAATCCAACCGCGAGAGCCCGCCGAATACCACAAACTCTCTGCCGGCCCAGACAGGCGCTGGTACCGACCTCTTCTGGCGATCGTTATTGCGCTGGTAGTCTTCCTTGCCCTATCAACCGTGGTAACATTACTTCCCCTAGCCTTACCCGCCCTCCACAGCCCCGGATACGAGCAGCTATTTACCGGCGAGATCGATGCTACGGATCCAGTTGTCTTCACCGTCCTAATGCTTAGCATCGCCGTTCTGATTCCCGCCGTATTAGCCGGCGTGGCGTTGGGCGCACGTACGGGCGTGGGCTACTTTTTCTCGGTTGAAGGTCGCTTGCGCTACAAATGGCTGGCCACTTGCTTCGCCATTGCCATACCAATCTTCGCGATCTTCTTCATTCCAATGAGTTTGCTTGAGGGCACGGAATTCAAACCCGGACCACAACTGGCCATCCTCCTACTACTCACGCTCGTGTTGGTCCCGTTCCAAAGCGCTGCAGAGGAACTGGCATTTCGCGCTGGATTCCTGCAAATGTTCGGATCGTGGATCCCTAATCGCTGGGCTTCTTTGATCGTAGCCACCTTGGCCTCTGCCCCGGTATTCGCGCTCCTACACGGATCGTTGGACGTGTGGATCCTCGCCGACCTGGTCGTGTTCTCTTTGTGCGCAGTATTTCTCATGTGGTATACGGGCGGCGTTGAGGCTGCGGTTGCCATGCATGCTTCCAACAACATGGTTATCTTTACCATCGAGGCGTTTTCTAACACTTCCGATTCCCTCATCAGTGAAGAGACCACTTCTACCCCGCTTTCGTTTTTGCTATCTGCAGCGATCATGAGCACCGTTACCACTGCCCTCGCTTTCGCGGCGAAGAAGGCAAAAGTAAGCCGCGTTCACGACCCGAGTAAGACGCCGCAGCCCGATGCCGTTTACTTGGCCGGAGAGCTTTCCAAGGGACGTTTCTACCCAGAATGGCAAGGCCTCTATCCGCAATGGGTGCTGGCCCAACGCGGCATCATTCCGCCTGCACCGTCTCAAGCCCAGCCGCGTGCGCAGGAATCACACGGCCCGGATTACTTCCAGTAAAACCACCTGCTTTATCCCGACGCATTTTGCCCACCCTTTGAGGCGGGCAAAATGCTACACAAAGGTGATCTAGACGCGATAAATTATGCGAGGGGCAATAACTTACGCTAGCGTAAGATAAGAGCATAGTTCCTTTAGGAGAATCATGTCGACCATCACCGAGATGGCGCGCTCGCACTACGAAAAAGGCGTGCCTTACGAGATCGCGGAGCCAGAAACCTCCCTCTACCAGGTGCTAGAAGAAACGGCACGCTTCTACCCAAATCGACCCGCAACCCAGTACTTTGGGCAGGAACTTACCTACAGTCAGCTAAAGACCGAAGTTGATCGCGCTGCAAACGTCCTTCGCCTCGCGGGAGTTCGCAGAGGAGATGCCATTTCTATCGCGCTACCAAACTGCCCACAACACGTGATCGTCTTCTACGCCCTCATGCGCATTGGAGCGATTGCTGCTGAACACAATCCGCTCGCCCCAATATCAGAGATTGAACAGCAAATTAAACGCCACCGCGGCAAAGTAGCCGTCGTATGGGAAAAGTCAGTCTCCAAGTTTGCCTTTGGCCCCGGCCACCAGCTCCAAACTGTTTTTACCGTCGACATCACTCGCTACATGCCGGTTACTAAGAAGACGATGCTAGCGCTTCCCATCGCCCCGGCCCGCAAAGCTCGCGATCAGATGCGCTTAGCAGCTCCGGCCGGCACCCTATCCTGGGATGACAAGGTGCGTGCAGCCAGCCCAATTGACCCGTCAACGCCGCATGCAATCGGCTCTGACATAGCGGCAATCTTGCACACGGGAGGAACTAACGGCGTACCAAAATCGGTTCCTTTGACCCACAAGAACATCGGGTCAAACGCAAACCAGAACCTGTCGTGGGTTTACAGGTTGCACGAGGGCGCTGAGAACTTCTTCTCGTTGCTACCCTACTTCCACTCGTTCGGACTTTGCTTCTTCCTGGTTTGCGCGGTGAAGTACGGAGCCTGCCAGATCATGCTCCCCAAGTTCGACGTTGATATGGCTCTGGCCGCTCACTCGCGAACGCCGGTGACGTTTTTTGTTGGCGTTCCGCCCATGTTCGACCGGATTGAAAAGCGTGCACGCGAAAAGAAGATCGACATTTCTTCGATCCGCTACGCAATCAGCGGCGCCATGCCGCTACCGGCCGATGTTGCTGAGCGCTGGGAGAAATCCACTGGCGGGTACATTATCGAGGGGTACGGAATGACCGAGACCTCGCCCACAATGTGTGGTTCCCCCATGACTAGCCAACGCCGCCGCGGCGCTCTAGGCCTTCCCTTCCCCTCCACGCAAATGCGTCTGGGAGACCTCAACGACCCCGATGTTGAACCAGCTGAGGGAGAGCCGGGCGAGATCCTCGTGAAAGGCCCACAAGTGTTTTCCGGCTACCTGGATGCGGACGAAGAGAACGCGCAGGCATTCACAAAAGATGGGTTCTTCCGCACCGGCGATATAGGCATGGTGGACGACGGGTTCATTTACCTTGCAGATAGGCGCAAAGAGCTAATCCTGTCCGGCGGCTTCAATGTCTACCCCACGCAAGTCGAGGAGGCGATTCGCTCCATGCCCGGAGTTAAAGACGTAGCCATCGTTGGCATGCCTGTTCCCGGAGGAGAAGAGGTTACTGCGGCCCTCGTGCTAGATGAGGGCGTTGAAAACATCACGCTAGAGGACGTACGCGCCTGGGCAGAAAAGAAAATATCCCACTACGCCCTCCCCCGCTCTTTGGCAATAGTCTCTGAACTTCCACACTCCCAGATCGGAAAGATCATGCGCAGAGTTGTGAAAGATCGACTCATGATAGAGCGTGGCGGCAAATAACTCTTACCAATTGGTTTTGGCTCCGCATTTGCGGAGCCAAAACCATACGTAGCAAGAACTACACGTTGAAGCCGATTGCGCGTAGCTGTTCGCGACCGTCCTCAGTAATACGGTCCGGCCCCCATGGTGGCAGCCACACCCAGTTCAAGGTAACGCCACTTGCAACACCATTCAGCATCATGCGCACTTGGTTCTCAATCACATCCGTAAGCGGACAGCCGGCGGATGTTAGCGTCATGTCAATATTCACGTGATCATTTTCGTCAATCATGATGCCGTATAGCAGGCCCAGGTCAACGATGTTGATACCAAGTTCAGGGTCAATAACGTCACGTAGGCAGTCTTCAACTTCCTGCGCGGTAAGTTGTCCGAGGCTCTCGTGATCCACCGTAGCGGCGGCCTCCTCAGGTACGACCTCCTGGAAGCGCTGTTCCACGGGCTCGGGATTAGCCATGGGATTACTCATTGTTGATCCTCCAATGCGACTCCTGCCTTCACCAGCGCGTCTTTCAACGCGTACCAGCCCAGCAGTGAGCACTTGATGCGGTTTGGAAACTTAGCGGTGCCCTCAAACGCGGCGCCGTCCTCTAAACGATCAAGGAGCTCGTCAGGAACGCCCTTTCCGCGCGAATGCATCATGGTTTCAAAATCCTTGTACAGCTGCGAGATTTCCGCAATCGACTTTCCGTTGATTAGCTCTGCCATCACCGAAATTGAGGCCTGTGAAATCGAGCACCCATCACCTGCCCAGGTGTAGTCAACGAGTTCGCCATCCTTCACGTGAACGCCGAGCGTGATCTCGTCACCGCAGGTGGGATTAACCTGGTAGGACTCTCCATCTACGTCCTCAGGAATCTCCCCCTCACCAACACGCCTGCGTGAATGATCGAGGATGACCTGCTGATACAACGTCTCCAAGCTTGACACTTACACTCCTCCAAAAAAACCACGAACTCGCGACAAGGCTTCACCGAACCGGTGCACCTCATCCAGCGTAGTTGTTAATGCCGCCGAAGCGCGATTCGATGAGCGCACCCCAAAAAACTTATGCAGAGGGATCGCGCAGTGGTGTCCCACGCGCACGGCAACGGACTCCGAATCGAGGTATTGGCCCACATCGTGCGGATGCACGCCTTCCACGGCGAACGCCACCACCGCTAGACGATTCTTAGTATCTGCTGGTCCGAGTAGTTGCACGCCGTCGGCGTTTTTAACCACATCAAGTAGAGCAGCTGTGATTTGCTCCTCATGCGCCGCAATCCGATCCATGCCTACCTCGCTCAGGAAGTCGAGCGCAGCCGCCCAACCCACCGCTTGAGCCACCGGCTGCGAGCCGGCTTCAAAACGGTTTGGCGGAGGCAAATAGATCGATTTTTCCATCGTCACGTTCGCAATGACAGAACCGCCCACCAGTACCGGAGGCATCGCCTCAAGCAACTCGTAGCGCCCCCAAAGTGCACCTACACCGGTTGGCCCAAGCATCTTGTGCGAAGAGAACACGGCGAAGTCAACACCTAGTTCGCGCACGTTTATGGGCATGTGCGCTGATGACTGGCACGTATCAAGCAGAACGAGGGCACCCGCGTTGCGCGCTGCGGCCACGATCTGTTCTACCGGCGACACCGCGCCTGTCACGTTTGATGCGTGAGTAAAAGCAACCAGTTTGGTGCGCTCATCTATTACGTTCAACGTTTCAAGGTCAATGCGACCATCTGGAAGCAGGTCGAGGAACGCGAACTCGGCACCCGTGCGGGCTGCGAGCTCTTGCCAAGGGAGCAGATTCGCATGGTGCTCGGCGCGTGTGGCAACGATTTTGTCACCGGGCCCAACCCGGAAGCGCTGCGCCTGAGTTCCTCCCATACCGGCGGCTACGTTAGACATCGCGTAAGCCACAAGGTTGATAGCCTCAGTTGCGTTTTTCGTCCAGACAATCTCACGGGCGTCAGCCCCAACAAAGTTCGCAACCGTTTCGCGCGCAGCCTCAAACGCTCCCGTTGATTCATCGCCCAGCATGTGCGTGCCCCGGTTTACCGCCGCGTTATGCAAACGGTAAAACTCAGCTTCAGCCTCGATCACTCTAACGGGCTTTTGCGATGTAGCCGAAGAATCGAGATAAATGATCGGCTTACCATCGCGTCCAATGCGTCCAAGAATAGGAAACTGCGTGCGCAGATGCTCCACTTCCTGGGCAGAAAGCGCTTTGGCAAGCCGATCAGTTGTCATCAAAATCTCCGGACTAGTTGTTCAGGTAACGGTCGTAACCTTCTTCTTCAAGACGGTCAGCAAGCTCCGGACCGCCCTCGTCAACAATGTGACCATTCACAAACACGTGCACAAAATCCGGTTTGATGTAGCGCAGGATTCGCGTGTAGTGCGTGATCAGTAGAACGCCGAGGTTCGACCTGTCGGCCACGCGGTTCACACCTTCAGACACAATACGCAGAGCATCAATATCTAGGCCAGAGTCCGTCTCATCCAAGATAGCCATCTTCGGATTCAGCATTTCCATCTGCAAAATCTCCAGACGCTTCTTCTCGCCGCCCGAAAAACCTACGTTTACCTCACGCTCCGTGAACGCCGGATCCATACGGAAGTTATCCGTAGCTTCCTTAAGTTCCTTCACCCAAGAGCGAACCTTTGGAGCCTCACCATCAATGGCGGTCTTAGCGGTGCGCAGGAAGTTCGACACGGTCACACCCGGCACTTCAACCGGATACTGCATCGCGAGGAACAGACCAGCCTGGGCACGCTCGTGCGGATCCATCTCCAAAATATTCACGCCATCAAGCAGGGCCTCACCGGAATCAATCTGGTACTTCGGGTGGCCCGCGAGCGCATACGCGAGCGTGGACTTACCAGAACCGTTCGGCCCCATGATTGCGTGCTTCTCGCCAGAATTGATAGTCAGGTTTACGCCCTTGAGGATGTGCTTCATTTCCTCGCCGGTATCTACGCTGACGTGCAGATCCTTGATTTCAAGGGTAGTCATTTAAGTTTTCCTTACTCTACTTCCAGATCAACCAGAACGTTCTGGCCTTCAAGCTTCACGGGATAAGTACGCACAGTTTCGGTCACAGGTAGCGTGGCCTCCCCCGTCTTTAAGTTGATTTCAGCGCTGTGTGCCCAACATTCCACACATGCTTGCGAAATGTCTCCCTCGGACAAAGACACGTCCGCGTGGGGGCACGTATCGTCAATCGCGTACCAGTCGCCTACCGTGTCACGAATGATCGCGATCGGAAGCTCGTCTCCCGCCTCATTCGTCAGTTCGATCATGCGGGCCTGGCCCGCTTCTAGGTCTGCAGGGCATGCAACTTGGAAGCTCATCGCGACACCAGCTTGTCCATTGAGCCGCCCTTTTCCAGCTCAGCCTCGATGGTTTCCATAAGGTGTTCCTGGACGGAGGGTACGCCAATCTGGTTTACCAGCTCGCCGAAGAAGCCTAGTACCACGAGGCGGCGCGCGTCGCGTTCAGAGATGCCGCGGGCCATCAGGTAGAACAGCTGCTCGTCGTCAAAACGGCCCGTTGCGGACGCGTGACCCGCACCCTCAATCTCACCATTTTCAATTTCAAGGTTTGGCACGGAATCTGCACGTGCCCCCTCGGAAAGCACGAGGTTGCGGTTCAGCTCGTAAGTGTCCGTTCCGTCAGCGTTTGCGCCAATCAGACAGTCACCCACCCAAACAGATTGCGCATCCTTGCCTTGAAGCGCACCCTTGTAAGTAACGCGAGAGTAGCAATGCGGCTGCGTATGTGCGATGAACGGGCGATGTTCCAAATGCTGGCCAGCATCAACGAAGTACAGGCCGAGCATTTCAATATTGCCGCGCGGAGACGCGAACTCAGTATCTGCGCTCAGACGAACCAGGTCGCCTCCGAGCGTGACTACCACGTGACGCAACTGCGTGTCGCGCCCCGCCCGCATGCGATGGTTCGACGCGTGAGTCGCGGTGTCATCCCACTCTTGAAGGGAAACCACCGTTAGCTTTGCTGCGTCAGCCGCATCGATCTCCACGGTCTGGTTCAGCTTTCCCTTACCCTTGTGGTTGATTACTACCACTGCCTCGCTAGCTTCGTTAGCGCGAACGTAGATACGCTGACTGCGGGGCGTTTCATCATCGCTTGAGACATTGATGAATACGGGCTCCGAAAGAGCCTTACCCTTCGGAATCTCAATGAGGTTTACCGAGTTTGCACGGACCCACGACACAACCGCGGTGCGATCGCCGGGAGCCAAGATCTTATCGAGATCGAAATCCTTAGCATCCACAACGCTCACCGAGACCTCGCTCGGAGCGGTCACGGAAACCGGAAGGTCCGCCTCGGCGTAGCCAGACTCATCAAAAAGCGCCTGGATGCGCTTTATAGGCGTAAAACGCCAGTCCTCTTCACGCCCGTTTGGAACCGGAATATCAGCCGGGTTGAAGGAGCTGGGGCGGTCCGCTCGCGACGAGTACGTCGCCTGGGTGCCCGCGCCATGTGAATGGGCCCTAGCCATTGCGTTCGACATTTAGCCCACCGATCCTTCCATCTGTAGTTCAATAAGGCGGTTAAGTTCAAGCGCGTATTCCATCGGAAGTTCGCGCGCAATCGGCTCCACAAATCCGCGGACGATCATCGCCATAGCTTCGTTTTCTTCTAGCCCACGCGACATCAGGTAGAACAACTGATCCTCTGAAACCTTCGTCACAGTTGCCTCGTGGCCCATTTCTACGTCGTCGTTACGAACGTCAACGTACGGGTACGTGTCGGTACGAGACTCCTTATCAACGAGGAGGGCGTCACAAAGGACGTTCGACTTCGAGTGGTGCGCCTTCTCATCGATCTCAACGAGACCGCGGTAAGACGCGCGGCCACCGTTACGGGCAACGGACTTCGCAACCACTGTTGAAGAGGTGTAGGGCGCCATGTGATGCATTTTTGCGCCCGTCTCCTGGTGTTGACCTTCGCCCGCAAAACCGATAGAGAGTGTCTCACCACGAGCGTGCTCACCCATGAGGTAGCAGGCCGGGTACTTCATGGTTACAGCGGAACCGATGTTGCCATCGATCCACTCCATAGTTCCGCCCTCTTCAACGACAGCACGCTGAGTCACAAGGTTCAAAACGTTGTTAGACCAGTTCTGAATGGTGGTGTAGCGAACGCGCGCATCCTTCAAGACGAAGATCTCCACGATTGCCGCGTGAAGCGAGTTGGTGTCGTAAATCGGCGCAGTACAACCCTCGACGTAGTGAACGTAAGAGCCCTCATCCGCAATAATTAGCGTTCGCTCAAACTGGCCCATAGCTTCAGTATTGATACGGAAGTAAGCCTGGAGCGGAATCTCCACGTGCACGCCCGGAGGTACGTAGATGAAGGAGCCGCCAGACCACGCGGCGGTATTCAACGCAGCGAACTTGTTATCGCCAGCCGGAACGGCCTTACCGAAGAAACGCTCGAACAGCTCCGGGTGTTCTTTCAAACCCGTATCGGTATCGAGGAAGATAACGCCCTGCTTCTCCAAGTCCTCCTGGATCTGCTGGTACACAACCTCGGACTCGTACTGGGCTGCTACACCTGCGATCAAACGCTTACGCTCCGCGTCTGGAATACCGAGACGCTCGTAAGTTTCTTTTATCTCGGGCGGTAGGTCATCCCACGAGCTCACCGGACGATCGGACGGGCGAACGTAGTACTTAAACGAATCGAAATCGATGTCATCGAGGTTTGGACCCCACTTAGGAATGGGTTTACGTTCCCACGCCTTGAATCCCTTGAGCCTACGCTCAAGCATCCACTCGGGTTCTTCCTTAATGCTCGAAATATGACGAACAAGGGCTTCAGTTAAGCCACGCTCCACGTCAGCGCCATACACGTCAGTGTCGCGCCAGCCGTACTGGTACGCACCAATCGAGTCGATGATCTCGTCATCGGTGCGCGGCTTGTCTTCACCTCGTTCAACTTTCGTTGTAGTGGTCATTAGTTCCTTCCTAGTTCGAACGCTCGTGCGCTCGATCTCCACCGTGGCGCCAGCCGTTTCTTCTGGTCAGCGCCGCCACTGGAATGTGCGTTGTACACACGTGCTCGCCCCCTGCCAAAGTGGCGAGTCGCTGCACGTGTACGTCTAGCAGGCGTCCAATCGCCTGTGTCTCCGCCTCGCATAGTTGCGGAAAATCTTCCGCTACCTCCAGGATCGGACAGTGCCCCTGGCACAGCTGGATAGCAAAGTTACCTCCCCCAACGTCGCGCACGCTGGCCGCATAGCCATCCTGAGTAAGGGCGTCTGCAAGCGCCACCGCGCGCGCCCTCGGATCACGACCCGCAGCGCGAACCACGGGTGCATACTTGCGTTCAATTTCGCGCGAACGAACTGCGGCAAAGTTCTCGATTGCTTCCACTCCAGCTGTTTGCGCGAGGTATGACATAGCCCTCGTCGCAATTTCTGAATAGCTATCATGCAAGCGTTCGTGAGCAACGTCCGTGGCAATGTAATGGCGAGCCGGACGGCCCCGCGAGCGCTTCGTCGACTGCGGCTGCTCGCGTTCAGCTATCTCACCGGACTGCTCCAAAGTGGTGATATGACGGCGAACCGCAGCGGTTGTAAGCCCTAGAATTTTAGCGATAACCGATGCTGTTACCGGGCCTTTTTCAACTATGAGGTCGAGGACGAGTTCGCGCGTCCCCTGATCTACTGGTTCTGCCAAGGCGCCCTCCCTTCATGGCCGTATTCACACGTCGGCAACGCTTCTCATAACCGACTTTTGCAAGTCTACCTTCTTTAAGCAACATCTTCATTACGTAATAGCTCGAATGTCGCGTCTGCACCCGAGATCACACCGAAAACAAGCGAAGACAAAGCTCGGCAACGAGAGGATAAGCCGCCTTAGTCAGCACCGCTAGACGGCCATATACCTATGGGGGTATTTCTGATATGATTTTGATGACTCCACAGAAGAGTCTGAAAAGGACGAGTCCATCAGGACGCGGTCCCCGAGCTTAGGAGCATGGCATGTGTAGCCCAATTCGTTGCGCAAAGTGTGGCAAGACCACTTGGACCGGTTGCGGACAGCACGTAGATGAGGTTAAGGCAATGGTTGCCGACTCTGACTGGTGCACCTGCAACGAAAACTAATCAACTAAAAAGTGGGCGGTTAGCCGCAAAACGGCTAACCGCCCACTTTATTTTTGCTTCAATAGCGAGCTACGCGCCTAGTCGCGTTGCTTGCGGCTGAACGGCGACCTCAGCCACGGAGCGTCCGCGGGACGCAGACAGCTCCAGCCTTGCGCTCGCGCCGACTGCGCTGCCAAGATCCCCACCACCGCTGAGGGATTGTGCAACCTTCCGTCATGAATGGCAGCCACCGCCTCACGCATCGGAATCCAACGCAGTTGCATTGTGGCCTCTTCATCAGTTCGTTCAAACCGCTTCCCTGCGGGCACTTCTCTGACGTCGCGCGCCAAGAAAATACGTAGCCCCTCCGTGGTACCTCCCGGCGAAGTGAAATAGTCAACCAGAGTGTGCCAGGTATCTGCCTCGAGATCAGCCTCTTCAAACAGCTCACGTTTAGCAGCATCCACCGGCTCCTCGCCTTCAATATCAAGCAAGCCAGCAGGGATCTCCCATAAAGTCGCCTGCACCGGGTGGCGGTACTGGTCAACCAGGGCGACCTCGAGGTCCTGGGCCCCCTCACGAAGAGCCACAACAGCTACTGCCCCGGTATGTGCCACGTAGTGTCGCGTCACCACGTTGCCCTCAGTTACTTCAACGCGGTCCTCATCCATGTCGAACACCGCACCCGTCCACACGCGTTCGTGCGAGTGAACCGGCCTTGTATCCCTACGATCGGCTATCATGACGAACTCCTAGCTGTCTTTGTCTTCCATGGATTGCAGTAAGCCGGCCAGCACCGACTTCTTTCCAAGTGTGTACACCACTCCCGCGAGGATCGTTAGCCCCACGAAGCCGGCTGCGATTACCGCCAGCACGTGCCCCAAGCCTTCACCTAGAGCGGAAATATGCGTCGTCGCCAATGTTCCAAGCGCAGTTGTTAACCCCAACGGAACTAGCGAACGTGCGACTACAACCAGCATATCGCGCGTGCCGTAGCCATCCGTCACCTTGTGAATCGATACGAGCACTCCGATCGCCGCTACTGTCATCCCCACTGAATGTCCACCCGCGATTGCGCGTAGCGTTGCAACGCCATCACCCTCGGCTCGCACAGATACTGCAACTAATGCGGCTTGTGCCGCCGCGACCGTTACCCAACCAGTGGCTGCCACCAGCCAGGCTAGCCGCGGATGTGAAAGCGCGTAAAGCGCGCGTTGGCCGTAGAACAGCAAAGAAAATCCGATTAGGGCTGGAGCCATAATCGTAAGAGCGGAAGCCATCCCCGGAACGGGCGTGAGTAGCTCGAAGAAAGCCTGTGCCACCGGCGCCATGATGACCAACAAAGCAGAGCCGAGCAAGGCCGCAATCAAAACTTTTTGCATCGCCCTCGCGGACGTAACTTTGAACTGATCCGTGCATCCGCTCTCTCCCTGCTCGGAAAGGAGGGGGAATGCCGCGGTTGCAACCGGATAGACCGCTACGGCATAGGGCAACCAGTAGACCGCCTGCAGGTACTGAAACACCGCTACCGTTCCTGAAGCACCGTAGGAACGCATAAGCCAAAGCGAGACGACCACAGCAAACTGCTGCGCCACCAATGCGCCCAGGCCGGAGGCTCCCAAACCGATCGCACGTCGACGCTCATCGGTCCCGAGGCGCAGGGTGGGGCGAAATCGGAATCCTGCCTTATGAGCAGGGACGAACAGTGGTAGCGATAGTGCCGCCACACCCAGGGTTGTCCCCCAACCCAGCACCTCAACAGCCGTTTGCGGCGGAGCCTGGTCACGCGCCGGGTTCAAAAGCGCATAGCCAAAGAACGACGCGATCACGGTCAAGGATGACAGCGCTGGGGCTATTGCCGGCCAGAAGAACTTCTTATGTGACTGCAACACGCCCGTCAGCACGATAGAGACCCCGTACAGCGGGATTTGCCACGCAAAAATCTGCAAGAAGCGGGTCACCAATGCCTGTTGGTCGGCTACGATGGCATCCGCTGGCACGGGAAGCGCCTGCGCAATCCACGGGGCGGCAAGGAACACGACCGCTGCCACCGCAACAAGTATCAAGGTAACCCATGACAACAGTGCAGAAGCTACGCGATTAGCATATTGCGCACGCCCCTTTGCAAGAGGCGCTGACAGTAGAGGCACCGTTATCCCGGCAAGCGCTCCGCCCACCACGATCTCGAAAATAATGTTTGGAATCTGATTAGCAGAAGCGTAGGCCCCTGCGGTAGCTCCAGATCCCACCAGGGCGGACTGCATGAGCCATCGCAAGAACCCGATAAGCCGTGAGGACAAGGTCGCAATTGCGATTATGCCCACGGCGCCGGTGAGGACGCCTCGCAGTCTTACCAGCCCGCCCGATGCCTTCATCTACTTAGATTTCACGCCCAACTCATCGAGCGTTGAAAGCACCTTCGAGCTTTCAATCAGCTTCGAGAAAGACACCACCTCGCCTGCCCCAATTACACCCAGGGTGAGCGCGGCCATTACCGTTCTGAAGGCCCGAGAAGACGGAACTATCGCGAGCATACCTACCTGCAAGCCAAGCGTATTTGCACCCACGTCACCAAGCATGGTTTTACCCGCCAGATCAGAGGGGGCGCTTCCGACTATTGTGCCAAGGGTTGCGCCAAACGAGCGCGGGCTGACGCGACTCGCAGACGCTATTAAAGAGCAGGCGGCTGAAGCTTTGAGCGCTCTACCTGGACGCAAATCAAACAGGTTTACGATATTGGCAGATCCCGCCACAATAATCGAATCAATTATCCAGTCGTAAAACCCGCGATCATAGCGATTGCAGTGGACTAGCGCGTAACCGGTAGCAGAAGAACCAATCGCCGCTACCTTTACAGCGCCGGTAGTAATGTTGCCACGCTTAAATGCTTCAAAGTGGCCAGCTAGTCCCTTCGCTTTTGGGGCGTCCTCACGCAAATCCTCAATGTCATCAGCGAGGCCCGCATTAGCAGTGGCAGCCAGAGCAGCGGCGGCCGCAAAGTCACGCCGCGCCACAGCGGAGCCAATCAAAGCTGTGGCCGCTCCTACGCCTTCGGAGAGACTAACCTGCTCGCCCGCGTGATTTGTACGTTGCAATGATGGCGCAGTGCGAATCACGTTTGTGACTATTGCCGTCAGCGCCGCCGCACCCACGCCACCTGCAAAAGCGATCGCAGACCTACTATTCACCAGCCGTTGCCTCCGTCTCGCTCGGTTGCGTAGCCTCGGTCTTGGCCTGCGGTAGAGGTGGTACAAGCTCGCTTGCTGTTGAGGCTGTACCAAATGCGCGGGCCGTTCGATCCGCGCTCAGCAGTGCAATCACGGTAGAAGCATGCCCCATGGAGGTACCCACCGAGTCAACCGAAGTTACCGTTACTCCCTGGCCGCGCACTAGCGAAATCAAAGAATCCGAAGCCGAGGCATCGCCAACCACAACACCTGCAGAAGGCGCCTTTGCAGCCATTCCCGCAACCGCAACCAGCATCTGCGAGTCCGAGTTACCTGCCGTGGCGTCCTCCTGGTCGGCCTGATCGTCTGTTTCCTGCGTGGCAGCCGTTGTTGCATCTTCTACCACCGGGCGGGGACCTACAAAAATAATCGAGTCTGACACGACCTGATCGGCTTCAAACGAAAGCAATGCGTTATCGGCATCGGCCAAGATTTCACGTAGCAGCTTGGTCTCATCGTTCGTCTTCGTAATAATCTCCAGCAGAGCCTGAGACAAAATTTCTGCTGCGGGTGCCTCCGCCGGCACCTCACCCGACAGGTGCGTAGCAACCGGGCCGGCCAAAGAATCACGGAACTGCGACATGTCCTCCGAATACCACGCATTCGTGAGCACAACGCGTTGGTTTACAACACCACCAGCAACATCAATGTACTTCGCGATGCCGTCAACGTCTTCGGCGGCCGCGTCCTCCGTCGATACAATCGCGATCTTGCGATCCTTCAATGTGCCGGGCAAAACCTGATTCACCGACTGCTCAATCCACGCATTACGATCCGCAACATCCGTGCGCAAACGCTCGATTTCCACGGACGTGCGCGCCTGCGACTCACGCAAGACCTCGACTTGGCTGGTAAGCCCAGATGCAATTGGTCCCTGCAATGGGCCCGCGCCGAGCACCACTCCAACCGCAAGCGCTAAAAATACTGAAATCAGTGAAACCAAATGGTACCTAAAATCGACCAATGTTCCTCCACTCACGTAAGGGGCGCACCCGGCGCCAAACCAAGCCAGCCGCGCAAGACGTCAACGACGTCAGAAAAATACACTGCCATAATCTGCAAAAAAGTTTGCCCCGCGGGCGTAACCGCAAGCGCAATAATCAAAGCCAAAATACCCGCAGCTGAAAGCATAAACAGCTGGAACGAAGAGATTCTCGTGCGATAAATCCTTGACACGCCCTTCGCGTCCACCAACTTTGGGCCCACAACCAAACGCGTAAAGAACGTGGAAGCCATGCCGGAGCGGCCCTTATCCAAGAACTCCACCAGCGTTGTATGCGTGCCAAGAGTGACGATCAGACTTGCCCCCTTAGCATCACCGAGCAACATAGCCGCGTCCTCTGACGTGCCCGTTGCGGGAAACACCACGTGTTCAACGCCAATGCGTTCCACGCGCTCCAAACCAGGGGCTCTTCCATCACGATACGCGTGCACCACGATCTCAGCACCACACGTTAATGCCTTATCAGACACCGAATCCATGTCGCCAATAATCATGTCCGGCTTGAACCCGGACTCTAAAATCGCATCCGCACCGCCGTCAACGCCAACTAGAACGGGTCGGTAGTCGCGGATGTATGCCTTCAAAAGAGCAAGGTCTTCCTTGTAGTGGTAGCCGCGCACAACCACCAACATATGGCGGCCCTTGAACTTCGTCTTAACATCGGGAATACCAACCGCGTTAAGCAACAGGTCCCGTTCACGCGCCAGATACTCCATAGTGTTAGCTGCGAACGCCTCAATCTGGCTCGACATTCCATCGCGTGCAAGCGCCATCGCCTGCTCATTCGTCTCTGTGGTTTGACGAATACCCTGCGCCACGAGCTTATCTCCAGCGAATACTGAATCTCCATCAATACTCACCGCCTGCCCCTCATGAAGGGTCATGATGTCCGGCCCAAGATCATCAATCAAAATGATTCCAGACTCAAGCAGGATCGACGGACCCAAGTTGGGATAGCGACCTGTGGTTGACTTCGCCGCATTCAGCACGGCCACCGGTTTGGCGGCCACCAAAGACTCGGCCGCAACGCGGTCAATATCCTCGTGGTCGATAACCGCGATCTCGCCCTCTTCCAAGCGGCGCGCCAGCTTCTTCGTGCGCTCGTCCACGCGCACTCTTAAGCCTTCGCCCGGTAACTCAACCTGGTTCTTAGCTTTCTTGAAAAAACGCTTCACACTCTTGATTGTGCCACCTTTACCTGCGAACGTAGCTCAGCGGCATGCGCGCGCGCCGTTTGTGACGATTCCGACCCTGAGAGCATGCGCGCAAGTTCCACAATCCGCTCCCCTTCTGTGAGGTGGTTCACTTCGGTAGTGGCACCCGACTTTGTGATGAGCAAGTGGCTATCCGCCCATGCTGCTACTTGCGCCAAGTGGGTCACCACCAGCACCTGCCGATCACGAGCTAGCCGGGCCAACCGTTTTCCTACCTCACGCGCTGCGCGGCCACCAACGCCTGCATCTACCTCGTCAAACACGTAGGTTAAGTTCGCTGCGGATGCCTCGCTGTGCTCAGCCAGCACCACCTCCAACGCCAACATTACGCGCGACAACTCGCCTCCAGATGCTCCACTTCCTAGCGGCGCCGGATTCGCGTCGGGGTGTGCCTGCAGAAGCATCTCAACATCCTCGAGACCATTCGGCCCCGGTTTTTCACGCTCTTTAAACTCTACGACCAGACGCGCATCTTTCATCGATAGGCCCGCTAGCTCTGCATCCACCAACTTCGAAAGTCTGCGTGCTAACTTGTGCCGCTCATTAGAGAGTTTACGACCGACCTCAATTACCTGCCCTTGCGCATTCGCGAGTTCGGCCTGGAGCTCAGCCATACGATCATCGCGCCGCTCCAGGTCATCAAGCCTAGCCTCGGCCTGATCAGTCCACTTGAGCAGCGCCGGAATATCAAGAGCACGGCCACGCAGAAGAGAAGTTATGGCGCGCCGGCGCTGATGTACATATTCCAAACGAGACGGATCGGCGTTTAATCCCTCCAAATACTCGGCGAGGTCGTCGCGGACCGTTTCTAACTCGACCAGTTGCGCATTCAAACGCCGAGAGATTTCCGCAAGCTTTGGGTCAAGCCCCTCGAGCTTTGCTACCTGGCCGGCAGCCAATCCAAAAGCATCCACAGATCCCGCACCGTCTTCCCCCACAAGTGCGCGATATGCGAGCGCGATGCCGCTGCGCAGCTCCTCCATGTTCGTAATGCGCTCAGCTTCAAGGCGCAGAGCCTCATCCTCGCCCTCAACTAGGTCAAGGGAACGGACCTTTTGCACCACCGGACGCAACTGCGCAATCTCCGCTTCAGCCTCGTCAAGACCTCGCGAAAACTCATCGAGGGCGCGCTTAGCATTTACAGCCTGGTTCCAGGCGTCCGTATAGCGCTGAACCAGATCAGCGTGGCTCGCTCCTCCAAACTTGTCTAAAACCTCGCGCTGTGCGCGCGGTGAACGCAACTCAATCTGATCGGACTGGCCGTGAATAACCGCCAGATTGGAAGCAAGATCTTCAAGTAGCGACACCGGGGCGGGGCGCCGATCCAAATATGCCCGCGAGCGCGACTGCGACACCTTTCGTGAAACCACAACTGTTTCACTTTCAAGGTCAAACTCATCTAGCACATTCGGATCTATGGTGAACACGCCATCAACCACTGCTTGCGACTGGCCGGTCCGGATCTTAGATGAATCTGCCCTCTGTCCAAGCAACAGCTGAAGCGACCACAAAACCATCGTCTTGCCAGCACCCGTCTCGCCTGTAAGCACCGTTAACCCAGGTGAAAACTCTACGTGCGCTGATTCGAGAACACCCAGGTTCTCAATGTGGAGCTCTTCGATCAAGACTCCTCCAACCCCAGTCGCCGCCAACCCGAGACCGGAAGGTCAAACTTAGCTACCAAACGAGCCGAGAACGGGGTATCCGATAGACGAGCGAGCTTCACCGGAACTTTGGAGGGGCGGCACAGGATTCGAGTACCTGCGGGGGCGGTGATGCGACGGATACCATCGCACCAAACCTCAATGTCTGCCCACTGTTGCTTCAAGATTGAAACCTCAAGTTCTGAGTTTGGGCCAACAACCAAAGGCCTCGTAAACAAGCCGTGAGCGGCCAACGGAACCATCAGTACAGCCTCGGTATCTGGCCACACAACTGGCCCGCCTGCCGAATACGAGTAGGCTGTAGATCCCGTGGGAGTGGACAAAATTATTCCGTCCGCCCCGTACGTGGAAACCCCCTGCCCATCAACGCCGATACCAAAGTGTGCCGGATGCGCCAGATCGGTACGCATGATTGCCGCCTCATTAATCGCCCAATCATGTTGCATGCTACCGTCAGGCATCTGCACGTCAAGTTCTAGCGTCATGCGCTCTTCCACCGCGTAGTCGGCCGCTGCCACTCGATCTACTAGGGATTCCAACGAACTAACCTCTGCCTCGGCTAAGAAGCCCATATGTCCGAGATTCACGCCCAAAAGTGGGACGGACCGCTCGCGGGCCGCCTGTGCCGACCACAAGATCGTACCGTCGCCACCGAACACGAGAACCAGTTCGATATCCCGGTCAGACTCCGCGCCCACAACGTCTATTTCGCGCTCTTCGAGCGCCACTTGCACCTGGGAGGCCAGCTTGGCTGCGTCTTCACGCTTCTCGTTCACGACCATCATGATCGAGCGCATTAAGGCTCCTAACTTAGGTGGTTACCGGCCGGACCATCAGCGATTGCCTGTGCAATCCGATCATCCAGATCCGCCTGACTAATTGCGGCCGGATGCTCCGACTTCAACGCCACAAAATATTCAACATTTCCAGCGGGGCCGGGAAGAGGACTAGCCGCCAAACCGTAAGCCTTCAGGCCTAACTCACCGGCTTTGTCTAAGACTTGGCGCACAGCGAAGTGATGCAGTTCCGGATCCCGAACCACGCCTTTTGCCCCTAGCTTATCCTTGCCCACCTCAAACTGCGGTTTCACCATCAACAAGAAATCAGCCTGTGGATGCGCAACGCCTTTCAAAGCTGGAAGCACCAAAGTTAGAGAAATGAAAGAAAGATCCGATACCACAACCGTTGGTGGTGGCGCCACGTCTTCAGGCAACAAATAGCGAACGTTCGTCCGGTCTTTAACCTCAACGCGCGGATCGGACTGCAGGCGCCATATCAGCTGCCCGTAACCCACATCAACGGCTACCACCTTCGAGGCACCCGCGCGTAGTAGTACGTCTGTAAAACCGCCGGTCGACGCTCCCGCATCCAGGCAACGCTGACCGCGGATCACAGGAGCAAGATCACCGAGAATCTCAAGCGCACCCGCAAGCTTATACGCACCTCTAGACGCATAATCTGGCGAGGAACTTTCATCCACAATCAACGCCTGCGCCGGATCCATCTGCCTGGCGGGCTTGGTGACAACCTCCCCATCCAGCTTCACAAAACCAGCATGGATCAGTTCTTGCGCCTTCGAGCGAGATGGTGCGAGCGAACGTCGCACCATCTCCGCATCGATACGTCTTAGGCGTGCCACTGCTCGGTCCCGCCCTCAAGCTGGGCAGACAGCTCCGCCTCAGCTTGCTTCAGCTTCGCAAGACGCTGGGCTAGAGGCAGGTTGTCAGCCTGCTCCCAGTCTTCCTCCCACTGCTCCAGATTCACTCAGACTCCTGTGATTCCTCGTCCTCTTCCACAAGATGACGAGTCTCTTCAAGTAGCTCCTCCAGGTCTTCCTCACCGGGAAGGAATGCCGCAACGGATTCCACATCCACCTGCGCAAGCTCCTCATCGCTTACATCCGAGGCGGGCATATCGTCCAGATCTGTCGATTCTGCTACTGCAGGCTCTTCCACCTCGGGTTCAACGGGCTTCAAGATTCCTGCAGGATCATCGTTATCCACAACGGTGATCGACGGGCAAAAAACCTTCGAATCGTTTTCCCGCGCGTACTCCCAGGCAGCCGCAATGAGGGCCCGGTAGGAGTCGAGCGTGACGGTGGCGCCGTCTTCCAGAAGTGCTACGCCATCGAGAGTCAGCCTGCCTGCCACGACCTTTGCGATCTGACCGACGCCACAGCTCCAGGTGCCGTCACGGTGGTGACGGGGGCGAGGATGCGGCTCATTCAGGCCGCGCATATCTGTGTGTACGAGCTGGGGACGAAGACCGCGATCCGCGAGGATTACCGAGCGTGCGTCATGGACGCCAGTCAGCACGTGCATCGACGGGATCGAAGCTGAAAGCGCTCCAGCGACATCGGTCTCCAGCCTGTCGCCAATGGCGATAGCATGCTCTCCCCCAACCATCTCAATAGCGCCGCGGAAAATAGCGGGCAACGGTTTGCCCGAAACCTTGGGCTTCTTACCACTCGCGTAGCGCACGGCGCGCACAAGAGCGCCGTTGCCTAGAGCAAAACCACGCTCGGTTGGGAGTGACCCGTCCATGTTGGTGGCATAGTACGCGGCGCCGTTAGTAACCGCATACGCAGCTTCAGACAGCTCTGCCCATCCCAGGCTCTTATCAAGCCCCTGTACTACGGCATCCGGGTTGTCATCGGCGGACTCTACGATCTCAAATCCACCATTCGTGACAGCTTCGCGCAAGCCTTCGCCACCGATTACGAGTACTTTTGCCCCCGGTTCGAGGTCTTCACCCATTAGCTTCACCGCGTCCATCGCGGAAGTCATGACATCCTCAGGCTCCGCCGGGAAACCCAGATCAGCCAGCTGAGCGGCGACAGCTTTTGGCGAGCGCGAGGAGTTGTTCGTTACAAACGCGTGCTTCATGCCCGAATTCACAGCCTGCGAAACACTCTGCGCAGCGTGCGCAACGGGCTGACTACCGTGGTAGCAAACTCCATCAAGGTCAAGCAGGAGAGTGTCGTAGCGCTGTGAAAGCGGCTCATCGGAGCCCTTCAGATCAGAGCGCACGTCATCCACATCGGATTCCGCCAACATCTTAAGGTCAAGAATGTCGTTGTCCTCAGGCAGGGCCGGCATTGAAGCCTCGACTTCGTCAGCTTCGCCGTCGCGACCAAGAGAACGCAAGTGGTCAGCCTGTGCACTCATCAAACGGTTTCGAAGTTCATCGTCGCCGTCTGGGCCGAGCTTAGCCAGAGCATCTTCGACAAGCACCAGTGCGGTGTCGGTCTCCCCCAAATCGGAGCGAGCTCCAGCGGCTACAAGAACCAGCTCAACCTGCTCTGCAACGTCAAGCTGGGAAAGATCGGTTTCATCAATGAGCTCAAGTGCCTTTTCTGGTTTTCCAAGGCCGCGCTCACAATCTGCCTCAACTGCGCGGAGCGAAAAATCGTTACGCATACGACGCACAGCCCGCACTTCACGCAGAGCCTCCTGGTAGCGCTCCGTAGCATAAGCGGTGAGAGCGGCGGCCTCGCGCACAATATCGACGCGGCCAGCACGGCCAACCGCCGCCTGGGCGTACGTGTAGGCACGCTCCGGATCCATATCAATCAGCTGACCGGCCATGACGAGAAGCTTTGCAACCTCTTCCTGGCTGTGTGCACCTAGAGTTGCGAGGGTCTCGTACGCTGCAGCATCGAGCTCCTGTCCCTCCAAGCCCTCCGGAATCGGCAATCCCTGAATCTGGTTGATACGCTCTGCAAACTCGTCATCGAATTTGTCGTAGGCTGCGGCTGCCGCATCGTACTGGTCTTCAAACCGATTAGGCCGCTCATTGTGGTACCTGTCGGAATCGAAATTCCGACGTCCGCCGCCATCACGGTTGAAGCGGGAACCGCGATCGTCCCTGTCAAACCTGCGACCACCCGGGTTCTTACGGTCAAAGTCACGTTCGCGCCTATCATGGTGGTCAAACCTGCGGCCCGGGCGATCTTCACGGTTAAACTGGCGCCCTCCACGGTCATCGCGCCGGTAATCACGCCCACGTCCGCCAAAGTCGCGTTCGCCGCGTCCAAATCTGCGGTCCGAACGCCCGTCGCCCGAGAAGCTACGATCGTCACGGTCAAAACGTCGACGCGGGCGCTCTTCATTCTCAAAGCGTCGGCCTCCACGGTCGTTGCGGCGGAAGTCGCGATCGCCGCGCTCAAAACGTCGTCCTCCTCGATCATCGGAGTCAAAACGACGGCGAGTATCATCACGGCGGTATCCGCGATCGTTGTCGAAGCGCCTTCCGCCACGCTCGTCACGATTAAACTGGCGTGGGCCGCGATCATCCCTGCGGAAACCGCGATCATTGCGGTCAAAATTCCGATCTCGTCGGCCTTCTCCGTTGTCGTCACGGCCGAACCGCCCGCCACGGTTTCCAAAATCCGACCGTTCGCCGTCGAATCTACGTCGGCCGCCCTCGCTCCTATTTTCGAAGCGTCGTCCTCTATTGCCAAAATTATTCTCGCGCCCTCCGCGCCACTGCCTGTTGTCGAAGTTTCGGTCTCTGCCGCGCTGGTTTTCGCTCATTATTCCTCTTGTCTTCCGCAGCCATGTCCTCGGTTGGCACGTCTCCTACCTCAGGATTATGCAACCTTCATAATACCGCCTAATAGGGATACTTTGAGAGCACATTTTGGTGAGCTACCGCGCTATCGAGATTCATGAAACACGAAAATCACCCAGTCTTTACAGCCTATGCGCCGAAGGTGCACGAGCCTTAAATGCTCTCCCATGCGGGTCACAAAACGTGACCATTACGCCACGACTAATGAGCTTGTTAATACTGTTACGCACACTAATTAGGCGCTCATGAGTGCGAGATGTCCTATCGCCCTAAATATCCTATGATTCCAGGGGCTTTTGTGTAATCGGGCCAGTGTGAGCAAGTAGATTGGTTTGGGTTTATATATGAGTTTGGCCGGGTGCAAAAGCACCCGGCCAAACTCATAGTTCTGGTTAGTCTCCGCTTGGCAGAGTTGAACTAGTTGCTAGAGAGAGCGACGCCTCGTTACGAGGAGTGCGCCACCGCCTGCAAGCGCAGCTGCTACGCCACCGAGCAGGGCGACGGAAGCGCCAGTCTTAGCAAGCTTCTTCTCACCAGCAGCAGCCTTGGTCTCGCTGGCCTTCTCCGAAGCAACAGTGGTGGTCTCGCTGGCCTTCTCGGTCTGCGAAGCATCGGTAGCGTCCTCAGAAGCCTCCGGCGCCTTCTCGGTTGCGGAGGTGTCCGGCGTGGTCGGACGGAGCGTGTTCAGACGATCGGTGGCCTCCGCGCACTTGGCCATGTCGTAGTACTCGGTGCCTTCAGCACAGAACCAGGTGACGTCCAGCTCGGCGTCCTTGATCTTCGCATCCTTGATTTCGCCGCGAGT
Organism: Actinomyces sp. HMSC065F11; assembly: GCF_001813085.1. NCBI lineage: Bacteria > Bacillati > Actinomycetota > Actinomycetes > Actinomycetales > Actinomycetaceae > Actinomyces > Actinomyces sp. HMSC065F11. The sequence continues at coordinate 301,350 of NZ_KV811465.1, forward strand.
CTGACCGCACTTAATGTGATCAAAGTATTCGGTGCCTTCTGCACAGAAGTACTGCTCGTCGAGCTCCTTATCAGCAATCTCATTCTTCCAGAAATCACCGGAAGGAGCAGCATCCTCTTTGTCCTCCTCAGCGGGGGCCTGCTCCTCTGCCTGCAAAGCCTTTAGAGCAGCCTCAGCATCCGCGCACTTGGCCATGTCATAGGACTCGGCTTCTACAGTGCAGAACCAAGCGACATCGGCCTCCGCCGCGCTAAGGGCGGCATCGTCAGCTGCAAGTGCAGGCGCGAAAGCAACACCGGCGCCAAGTACGGCAGCGCCGGCAACAGCTAGAATTCGCTTCATTTTTTAATCTCCTAAATGGACGCAACTGTCCTGATGTGATTAGCATGCATGAAACATCGTATATGCCCCCCCCCCCCCCGCGTCAAACGTTATCCAGCATTCGCTTAACATCACAGGCGTGTCGCCACTTTTTAAAGGTTCTTCACATGCTAATGTGGGACTTTGGTGCCATATTTCGGATGGATTTGTCGCTAGCGTCGCTGCAAATACCGATTGAAGCCTGTGCCTAGCCCACTTTCTAAGTGTGCGTATTCTGGTGGGCATGCCAATACCGATCCACTTGTGCCAAGGTGACCAATTCAAACATGTTTCCAACTGTCGCTGCGCGATTACACGATCACCTGTGAGCCACAGTTACACCTTGAAGCTACTTCATTCGTCTTTGAACGGCGCAAAAACAGCTGTGTGTGTGTTTGGTTTATGTGCGGGGTGTGTGTTTAGGGCCCCACCATTTGGTGGGTGGATTGTTTTGAGGGGTCCTAACCAAACACTGGTTAGGACCCCTCAAAAATGAAGAATGATAGCGGTGGTTTCCTACTCTCCCACACCCTACCGGGTGCAGTACCATCGGCGTTCACGGGCTTAGCTTCCAGGTTCGGAATGGAGACTGGGCGTTTCCCCGTGGCTATGACCACCGCAAAACTATTGCCAACACAGCAAAACACGCTAGTAACGACCAAAATGGTTTACCAGCAGTGTTTGCCTGCACACACGCCTTTTGGGGGTGTGTGGGGTTGGTAGTGGTTTGCATAGTAGTT
>NZ_KV811466.1:0-213 GCF_001813085.1 Actinomyces sp. HMSC065F11
CCGTTTTGGGTGATGATGTGTAGTTCTTGGCGGGCAATGTCTGCCCCGATGTGGTCTACCCACACGTCGTGGGCTACTCGCTCTTGCCCGTCTTGACTGGTGTAGTCGCGGGCGCGGTAGGTGCCGGTGAAGATGATGGCGGCGTTGCCGTTTAAGTCTTGGAAGTCTTTTAGTTTCACGGCTGCCTGGCCTTGGACTCTGAGGTAGTAGGCG
>NZ_KV811467.1:0-14105 GCF_001813085.1 Actinomyces sp. HMSC065F11
AATAAATCAGTCCAACTTCCGGGGGACAGTTCAAGGTGTGAAGCCGCCCTTGGTGCTTTTCGCCTAGCCCAGGAGGATTTCGCGAGCGAGGTTAGCAGTTTCGGTAGGTGTCTTACCTACGCGCACACCAACTGCCTCGAGTGCTTCCTTCTTGGCATCCGCGGTACCGGACGAGCCGGTGACGATCGCGCCGGCATGCCCCATGGTTTTTCCTTCCGGAGCCGTAAAGCCCGCAACGTAGCCAACTACGGGCTTGGTTACGTTTGCCTTGATGTATTCGGCTGCGCGTTCTTCCGCGTCGCCACCGATCTCACCAATCATGACAATCAGCTCGGTATCGGGATCTTCTTCGAAGGCCTTGAGAGCATCAATGTGCGTAGTTCCGATTACCGGGTCGCCACCAATTCCGATGCAGGTGGTGAATCCGATGTCGGAAAGCTCGTACATCATCTGGTAGGTGAGCGTGCCAGACTTGGAGACTAGGCCAATGCGGCCGGGACCCGTGATGTCAGCGGGCGTGATACCCACGTTGGACTTTGCGGGCGAGATGATGCCGGGGCAGTTCGGGCCAATCAGTTGAACGCCCTTGGCTTCAGCAGCTTGGCGGAACTCCACGGAGTCCTGAACGGGAATGCCCTCCGTGATGACCACGACGAGACGCATACCTGCGTCTACGGCTTCGAGCACGGCACCCTTGGCAAAACGTGGGGGCACGAAAACTACAGAGACGTCCGCTCCAGTTGCTTCCTTAGCCTCGGCAACGGTTCCAAAAACAGGGACCTCAACCTGGCCGGCCTCAACCTTGTCGGCCATGGGGCCGTATGGCGTGACGTCGAAGGTCTGTGTTTGTCCAGCCTTGCGTGGGTTCACGCCGCCCACGACCTTGGTGCCAGAAGACAGCATGCGCGTGGTGTGCTTGGTGCCTTCTGAACCCGTCATGCCCTGGACGATAATCAGATCATTTTCATCTAGAAAGATAGCCATCTTTTCGGTCCTTTCAGGCTTTCGCAAGTTCAGCGGCCTTGGCGGCAGCGCCGTCCATGGTCTCGATCATGGTTACGAGGGGGTGGTTAGCTTCGGCCAAAATCGCGCGGCCTTCTTCAACCTTGTTGCCGTCAAGGCGTACCACTATTGGTTTCGTTGCGGCATCGCCCAGAAGTTCGAGGGCGCCGATGATGCCCTTGGCAACCTCGTCGCACGCGGTGATGCCACCGAAAACGTTTACGAGGCAGGAACGGACCTGTTCGTCACCGAGGATGACGTCAAGGCCCTTGGCCATAACCTCTGCGGAAGCACCGCCACCGATGTCGAGGAAGTTCGCGGGGCGCGTACCGTACTTCTCGCCTGCGTATGCGACGACGTCAAGGGTGGACATTACAAGGCCTGCGCCGTTTCCAATAATGCCAACCTCGCCTTCGAGGCGAACGTAGTTCAGGCCCTCCGCCTTGGCCCTGGCCTCGCGCGGGTCCTGCACCGACGTGTCCTTCAGGGCCTCATGCTCGGGGTGACGGAATGCGGCATTGTCATCAAGCGAAACCTTACCGTCAAGAGCAATGATCGAGCCGTTTTCAACCTTGACCAGCGGATTCACCTCAACGAGCGTTGCATCTTCACCCTTGTAAACGTCCCAAAGTTTCACGAGGACGGGAGCAAGCGCATCAAGTTCATCAGCAGTAAAGCCAGCCTCGGTAAGGATTTCACGCGCTTTCGCATCATCGATACCAACCGTGGCGTCCAGGCCTACTTTGGCGAGGGCTTCGGGGCGCTCTTTCGCGAGGGTTTCGATGTCCATGCCGCCTTCGCGCGAACACATGGCCAGGTGGCGGCGGTTAGCGCGGTCAAGAAGGATGGAGAAGTAGTACTCTTCTTTGATTGCAGCGCCCTCGGCAATCATGACGCGGTGGACGGTGTGGCTCTTGATATCCATGCCGAGGATTTCCTCGGATTTCTCACGAGCCTCACCGGGCGAGTGCGCGAGTTTAACGCCACCTGCCTTGCCGCGGCCGCCGACCTTAACCTGGGCTTTGACAACTACAGTGCCGCCTCCCAGTTCGGTAGCTGCCGCTTGTGCTTCATCTGGGGTGGTGGCGACGATGCCACGGAGAACTGGTACACCGTGCGCTTCAAAGAGGTCGCGCGCCTGGTATTCGTATAGATCCACGCCCTTGCCTTTCGTCTGGATCGTATGGTCCTCGGTTGCGAAATCTGAAGAAGAGCTTCACATAAAAGAAGCTCGACATCGAGACATCTTGATATTAGGTTAGCGTCTTGCGGCAAAAAATGCGTCACTAATGGCGCGAATCTCACTTTCATATATCAAGTTTGAGATTTGCGCCATTAGCTTGCCAAGGATTGCTTAGAGCTTCTTTAGCGGAGCGTAACGAAGCAGTAATCGGCGTGGTTTTCCTTCGCCAAAATCTACGTGCGCCACCTGTGACGCTCCGTCTCCTTCCAGACGAATCACCACTCCCTCACCGTAAGAGGCGTGTTGCACCCGATCACCGGCGGCCAGCTGAATCACTGGAGCGGAGCTCTTCTTCGTCTTACCTTGCCCGAGTTTGGTGGGTTTGAACTTCTCACCGGCTTCTCTCACGCGGCTGACAGCGTCACTGTCAAAACGTGAGGTGACGCGCGACGATCGCTTCCCAGAGTACGTGCCCCGGTAGCGACCCGACCCAAAGGCAGGACTGAAGTCAGAATCGGAATAGCCCGAACCGGAACTGTATTTAGCCCCGTAGTCAGATCCAAAACCACCGGAGCGGTAATTGTCCATTTGGGTACGCTCACGCCGGATTTCCAACACCTCGCCGGGAATGTCATCCAGGAAACGCGAAGGGGGTAAATCCACGGGCGTTCCCCATGCAGACCGCACGGCGGCGCGCGTTAAGTACAGACGTTTTCGGGCGCGCGTGATCGCAACGTATGCGAGGCGACGCTCTTCGGATAGTTCGCTTTCGTCCGTGAGGCTGCGCTGGTGCGGGAATGTTCCATCCTCGAGGCCGGTGACGAACACGATAGGAAATTCCAGGCCCTTAGCAGTGTGCACGGTCATCAGGGTGACTTCCCCACTGCTCGCGCCGCCCGCAAGGTCCGCGGAGTCTGGAACCTGGTCGGCATCTGCTACGAGGGATACCCGCTCGAGGAAGTCCACTAACCCACCCTCGGGATTCACCTGGGCAAAGTCCTCGGCCACGGAGTGTAGTTCGGCCAGATTCTCAACGCGAGAGGCGTCTTGCGGGTCGTTAGATTCGCGTAGCTCTTTGAGGTAGCCGGTGGCTTCCATGACGTCATCGAGCACAGAGCTAATGGTCGCTCCTACTTCTACCGCGCATCGCATGGTTTCGAGCAGTCCCCAGAAACCGGCGGCCGCGTTGAGCGCCCTCGGGCTGGCCTCTGTAACCAGGTTGCCGCCGCCTTCTGCACGAGCTTTTTCTATATGAGCTTCCCATGCCCCCTCGGGCAGGTCTATGCCCTCCCCTTCCCCGCGCGGGCAGTCTTTTGCAATCCAATTTTCGCGTAGCGCCCCTCCAAAATTTGTGGCATACATGTCGGCATGGGCGATGAACGCCCCCTCTGCTTTGTCGCCAATGCCACGCCGGGGCGTGTTGATGATGCGGCGTAGTGAAACCGTATCATCAGGGTTTGTGATGGCCTGCAGGTAGGCAATCGCGTCCTTGATTTCTTTGCGCTCATAGAACTTGGTGCCGCCAACAACCCGGTATGGAATTCCGGCTCGAACAAGCGATTCTTCTAGGGCGCGCGACTGGGCGTTGGTGCGGTAGAAGATCGCCATGTCGCCGTACTTGTAGCTACCGATCAGGTTGTCGATTTCACCGATGATGAAGCGCGCCTCGTCATGTTCAGATTCGGCCGCGTCGTAGATGATGTTGTCCCCAGCGCCCAGGTCGGTCCACAGGGCCTTCGCGCGCCGCCCGGAGTTTTTTGAGATGACGGCGTTTGCTGCCGACAAAATGTTTTGGGTGGACCGGTAATTTTGTTCTAGGACCACGGTGTGCGCGTTCTGGAAGTCCTTCTCGAACTCTTCGATGTTGCGAATGGTGGCGCCCCGGAATGCGTAAATCGACTGGTCCGAGTCGCCAACTACCGTCAGTTCGCCCTGCGGAACATCGGTTCCATCTCCGATTAGTTCGCGGATTAGCACGTATTGTGCGTGGTTCGTGTCTTGATATTCGTCGACGAGGATGTGGCGGAATCTCCTGTGGTAGTGCTCGGCAACGGCCCTATTCTCTTTGAGAAGCTGAACGGTGCGCATGATGAGATCATCGAAATCGAGGGCGTTCGATTCGCGCAAGCGCTTTTGATAGTCGCGGTAGACGTTTGCAACGGTTTGCGAAACTGGATCGTTTGGTGCGATCTCTGCGTATTTACTAGGCGTGATGAGGTCGTTCTTGAGGTCAGAAATACGCGCCTGAAGCATTTTGGCACTAAATCGCTTGGTGTCGACATTTTGGGCACGTGCAACCATGGTGACGAGACGGTTGGAATCCTGCTGGTCGTAAATGGTGAACGAGGAGCGCAGGCCCGCCGCCTGGTATTGCTCGCGCAGAATGCGCACGCATGCGGAGTGGAAAGTGAATACCCACATGCGGCGCGCCTCGGGGCCGATTAGACCGGCAACCCGCTCCCGCATTTCGGCCGCAGCTTTGTTAGTAAATGTGATTGCGAGGATCTCGCTGGCGCGAGCCCTCCCCGTGCGGAGCAGGTATGCAATGCGATGAGTAAGCACACGCGTCTTTCCGGATCCCGCACCGGCCACCACGAGTAGTGGCCCACCCTCGTAAACAACGGCTTCATGCTGCTGCGGATTGAGGCCGTTGGTGAGGTCACTGGTGTCAACAGACGCTGGTTCTTCCCACAGCGTGCCCGGCGTATCCCACGATACTTCCGGCTCGTCTCCTTGCGCCGCCAGTGGAGGCAGGCCAGGTAGTGCGGTGTAGGAGTGTGCAGGTTCGTTAAAGCTTCGCATCGCGCTTTCCAACTTGTCGACTATTCGGGCAGGTTAGCCGCCCGCATCAACTGTACACACTGCCACGGACATGAAGTTAGCGGGGCGCTCACACGATGTTTCTTGCAGCAGCCCAACGCGCCAGTTCATTGCGGTTTGAGAGTTGCAGTTTGCGTAGTACAGACGAAACGTGGGTTTCTACAGTTTTTACCGAGATGAAAAGTTCGCCGGCTACTTCTTTGTAGGTGAATCCGCGCGCGATCAGCCGCATAACTTCACGTTCGCGTGCGGAGAGTAGGTCGAGTTCCTCATCGGTAGTGGCTATCTCACGGGTTCCAAATGCATCGAGAACGAATCCGGCAAGGCGCGGCGAGAAGGCAGCGTCACCGGCACCAACGCGGATGATCGCTCCCACGAGATCCTTGGTGGAGATCGATTTAGTGACGTACCCGCGAGCGCCTGCCCGTATGGTTGCAACCACGTCTTCGGGCGAGTCCGACACGGAGAGGGCCAGGTAGCGCACGTTGGGAAGGTCAGCGGTTGCGCGCGGAATTTCAGCGCCGCCTCCGCCTCTTCCACCGGGTAGGTGCACGTCTAGCAACACGACATCTGGCTGGAGTTCGCGAACGAGGGCGATACCGCTGTCTACGTCTTCGGCTTCGCCAATAACACTGACTTCTTCGGAATATTTTGACAGCTCGTGGCGCACGCCGGCACGTACGAGGGGGTGGTCATCAATGATTATTACGTTTAGTGTCACGGTTTAATCTTTTCACTTCGAGGAACACTGATGTGGATTTCGGTTCCGGGGTTTAGGGTGCGGATTTCTACGCGACCGCCGGCGCGTTCGGTTCTGGCGATGATGGAGTCGCGCACGCCGTGCCGGTCGGCAGGCATGTTTGAAAGGTCGAAGCCAGGGCCTGCGTCTTTGATGTAGATGTCGTATTGGTCGCCAAGTTCTGCGTAGATCTGTATGGGCGGCGCTCCGTGTCGTGCGGCGTTCTTGGCGGCTTCTGTGGCGGCGGCGATGGCGGCCTGTTCGTTAGGTCCGGGCGCGGCGTCGCCAACGGTCACGGTTTCGATTTCTACGCCGTAAAGTTCTTCAACCGCCTCTATTGACGTTTCGAGTAGGCGCCTAGCGGATGCGCTTGTTCGTTCTGCTCCCGTATATAGCCACGATCTAAGTTCACGTTCTTGTTTGAGGGCAAGAGAGCGCACGCTGGCAGGGTTATCCGCATTGTTCTTAATGAGAGTGAGAGTTTGGAGGACGGAGTCGTGCAGGTGCGCTGCAATGTCGGCGCGTTCGGTTTCGCGGGCACGAGCCACCTGGGTGGCAGAGAGTTCTTTGGTCATGCGCATAACTAGGGGCGAGAATGCGAGCGCGAGAACGAGGATGAGGGCCAGGCCTAGGATCAGGCCGGGAAGCAGGCTGGCCCCTCCTCCCAGAAGTAGGAGGGTGACGCCGCCGAGGACGGCAACCACACCCGTTCCGGTAAGGCCAAGCACCATGGGGTTCTTCCAGTCTTGGATGCTGGAGGACTGCACCCAGATGAGAGCGATGCCCGCCAGGAGAAGGGCGGTGGCAATCCAGTCTTTGCTCAGGTAGATCCACCCGGATTGCACGGCCCAGAAGATCGCGGCGGCTAGAAGGAGAACGATGGCGAAGGCGACGCCGTTGCGGGCGGTACCGGCGGGCACGTTACGGTGTTCTTTAACGGGCCTCGCGATGCGGGTCGCACGGTATCTGCGTTCTTCGCTCACCTTGGGCGTGAGTGCCCACAACCATACGTAGAGTATTGGGCTCCCAAGTGGAACCAGCGCTAAAAAAGCTACGCGTAGTACCGTTACGGATACGCGCAAGTGCACGGACAACCCGGATACGACGCCTGCCAGCCACGGCTTAGGCCTACCATCCGCTCCGCGCGGAGTACGCTCGAGTGGCGGCCTTACTGCGGCCAGCCAATTTTGTTGTTGCGCGCTATTCACACTCTCATAGTGCCAAAAAATAACCTCGCTTGTACTTCCCCTACCCCAGATTCAGGGTGAAATCAGGGCCTTCCCTGATACCGCAAGACGGCGGCGCGGGTGATTATTGAATCATGAGTTACAACTATCAGCCTCCGCGCCCGCCCTACGAGCCAGATGAGCGGGGTCGGCAAAGCTTTTTCAATTCGATCCGCAGTTGGCGTATTCGCCGTGAACCCGATCGTTGGATCGGCGGCGTGGCTTCCGGCGCTGCAGTTATCACAGGTCTTGACGCTAACCTGATTCGCGGCCTGATGTTCATTTTCGCGATTTTGAACCCGCGTGTGATGCTGTTCGCGTATGCGGCGCTCTGGGCGCTCGTTCCAGAACGCACGGATAACCGAATCCATCTTGAAGAGTTCATTCAGGCGCGTTTCGATATCGCGCACTTGGGTGTGGCAGCGTTCGCTATTTTCGGATTCTTCTGGCCCATTTCTATCGAGTACAAGACGGGCGATGGCTGGATTGGAGGGTTGTATGGGGCGGGAGGTACCGTCGCAACATTCTTCTTGGTCGCAGCGGCTGTGCTGATCATTATTCTGATGAGTAAACGCAAACAGCGTGAGGAGCTCGGGAGCCCACATGGTCCGCGCCCACGCTATGGCGAGGCGCCCCAATCTCACAGCAGCGCATTTCCTCCCCGCCAGAACGACTTCAGGTTTGACGAGACTGGCAACGCGGTCCAGCCCGGTGAGACTTCCCTGCCTAACCAAAACCAGCAGGAACCAAATGCCCCGGCTTGGAATGTCTCGGACGCTACACCGGAACACGAGGGAAATGTAGTTGGTCCCGCTCTCACGAATGCCGCGTTCAGGACCGATCAAACAGCATGGAACTCGAACCAACCGGCGCCCCCCTTGCGTGGCCCTGAGCCGAGTCCAGTTCCCTACGCCTCGTATGGACAACCCGCACCACTACCGCCTTACCCGGTGAGGACACGCCCGCAGGGCCCTGGCGTGTCTGCATTCCTTGGCATTACGGGTTCACTGTTCCTCGTTACGGCCCTGACTTGGTTACTGTGGCGGATGGACTTCTTTGCGAATCCGGGCATTATCGCTACCTCGGTGGTTGGCGTTGCGTTCATAATCACCGGAATGGTTTTGGGCGTGCGCGCGCTGCAGGGCAAGCAGGGCACGTGGCTCACCGCGCTGTCGATTGTAGTGACGGTTCTGGTCCCGGGATTCATGATGGTTGTTGGTAGCGCATCGGCCTTTTTAGCTTTTTAGGAGTGAATCATGACGGAAAATAAGAACATTCCTGACGAAGATAAGACCACTTCGTTTGAGGTGGACAGCACCGCCCAAATGCCGATGGGCGAGGGAGAGGACTCCGGCGCAACCGAGCTTCTTCCGGAGCTTAACTTTGACCCAGCGGACCAGCCCAGCGCGTTTGATCCGCGCGTGACGGGGGAATCCGATGCGAATGAAACGGAGAACAACGCGGGAGAGCCTGAAGTCTTCGCAACCGCGTCTTCACAAAATGAGCCAGCGCAGGCCGGGCATGTCCCCAACGAAACACCTGGCCCCGCTTCCTCCTTCGAAGACTCGCGCCGCCAGGAAGACCCGTTTGCAGATACCGGCTTTGCTCCGCAACGTCCCGCTTTTCAGCCTCCCCTAGAGAATGAAGACGAGGATCGTTCGGTCAAGTTCGGCTTGCTGACTTGGGCGCTCACCCTCATTGCGATTGGAGCGCTTATCATCTCGATGCCGTGGTGGCACATGTTCAACTGGCCTCTGATAGGAACGGTGGGCTTAACGGTGATGGGCCTCATTATGCTGATTACCGCGGCCATAGCAAGCGTGAAGGAAAAGAAGTCCAAGATGTGGTGATTTTCCACTCGATTAACTCCCCTTCGAGAATACCCCCACGGGTACACGATATGATCGATCGTAAACCCGTGGGGGTATCTTTCGTATAGATTGCAGGTTGTAAAAATGACTTCAGTTCAGGTAAGCGAAGAAGATCGCCGCGCGGTTCGAAACCGCCTATCTCGGGCACGCGGTCAAATTGATGCCATTATCCGCCAGCTTGAGGAAGACAAGCCGTGCCTAGAGATTTTGCCGCAAATGATCGCGGCATCGAAGGCGGTGGACAGGGCTACGTACGCGATGGTTTTGGCGGCCATCCAATCTTGTGCGGCCAGTGAAGGCAGCGGGGTGGATGATCATCCCGACGCTGAGGAACTTCGCAAAATCTTCTTGTCCCTTGCGTAGTTTGCGCAGCTTTTCAGTTTTAGGAGTGTCATGAAGTTTGTAGTTGTTGGCGGCGTTGCCGGCGGCATGTCCGCGGCGGCGCGGGCTCGCCGTATCGATGAGCACGCCGAGATTGTGGTTTTTGAGGCCGGGGAGTACGTCTCATTTGCAAATTGCGGCCTCCCGTATCATTTAGCCGGGGAGATTGAGGAGCGAGATGCACTTTTGTTGCACACTCCCGAGTCGCTGGCTCGCCGCTCAAACTTGGACGTGAGGATTGAAACGCGGGTGACCCGGATTAATCGCGATGCGAAAACGGTGACGGCCGTGGGCCCTGCGGGCGAGTACGAGGAGGCTTACGACAAGCTGATTCTAGCCCCCGGTTCGGTGGCGGCCACTCCCCCAATTGAGGGTATCGACCATCCGGCTGTCTCAACGCTGCGCACCATCCCCGAGATGGACAAAGTCATCAGCTTGGCCGAGGCAGGCCTTGCAAAATCGAATGAGAACCGCGCGGCCAAAGCGATTGTGATTGGTGCGGGCTTCATTGGTTTAGAAGCTGTAGAGGCACTGGTTCACCGCGGGTTTGAGGTTGAACTGGTGGAGTTCGCCAGCCACGTCCTGCCCATGATGGACGGCGACCTGGCCGTGGTGTTGCACCGTGAGCTTCGCGCAAACGGGGTTGGTCTGCACCTTGGGGTGGGAGCTTCGAAGTTCGAGGACGGCGATGGCTACCCCGTGAAGGTTACTTTGTCTGATGGCAAGCAGCTGCAGGCTGACGTGGTGGTAACCGCGATGGGTGTGCGCCCCAACTCTCAGCTGGCTAAAGACGCGGGCCTCGAGCTCGGTGAGCGAGGCGGCATCTTAACTGATGCGAACCAGATAACTTCGGATCCGGATATTCTTGCGGTTGGCGACGCCGTCGAGGTGCAGTGGGCAGACGGTAGCGTGGCTCCGGTAATGCTGGCGGGCCCGGCAAACCGGCAGGGTAGGCGCGCGGCAGACGTGGCTTTGGGCCGCAAGCCGATTAGGCAGGCTCCGGTGCTCGGCACAGCTGGTATTCGCCTATTTAACTACGTTGCGGCATTCACGGGCGCAAGCTCAGAAAAGCTTGACCGAATGGGCATAGAGCACACGACGGTACGCATCCACGCGGCTAACCACGCGGGATACTACCCCGGCTCGACCCCAATCCATTTGAACGCTAACTTCGCTCCCGATGGGCGCCTGTTGGGTGCCGCAGCTGTGAGTAAGGACGGTGCGGAGCGCCGCATTGATGTCCTCGCCACTGCGATTCGTGCGGGAATGACTGCGGAGGATCTTGCGGAACTGGAACTCACCTATGCTCCCCCCATTGGAGCGGCTAAGGATCCGATCAACATTCTTGGCTTCGTTGCGCGCAACACGCTTGAGGGAAACGCTCCGATCTGGGACTTCTCCGATTTTGAGCAGGTGAAAGCAGATGAAGTCATTTTGGATGTTCGCCCAACTCACACGATTGCCCCGGATCGCGTGATCCGCGAGGCTGTGGCTATCCCAATTTTCGAACTTCGCGGCCGACTTGACGAGCTGCGCGAAATTGCGGGCGACCGCGCGATCGCTGTGCACTGCAAGACCGGCCTAAACGCCTACTTGGCTGAGCGTATCCTTTCGCAGGAGGGTTTCAAGGTTCGCAATCTGACGGGCGGCTACGACTCGTTTGACCTGGCGAACGAGGCTGCTCAGACCAGCAAGTAGTCTGCCCGGGCTCGCGTTAAATGCGGGCCATTTCGAAACGGTAAAAGTATTGGTGCGGATCCTGATTTTTCAGATCCGCACCAATACTTTTAGGTCTTTACGCTCCTTCGCCTACTTGTCGGTTAGACCGGCGTAGCGTTCGAGTTCTTCTTCAATGACGGAGTCATCAAGCTTTTGGAACACAGGCTTGGGCTTGCCGATCACCGTGCCGGGTACCACGTCGTAGCGCTTCCATTCGGGAAAGTCACTGTAGTCGCCGGTAATGATCGGGTAGTGCAGGTCCGAACCGTCCTCGGCCTTAACGTCAAGATCAGTTACCTCTTCAATACGAGGCATTGGCGCGATTTCGCCCTTACCCCCCATGACCGCGTCAACAGCGTTTGCGGAGGTGGGCAGGAACGGTGAAAGCATGAGGTTCAGGTCAGCAACCGCTTGCGCCAGAGTCCACAGGATCGTGCGTAGGCGCGGCATTTGCTCTTCGGACTTCAGCTTGAAGGGTTCGGTGTCCGCAACGTATTTGTTGGCTTCCCCAACGAGAGCCATGATCTCGCGGATCGCAGCCTTTTGGTGGTGGCGGCTAATCTTATCCCCAACAGTGTCGAATCCTGCCTCGATCTTGTCTAGGAGGTCGCGGTCGATCTGCTCCAGTTCGCCGGGCTGTGGGATTTCGCCAAAGCGTTTGGCAATCATGGAGGCCGTGCGGTTCACCAGATTGCCCCAGCCGGCTACGAGTTCAGAGTTGGTGCGGCGCACGAACTCCGCCCAAGTAAAGTCAGCGTCGGAGGTTTCCGGCCCGGCTGCGCTAATGAAGTAGCGCAGGGCGTCCGCCTGGTAACGCTGTAGCATGTCGCGCACATAGATCACGATGCCGCGCGAGGATGCGAACTTCTTGCCCTCCATAGTGAGGAACTCGGAAGATACTACCTCGGTGGGTAGGTTAAGCTTGCCAAGTTCGCCGGGTTGACCACCCTTATCGCCGGCACCGTTGTAGCCGAGCAGTTCGGCTGGCCAAATCTGCGAGTGGAACACGATGTTGTCTTTGCCCATGAAGTAGTAAGACAGCGCTTCGGGGTCATTCCACCATTTGCGCCAAGCGTCAGGATCGCCAATGCGGCGCGCCCACTCGATCGATGCCGACAGGTAGCCAACTACCGCGTCAAACCAAACGTAAAGGCGTTTGGAGGGCTGGTCTTCCCAACCTGGCACGGGAATACCCCAGTCGATGTCGCGAGTCATGGCGCGCGGGCGGATGTCTTCAAGGAAGTTCTGCGAGAACTTAATGACGTTAGGACGCCAGCGTCCCGATTCTTCACGATCATCCAGCCACGCCGACAGCGCTTTGGCGAGAGCGGGAAGATCAAGGAAGTAGTGGTCGGTTTCCACAAACTTTGGGGTTTCCCCATTGATTCGCGACTTCGGATCGATGAGGTCGGTGGGATCCAGCTGATTGCCGCAGTTGTCGCACTGGTCGCCGCGAGCACCGGGGTCACCGCAAATCGGGCAGGTGCCTTCAATGTAGCGGTCAGGTAGCGTGCGCCCCGTGGAGGGCGATACTGCGCCGTGCGTGCGTTGGACAAGCATGTAGCCGTTGTCGCGCACTACTTCGAACATGGATTGCACCACCTGGTAATGGTTACCGGTGGTGGTACGCGTGAAGAGGTCGTATGACAGGCCGAGGGCCACTAGGTCTTCAACGATCAGGCGGTTGTTCTTATCGGCTAGTTCGCGTGGGGTCATGCCCTGCTCGTCAGCGGCAACGAGGATGGGCGTACCGTGTTCATCGGTACCTGAGACCATGAGCACGTCGTGGCCCCGCATCCGCATGTAGCGAGAGAATACGTCGGAGGGAACTCCGAAGCCTGCTACGTGTCCGATGTGACGAGGGCCGTTTGCATACGGCCATGCTACTGCTGACAGAATTCGACTCATGGCTCTACTTTAGTGCTTTTGCGGGGCGTGGTTCCACCTACTCCCCTCGCTGACGTTCTTTTGCCAATAAAGGAAACCGCTTCAATTCGGAGCGCTTTGCTTGCTGAGAGTTTGACCGTCTTAAAATCGATAAAGGAGGATCGCGAAGCATCGCGCTGTTGCACATGAAATCGAATGGCTACTACTCGGGTTTACGAGCGAGCGCCGCCCGGTACAGCTCGTTTTTACGAACTCCAGTTTCTTCGGATACAAGTTTGGCAGCGGCTTTCAGTTTCATTCCGCCTTCGGCTAGGGCAATAACTTTAGCAACGTAGTCTTCAGCGCTCTTGTCGCGTGGATCTGCGCCTGCAACCACAAGTGTTAGTTCACCCTTGACGTCGTCGCGGGTTGCGTAGATTAAATGATTGAGGTCTCCGCGAATAACCTCTTCATGGGTTTTGGTAAGTTCTCGGCAGAGCACTGCTTTGCGCGCACCGCCAAATATGTTGGCCATATCTGTGAGGTTCTCGTGAATCCGCTTTGGGGAGTCAAAAAACACCATGGTACGCGGCTCTTCTTTAAGGTCGTCGAGGCGGTGCTCCCGCTCCCCCTGTTTGCGGGGGATGAAGCCTTCAAAGCAGAACCTGTCGGTGGGTAGACCCGAGACACTGAGTGCCGTGAGTACTGCGGAAGGGCCGGGGAGGGCGGAGACTGGGATGCCTCGTTTAGCTGCTTCGCTGACCACCCGATAGCCGGGATCGGAAATCGTGGGCATGCCAGCGTCGGAGACGATGAGGACTCGCTCGCCGTCTTCAGCTCGGTGCAGAACTTTATCTACCCGCTCGTTCTCATTGTGCTCATGAAGGGATTTGATGTCGCCGTTGATACGTACGCCGAGGCGTGTTGCGAGTTTAAGAATTCGACGCGTGTCTTCTGCGGCTACCAAGTCTGCTTCTGCGAGGGCACGAATGAGTTTAGGAGACGCATCATTAGTGTCTCCAATAGGTGTGGCTGCTAGAAGGATAGAGCCTGATCTCTGTACGGGAACGTTATCTGAGTCCACGCTTCTATCATGTCAAACTTTCGGTTTGCCGTCACGACGACGATAAGCAAGGAAGCTGTGGGCTACTGTTCTAGTGGCGTTTACGCACTAGTGTGGTTATAAGGTTAAACGCCGTTGTATTAGTGGGGTGGGTGTACGTGTTGGGGCCCCACCAAGTGGTGGGGCCCCAACACGTGTTAAAAGAATGATAGCGGTGGTTTCCTACTCTCCCACA
>NZ_KV811468.1:0-10863 GCF_001813085.1 Actinomyces sp. HMSC065F11
TGCTGCGCGCTTGCAGAATGATTGGGGTTCCTGGCGTGGCTAGCCTTGCTGGTAACGCTGGGGTTGCCAGTATTGTTGGCTTGCTCCCTCTGTTTTGGTTTGGTGTAGGGGTCTGCTAGGGCGATGATTTCGCGGATGCGTTCAGGGTTAAACCCGGACGAGCGGCCCTTTTGGGTTTCTATGATCGGGGCTGATAGTAGGCCCTCGTTTTTGAACTGTTCTACCAGGTCGGGCCGCTTACTTAGGTCGATAGCGTCGTAAGTGATTCCTGCTTTGTCTAGCTTGCGTTGGGTTAGGGCACAACCTGGGCAATGCGGAGTGGTGTAAATAGTAATGTTTTCGCTCATACCTGCTACGTAGGGTGTGCGCACACAGAGTTAAGGCCCGCACCTTTAGGTGCGGGCCTTAACGGTTAATAGAGGAGTGAGGGTTAGTTCTTGCGTCGCTTAGCTACAAGGGTCACTGCGCCACCCGTGGCTAGCAGTGCGGCTAGGCCGAGTGGTGCGAGGTTTGTGCCTGTTTGAGCAAGTGGACACCACCTCCGACGTGGTTGCCGACTCTGCTGGCTGTGCAGGTTCTGGCGTGGGCTCAGGTTCTGGTTGGGGCTCAGGCTGGGGGTGGGCTGTGGTTCGGCAGTGTCGAACTCTATTTTCTGTTTCCGGATTGCCTCGTCTGCTGCCTTGCCCGGGCCTGTGCGTACCGAGGTTAGCCCGTTCGTGTCGACGTTGATAATGAGAAGCTCCGTCGCCCTGGCGCCATAAACCCCCGGACTCAATCAAACCTTCAGCAGACCCTAACTGATGTCTCGGTGGTGTCCTGCACAGCAACCTGCCGGGTCAGGTAGTCATTCCCCGACCCCGCAGTCAGCTTGTGCAGAGACGCCGTCACACAAAAAGAAACCCCAGACTGTTCGGCCTACAGCTGAAATGCCCCGAGAGTGCAAGAGGTGTGTGGCACTTCCCCTGGGGGGGGTATCGGAAGGACAGTCACTAGGGAGGAGATTGCGCGGTCTGTGCCGAGGCGGTGGGTGGTCGTGAACGTGAGTGCGGCCTTGTGTTATCTAGGGAGTTTCTTGGGCCCTTCACAGAAAGCAGTGGGTTGAAGGGGCCCGTTTGAGGATCAGATCGCGAAGCCATCGGATCCTGCGTATCTGCGCCGGGTGCTCTTGACGGCTGTCGTGCTGGTTGCTCTGGTGGTTGTCGGACTGTGTAGTGGTTCATCGTGCGGGTAGGGCGCAGGCCTCGTGCTGTGCGGCAAAGAGCGTGCGCTGTGCCGCACTTCTGGGAGCGAGTTTTGGGGATTTTCACTGCCATGAGGATCTCCAGGACCGTTCTGCCGTCGTGAGCTTCATGCACGATCCCGGTCGGCGTTCCGTGCTCAGTAGCATCTAAATGCGTATACGTGCATTGGGTTATTCAGCCTGAATCGGGACATATTTGAGGGATTGCTTGACAAGCGCGTCTACGTGGTGCATGCTTTTGATATGGAGAGCAATGAGGCCTCACGACCTATGAAGGCGACCCTCACAGAGGAGATTCGGAAGACCTTGGTGGCCAGGATTCAGGGCGGCCACTACCAGCCAGGGGAACGTCTTCCGGGCGAGGTAGACCTCGCCCGCGAGTTAGACGTCAGTATCGCGCCCATTCGTGCTGCTCTGGGACAGCTCGTGACAGCTGGGCTGATTCACCGTCGGGCTGGCAGTGGGACGTATGTGAGCCCTGAACCAATCCAACATGAACTGGCGACGTGGACTTCATTCACACAGGAACTGCGGCGTCTGGGCGTCCTTTTCGAGACCAAGGTATGGTGCTTCGAGGTCGTCGAGTCTGTCCCCGATCGAGTCCAAGGACGTTTCACTCGCCTGCAGAGTTCATCGGCCCTGCATCTCGAACGGAGTGTGGAGTTCGATGGGCGGACTCGCATATTCACGCGCTCCTGGTTTCGTGATGACGTCACCGATCTTCCGAGCCGTGAGTACTTCACGGCTGGGAACTCTCTTTATGGCTGGTTTAGCCAACAGGGTGAAGAAGTGGTCTTTGCAGAGACCAAGCTGCAGGTCACCTCCATGGATGACGAACTCGCGGCCCATTTCGATGCGGACTGGGGCACCCCCGTTGTGCTACTCGCTGGAACTGCGTACACCCGTAGTGGACAGATCGAGTACTCAGAGACCTTCTATGACCACACCTCATTCTCATTCACTGCTACCTACGCGACTAAGACAGGAAGTAACTGATGACAAGCGATCAGAGCGAACGGCTACTTGGCGGAATCTACGGGGCAATCATCGGAGACGCCCTGGGTGCGATCACTGAAACCCTCACAGCGCGACAGATTGCCGAACTCTATGGGTGGATGGATGACTTTCAGCCACTCAAGGCGCAACCGTATGGTCAGGACAGGGTCCCGGGGGAGATAACGGACGATGCTTCCCTTCTGCTGGCAATGGCGAACGTTGCTCGCGGGCGTGACTTCTCTGTAGAGATGGCTGTTCGAGCGATGCGTACATGGGCTGATGATCCCCGCTACGCTCGCTACGCTGGGCCGAGCACCAAGCGGGCGCTGGCGATGATTCAAGATGGACACGATCCCCTTGAAGCCGGGCGGGGCGACGTGATGTCGTTTACCGGTGCCAGCAACGGTGGTGCCATGAAGGCCGCCCCGGCTGGGTGGATGGTTCCTGGCGACCTTGAGGCCGCGGTAGCGAACGCCGCCGCGTTGTGTGGACCAACTCACAATACAAATCTGGCTATCGCCGGTGCGGCAGCAGTGGCTGCTGCATGCAGCGTCGCGATTGATTCTGGATCCACAGTGGACGATGTTGTCCGTGCCGCGACTGAAGGGGCACGCTTGGGTGCAGAACTCGGGCTCCGTCAGGGTAGAGAGGTTGCCGGGCCCGATGTGGCAAGGCGCATCGTGCAGGCCCTGGGTCTTGTTCAGCTGAATGACCCGCGGTCCAGCCTTGACGAGCTTGCCAACCAGATCGGTGCGGGGCTCGCGACGTCGGAGTCAGTTCCCGCAGCAATCGCCATCTTTGCTCTAGCAAAAGGCGACGGACGCCTTTGTGCAATCTACTCCGCAAACATCGGAGATGACACAGACACTGTTGGCTGTATGGCCGCCGCGATCGGCGGCACTTTCAGCGGACCGACTGCCTTCCCGCAGCCCTGGCGAGAGCTGGTCAGTTCCGCCAACCACATCGATGTGGAACAAATCGCAGAAGCATTTATTGAAAGGACGCACCATGCGTAAGATCTCACTTTTCCTCATCTCGGCCCTCTCCGTGGTAGCCCTTGCCGCTGGCTGCGGAACTCGTGTGGGGGAGCCGAATCCTGCTGAGGTTCCGACAAGCGGCCAAGGAGGCGGAACCGTACTCATCATGAACCAGCCTGCCGGGAATCCATTCGCTGACCTTGTCTTTGCAGGGATGGAGAAGGCGGCCCAGGAGAAGGGTCTTAAGGCTCAGCAGATCCCAGGCGTTCAGGCTGGGGCATACGAGCAGCAGCTGCGTAGTGCAGCTCAAGCTGGCAACAATCCGATTGCTGTGCTTTGGGACGACCTAGGCAATGCTGTGGCACGTGTAGCTCCGGAGTTTCCTGACACTAAGTTCTTGGTTATCGACTCTGCGGTTGACCCAAAGTTGGACAACGTACAAACCGTGCTGATCGACTCTTCACAGTCCTCCTACCTCGCAGGTGTGGTTGCAGCCAGCCTGACGCATAGCAAGAAGATTGGTTTCGTCGGTGGGCAGGACATGGGCGTTGTGAATGAATGGGCCTGCGGCTTTGAGGCTGGCTTGAAGAGCGTTGACCCCGCAGTGGATTTCATCGTCAACTACGCGGGAACCTTCACCGATCCGCAAAAGGGCCAACAGATTGCTAACTCGATGGCTGGTGAGGGCATCGACGTGATCTTCCAGGCCGCTAACCAGACAGGGCTTGGCGTCATCAATGGCGCTGCAGACAGAGGTATCAAGGCCATCGGCTCAGACACGTGGCAGGGAGATGTGGCGGAAGGTAGCGTTCCTTGGTCCGCGCTTAAGGATGCTGGCGCTGCTACGTATACGTCCACTATCAACGTTCTTGAAGACAAGTTCGTGAGCGGTTTGTTCGTCTACGACTCCACTGAGGGAGCTCCTCTCTACGACCAGCGTGACTACGACGCTCTTGATCCTGAGACTCAGGAGATGGTGGACCAAGTGGAGCAGCAGCTTCGCGATGGCGCCGTCAAGGTCTCTTGCCGGTGAGGTGTGAACGTGGGTGAGATCAGCCTCGAGGGAATCTCGAAACGATACGGCTCTGTACAGGCAGTAGATGACGTGAGTGTCGTCATCCGACCGGGGGCAGTAACTGCGATTGTCGGGGAGAACGGCGCAGGCAAATCAACCCTGGTAAAGATTCTGGCCGGCGTTGTTGAGAAGGATGCCGGCACTATCCGCAGGGATGGTCAGGTCCTTGACCTCACCAGCGCAAGGGTTGCAGCACAAAGCGGCATTGGCATGGTCTTCCAGGAGATGGCGCTGGTGCCAGAGCTAACGGTGTGGGAGAACGTCTGCCTGGGTTGGGAGACCGTGACCGGAGGTCGGTTGGCTCGGCGAGAGATCGTCCGTCGCGTAGGCGATGTCAGCGCGGAGTTCGGTCTTCCAATCCGCCCTGAGTCCCTTGTACGAGACCTACCGGTTAGCCTCCGTCAACGTGTGGAGATCCTGAAGGTCTTGTATCGCTCTGTTGACACCATCATTTTCGACGAACCGACCGGAATCCTGACCCCTCAGGAGGCCGAGTCGCTCTTCAAGGCCATCGATACTCTTCGCGAGTCTGGCAAGTCAGTCGTCTTCATCTCTCATAAGTTGAACGAGGTGCTGCGCCTCGCGGACATGATCTACGTCATGAGGCGAGGGCAACTGGTTGCGGAAACCGAACCGGGTGACCTCACCCCTCGAGCACTCGCCAAGCTGATGTTGGGTGAAGAACTCCCGACCATCAATAAGGAACAGCAACCCCTGGGCGCGGTCGCAGTTCAACTGGACGGGATCAAAGTCTGGAACGACGAAGGAAGTCGACAGCTGGGTCCTTTCGACCTGAAGTTGAACTTCGGTGAGGTACTTGGGATTGCAGGCGTTGCTGGCTCTGGCCAGGATGAACTTGTATCCGTTATCAGTGGGCTTGCACCGCCTCTCTCTGGAGAGATTTCAATCTCCAAGGGCGATGGTGAGTTGACTCCTTACCCTTGGGCTGGAAGTACAACACCTCGCAGGCTCAGAGATTTGGGTCTGAGGAGTTCCCCCTCCGATCGTAACGAAGAGGCAACCGTAGCAACCAAACCACTGTGGTTCTCCGCAGTCGGTGTTGACTACGATAATCCACGCTTTTACCGACGTGGGTTCTTTAACGTGGTCGCAGCACGACAGCATACGGACGACCTCATCAAACGGGGAGTCGTCAAATCCGATGGGCCAGATGTGCTGCCGGGGTCACTGTCCGGCGGTAACCTCCAAAAGTTCATCGTTGCGCGCGACCTCGGTGCCAGACCGCGTGTCGCTGTTTTGGAGGAGCCGACTCGCGGAATTGATATTGGGAGCGCTATGCGCATCCGGGCTGAGATCCGGCAAGCCGCTGCGAGCGGCGACGCCTGCATTCTCGTGTCTAGTGATCTAGATGAGATCTTCCAGGTCAGTGACAGAATCGCCGTCCTTTACAACGGACACCTCGTGGGAGTTTACGCAGCTGATTCAGTCACCACAGAGGAGATCGGCGCGGCCATGACAGGACTTATGGAATCATGAAAACTCTAAATCGCTCTTGGGCTGAGGTCATCGCTCGATACCTGATCGGTCTGGCAGTAGGCCTCGGCATTGCACTACTAATCGTGATGGCAAATGGAGAGAATCCGCTCCACTTCTTGATGGTGGTCACCGATGCCTCGTTTGCTACCGGCGACTCTGCCTTGAACTGGCTTCGGTGGTCCGCACCCATTCTGCTCTCCGCCGTGGCCTATATCATCCCCGCTCGTGCAGGCATCTTTAATTGCGGCGTGGAAGGTCAAATCATCGTCGGCGCACTTTGTGCAGCTGTGGTTGGTGCAGCGCTCCCATTCGGGGGAATCCCGGGGCTCATAACGACAGCCCTAGCTGGATTGGTTGGCGGTATGATGTATTCGCTGTTACCCGCGCTACTTTTCGTCTACTTCCGCGTCAGCGAGATCGTCACGACGCTAATGCTGAACTACATGGCTGTTCTGCTGTGCAACCTCATGGTTCGGCAGTTCTTTCTTGCTCGCAACGCGGATGGCAGCGAGAGCATCACAGTAACCAGTACTCCAGTGCGTGACGATGTCATGTTCGGCTTGCTTAGCCCGGGGTCATCTGCAAACTGGTCCATTGTGATTGTCATCCTCATCACTATTGGAACAGGAATCTGGGTCCTCAAGACCCGTTCTGGCTATGAACTCACCGCGGTCGGCGAGAGCCCTGGCTATGCCCGCCAGATTGGAGTGGATTTCCAGAAGACACAGTTGCGTGCATTCCTCCTCTCCGGCTCGATTGGTGGTCTAGTTGGTGCCTTCGAAGTTCAAGGGGTGCTCTCTCAATACATTGACGGTGCGTTCGCAAACATGGGCTGGAACGGTCTGCTCGCGGGAGTCATCGCGATGAATCATCCCGTGGCAGTCGTCGGAGCGGCGCTGTTTCTTGGGTTACTTGAGAACAGCAAGTTGGCAGTTGCCCAGTTCACCGGCGTTTCTCCTTACATGATTCAATTTTTGGCCGCGACGCTAATTCTTGTCTTTGCTGTCGATCCGGCCCGGAAGCTATTTGCTTCACTCAAGCGAAAGGCGATGCGCGATGTTCGGCAGTGAAACCCTACTCTTTATTCTGGTTGCTGGGTTGCAGAGTGCAGTCCCCTTGGTCATCGCCGCGGTGGGCGGATCTTTCGCCAGCCAAGTCGGTGTGTTTAATCTTGGACTCGAGGGCATGATGATCGCTGGTGCCTTTGGGGCTTTCTCGGTGGCACACACGACTGGAAGTGTGTGGCTCGGACTGCTCGGTGGTATTGCAGCAGGGCTCCTCGTCGCTGTCATTTTTGCCATCAGCACGGTCTACTTCCGAGCGGACGAAGTGGTCACCGGATTCTTGATCAACCTGGCCATGCTGGCTCTTACAGCGGTACTCCTTACTGCGCTCTTCGGGGCAACGGGCCAGTTGGTCTCAACCACCTTTGGCAATCTGCCCAAGTTTGGCCGATTCGATATCATGATGGTCGTCGCCGTAGCGACAGTTCTCGCGGCCCAATTCGTGACCTATCATTCGCGGTTCGGATTGCGCATGCGTGCGGTCGGGGGTAATCCTGATGCTGCCGAAGCCGTGGGGGTTCATCCGGACCAGACACGCATCTACGCCCTGCTGGCTTGTGGTGGTTTGGCTGGCATGGCCGGTGCGTATCTCCCACTTTCCGGGCTCCACATGTTCACTATCAACATGACGGCCGGCGCAGGCTACATAGCGGTCGCTGCTGTCCTCTTCGGCGTGGGGCGCCCCGGGCTGGTTGCCTTGGCAGCTCTACTCTTTGGTTTCATGGGCGCGATCGCTGTGCCTATGCAGCGGCTGGAGATGCCCTCGGAGTTTGCGTTGATTCTGCCTTATCTGGCCACGCTTGTCGCGGTTTCGGTTAAGGGCATCATCCTGTTCCGTCGAAGCCATGGGGCTAGTGAGCTGGTAGCGCAATGATGCCCATCGTTGTTTGGCTCGAGTTGCCCTGTGTCGACCGTATGCTCTTCACCTCAGAGAAACCTGTTCCAGGTGCAAAGATTGTGGTTCCTCACTCTGAGTCCCTCGGAGGTGGCGTTGGAGGAAACTTCGCGGCCGCTTTACGTCTGTTCGATGTTGATGTCGTTGCAGTCGGGTTGGCGACAACGGACCCGCTTGCTCGAACGGATTATGATGATCTGATCTCGCGTGGTGTGGAGTTGGTTGAGGTAGAGGTGCAGAACGGATCGGTCGATCCGATCGTCTGCACACTCATCGTGCCGGAGGACACCGATCGCACGATTCTCATTGAGTACCCAAAGATCTCGGGCGAAGACTACGCCAGCTTGAGGGCCGATTTTGTCTCAACCATCAGACGGCTGGCGCTGCGAGGATCCGTCGGAACCTACCTCGGAGTTCTGCGACCAGAATCTGCGAAGGCAATCCTGTCGCTGGGTACGGCGGTAGGCCCGATGGCCTGCACGCTCGAGGCGTCTGATTGGCCGACCGACGACACCGCCGCCGTCCTAGACAAGATGGACGTGGTTTTCGTGGCTGAGGAGACGTTCTTGGAGCGCCGAGAAGACATCCAGCGATGGCATAAGCGCAACCACTTCGATTTGATCATCACGCTCGGATCACGTGGGATAAGAACAGTCTTGCGAGACGGAACTGTGGACGTGTTCCCCTCTGTCCCCCCGACAAGCGGTCGAGCTGTGGACACCTCCGGAGCCGGCGATTGTTTCGCAGCAACCTACTGCGCCCACGCTTGGGCGGGAACTTCCCACACTGATGCTATCCAGAAGGCGGCAATGACGGCCGGCGAGCACGTTGCCTTTCAAGGGGCCCGCGTACGCCCCGATCTGCTCGGATTAGACAAGAACTAGAAACACGGAAGAGGACTGTAATTATGCAGATATCAGCAGTACGACTTAGCAAGGAGGCCTTCGCGCCTTTCGGTGACTACTGGCCGCAGTCCGGTGCGCGGACAGGCAAGGGCTACGCGTTCAGCAGCGCGCTCTATCCAGCCTTCCGTGGGGCCGACGATGAGGAACCGTCGCTGGGTATCACTGTCGGTGAGGCCCTAGATGTCGCCACTGCACGGATGGAGCGCCACTTCCACACGACGGAGACGCTGTTCACGATTGCAACACCGATCGTTCTCGCGGTCGCGCCTCCAGGTGGTGAGGCGCCCCTCGCTGATGAGGTCGTAGCTTTCCTCCTGAATCCGGGTGACGTCGTCCGCCTCTCTCGTGGCGTCTGGCACGATGCATGTAGGGGCATCGCTGAACCCGCCACCTATGGCTGGCTCGCGGATTGCCGCGCACCGCTGGATCCTTGGATTCCAATCGTGGGCGGTCCGGTCACCATTCGGGTGACGTCCGATGCCTTGTCAGGTTTCGAGGACGTGGTAGGGGTCGAGCCAAGTTAATTCGGCGCTGTGCCGGACGGTGGCATCAGCGAGTGGTCGCCGCGTCGGTGATGGCTGGGCCGCAGGCAGCCATTACGAAGGCTTCAGCCGAGCCCTCGCAGATGCCCTGGCAAGTGGCGTTAGGCCGCTTGCGTGGCTCGTGGGCGCCAATCTGGGGTAGTTGTCCGGGGACGTGGATCGGGGTTCATCTGAGGCAGCGATCCCGTTGTTTGCCACACGGTAGCTTACGACCGTATTAACCACTCGACTCTTCCGGGTTCTTCGAATCCCGCCAAGATCAAGGGGCGCTCCTCTGTGCGCACCATTCCCCCGTCACTCGACCACCATTCCCCCGTAATCTTACCGTCAAGACCTGCAGACTTCCTCCTGCCAGGTTGACTGTCACCTCATCGTTGTCGTGCAGGCTCAGGAGACTGCGAGGGTTCTTGCTGGCCATGTCCCATATTTCGTCTACTGTGAAGGGCAGATTCTTGATTGCCCAGTTGGCATAGTCGAGGAGTGTGGCTCCGGAACCGGCCAGGAGAATAGAGTTCTGAATCGCCCCGGGTCTGGTGGAGGCTCTCAAATCAGTGAAGGATGAGAGTTATGGCACCACCGAGGAAGTGTAGCGTCGAGCTGCAACAGCCGGCGACGCGGATGGTGTTGGACGCGCGGAAGGACCCGGAGACGAGTCGTGGAGCGATCTGGCGGGTCGCTGACCAGTTGGGGGTCCACCCCGAAGCGCTACGCAACTGGGTCCGCCACGCCGAGGTCGATGACGGTCTTCGTCCTGGGATCACCACCGAAGACCAGGCCCGGATCACAGAGTTGGAACGCGAGGTCCGGGAGTTGAGGCGGGCCAACGAGATCCTGAAGACCAGCGCAGCTTTTTTAGCGCCTGCGGAGCTCGACCGCAGGAGACGTCAACGCCGACTCGGGAAACTGACCCCCATCGAGTTCGAGGCCATAATGAAAGACACCGTCACCCTGGCGGCATAAACCTCGGAATCAACCAAAGCTTCAGCAGACCCCTGCGGGTCTTGGTGGTTATCAACATTGGTCTCGTTAAGAAAGTAGCCTTGCGAGTCGTAGGGGATTTTATTGGTGAATCTGGTGGACCAGATGAGGGGGTCATGTCCGTCTGGGTTTTTCAATCCTCCAAACCAAACCAGATCGTCATCGATTTGTAGGTGGTAGCCTTGCCCAACTTCTTCTAACGCGTCGCCTTTTGTTTTTTCATCTTGGGCGTTAGCTGCAAGTCCTGCGCTTGTTGCTAGCACGGCTGTGGCTGTGATGGTCATAGCCGTAGTTTTATGAGTGTTTTGAGTCTAGACACTGTTTTTCCTGTTCGTAACCGGTGTTTGTTGCAGTCCACGCTTGGGACTTCATCTATTGCGTAGGGTGGCGCGCACAGTTAAGGCCCACACCAAACGGTGTGGGCCTTAACTATTAATAGATAGCGAGGGGTTAGTTCTCGCGTCGCTTAGATGCAACGGCGGCTGCGCCACCTGCGGCTAGTAGCGCTAGTGCTGCGCCTCCTAGCACTGCGGTGTTCACACCGGTCTTGGCCAGTCCCTTAGCTGAACCGCCACCAGAGTTGTCAGCGGCTGCGAGCTTAATGGTCTGATCCTTGTCGTTTACATCCTCGTGGGTGCCCACTAGCTCTCCATCAACGTCGTAGACGTATTCGAAGGCAACGAGTTCAGTGTTT
>NZ_KV811469.1:0-365 GCF_001813085.1 Actinomyces sp. HMSC065F11
CCTTATTCAGCTTCGACCCATCCGGGAACGTAACCGTAATCTCACCAGTGGACTCATCAATCTCAACGACGTAGCCCTCAGGAGCCGTGAAATCACCATCAATAGCGAACTTCGAACCCTCAGGAGCGGTTACGTCCTTACCATCCTTATCAGTAAAGGACGGAGCAGACTTAGTCTCCACACCAGGAACAACCAACTTACCCTCATACGCAGGCTCGTAAATCGTGTTCTGGTTCGGGGACTTCGGATTGGTGTCGTCTTCCTTTTCCTTCTCGTCCGGAACGCCGTCGTTATCGTCGTCCTCGTCCTCGATGTCAGGCGTACCGTCGTTATCGGTATCCAGCTTGAAGTTCGCATCCGTCTTA
>NZ_KV811470.1:0-25547 GCF_001813085.1 Actinomyces sp. HMSC065F11
GAATAAATCAGTCCAACTTCCGGGGGACAGTTCAGAACGGCTCCGCGAAAACCTTCAGAGCGAGCTGCGAGCCGTCTGAAGTTGCAGAGAACGCAACGGGCTGGTTGTCGACGAACGCAACCCCGTCTTCAATACGACAATTCTCAGGGAGCTCTACGTCCGCGCATCTAAAGCGCGGGGACCAGCTAGTTCCGTCGGCGCGATGGCCGGCGAGCGCGGGGCGTCCCAACCAGCCGTCAGATTCAAGTGGGATGAGAGTGGAGGAAACGTGGTCATCCGGTGCGTTTCCGTCCAATGATTCTCGATTGCTAGTAACCGCTGCCTTGACGTCAGATGCGGTGAGAGTGCCTAAGGCCGGGCCCCAATAACAAACCTGGGGGATTCCGCCAAAGGAATTGTCCAGAATAAATCCGGTATCTCCGGCGCACATGTATACGGCGTCGATTGCTTTATCTTTCACGCGGGTCTCCTTTGAACTGCGTCAAAACGCTTCTGCAGTGACAAAGCTAACACGATCTACACGCGTAGACCAGTCCTTAGAAGGTAGTTACCAAACCGTTATGTTTATTCTCAGTCTCGAGTTCTTTTAAGATGCTCCACGCCGGGTCCCCATGTGTCGCCTTGCCTTGAGCCGGATTGTTAGGCCTGTCATTATTGCTACGTGAGCGACACAAATGTGCAGGATACAAAAGACATTCGAGGTGGGCTCGCTGGCGGCATTGCCAGTGAGAAACCCCGACAAATCCAGGTGGCGGACTTCGACTCGGTGCGTCAAGCCAGCATGTGGCGCCAGCATGGCAGCGCAGAAGCCACGCGGCGCCTAATCGCAGTTTTACGAACCGCAATCTTGCTCGGAGACGTCCTCACGATCGATCGTAATCAGCTGTTTGATGGGATCTTCTTCCTCTCGCTCGGGCCGCAGGGCATTGCGAGGGAACTGGGGCTAGGTCCCGAAACCGTGCTTCCCCTCAAAGTGAAATGCCAGCCTGAACCCGACCAAGCTACCAGTAGCTCTGGCAAAGACAATGACCGGAGAGTGCCTGCAATGCGGGGAACAAAGGCTGGCCAAGGTGACCTCGTCAATGTTGATCTGCAACTTCAAAAAGTGCGCGAGCCGGCGTTCTTACAGGCATCGTCCGCGCGCATGGCAACAATGGCGGATACAGCCCCAAACGACTGGCTGTGTCACGCGATTGGTGAACATTGGGTACGCGGAGCGGGCCTTACAAAATATGCGAATGAGCTTGAAGATGAGCGCATTGAAGCGCTAATTCGCCGCGCGCAAGATCAGTGGGTGCAGGCCATCGTTGACGGCCTAGTGGCGGTTGACCGCTGGGATCGAGGGACGGGCACTGCCACTCTGGATGTGCCGGGCACACTCCGGCAGACGCTTGCGCAGCAACTGGGGGATGAACAACCAAGGCCTCTGGCGCGATTCGTCCTAGAGCAAACGTCAAACTTCCGCAAAGAAGTGACGGGCAATGTTTTCGCGTGGATGACCGCGAATGAGGGGCAGGCCGAGCCCGCTCCAAGCACGCGAGATCGCTCCGCGCGCGCCCTCGACACGGACACCACGTGGCACGAGGCGCGAATGGCGATGGACATGTGGTCGCGCGCCTATTACCGCGCCATTGCCAGTCAGGACGGCGCAATGTACCTGTCGTTTTACGACAACTCATTCGATTCTAGTAACGAGGACTTAGCCGCGCGCTACGGCCTCACACTACCGGGCCGCTCGCGGCTGCAACGAGTGCGCGACCGCGCTTTTTCCTCACGTCGGGCAGAGACGATTCGGATCGAGGGAGAAATACTTGACCACATGCTTGTGATTGCGCCTCCAGTGTTCGCGCAACTGTATCCGCTAACCCGCGAGTCTGCACGAGACCTGATTCAACGCGGTGAACGGCAGGCGATGTTTGACATGGCCTACGCGGCGCGCGAGGCCGTGAGCGCGCCGGATACGCATTCGCATAGGAAGTTCGTGACGCTCATGCGAGTTTTGTCGATGTCCGTGTTGGCGGTGGTGATTTCTGCGTTGGGTTTGATGACGGACTTGACGGATATGTCTACGGGCGCGCAGATTGTTGCGGTTGCGGTTGCCGGTATTTTGGGTGTTGTTGCCGGTTTGCCATGGGATGATTTGGCAGAACTTTTCCGGCTTCGCGGATCTGCTATGACTGCTACTTTGACAATGAGTAACGAGGAGGGGCATTAATGCAGGGATGGAAGCTGGAGTGGAGTGCGCCGGATTTCCCGGTTCGTGTTGACAGTAGGAGCGGCAGCACGCCCGCAGGAGAACCCCAGACGCACTACCGCGTGAGCGTGGGCGAGGCCTCTTTTGCCGGCGCCGTAGCGGTTCCAGTCGCTCGTGATACGGGCCGCGTGCTTTTAGTACACCAAGAGCGCATCCGGGTTGGGCGAGCACTGTGGGAGCTACCTCGCGGCATGGCGGAAGTTTCGGACCCTGATCCGGTTGCAACGGCTCTGCGGGAGTTACACGAAGAAACAGGAATTCGCGCTGAGGCCGGCAAGTTCTTGGGAATGGTATTTCCAGATTCTGGTTTCTTAGCGTCCGAGGTGGCTGTTGTGCTTGTAGAAGTGGCGGGCGAGGACGTGCCCAAAGACGCATGCGATGGTGAGGTTCAGGCTCAGCGCTGGTTCTCCAAAGGACAGTTGGGCGAGATGATCCGAGAGGGCGAGCTTCGCGACTCGATTAGTTTGAGTGCGTTGGCGGTGGTGGCTCAGCAGGCTTATCCGTGTAAGGCGCCGGGTTGCAAAGCGTAAGGGCGCTGCTTTTCTGTGGCTGGACACTTCCTCAAAAGAAGGCAAAGTCATGACACACTGAAGGTATGCCTACCGCTCCTGCTTCGTCGTTTCAAACGCTTTATCCGAATAATCCGGATCCTAACCAGCCGGATACCGAAGTTTTGCGCGAGTTTGCTTCCCACCTGTCTGGACGCGTCCGCGGCGAACTCGATTTCACTACCACGGCGCGGGCCCTGTACTCGACGGACGCCGGCAATTACCGTGTGGTTCCTAGCGTAGTTTTTGCCCCGGCAGATAAGGCGGAGGCTATCCTGGCCATCACTACTGCGCGTGACCTGGGCATGCCGATTACGCCCCGCGGATCGGGTACGTCATGCGCGGGTAATGCGATTGGCCCAGGCCTCGTGATCGATTTCTTGCGTCATATGAACCGCGTGATCTCGGTTGATCCGCAAAAGAAGACGGCGATTGTAGAGCCGGGTTGCATTGAGGCAACGCTACAGAAAACGGCCGGGCAATACGGGCTACGTTTCGGGCCGGATCCGTCCACGCAAAACCGGTGCACAATCGGCGGCATGGTGGGCAACAATGCGTGTGGTCCGCACGCTACCGCGTGGGGTAAGACGTCCGAAAACATTGTGTCTTTAGAAGTTGTGGACGGGCATGGCCGCCACTTCACTGCAGGCCAAGGCAGTCTTGCCACTGTTCCCGGCCTGCAAGAATTGATCGAGGCGAACTTGGCTCCCATCCGCACCGAGATGGGTCGGTTTGGACGGCAAGTATCCGGCTATTCCCTGGAGTACCTGCTACCCGAAAACGGTGGCAACCTAGCGGGCATGCTGGTTGGAACCGAGGGCACGCTTGCGTGCGTGCTTGAGGTAGAGGTAAAGCTGGTAGATATTCCGCGCGCCCCCGTCCTCGTGGCCATCGGGTATCCGAACATGATCGAGGCTGGGCGGGACGTGCCCGCAATCCTTGCACATAAGCCCCTCGCTGTTGAAGGACTGGATAAGCGCCTCGTTGATGTTGTGCGCGTACACAAGGGCCCCGGCGCCGTGCCTGAGCTTCCCGCGGGCGAGGGGTGGCTCATGTGCGAGATCGGCGGCGCAGACCTCGATGATGCGATGAGGTGTGCCCAAGCCATGGCTACTAGCGCAAACTCGAGTGCTGTTGCAATCTATCCACCCGGGGAGGATGCTGCCCGGTTGTGGCGCATTCGTGCTGACGGCGCGGGCCTTGGTGGCCGCACGCCCGTTGAACTGGACAGCGACGGCAACGTTGTGGGCGGAAATGAGCAGGCTTGGCCCGGTTGGGAGGACGCGGCTGTTCCGCCAGAAAACCTGGGTGACTACCTGGAGGACTTCACTGCCCTCATGGATAATTACGGGATTAACGGGCTGCTGTACGGGCATTTTGGTGATGGTTGCGTACACGTTCGGCTAGATATGCCGCTTGGTTCGCAGGCCGGAGTTGGCAAATCTAAAAAGTTCTTGATCGACAGTGCGAAACTGCTCGGCAAATACGGAGGGTCCGTGTCTGGCGAACACGGGGATGGGCGCTCGAGGTCCGAACTACTCAAATACATGTACAGCCCGCAGATGCTCCAACTTTTTGCGGCTGTAAAGCATCTGTTTGATCCGGAGAACCTGATGAATCCGGGAGTATTAACACGGCCACAGCCCCTGGTAGGGCCTGCGGGTTCACACCCGGATCACCATGTGTTTGAACAACTACAAAAAGAGATAGCGCCTGACAATCTTGAGATCGGGTTGCGCCGCCCCGCTGCTAAACCGATTCCAGCGGCAACTGGATTCCAGTTCCGCCACGACGGCGCGGACTTCACAACTGCAGTGCACCGTTGTACTGGCGTGTCTAAATGCCGCGCCGACAACAGTGGGGGCGGGGAGTTCATGTGCCCCTCGTTCAATGCAACCAAGAATGAAATTGATTCCACGAGGGGCCGAGCGCGAGTCCTCGAAGAACTAGCCAACGGCGAGCTCATCGCAACGTGGGATGATCCGCGCGTGACGCGCGCTCTTGACCTGTGTCTTGCTTGCAAGGCGTGTGCGGCGGATTGCCCGGCGGGGATTGACATGGCGAAATACCGGTCCGAGGTCTACTACCGGCGCTATCGGGGAAAGGTGCGCCCCGCCTCGCACTATCTTCTTGGGCGCCTGCCAGTGTGGACCAGGCTAACCGCTACTATTCCCGGAATGGCGGCGATAGCTAATACCGCAATGAGGATTCCTCCGATGCGAAATCTCGCATTCAAAATTGCCGGCATTGACTCGCGCAGGCAGATGCCGCATTTGCAAAGCCATTTGTTTAACAACTGGGCTCCAAAGCATACTTGTGCGCGCAAAACCAGCTCTGTACCTCGATCTGGTAACGG
Organism: Actinomyces sp. HMSC065F11; assembly: GCF_001813085.1. Lineage (NCBI taxonomy): Bacteria > Bacillati > Actinomycetota > Actinomycetes > Actinomycetales > Actinomycetaceae > Actinomyces > Actinomyces sp. HMSC065F11. Next base: position 5,159 of record NZ_KV811470.1, read on the forward strand.
GAAGAAGTACGTTGTGCTGTGGGCAGATTCGTTCTCGCAGTCCATTAATGACGAGGGTGCCCGAGACATGATTGACGTGTTGGTATCAGCCGGATATACGCCGCTGCTACCACCGCAGGATCTTTGTTGTGGTTTAACTTGGATTACAACTGGGCAGCTCGATACTGCACGTGAAAAAATCACCACGCTTGTCGAGCAGCTAACCCCGTTTGCGCTTGCCGGCATCCCGATCGTTGGGGTGGAGCCGTCTTGCACTGCGGTACTTCGCGATGATGCTTTGGATCTGAATATTGATGCAGAGGTAGAAGCAGTTAGCTCAGCTGTCTATACGCTGGCAGAACTCCTCACGGCGCCTGCTCCTATCGGACCTGATTCAACGGATTGGATGCCTAACTTGACGGGTAAAGAGGTGGTGGCCCAGCCTCACTGTCACCACTATTCGGTGATGGGATGGGACGCGGACGAGACCCTGTTAAACCGCGCGGGTGCCAAGCTGATCAAGCTCTCTGGATGTTGCGGTCTGGCTGGAAACTTTGGAATGGAGGCGGGCCACTATGAGACCTCGCTAAAAGTGGCCCAACAATCCTTGCTCCCCACCCTTGCCCAGCACCCGGATGCGATTTATTTGGCGGACGGATTCTCTTGCCGCACCCAGGCGGGGCAGTTGGCGGGGCGCGGCGGTGTGCATCTCGCCTCGTTGATCAAACAAAACCAAAACGGTCCAGGGGCCAGCTCGTGATGTCTGCAAGCTAAGAAATGAGGTGTCAAACCACGCCGCGTTCATGACACAATAGAATCAGCTCAGACTAGGACGGAACGATAATGGCGCTTTTCGAATTTGATGACGGTCACCTGATCCCCGCCCAATTCGGCCGAAGTGTGCCCGGTGAAATAGCTAGCGACATTCTGGCGTCGGTGCGCGAGCAAGTGTTGGAGATCGTTGGCCGTCCGCTCTTCCCCATTTTTTGGCAAGATGCCGGCGAGGTGGGAGCGGGCCGAGACGGGGGTGAGCCGCGTCTTACAGCTTTGGACGCGTCCGGGCAGGTTGTGTCTATCGAGGTGGTTGAGCAACTGGATTCGCAGACCATGATCGATTCCCTGTCTCGTCTGGCTGACACCGCTTCGCTGGGGTGGAATGATCTTGCGGCGCAGTACCCGTCGGGTATGCAGGGATTTCGCGCTGGGTGGACCAAGTTTCGTGATGCTATGCCGCCGTCTCCCGCGCCCGGCCCGCGGTTGATCCTCGTGGCTGGGAAAATTAGTGATTCTGTGCGCCCCGCATTGGACGTGCTGGCGTCGTCGGGCGTGGAGGTTCACGAAATTTCGGTGCGTGAAATGTCGAATGGGCGCAAGTTCATTGACGTTGAGGCGGTGGGGCCGCGCCTATACGGACACAACCCAAATCTACTTCTGGGATCTACCCCGCAGTCACTTGAACTTGAACGCAAGAGTGATGAAACGGATTCAGTTGAAGAGGCTGAGGGAGCAACCGGTAGGCATTCGGCCGCTGCGCGGTCCTTTGACCCGTGGGAAGAGGACACCCCGCAAGACGTTGCCCCGTCAGAAGCTACGCGCGAATCTGTAGAACCGGAAGCAGAGGCGAGGCCAGCGCCTGTAGAGCCAGAAGTCAAGTCTGCTCACGGGGCGGCAGAGGCAGAGTCCGCGCCGGAACCCGCGTTCGAGGCTGAATCTGCGCAGGCGGGCCAAGCCGATCCGCAGCCGTCTGCGCAAGAGATCCCACAGCTTCAACCGGACGTGGATGGCCTCGAGGTGATTGCTGGCATTCTCGGAGAGGACACCGCGCTCGTGTGGCAGAGCGAAAACGGTTTGCACACGGCAACACTGGCGCCAAGTGGTCTTATTTCGTCACTGGGATGGTCAACAAAAGATCCGAACGAGGCCGCAGCAATGGTCAGCGGTTCTAGCAGGTTTGACGGGTGGCAAAACTGGCGTCTAGGTGACACGCTTGGCCCGACGCTTGCGGAGTCTCTTGAAGAGATCAATCGCGAGATTCGAGACGAATACCAAAATTTAGGTAGCCCCAGGCGGGGCCGCCGCCGTCGTGGTTAATCCTCGTTAGGGTAAGGCCTTTCGCGCCGCGCCTTGTTTTGGCGCTAGCTGTACGTCCGAAGGCTTTGGCACTCGCAGGCGGAACAGGTCGGCTGACTCAGTCTGCGCAAAAGTTTCCTGTCCTAAAACGCTAGAACGGAGCCAATGGAGAGTGGCGCTCCACAGTTGCTGACGAACGGGAGGAATCGAAAGCGCCAGATCGTGCACGCCTCCAAAACGGCGGATGAGGACGTTCTGCCCTAGCCGTGCCCCACGCTCGGCAATCAGGTCCGCGTCTAACACGGTGTCTTGGTAGCGCACGTCGGAGCTCCATTCGGAACCCTCATAAGTGTGCGTGGAAGAAATATTCATAACGGGACAGTCAATGTCGAGCCCTCCTGCCACTTCTTGGTGACCGGTGATGACGGCTGCAAGCCAGCCGGCGTATATCGACCGTCCAGTTGCCTTCCACTCGGGAATAAGCCCCCAGCCGGCTAGGGATGGATCATCTTTGTAGGGCACCAGGTCGCTTGGCATCTCTCCGTCGTCTTTGTTCCACCCTCGTAGAGAAATACCGTAAAAGTCGTTGCCACCCGTGGGAAGAACCCGGCGGGGCTCGCGCGATGCAATTAGTTGTACTGCTTGTTTTGTCGGCACGCGTGCTATAGAGGAAGTTTGGAGTTCTAGCCAGGCTGAGTTAAGCCACAGGCCGGCAAGGCGCCCCGGGTGGTGCGCTGCCCACAGCGTCGCGGTTAGGCCGCCCGTGGAGTGCCCCATCAAAACTATGGGGAGGTCTTCGCCCATGATTAGTAGGGCTTCAGCGATGTCTTCGTCGTAGTCAGCCAGGTTTTGCGTCCAGCCAAAGGTTTGGTTCTTTCTCCAAGATCGTCCGTATTTTCGCAGATCAAGGCCAAAGAACTGTCCCCCTGCTAGGGCTACTTGCCGAGCGAGTTCGCGCTGGTGGTAGTAGTCGTTCCACCCGTGAATGTAGAGTGCTTTGAATATTGGCTCTTTCGGGGTGCCTTCGAGGGCGTGGGGGTCGCGGGCGGCGTCATGTCGCACGATAGTGGCGAGGACTTCGCCCTCATCATCGGGTAGAAGCTGCAGGGTTTGTGCTTCAAAGCCGGGACCGAGCACGTCGGGGCTCCACTGGCCCGCGCGGGGAACAGGATACTTGCCAAAACCGGCTTTCGGATTAATATCGCCCATACAACGAGCTTAAACTCTCGCTCCGTAAAATACGTGGGTGCCTGCTGGGAAGTTTCGAAACGGTCATGTAACAAACTTTTCAAAGCGAAAAATATTTAGATTCAAGGCGACACGCCGAGGGTTTGTGTAACTGCGGCTACGATTTGTGGAAATGAGGGTCGGTGTTGCGGTAACTTGGGTAAGAGTAATTAGCGGTCCGCATTCGTGGATGAGTTTTGTAACTGGAGATCGTGTTCAGTGAGTAAGTACTTTGGTAAAGGCGCGGTGATTGCGCTTACGGTATCTGCAAGTCTCGTGTTGGCGTTGCCGGGTTTGGCTGTCGCTGACGATGACTATAGCGATCTGTCGGTTGCGCAGCTCGAGGTAGAACTTGCAAAGGTATCTGCCGAATCTGCCGAAGCTAACGTGAGGGTGCAGCAGGTTGCTGAAGAACTTGCTGTTGCTCAGTCGCAGTTGGCTCAGGCGCAGGCCGATGCGAAGGCCGCGAAAGACGCTGTGGCGTCTTCGTGGGACAAGTACAAGGGCGAGCGTGAAACGCTCGCGGCCCTCACCCAGACTACTTATCGTTCTGGCTCTGGTAATGCCCAGCGCCTGGCTCCGTTCTTGACCAAGGATGGCCTGGCCGACATGGAGCGCCGCGGCAAGATCGTTGACACGGTGTCGCAGATTACGGATGCAAAGCTCCAGCGCGTGGCTGCCATGCACCAGGTTGCGAAGGCGATGGAAGACCAGGCGGCAGCTACCGAGAAGCGTGTGCAGGAGGCACAGGCTGAGGTAGAGAAACGTTCACAGGAGATCCAGACTTACGCTGATGGCAGGCAGGCGGCGGTTGCGCAGGTGCAGCAGCGTCGTGATGGTTTGATCGCTCAGCTGGCGCAGCGTCGTGGTACGACGATCGCGGCGGAAGAAGCGCGTCAGGCGCAGATCGAGCGTTCACAAAATGCGCGCCAGGAGGCCGCTAACAGGGCTCGCGTTGAGCGCAGTCAGGGCTTGGTGAATCAGGCTGAGTCTGCCCGTCAAGCAGAGAACGCTAATCAGAGCTCCGCGCGCGATCAGGCTAGCGAGAACAACACTAAGGCTCTAGAGGAAGCAGCTGCGAAGCGCGCGCGTGAAGAGGCCGAAGCTAAGCGTAAGTCTGAAGAGGAAAAGCGTGCCGCGGAGGCGCGTGCAGCTGAGGAAGCTCGGCGCCAGGCGGAGGCCGCAGAGCAGGCTCGTCGTGCAGCGGAAGCCGCGGAGCAGGCTCGTCGTGCAGCAGAGGCTGCTCAGGCTAGCTCAGGTGGTCCGGGTGCTGTGGCGTTTGCGAAGGCCCGCATTGGAGTGCCTTACCTCTGGGGTGGTACCGGTGCCGGTGGCTATGACTGTTCGGGTCTTGCGATGACGGCTTGGGCCAGTCAGGGTGTATCGTTGCCGCGTACTTCCCAGCAGCAGTACTGGGCTACTCAGCGCGTTTCTATTAATAATCTGCAGCCGGGTGACCTCGTGTTCTATGGTCCCGGTGGTTCGGCTAACGGCATTTACCACGTAGCGATTTACGCCGGTGGAGGCATGATGGTTGAGGCAACGGTTCCGGGTGACTACGTTCGGTTGAATCCGCTTCGCTACGGTGACCTTGTACCGTATGGTGGCCGCCCATAATTAGCAGGTTACGCCGCTAGTAATACCGCGCGGCAAGCGCAGAGTTTGCTAAGTGGTTCTATAGACAATTGGTTGGAGGTTCGCCCCAAGGGCGAACCTCCAACCAATTGTTTTGCGCGCGGCCGGGTTTAGAAGCCGGCGTCCTTGGCGCGCTGGTAAGAGCGGCGAATCTCCGCTTCTGCTTCTTCGCGGCCAACCCAGTGTGCGCCCTCAACGGACTTGCCGGGTTCGAGGTCCTTGTAGACCTCAAAGAAGTGCTGGATTTCAAGGCGGTGGAATTCCGAGATGTCATCAATCTCGGTACGCCACGAGGCGCGCTGATCGCCGGATGGGATGCAGATAACCTTGTCGTCGCCACCGGCCTCGTCACGCATGCGGAACATGCCAAGAGCCCGACAGCGGATTACACAGCCGGGGAAGGTGGGTTCTTCAAGGATGACTAGTGCGTCTAGCGGGTCACCATCTTCGCCGAGCGTGTCGTCAATGAATCCGTAGTCATCGGGGTAGCGCGTTGAGGTGAACAGCATGCGGTCAAGGCGAATGCGCCCTGTTTCGTGGTCAACTTCGTACTTATTACGGTTGCCCTTTGGAATCTCAATAGTGACGTCGAATTCCACCGTTTCTTCCCTTCGCTAAGTGTGATCTCCAGATTACCTGACTAGGGGCCGTGAAAAACGCTTTACACTTAGGGTGTCAAGTGACTGGAGGGCACGTGTTAAAAAGAACTCTTACCGTGATTCTAAGTGTTTTCTTAGCCGTTGCGGGCGTGGGTGGATATGTTTACGCCGATATTAATGATGTTGTGCCCGGTTTCTTGACTAACACCAAACCGATTGTTGGTAAAGAGCCTCCTTTGGGGGAATCTGTGCAACTTGGCAGCGTGGTTAGCGCACAAATGGCCGAGGATGCGCCGCTTGTTGAACCCGGCGAGCTTGCGCCCGCGTGGGAGGCTCTAGAGAAGGCCGGTAGGGAGCAGAAGTTTATCCCGGGTGTATACGTTGCGGATGCGTTAACGGGTGAGGTCTTGCTGGATAAGAATGGGCAGATACCGATGCCTCCGGCCTCGACCATTAAAATTTTGACGGCTATAAACGCGGCGCAAAGTTTAGATCCGGCTGACACTCTTGCCACGCGCATTTTCTTAGATGAGGATGGCGCACTTCACCTTGTGGGTGAGGGCGATCTACTTTTGGCGCAGGGCGCGGGCGGCCCGCAGGTGAATGGCCGGGCTGGTGTTGCCGATTTAGCTGCGGCAACGGCTAAAGCGTTGGAAGATAGCCAAAGATCTGCGGGAAAGCTGGTGTTCCATGACCACATGTTTGATGGTCCAACCCGTGAGCCGGCATTGATGGATGGTTTGGAACATTGGGTGGGGCATGTGGCTCCGTTTGCGATTGATCGCGGAGAGATGCCGGGGCCGGGATACCAGCCCTATTACGATGATCCGGCGGCAAATGTGGCCCAGGTGCTTCAGGAGGCGCTGGCCAGTGCAGGCGTAAACGTGGAGCTTCAGGCCTCGAGCGAACCGTACGACGGGCAGGGGGAGCTGCTTGCGAAGGTCGAGTCGGCGCCAATTGCGCAGGTGACGCGCCTGATGCTCATGGAGTCGGATAATACGCTTGCCGAACAGTTGTGCCGTTTAAGTAGTGTGGCGCAAAATGCGGGCTCGACGCTGGAGGACGCCGCCTTCAACCTTGTGGAACAGGTGAAGAACACCGGTGTGTATACGGACGGGTTGAGCGCCGTGGATTGTTCGGGTTTGAACGTGGAAAACAGGGTGAGCCCGCGAACTCTAGTGGAATCTTTACTGTATTTGCGGGACGCGGGGGTGCCAGCCGCGTTTAACATTGTGCGTGATTTACCTGTGGGCCATTTTTCGGGAACGTTGAATAAGCGATTCGAGGGGGATCTCGCGGGTGCGCAGGTGAACGCGAAGACGGGTACTCTCGATGAGGTTTCGTCATTGGCCGGTTTTGTGATGACGAAGCGGGGTCGCGTGTTGGCGTTCCACGTGCAGTCAAGCGGTATGGAGGACGGTGCGGTGTTTACTCGCCCGGCGATTGACGATTTTGCCCTTGCGCTCGCGAAGTTATAGTTCATGGTTTCTCAGTTGATTGGTTCTACGCCGCCTAAGCATACGAGGGCGGTGACGTTGGCGCTTCGCGATGTGGTGAAGCGTAACGGTTTAACACCGGGCGAGTGGGTGGTTGCCTGTTCGGGTGGTCCGGATTCCTTGGCGCTCACGTTTGCAGTGGCAGATTTGGGAGGTCGGATGGGCGCTGAGGTGCGCGCGGTGATCGTAGATCACGGGTTGCGCAATGAGTCTGCGGAAGAGGCGGAACGAACGCGCCTGTTGTTAGAAAAGTGGAAGATCGCAGCCCGCGTGGTGCCTGTAAGCGTTGGCAGTGAAGGCGGCATAGAGGCCGCGGCGCGAGAAGCGCGCTACGGGGCACTGCGAGAGAACTCGGGTGCGGGCGCAGTAGTGTTTTTGGGTCACACGATGGATGATCAGGCGGAGTCCGTGCTACTGGGGCTCGGCAGAGGATCGGGGGCGCGTTCGCTGTCGGGGATGCGGGAGGTAGTGCGCGAGGACGCGCCGTCCTCGCGCACGTGGGTTCGCCCGCTGCTAGGGGTGCGTAGGTGGGACACGGAGGGTATGTGCGCCGAGCTCGGCTTGGAGCCGGTTCAAGATCCGTCTAACCGTCTGCAGGGCGGTTGGGCTCGCGCGGATGGAGGTCCGCTGCCTCGGGTAGCGGTACGTCGTCGTGTGATCCCGTCGCTGGGTGAAGCACTTGGACGCGATGTCGTGCCGCTACTGGCGCGGTCTGCGCAGCTTCTGGATGCGGATGCGAGCGCGCTGGAAGAGTGGGCAGGCAGGTGCTGGAGTCCGGGTGAAGCCCTGGTAGTTGAGGATTTGGCGAGCTTGCCGCCCGCGGTGCGCTCGCGGGTATTGAAGGATGCGGCGGAGCGTGCGGGCGCGTCCCAGCTCGCGCAGGCGCATGTTAGTGCCCTCGATAGGTTGGTTGTTGGTTATGAGGGCGGCGCCCCGATTGATTTGCCGGGCGGAGTGAAGGCTTGGCGCGAACGCGAACCTGAACCCAAACGCGAACCCGAATGCGAACTGCGAGAACAACAGTGTGAACCGCGCGCAAATGAGCGCGGGGAAGGCACGCGAGATCGCACTGTTCGCCGGCTGATAAAAATAATGAAAACCAGCTGATTTGTGCAAGACTGGAAGTACCTATCACTAACTTTTCACGGGAGATGAAAATGCAAGCATCCGACATGGGTTCTGACCTCGAAAAGATCCTGTTTACTAAGGAGCAGATCGACGCGCGTCTGGTGGAGATGGCCGCGGAAATTGATCGTGATTACGAGGGCAAGGAGATCCTTCTAGTAGGTGTGTTGCGCGGTGCGATTATGGTGATGGCGGATCTTTCGCGCGCTATTTCTACGCCGTTGGAAATGGATTGGATGGCTGTTTCTTCCTACGGTTCGGGCACGAAATCTTCGGGTGTGGTGCGGATCTTGAAGGATCTGGATTCGGATTTGACGGGCAAGCACGTGTTGATTGTTGAGGACATTATTGATTCGGGCCTCACGCTTGCTTGGTTGAAGTCGAATCTGTCCTCGCGCGGCCCAGAGTCGGTGGAAATCGCAACGATGTTGCGTAAGCCGGAGGCGGCTAAGGTCGAAGTTGATGTGAAGTACGTGGGCTTTGATATTCCAAATGAGTTCGTGATTGGTTACGGCTTGGATTATGCGGAGAAGTACCGCAATCTGCCGTTCATTGGGACTCTTGCTCCCCACGTTTACAATTAAGAGAATTTCTCGAAGCTATTTGAAAGGGTCCTTACGTGAAGCGACCGGTGCACAAGAAGGATTCGAAGTCGAAGAAGAAGAATTCGCCGAATTGGGCTGCCGCCCTGGTGCCTGTGCTGATCTTCTTCTTGGTTGGTTGGATGGTTTGGAGGCTGTTCCAGCCGGCGCAGATTGAGACGTATGAGGGCGTGGAGTTGCTGCGCTCTGACACGGTTGAGCGCGTGGTGGTGAACGATCCGGCGCAGCGCGTGGAGCTCAAGCTGACTGAGGATTTCGTGCATAAGCCGACTTCTGAGGGTGATCGGGAAGTAAACCACGGCAAGCAGGTCACTTTCGTATATTCGAAGGATCAGGGCCCGAGCATGCTTCGCCTGGTTGAGGGCGCGAATGCGAAGAGCGGGTATAACGTGCTGAACCCGCAGCCGAGTCTTTTTGGTTCGCTTCTGCAACTGATGATCCCGATCTTGCTGTTGCTGGCCGGCTTCTACTGGCTGACTACGCGCGCGGCGGGTGGCCGGATGATGGGCGGTTTTGCCCAGTCGCGGGCGAAGGAGTTTAACCGCGAGAATCCGGAGGTCACGTTCGCGGATGTTGCGGGCGAGGACGAGGCCGTGGAGGAGCTTCAGGAGATCCGCGAGTTCTTGGCCCAGCCCGAAAAGTTCACTGCGGTGGGTGCGAAGGTGCCGCGCGGCGTGTTGCTGTATGGCCCTCCGGGTACGGGTAAGACGCTACTTGCGAAGGCAGTTGCAGGTGAGGCTAACGTGCCGTTCTTCTCGATGTCTGGCTCGGAGTTCATGGAGCTGTACGTGGGCGTGGGTGCGTCGCGCGTTCGCGACTTGTTTGATAAGGCGAAGAAGGCCGCTCCGGCAATTATTTTTGTAGATGAGATTGATGCGGTTGGCCGTCATCGTGGTTCCGGTATTGGTGGCGGAAACGATGAGCGCGAGCAGACGTTAAACCAGATGCTGGTGGAGATGGACGGTTTTGATGACCGCACGAACGTCCTCATGATTGCGGCTACGAACCGCCCAGATATTCTCGATCCGGCTCTGCTACGTCCGGGCCGTTTTGACCGTCAGATCGCGGTTGAGGCCCCAGATATGCGAGGTCGTTTCGAAATCTTGAAGGTCCACGCTAAGGGTAAGCCGTTGACCGCGGATGTGGACTTGAATCAGATTGCGAAGCGTACGCCTGGTTTCACTGGTGCAGATCTTGCGAATGTGTTGAACGAGGCCGCGTTGCTGACGGCGCGTTCAAATGCCGATCTGATTGATAATCGCGCTCTGGATGAGGCCATTGATCGCGTGATTGCCGGCCCGCAAAAGCGCACGCGCGTGATGAACGAGCACGATAAGGCGGTCACGGCCTACCACGAGGGCGGCCACGCCCTGTGTGCTGCGGCGCTTCGTTACACGGCTCCTGTTACGAAGGTGACTATTTTGCCGCGTGGGCGCGCCCTGGGTTACACGATGGTGATGCCAACGGAAGACCGCTACTCGAAGACGCGCAATCAGTTGCTGGATGACCTCGTGTATTCGCTGGGTGGCCGCGTTGCGGAAGAGCTGGTGTTCCGCGACCCGTCTACGGGGGCCTCAAATGATATTGAGAAGGCCACGGCAACGGCCCGCGCCATGGTTACGGACTACGGCATGTCTGAGCGTTTGGGCCTTGTGAAGCTCGGCACCGCTGACACGGAGCCGTTTGGCGCGCAGGGCGGAGGCAATAGCCACGAGACTTCGGATGCGATCACTGCGGTGATTGACGAGGAGGTCCGGGCACTTCTTGATCATGCGGCTCGCGAGGCGTGGCAGATCCTGTCGCGCAACCGCCACGTGTTGGACAACCTGGCTCAGCACCTGCTGGATGAAGAGACACTGACTGAGAACGAGCTTGAAGAGATTTTCAAGGACGTAATCAAGCAGGAGGAGCGCCCGGTTTGGAACTACCAGTCGGACGCTGCGGTTGAGGGCGCCAAGTGGGGAGACCCAGTGGGGATTTCGGATTCTTCTGCCAAGCCGCAAACTCCGCAGCAGGCGAGTCCGCAGGAAAGACCGGGCGAATAGTCATGACTTATGACGCGGCTGGTGTTGAGCGTGCCGTGCGCGACCTGCTGGTCGCAATAGGAGAAGACCCGTCCCGCGAGGGCCTGATTGATACGCCGGCGCGTATGTCCCGGGCTTGGGCAGAGATCGTGGGCGGTTTGGAAGAGGATCCGTCGGTCCATTTGGAGACGCATTTCCAGGTGGAACACGAAGAGATGGTGCTGGTTCGCGACATCGATTTTTACTCGGTTTGTGAACACCATCTGCTCCCGTTCTACGGCAAGGCTCACGTGGCTTACATTCCGGCTAACAACACGGTGACGGGCCTGTCTAAACTGGCTCGCCTGGTGGAAGGGTACGCACGTCGCCCGCAGGTGCAGGAGCGCTTGACGTCACAGATTGCGGACGCCCTCGTAAATAAACTAAAACCGCAGGGAGCTTGCGTGATTATCGAGGCCGAACACATGTGCATGACTATGCGCGGTGTACGTAAGCCGGGATCGTGGACCGTTACGTCGGCTTTGCGGGGCGTGATGAACTCTCCCGCAACCCGCCAGGAAATCATGACTTTGGTGATGGAGGGGCGTAAGTAATGAGTTTCTTGGCTCCGAGATTCAACGGCGTTTCGTTACCCGAGGACCGCACGCTACTGATGGGCATCGTGAACGTCACGCCGGATTCCTTCTCGGATGGCGGTAAGTGGTTTGATACAGATCGAGCGGTGTCGCGCGGCCTTGAACTGGTGAGCCAGGGCGCGGACATCATCGATGTGGGAGGAGAATCCACCCGACCTAACTCGATGCGCATTAGTGCGAGTGAAGAAACGGCTCGTATAGCCGATGTTGTGCGGACGCTGGTAGATGAGGGCGTGGTGGTGTCTGTAGATACCGTCCACGCTACAACTGCCCAAGCGATGTGCGAGGCCGGTGCGCACATAATTAACGACGTGTCCGGCGCGTGTTTGGATCCGCAGATGGCGCAGGTGATGGCGCAGACGGACGCGGTGTGCATAATCCAGCATTGGCGCGGCCTTCCTGGAGCTCCAGACGAGGATGTCCTCACGGATGGCAGTGTGGATACAGTGCTTCGCGAGCTTGACCGTCAGGTTGAGGTCGTATTGGCCGCGGGAGTGAAGCCGGAGCGGATCGTGTTGGATCCTGGCCTAGGGTTTGCAAAAACCATGGATGCTAACTGGCAACTGCTGGCTGGCCTTGATGAGATGATTGCAAAGTCCCCATTTCCGCTTCTGATTGGGCATTCGCGAAAGCGTTTCATAAAGACTCGTAGTGACGACATGGCGGATGTGGATGATATGACGGTTGCTCTCACGGCATTAATCGCCCGGCTTCGCCCTTGGGCTGTGCGCGTTCATGAAGCCAGAGGGAATATGGCTGCTTTGCGCGCGGCCGAATATTGGAATCGCGCGTCTGTAAAATAAGCTAGAACAGTAGGTAGAAGGGAGGCTCATTATGGATCGCAGGAAGAGCGGCCTTGATGTGATAAGAATTTTGGGCCTTACCGCTACTGGACGTCATGGTGTTTACGCGTTTGAGCGCCGGGAGGGCCAGCAGTTCACCGTTGACGTGATCATGTATGTGGATACGCGAGGAGCGGCTCGCGGTGATGATTTGAGCCAGACGGTTGACTATTCCGAAGTTGCCGCCGATGTGAACGCCGTTCTTGCCGGGCCGCCCGTATTCCTGATTGAGACGCTCGCGCAGAAGGTCGCCGAAGTCGTGTTGAAGTACGAGGCGGTCCAGATCGTCCAAGTTGTGGTGCACAAGCCGCACGCTCCGATGGATCTTGAGTTTTCCGATGTTTCGATGACTATTACGCGCGCCCGAAACTCCTCTTTCGAGTCCGTATCTTCAGTGTCGAAGGCCCAGTCGCAAGCTAGTGGCCAAACGATTCAAGAAGAGAGGGCTATGAAGCCCGGCAAGCGAAGCGCTCGCGGACGAGTTCAGGCGCCGGCAGGTGCGCTAAAGGGCGAGGATAAGCCTGCGCGTCGTACTCGTAGCGCGAGACACGAGGCGAAGCGCGCCGCTGCTAATGAACTGGCGCAGAAGTTTGAAACCACATCGACGCGCGAACCCGGTCCGGCGGATTCTCCTTTGCATGAGCAGATGATGAGCGTGGCGATGGCTCGCGCCGAGCGCGAGCAGTGGCTGGCTGATCACAGTGAGCAGTTGGAAAAGGATTTGCAAAACCCCGCTTGCACTCCCATTGCACAGTCCATGCAGGGCTGGCAGGTAGGGGATCCGCGCCCGGCGCCGAACTCGATAAAACCTCCGGTCACGTCCCCTCTGTCGCCGCTACACGCCGTCCTCGTGAACTCGTATGTGGATCATGAGGGGCTAACAAAAGCTCCGCAAGAGCCCGTTACTGCGGTTATCGCTCTGGGTGCGAACGTGGGGAGCGCGCCAAAAACGCTTGCCGAGGCTATTTTGATGCTCGATGCCATGCCGGATGTTTCGGTCACCGGGGCCTCTGCACTATTCCGCTCCGCGCCCGTGTTGGCGCCCGGTCAGGAGGCACAAAGCGACTACTACAATGCCGTCGTGCAGGTAAGTACCACGCTTGCTCCTCTCAATCTGCTTAATGCCACGCAGATGATCGAGAACGCATTTGGGCGCGTTCGCACCGAGCACTGGGGGCCGCGAACTCTGGACCTCGACATTATTACGTACGGGTCACTGCGCAGTGATGATCCGAAGCTAACGCTTCCGCACCCGCGCGCCCACGAGCGCGCATTCGTGCTCTTACCTTGGCTCCAGATTGACCCGAACGCACGCGTTGGCCGTTACGGACGGGCAGATATTTTGGTGCGTGAAACTGCGGATCAGGAAATCGAGCAGGTTGCCACCAACTGGGTTGAAGATGCCGCTCACGAACCCGATTCGGGGAAGAAGGAAAAAGCGATCCAACAGGACGCTACGGCGCCGGTAGGACGGGTGTATCGGCGCCGCGCTTCGGCCTCTGCGCCCGGCGGAGCCGTGTTTACCCCTAAGGCGAAGCCGCGCTGGATGCCCCTTCCTGCACGAGACAAGTCGCAGCCAAAATCGGATCCCGCTCCCGCGTCGAAAGAGGAGACACCCTCCTCACCTATGTCTGCGCCCGCAACGGTACAGCCGCAGGTTTTGCCTGATACTACGCGGCACGCGCGGCCCCTTATAGGCCGTAAGATCGCGTTGCCACGCTGGCACAGGAGCGCGGAGCAGAGGATAATTGACGACCCGGCAGAGCTACATCGGGCGGACGAGGATCAGCAGAAGAACACTTCCGCGCAAAAGCCACGCGTCGAGTCAGGTTTGGCTGAGGATTTCGCCTCCGGCCTCATCCCTTTGTCGCAGGAGCCGGCCCGGCCGTCGCGTCGCACAATCGTGCGTCCAACGGTTACGGGCGCCATTCCGATAGTTAAGCGACGCGACGAGAATGAGACGCCGTGAAGCCGCTGAGCGTATCTAGCATCGTCATCCTATTTGCCGCTGCCACGGCCGTGGGGGCGGCGGTAGCGGTGCTACTTCCAACGCTCATGATCACTGCGTACACGGGACTTCTTTTCTTGGGCATTGCCGCGGTGCTGTTCTATTTTGGACGCCGGGTGCACGCGCTTCGAAAGGGAGAGCCTCGGCGCATTAGTGCCACGGGAGCGATGAACGTGGCGATGTTCGCGTATTCGGCGGCGTGGGTGTCTGCCGCCGCGATCGGATTCTTTTTTGGAGCGGTGCTGGCGATGCTCCGTAACGCGCACGCCGAGTACGTGCAAACGTCAATGTTGGGCGCTATTTTGTCGGCTTTAGGGGCCGCAGCATTACTGGTGGTGGCGTTCGTGGTTGAGCGTTGGTGTCATTTGGATGATGACGAAGATGCGGGTTCGTCTGGTGTAGAGCAGGGTGTTAGCTAGTGGTTCCAAAGAATGGTAACGGCAAAGGCCGAGGCGGCTGGGAAGTTTGGCCCCAAAGTAGTGGTAGCAGGTCCGCTAAAGCCTCACGCCCCTCAACGTCGCGCAGGTCTCCGTCCGGTAATTCATTTTTGAGGTCCCAGTCCTCTTCTGGTAGGAGCGGTAGCTCCTCGGCTCGCAGGCCCGCGAGTGGAACGCTGCGGAGCGCTAAAGGTGGCGCGGCCGCTGGCCAACGCCCTGCAGTGTCGAGAAAGCCGCCCGCACAGTCGAACAAGTCCCATGCCACTACTCGTAGCTCTAAGGGGGGATCCGGCTCGGCGCGGGTTGCGCGGCCAGGTGTGGCGCTGACGCGGGGGCGCTTGATCGCTGTAGTGCTCCTAATTTTGGCGGCTTTGGGCTTGGGAATCTATTTCTTGAGTGCTTCGGCTACGAAGAGCTTGGAGCAACGCCAGCAGAGCCTGCAGGCTGTGCAGGAACAGGACGCGGTGAAGCCCATTGCAGAGTGTCGCGCTGCGGATCTGGATTTCAAGATTACAAATTATGACCGGTCTATCCCCGTTGGCGGCCCGTGGAATGCCGCGGTTACGGTGACGAATCGGGGCGCGGACGCGTGTCTTGCAGATGGGTCAGCGAAGTCACTTGGCGTGCGGGTAACTTCGGGTTCCTATGAGTTGGTTGACACCTTGAAGTGTGCCTCGCCGGACGCGTCGCTTCCGCTTTTGATTGGCCCGAACCGTAGCTGGAATACAACGCTGTCGTGGGATGGCCACGATTATGAGAGTTGTGAGGCGGGCAGTGCGGGCGCCGCGGGCACGTACGTGCTACACGTGAGCTACCTGGATGATGCTAAGGCCGACCTGCTGGTTCAGGTTGTGGAGCCGCAGGAGTAGTTGTAGCCGCTAGATGGCGAGCCTGTGAGCTACCAGCCTACGGCTTCGGGCGATGCCGCTGCGTGCTGTCTGTTCAGTGAACTGGATATGAGGCTCGCGCGGTAAGGGCCTACGCCTTCGATGGTTTGCAGTTCTTCTACAGTGGCCTCACGCAGTTTGGTGAGGGTGTCCCACTTTTTAATAAGTTGTTCGATGATGTTCCAGGGCAGGCGCGGAACCATGGTGAGGGAGCGGTAGCCGCGTGGAGAGATGACACGGTCAAAGTCGGATGCATCTACTACGGGCTGGCCGATTGCTGCTCCAATGTGGGTGAGGTCAACCATGCCTTCACTATCGAGGTTAGACAGTTCCGTTTCGGCTTCGCTGATGCGGTCTGGTTGGCGAATGTAGTCGCGTATTAGGAGGGCGCGTTCGGAGGCGGAACCACGTAGGAGATCATCTAGCTGCAGCTCGATGAGGCGGCCTTCTGTGCCCAGTTCTTCAAGGTAGCCAGAAATCTCGGTGTGGATGCGCCTGATCATTTCCATACGTTGGAGGGTGGTGGCGACGTCACGAACGGTAACAGTTTCGCGTTGCTCTAGCACGGTGAGGGTGGCCAGGTCTTCTTGAAGACGTTGCGTGTACCGATCTAGCGTGTCAAGGGCAAGGTTGGCGCGTGAGAGCAGAGCTTCGGGTTCTTCTAAGCTGCGCCTGAGAGAGCCGACGTAGACGGTGATGACCCGCATTGAGGCGGAAAGGGAGATGACGGGTAGTCCAGTTTGACGCGCGGTGCGTTCAGCGGTGCGGTGACGCATGCCAGATTCCACGGTAGATACGGCGGCGTGGGGGATTAGTTGCACATTGGCGCGGCGGATGCGTTTGTAGTCGGAAGAGATGATGACTGCGCCATCCATTTTTGCAAGCTCACGCAGGCGCGGGCCGGAGAACGCGACATCGAGTTCGAAGCCTCCGGAACATAGGGCTTCTACTTCTTTGTTATAGCCGAGCACGATGAGGGCACCGGTGTGCCCGCGCTGGATGCGTTCAAGGCCTTCGCGTAGGTCGGTGCCAGGGGCGAGTGCCTTGAGGGCTTTGCGCATGGTTTCGTGTTCTGCGGTTGTCATGGTAATTCTTTTCTTTTGCGCCCTGTGTTGTCTGGTGAGGTGAGTCCGACTTTGGCGGCCGTTGCCAAGTCGGTCACCGGATAGATGGTGAGTCCATTAACTGCTTTGAGGTCTTCGCTTCCAGTACTGGGAACGATGGCCTGTTTAAATCCTAGTCTCGCAGCTTCGGTTAGACGGCGTTGCACGCCGGCTGTTGCTCGAATCTCGCCGGTTAATCCCACTTCTCCGATGGCTATAAGCTCGGTTTTGATGGGCCTGTTCCATGCGGCGGACATGATGGCGAGGGCGGTGGCCATGTCGGCGGCCGGTTCGGAGGTTTTTGCCCCTCCGACGGTGGACACGTACACGTCGGTGGTGGAAGTGTCCACGCCCAGGCGGGCTTGGCACACGGCAAGCATCATGGCTACGCGCGAATGGTCAATTCCTGAGGTGGTTCGCCGCGGACTGCCCGCGTTGGTGTGGGCAACTAGGGCTTGCACTTCAGTTGGCATGGGGCGGCGCCCCTCCAGGGTGACGGTGATGCACGTGCCGGGCGTAGTTATTCCGGTGTGGGAAAGGAATAGGCCGGACGGGTCGGGCAGGCCCACGATTCCGGAATCACGCAGGTCAAAGCACCCCACTTCGTCGGTGGGTCCGTAGCGGTTCTTGACTGCGCGAAGTAGGCGTAGTCGCGCGTGGCGGTCACCTTCGAACTGACAGACTACGTCCACCAGGTGTTCAAGAATGCGCGGGCCGGCAATGCCGCCGTCTTTGGTGACATGGCCAACCAGGATGACAGGCAGGTTGCGTTCTTTTGCGGCTCTGATGAGGCGGGCCGCAACCGCGCGCACTTGGGATACGCCACCCGCAGAGCCCTCCATATCGAGCGTGTAAATGGTTTGCACAGAGTCCACTATCAGCAAGCAGGGGTTTGTGGAGTCGACGTGTCCCAAGATGGTCTCAAGGTTTGCTTCTGCAGCCAGCAACAGGTTGTCGTGAAGCGCCCCGATGCGTTCGGCGCGCAGGCGAATCTGAGATGCTGATTCCTCTGCAGAAATATAGAGAACGGGCCCACTGCCCACCGCATCTGCAGCGGAACGAGCGGCGACGTCAAGCAGGAGCGTGGACTTACCAACCCCCGGCTCGCCTGCCAGTAGAACCACGGCACCGGGAACAATGCCGCCCCCAAGAACCCTGTCGAACTCGGAAACCCCGGTGGAGCGGTAGCGCGCAACCTCGGCGGATACCTTCGAGATCGGAGCAGCGGGAGAAGATGGGGCGAGTGCCTTTGCGCCTCCAGCTTGCGGCGCAGCCTCCAAAACTTGGGTTTGTTCCAAGGTGCCCCACGCGCTGCACTCGCGGCACTGGCCCACCCATTTGGTGGTGGTCCAGCCGCATTCGCTGCACTCAAAGTGTTCGGTAGGTTTCTTCGCCACGGCCTCTTCTTTCTTTCGCTAATAAAAGGTTAGCAGTGGGTACGGACAAGAAAGCTGGCCGCTCTTACTTTGTGGATTGAAACCACCAAAACAAGGGGCAGGGCTATGTAATCTTGCCAAACCGGACAGGGCGTGGGCTGCGCGCGTTAGAGTTGAGGCATGTCAAGCACCGATAGTATTTCGCAAAACGATAATCTGCCTAAGCTCGATAAGAAGGCTTACGAGAAGGAGCTCAAGAGGCTCCAGGCTGAACTTGTTGAGATGCAGCAGTGGGTTATTGCAAAGGGTGAACGCATCATCATCCTGTTTGAGGGGCGCGACGCCGCGGGCAAGGGCTCTGCGATTAAGCGTGTCACCCAGTACTTGAATCCGCGCCACGCGCGCGTGGTTGCACTCCCAAAGCCGACTGAGCGAGAGAGTACGCAGTGGTACTTCCAGCGTTACGTTCAGCATCTGCCGTCAGCTGGTGAGATCGTTATTTTTGACCGCTCCTGGTATAACCGTGCGGGCGTGGAGCGCGTGATGGGCTTTTGCTCGCCGGAGGAATACCACCGGTTCTTGCGTCAGGCTCCCGAGTTTGAACGCATGCTGGTAGATGATGGTATTCGCGTGATTAAGTACTGGTTCTCGGTGTCCGCAGATGAGCAGGAGGCGCGGTTCCGCTCCCGTTCATCCGATCCGATGCGACGCTGGAAGCTTTCCCCGATTGACGTGGAGTCGATTACGAGGTGGGAGGAATACTCGCGCGCGAAAGATGCCATGTTCGCAGCAACGGATACGCCGTGGGCGCGTTGGCGCACAGTTGAGTCGGAAGATAAGAAGCGTTCGCGCATCAACGTTATTAACGATCTGTTGAATGAGATTCCGTGGAAGCGTATTGAGCCCGATCCGGTGGAGATTCCACCTCGGCCAAATCCGGCAGGGCAGAAGGAATATGAGCGTCTTGACCGCGGCAAGTACATTTACGTGGAGGACGTGGCGGCGAATCTTGAAAAGGATCGCGTGAAGGCCCGGAAGGCAAAAGCCAAAGAAGATGCGGACTAGCCAGCGCCGGCTATCTGCGCTGGCTTAGAGGCATTAAGAACAGTGGCGGTTTCCCTTAGGAATACGAGGAAAACCGCCACTTTCATTTACGAGGTAGTTGCTTTAGCCGGGGAAATAGCCCTAGGGCCGGTTGGCAAAGTACTCCAAAAGTGAGCCATCGCCAGAGACGATGATGATGTCTTCGCGGTCAATGCGCGTGTCGGAGGACGCGTATTCGAAAGCGCGGCCGGGGCGCAGAACTCCAAGTACATTGACGCCGTACTTGGCGCGAACGTCAGATTCTTCCAGGGTGAAGCCCTGCACCTCTTTTGGCGGGCGCATTTTCATGATGGCAAAGCCCTGCTTGTCCATTTCGATGTAGTCAAGCATGCGGCCGCCAACTAGGTGGGCGGTGCGCTGGCCCGCGTCAAACTCGGGGTAGACAACGTGGTGGGCGCCGATGCGGCGCAGGATGCGTCCGTGTTCGCGTGAGGTTGCTTTTGCCCAGATCGAGGGGATCCCCAGGTCCACTAGGTTAGCGGTGATAAGCACCGATGCCTCGAGGGAGGAGCCCACGCCGACCACGGCGGAGGAGAACTCGCGTGCGCCGAGCTGCTCAAGTGCCTCCATGTTGGTGGCGTCGGCCTCCACAAGTGGAATACGACCTGCGAAGATCTGCACTTTGCGCGGGTCTGATTCGACGGCCATGATCTCACGCTTCAGCCGCCCAAGCGTGGCCGCTACAGCCGATCCGAAGCGCCCTAGGCCGATTACGAGCGTGCCGGACGATTGTTTCCAATCGGATTCAGCCACGTTTCCTCCCTAAAACTTTGCGCTTGCAGTTTCGCAAGTTCATATCAGTTCCACTCAAGTGTAAGGCGTGAAGAGGCTTCTAGCCGATAATCGGGTTTTCTTGCGGTTGGCGAATCACGCGGCGGCGTTCGCGCAGAGCTAGGGCCGCAGCAATGGTCATGGGGCCGGTTCGCCCCAGGTACATGAGCGCAGAAAGGGTGTGTTTGCCCGCGTCGGGCAGGCTCGCGGTGATGCCGGTAGATAGGCCGCACGTACCGAATGCGCTTATGGCTTCAAATAGGAGGCGGTCCAGCGAGTATGGCGTGATGGCTAGGAGGATCATCGTGGCGACGCCAACGAGGAATGCGCCGATCATTGTGACCGCAACCGCGAGACGCACAGTTGAAGAGGAAATGCGGCGTCCGAATGCTTCAATGTCGCGGTCACCGCGCGCTTCTGCGAGGACGGCGAGGGCGAGGACCGCTAGAGTGGTCACCTTGATGCCGCC
>NZ_KV811470.1:25647-48492 GCF_001813085.1 Actinomyces sp. HMSC065F11
CCCGTTGATGCGGAGCCGCCGCCAATGAACATGAGTGCGTCTTGAATCCACCAGGTGGTGGCGCGCATTTGCCCCTCGTCCAAAATGGAGATTCCCGAGGAGCGTCCGTTTACTCCGGCGAGCACGGAGTGCGCGATCCGGTCTTGCACGGACAGCACGCCCATGCCGCCCGTGTTGTTCCATTCGAGAGCCCCGATAATCAGTGATCCGGCGATAGCCAGCGTGATGTAGGTGGTGATCGTGAGCTTGCTGTGAAGCGTGAGGTGGCGGGGCTGCTTCCAGTTTCGGGTCAGATCCATGATGACCGGGAAGCCAAGCGCGCCCACCGCGGTTCCTACGACGATCGGCGCGATGACCCACAGGTCTGAAGTGAACTGTTCCAGGCCTTCGGGAATGACTACGAATCCAGCATTGTTGAAGATTGAGATGGCCATGAAGATGGCGTACCAGAGAGCCTCAGTGAACTTATAGCCCAGGGCGAGGAAGCGGGGGAACAGTAGTGCGAATAGTAGAAAGTCCATGGCAAAAGCGGTCAGGATAACCATGCGGAGCAGCGAACCCACTTGGCCAAGAGCAGCCGTTTTGGTTTCTGTTGCGGCCAGCATGCGTTGAGTGAGGCCAAGGTGGCGAGACACCGCGAGGCCAAGTATCGATGCCATGGTCATAACTCCCATGCCACCGATTGAGATCGCGGTTGCCAGCACGATCTGGCCAAATAGTGACCAGTAGTTCGCAGTATCTACGCTGGCAAGTCCGGTAACGGCAACTGCAGAGGTCGCGTTAAACAGGGCATCTGCAAAGGGGGCGCGCTGCCCGGATTGGGTTGCGACTGGCAGGCTGAGCAACGCGGTAGTTACCGCGATGATGGAGGCAAAAACTATCATCGCTAGGCGCGCCGGGTAGGCCTTCGCCCAATGGTCGATTTTGCCTCGAAACCGCTCGCGGAGTGTAGGCTCGTGCGCCTGATAGATCGCGGCCGGCGCAATGTTTGGATAGCTGGGGGCAGGGGTGTCCCGCGGGGCGGTTTCGCCGCCAGGCGCAAAGGGATCCAAGGCTGCCTCCTTCAAACACTTATGCGCTAACTTTACTAATTTATAGGAGGAATGTTCACACGCCGTTGAAAACCAGTTATTGAGCGGGGGAATCGCGCGCGCTTTTGCTTGATTACCGTTAGCTGGGTCATAACGGGCGGGCTTTGTTTGACAAATTGGGCGAATTTTCTATAGATTCTCTATGTTTGGTTAAAGGTAAGGCCATAGTTTTAGGAGGGCCGTATGGGCTCCGTGATTAAGAAGCGTCGCAAGCGTATGTCGAAGAAGAAGCACCGCAAGTTGCTTCGCAAGACGCGCCACCAGCGCCGCAACAAGAAGTAGTTCTTCATTTGAAAAAGCCCCGACTTGCGGGGCCTTTTCTATATGTCACGATATTGGAGGCCGGCCTTGCGAACCGTTATTCATTTGATGCGCCACGGTGAAGTGGATAATCCCGAAGCGATTTTGTACGGGAGGATGCCCGGCTTTGGTTTGACTGAACTTGGCCGGCAGATGGCAAATGAGGTAGCCAGAGTTCTCGTGGATAGTGGCCACGAGATTACGGGCGTGGTGTCATCGCCGCTCCTTCGCGCGCAGCAGACGGCTCTGCCCACGGCCCGCGCGTACGATCTGCCGATTCTGAGCGACCAGTGTCTGGTGGAGGCGTGGAATACGTTCGAGGGCGAGGCTGTGAACCGTAACCGCCTGATGCTGGCTCATCCGAAGTATTGGAAGCGTTACGTGAACCCGTTGAAGCCCTCTTGGTCAGAGCCGTATTCGGATTTGGTTTCTCGCATGAGCGCGGCCACCTCGGATGCGCTTTCGCGGTTCGAGGGTGGGGAGGTACTGATGGTTTCTCATCAGCTTCCGATTTGGACACTGCGTTCGTTCGTGGAGGGTCGCCCACTGTGGCATGATCCGCGAAAGCGTGAATGCTCGTTGGCGTCGCTAACCAGCCTGCAGTTTGAAAATGCAACTTTGAAATCAGTGACGTACTGGGAACCAGCTGGCAAGCTTTTAGAGCGGGCCGCGGATATGGTTCCGGGCAGTTCCGACGCTGGGGTTGCAACAGGAAAGGGACAAAAGTGAGCGAGGGCGAATCGAAGCTGATTTCGAAGATGAACCGGCACCTGGGCGATCAGAGTCAGCGCAGGCGAGCTATAGCGAAACGCGTCATTGAGCATGGTGAAGTCTCGGTTGAAGACCTCGCTACCTACACCGGTGTGTCGCTGATGACGGTGTACCGCGATGTGGCGGCCCTTGAAAGCGCTGGGATCTTGCATAAGCATCGCGGGAAGGTTGTGGCGGCAGCCTCGGGCTTGCATGAGGCCACGGCCTCGTATCGTTTGAAGCAGGAAGCCACCTCAAAGAAGCAGATTGCCAAGGCGGTTGCGGCGCTTATTCCCCCGGGCAGTTCGGTGATGCTCGACGATTCGACGTCTGGAGTGTGGGTATTGCGAGAGCTGGCAGATAGTGCCCCGATTTCGGTTATCACCAACTCTTTACTTGTTGCCCGTGAGTTGGAAGAGGAATCGCGTCATTCTCTGCTCGTGCTGGGCGGTGAGTACCAGTCTTGGGCCGCTGCCACCATGGGGCCCGTAACCATCAGTAACTTGGAGGCCGTGCACGCCGATATCTGCTTGATCTCGGCTTCGGGGATTAGGAATGGGACGGTCTACCACCCGTACGCAGACGTTGCAGCGGTGAAGGCAAAAATGATGGAGTCGTCTGAGCTGACGATTCTGCTTTTGGATCACACTAAGTTCAAGCGCCGCGCTATGTATTCCTTTGGCAAGCTCGCCGATATTGACGTGATTGTCGTTGACTCGCAGACCAGTGAAGACGATGTGCAAATGCTTCAGGATTCCGGAGCGAGGGTGATCGTAGCGAAGCCGTGACGCAATAAGCTACGAGGCCGGAATGTAACAAAATATGAAACCCTAGTTTCAAATACTGCGATATGACCCCGTGACCGGGGTCATATTTGTATACTTGACTTCAAGGCGTTGATGTTATTTCTAAAATAAGATTTGTTAAAAGTGACAAGTTTTGTGATACATTGATGCCGACGATGCACGCCACATGCTCCAAGGAGGGAGACATTTATGGGTTTTCGTATAGTTGTTGCCGCGGATTCTGCGGGTCTTGATTACAAGGAAATTCTCAAGAAAGACCTCGAAGCTGACGAGCGCGTAGATGAGGTAATTGACGCTGGTATTCACGCCGGTGAAGATATCGACTACCCGCATGTTGCCGTCAAGGCCGCCCGCATGATCGCGGAAGGCAAGGCTGATCGTGGCCTGTTTGTATGTGGTACCGGTATGGGTGTGGCAATGGCTGCCAACAAGGTGCCGGGAATTCGCGCTTCGGTGGCTCATGACTCGTTCTCGGTTGAGCGTTTGATCCTGTCCAACAATGCTCAGGTTCTAACATTTGGCCAGCGCGTCATTGGCATTGAGTTGGCTAGGCGCCTTGCAAAGGAATGGTTGGGCTACGAGTTTGACACGAGCTCTCCTTCCGCACAAAAGGTTGAGGCACTCGAGTCTTACGACGGTTGCTAACTTCTAAATCTCAGCACTGCTCGGGAAAAAGTGAGGAGCCGCGTCATGCGGCTGGGAAATTGTGCACAACGGTGAACTGTTGAGCAAAACCGCATTCACTTGGGTAGTGTTTATCTGTCAGCATTTTCGTGCGCGCAACGTTGCGTGTTTTCGAAATATTCCCATTACAGATGGTTAGACCATCCATTAACAAAAGGTGGACAAATGACTCCAGATGCAGCATTGACATTCCTTGGAAACATGGATTTGTTCTGGCTTATCGCTGCGGCCGGTGGTGGCTTCTTTGGCGCCGCTATCGGTGGTAACTTTGCGTTCGGTTTCACGGGCATCCTGATTCTCGTGGGCTTCGGTATCGCGATGGCAACGGGCTCCGACGTGGGCTTTAGCTACCTGGCTTTCGGCCCGGTATTTGGCCCGCACATCGTATTTGCTGGTGCTGCTTCGGCAGCAGCGTACGCGGCTAAGAAGGGCCGTTTGCAAGATACCGGCAAGGGCCGCGATATTAATACGGCACTCGCGGGACTCGGTGAGCCCGATGTTCTTTTGGTCGGCGCCCTCTTCGGTATGCTCGGCTACGTAATCAACAACCTCATTGCGATGATCCCGTGGTTCGGTTCGCACACCGATACGGTTGCTCTCACCGTTGTGCTCCAGGGCTTGATTGCTCGCGTACTGTTCTCCAAGACCGGCATGTTCGGCTGGGTGAGCAAGCTTGAAGGCGACAGGCGTTGGATTGCTTGGCAAGAGAAGCCGAGCCAGTGGATCACCATTGGTGCTCTTGGTGGCCTATTCGGTGCAGGCGTTGCAACTATGGTTTACTACCACGCTGGTGCAATGCTTGATCCGGATACCGCTGCGATCCTCATGGCGAACGCGAAGACGCTACCGTTCGCAATCTCCGCTATTACGATCTTCCTGCTCGTATTCGGCGTAACGATCCCGGTTTCGCACCACATCACCATTATTGGTGGTCTGGCAGGCGTTACCTTCTTCGAAGCCACTCAGTCGGGCGTTCTTGCGCTCATCCTTGGTGCAGTGTTCGGCGTGATGTCAGCTGCGATTGCAGAGCTTGGTAACCGTCTCTGCTACGCGCACGGCGACACCCACATTGACCCGCCGGCATTCGCAATCTGGCCGTCCACCACGATCGTGCTCGTACTGGGCGCGCTCGTAGCCTAAGACGGTCTCTAACTAACAGTTAAGGAGTGCCGGGCAGTAGCTCATACTCCCGGCACTCCTTTCCTTTTACAAGCCGTTTCGAAAACAACTGCAAAGCACAAGTTGGGAAAATGACTGACACAAAAACTTCCTTGAGCTTTCCGTCCAAACTTTACGATGCCTACGTATTCGATATGGACGGCACCATCTACCTTGGTGATCACCTTCTTCCGGGTGTAAAACGAACCATTGAGGAGCTGCGCAGGCGCAACATTCCGGTTCGCTACCTCTCTAACAACCCGA
Source organism: Actinomyces sp. HMSC065F11 (assembly GCF_001813085.1). NCBI lineage: Bacteria > Bacillati > Actinomycetota > Actinomycetes > Actinomycetales > Actinomycetaceae > Actinomyces > Actinomyces sp. HMSC065F11. The sequence goes on from NZ_KV811470.1 coordinate 30,701, forward strand.
CTAAAGACCCGAGCCAGTATGTAGACAAACTCAGCATGCTTGGGCTTCCTACCGATATTTCAGACATCGCGAACACCGTTGTGACCATGACGCGGTGGCTTAAAGATCATCGTCCGGACGCGGTTGTATTCCCCATTGCGGAACAGCCTTTGATCGATGCCTTCAAAGATGCAGGTATCAAGATGAGTGATAATCCGGAGGAAATCGACATTGTCGTAGCCTCCTATGACCGCACTTTTGAGTACCGGAAGCTGCAGATTGCATTTGATGCAATCTGGTTCCACAAGCGCGCGATCCTAGTTGCAACTAACCCGGACCGCTACTGCCCGTTCCCCGGAGGACGAGGCGAGCCAGACTGTGCGTCTATCATCGCTGCCATTGAGGCATGCACGGGCACGAAAGTGCAGATGATCGCCGGCAAACCTAACGCGGTCATGCTGGAGGAGGCCATCGCGGGCCTCGATGTGGATCCCACTAACTGCATGATGGTTGGCGACCGCCTCCACACTGACATTCAGATGGCTGTTCGTACCGGCATGTACTCGGCGATGCCTCTCACGGGTGATTCCACGATCGAAGAGGTCGCGGAACTCGACGAGATGGATCGCCCCACCTACGTGATCGATCGACTCGACCGCCTTATTCCCGCTGACATTTGGGAAGAAAATGGCTGGACGGAAGACGACGCCTAAAACGTAACCCCATGACCTGTAGGGGTTGAAAACGCCGCGCGATTTCATCCCCTACGAGTCTGCCCCGTGGCGCTCATTCACCGGAACGCTACGGGGGAACGAAATAAAAATTTTCGCCATTTATAGCAATGACGCTGAAAGGAAATCCAATGGTTAATCCGGGTTTTGAAGGTCCATACCTGCTCGGTATCGACTTTGGTACGGAATCGTGCCGCGCTGCAATCTTTGATCTTAAGGGTGAGCCGATTGGTTTTGCGGCAACGCCTTACCGTACCTACCACCCGCATCCGGGTTGGGCAGAGCAATCTCCGGCCGACTGGTGGGAGGCACTCGGCGCGTCCGTCTCTCAGGTACTCAACAACACGGGTGTTCCGGCTCGCAAGATCGCAGGTATTTCCTACGACGCCACGACCATGACGGTTGTGCCCATGGATGCGAACGGCCAGGAGCTTTCGCGCGCAATCATGTGGATGGACGTGCGCGCAACTAAGCAGGCTGCACGAGCATCAACCATCGATCACTGGGCCCGCCTCTACAATGGTGGAGGCACGCTGGGTGCAACTGCAGAGTGGTTCCCGTTCAAGGCCGCGTGGCTACGTGAGAACGAGCGCGAGCTTTACGATTCTGCCTACCGTCTGCTGGATGCTCCGGACTGGCTGACCTACAAGCTGACGGGCGAGTGGACCATTAACATCAACTCGGCGGCAATGCGCGGCTACTACAACCGCGATTACGGCGGCTGGCCGGTAGATTTTTACGAGCACATCGGCTGTGGTGACGTATTCGACAAGCTTCCCGAGGCCGTGCTGGACCTCGGTACGCCGATCGGTACGCTAACCCCGGCGGCTGCAAGCCACATGTCGCTAGTTCCCGGCATTCCGGTGGCGCAGGGCTGTGCGGACGCGTGGGCAGGCCAGATTGGTATGGGCGTTGTTGCTCCGGGACGTATTGCGGTCACCACCGGTTCGTCGCAGGTCATCAACGGCCAGGCGGACAAGCCGATTCACGGTAAGGGCTTCTTCGGCTCCTACACGGACGGTGTCATTAAAGGCCAGTACACGGTTGAAGGTGGCCTCGTCTCATCCGGTTCGGTACTTAAGTGGTTCAAGGACGGCTTCGCTCGTGACGTTGTAATGGCAACTGAGCGCGTTGGACTTAACCCGTACCAGTACCTGGATAAGGCCTCGGCTCACATTCCACCAGGCTCGGATGGCCTCATCGTCAACGAGTACTTCCAGGGCAACCGCACGCCGTACACCGACTCGAAGGCACGCGGCATCATCTGGGGATTGTCGCTACACCACACCCCAGAGCACCTGTACCACGCCATCAAGGAGGCCGTCTGCTACGGCACGGCACACACTTTGAAAGCAATGAGCGACGCGGGCTTGCAGCCAACCGAGTTGGTGGCTGCAGGCGGCGCAACGAAGTCGCGTGACTGGATGCAGATGCACGCGGATGTTACCGGTCTGCCGGTAGTTCTTCCCGAGGTTGGGGACGCGGTAGTGCTCGGATCGTGCATCCTCGCAGCGGTTGGCTCCGGCCAGTACAAGTCGATCGAGGACGCGGTTCGCAACATGGTTCACGAGAAGGACCGCATCGAACCGAATATGGCAACTCACGAAGAATACAAGTTCTACCTCCAGCAGTACATGGATGCGTACCCGCAGATGCAGGAGCTCACCCACAAGACTGTTGACCACGTGGCAGCAAGCAACTAAGGAAAGAAGTAAGTTATGACAAGCAAATTGATCGAAACTGCTCTAAAGACAGCCACTGAGACTCGCGAAATCCTTTTTGACCATGATGCGGTAAGCCGCACCGGCGAGCTTTTCGCCCGGGTTTTCCCTGGCAAGAAGGTACTCGTCGTAGCGGATGGCAACACCTATGGTGCGTGCGGTGACGCGGTAGTGAAGTCGCTTAAGGATGCGGGTGTTGAGTTCGCTGCCGATCCGTACATTTTCCCGGGCACGCCAACCCTTTACGGCGACTACGACAACGTATCGAAGCTACGCGAAGTTATCCGTCCGCTGGGTGATGAGACCGTGGTTTGCTCCATCGCGTCGGGCACGCTCAACGACATCGCCAAGCTCGCCTCGGGCGAGTTGGGCCGCGAGTACATGAACGTATGTACTGCAGCTTCCGTGGACGGCTTCGCCTCGTTTGGCGCTTCCATTTCGCGCGACGGCTTCAAGATCACGCGTAACTGCCCGGCCCCGGCCGCACTAGTTGCGGACCTCGAGGTTATGGCAAACGCGCCGCAGCGCCTCACGGCTACCGGCTATGGTGACCTGATTGAAAAGATCCCGGCGGGCGCAGACTGGATGCTGGCTGATGAGCTCGGTATCGAAGCGATTGACGACTACGTGTGGAGCCTCGTGCAGGGCCCGCTACGTGACACACTCGCGGATCCGAAGGCTATTGCCTCCGGTGATGTGGATGCGATCGCAAAGCTGGGCGAAGGCAACATCATGTCTGGCCTGGCAATGCAGGCTGCGCAGTCTTCTCGCCCCGCTTCGGGTGCAGGCCACCAGTTCTCCCACGTTTGGGAGATGGAGGGCCACGGCCTCGACTGGGAGCCCCCGCTATCGCACGGCTTTAAGGTGGGTGTTGGCACCGTCGCGTCGTGCGCGATCTGGGAAGAGACGCTCAAGCTGGACCTCGAAAATCTAGATATTGAAGAGGTTGTAGCAAAGCAGCCCACCAAGGCTGAAGTTGAGGCGAAGGTTCGCGAAATCCAGTCCGAGCGCATCGTTGACGAGGCTGTGAAGCACACCCTTGGCAAGCACCTGGAAGGTGACGAGCTACGCGAGCGCCTCACGAAGATCAAGGCTGCTTGGCCAAAGATCAAGGAGCGCGTGAAGGACCAGCTGGTCTCGCCGGAAGAGGCTGCACGTATGCTGAAGGATGCTAAGGCCCCTTACCACCCCGAGATGATCGAGATCGATTGGGATCGCTTCCGCCTGACGCACACCAAGGCGCAGCAGATTCGTCCTCGCTACACCGTGCTTGATGTCCTCGCGGACACAGGCATGCTGGATGAGGTCATCGAGCGCCTGTTCGCTGCGGATGGCTACTGGGGCAAGCACCGCCACCCCGAGGCATAACCTCAAGTACACGCCTAATGTTTGCCCGCGCGCCCTCCATTTTCGGGCGTGCGGGCAAACCCGGCTCCCAGGTATTGGCGAGTCGTTAGAAAATACAAGCTTTGATTGGACCACAGGCCAAGTAGTTCAAGGAGGAACCTATGACCACTGAGTCACCCAAATATGTAATCGGCATCGACCTGGGCACTTTGTCTGGTCGCGCAGTAGTTGTTGACGCGAGCAACGGCGACGAGCTCGGATCAGCAGTGTTGGAATACACGCACGCGGTTATGGACCACACGCTGACTGCGGGCGACAACCAGCAGCTACCGCCAGATTTTGCACTCCAGGATCCTCGGGACTACCTGGAAGTCCTCTCAACCGTCATTCCGGGTGCGATTGAGGACGCGAAGATTAACAAGGAAGACGTTGTCGGTATCGGCCTTGACGTAACTTCGGCAACCGTGATCGTGACTGACAAGGACGGCACGCCGCTTTGTGAGAAGGAAGAGTTTAGGAACAACCCGCACGCCTACGTGAAGCTGTGGAAGCACCACGGCGCGCAGGAGCAGGCGGACCGCATTGTTGCGCTGGCGCGTGAGCGGAACGTGGACTGGCTGGCGCGTTACGGCGGCGAGCTGTCCTCAGAAATGTTGCTGCCGAAGGCCTTGGAGACTTTGGAGAAGGCTCCGGAGGTATACAACGCAGCGGATCATATTGTGAACGCTCTGGATTGGCTCACCTGGATCCTCACCGGTCACCTGACATACGCGGCTGGCGACTCGGGATACAAGCGCATGTACCAGGATGGCAAGTACCCGGACGAAGATTTCCTCAAGACACTAAACCCTGACTTTGGGGAAGTGTTCTCGCAGAAGATGGCCGCTGAAGTTCTGCCACTTGGCGGCAAGGTAGGTACGCTGAACGAGCGCGGCCAGCGCATCACGGGCCTTTCCGGCAATGTAACGGTGGCTTCGGGCAACATTGACGCCCACGTTACCGCTCCCGCAGTACAGGCAACCGAGGCGGGCCAGTTGACGGCGATTATGGGCACCTCTTCGTGCTACGTCCTTTCGGGTAAGGACTTCCAGCCGGTGCCGGGTGTGTTCGGCATCGTTGATGGCGGCATTATCGATGGTATGTGGGGCTACGAGGGCGGCCAGACCGCTGTTGGCGATATTTACGCCTGGTTTGTTGAAAACTGTGTGCCGAAGGCCTACGAGGAAGAGGCGGAAAGCCGTGGCATTTCGCTCCATGAGCTCCTCACAGAGAAGGCCTCGAAGCAGGAGGTTGGCGAGCACGGCCTGGTTGCGCTCGACTGGCACAACGGTAACCGTTCGATCCTGGTCGATGCGAACCTGTCTGGCATGATTGTTGGCCAGACGCTGGCTACGAAGCCAGAAGATCAGTATCGTGCGATCATGGAGGCCACGGCGTTTGGTGCCCGTGTGATTATTGAGAACTTTGAGCAGCATGGCGTTGAGATCAATGAGTTCATCGCTGCTGGCGGTTTGATTAAGAACCCGTTCCTCATGCAGATGTTCTCTGACATCACCAGGCTCCCTGTTTCTACGGCGCTGTCCTCGCAGGCTCCGGCTCTGGGCTCCGCTATTTTCGGTGCTGTTGCAGCGGGCTTGTACGACACGGTTTCAGAGGCTGCCGCGGCAATGGGCAAGCGGAAGAAGGCTGCCTACACGCCGGATGAGACCAGGTCTAAGCAGTACGACGAGCTGTACAAGCACTACAAGTACCTGCATGACCTCTTCGGCCGTGAAAACGAAGTGATGCACGATTTGAAGCGAATCCGGCGTGAAGCTCACGAGCGTCGCGCGAAGTAGATGGGAGTGATCAACTAGATGATTGAACTATCGAAGCTGCCTGCAGAGGTTCAAGAGGCCGTTCAGCGTACTCGTGAGAACGTTGCGCGCCTGCACGCTGAGCTACCCCGCTGGGAGCTGGTTGTGTGGACGGCGGGAAACGTGTCGGAGCGCGTGCCTGGCACCGACCTATTTGTGATCAAGCCTTCCGGGGTGTCTTATGACGAGCTGACTGCCGACAACATGGTGGTTTGTGACCTGGACGGTAAGAAGATTGCGGATGGAACGCCCGATAACCTCTCGCCATCTTCGGATACGGCCGCGCATGCTTACGTTTACAAGCATATGGATGAGGTTGGAGGCGTGGTGCACACGCATTCGACGTATGCGACGGCTTGGGCGGCGCGCGGTGAGGAGATCCCGTGCGTGCTCACCATGATGGGCGATGAGTTTGGAGGCCCGATTCCGGTTGGTCCGTTTGCAATCATCGGTGATGATTCGATTGGTCGCGGAATTGTGGAGACTCTGCGCGGGCACAGGTCGAAGGCCGTGCTGATGCAAAACCATGGTCCTTTCACGATCGGTAAGGACGCAAAGGCCGCGGTTAAGGCTGCTGTGATGGTTGAGGAGGTTGCCCGCACGGTTCACATCGCTAAACAGCTTGGCGACGTGATTCCAATCGAGCAGCGCCACATTGATTCCTTGTATGACAGGTATCAAAACGTGTACGGCCAGCATTAGAAGCCAAGAGCAAAACCGTGGGGTCATTCCAAAAGGGATGGCCCCACGGTCGTGTTTAAGCCGATTTATCTGATTGGTTGTGGGGAAACTTAGCTACGCGCGCTGGTGCTTTTGAAGCCGGGGAACAAATCGCGTGGAGACCAACTACAGGTTCTCGCCCTCGTCCTCGTCTTCTTCTGGCTCCTGCTGGTCTTTAGGAGCATCTGCATCCGAGGAATCAGCAGGTGTTGAGTGGTTTGAGGTGCCTTCGCCGCTCGGGATGGTCAGGTCCTCTGCTTCAGAATCTACGTCTCGCGCTTCGAGGTCCTTACTGTCCCGGTCCTCTGCTCGTTCGGCCTCGTCCATCTGCCGCTCGAATTCGCGCATGAGATTCTCCGACCTCTTTTGGCGCATCTGCTTTTCCAAGTGCCAGGCCAAATTCGGGTCATCATCAGGCGCGCCGTACATGTACGGATCCTGGTTCGTGTAGGTGCGCTGTGGAAGTTTTATTGCCGAGTCTTGCGAGTACCAAAAACCGCGATTAACTTGGCCTCCGCGCGCCTCTGCTTGGGTCACGCGAGACACGATAATCCAGGCCAAACCGCCCACGGGCGTCAGTAAAATCGCCAGTAAAAGCCACAGCGGTTTAGGGATTCGAGCGGGAATCTCATCTTTAGGGGTGCGCGCAATGTCAGCAACAGCAAAAACCGTCACTGCCAGTGACAAGATAGCGATCACAACCCTAGCCATTTCCCACTCCTCAATAGGTCTTTAACCATTGTATGCACTGGCCGCGAATATGCTCGCCGGGCTTAGGAAACCGCTAGGCCAATGCACACAGCCAGACCGGTGAACAGAGTTAAAAAGCCCGTGTTGCGTAGGTTCGGCAGTAGCTCACGGCCCTTCGCCCCAGCCAGGACCCTGCGCGAAATCAGGAGCACGGGCGCGGCAAACACGAGCAAATAGGCCGGAACGAACCGGGTTTGAACCAGGCCAAGCCCCGTCATAACCACGCCAATGCCCAGCAGCCACGCGTACACGAACCGTGAGAGGCGATCCCCTAGGCGAACCGGCAGAGTCCTCTTGCCCGTCTTTGAATCGGTTGGAATATCGCGAATGTTGTTTACAAACAGCAGGGCAACCGAGAGCATGCCCGTACCCGCCGCCGCACACCACAGCCACCAGGGCGCCACCTGAATCTGCACCCAAGTGGTTGCAACCGTGGCCATGAGGCCAAAAAACACGAAGACGAACAGCTCAGACAGGCCCACTCCCATGTAGCCGTAAGGGGTGCGCCCTCCCGTGTAAAACCAGGCTGCGGCAACTGCCGCAATGCCGGGAACTAGCAGCCACCACTGGCTCGAAATGTAAAGCAGAACGAGGCCAAGTATCCCTGCTAACGCGAAGCATCCCAGTGCCGCAGCGAGCACAACCTTTGGGCTTGTCTTGCCTCCGCCGGTTAGGCGAGGAGGGCCCGAACGCACCGCATCTGTTCCGCGCACCCCGTCGGAGTAGTCGTTCGAAAAGTTCACCCCAACCTGTAGCGCAAGCGCCACTGCCAGGGCAAGGATCGAGCGGGCGGCAGAAAATCCGCCTAGGAAATGGGCCGCCCCAATACCGATAAGCACGGGCGCGATTGCTGCGGGGAGGGTGCGAAGGCGTGCGCCTTCGAGCCAGTCGTTGAAAGTCGCCATGTGCTCAGCGTACCCACGCGGCTTCAGACGCAACCAAATTCGCTACCATTGCGCCCACCGCGTGCCTATCAACTTTGCCTAGCGGCGTAACGGCAAGCTCGTTCACAACCGCGATGACTCGCGGGGCGTGATCGCGCCCTAACTGCTCGCCAACCAGGTCTCGGATTTGCTTGGCGAACTTCGCGTACACCTCATTTTCGTGGGCGGGCAGATCCGCACCGGCCTCGTCAATCTTCGCTCTAATGGAAGGCGAGGCGATAGCGACAGCCACTACCTGCCCCCACTTCTCGTCAGGCAGGGCAACAACCGCTACGTCGACAACGTCTTTTGCTGCCGCAATTACGTCCGCAACGCGCGTGGGGGCCACGTTCACCGCGCCAGAAACAATCACGTCATCAGCGCGGCCCAGCACCTGCAGACTGTTGCCATCCCATTCGCCCGCGTCAGAGGTGCGTAGCCAGCGCTGCCCATCCTCCACGTCGAATGGGCGGTCAAAACCATCCACATATCCATCCATGAGGACGGGGCCGCAAATCTGGATCCGGCCATCAACCGTGCGGATCTGTACGCCCGGCAGGGGAGTGTCGTTGTAGACGCAGCCGCCCCCGGTTTCGCTCATGCCGTACGTGGTGACCACGTTAATACCGGCCGCGCGGGCACGATCCAGCAGATTCGAGGAGGTGCCTGCTCCTCCTACCAGCACCGCATCTAAACGCGCGAGTTGCTCCACGAGTTCGCCCCGAGCCTCGAGGGCGTCATACAACTGTTTGGGAACCAAGGATAGGTAGGCACGGTGATCTCCATCGTCAGCTGCGGTACGGCAGGCAACGGTAAGGGCCTCCTCGTCAAATCCTGCCGACATGTCCGCGATGATGGGCGAAGCCTCGGCAACACAAGTGCGAATCAAGGTTTGCAGTCCCGCAACGTGATGCACGGGGAGCGCCACAATCCAGCGGCCCGGCCCGCCCAAGAACTCGTGCGTGGCCCGGGCCGACGCTACCAGTGCGGCGAATGAGAGACCCACAAGCCGCGGATTTCCCGTGGTGGAGCCGGAGGTCTCTAAGATCACGTCCACGCTGCCCGGCAACTTCTTGATGCGTTTTTGTAGCGCGGCGTTGGTTTGAGCCGCGCGCGCAGGCATAGCCTCGTTGGCCTCTCGCGGTGCCAAAATGATGCGCTGACTACGTTGCACACCCGTCTTTTCAAACCGTTCGTAAAGCTCCCACAGCTTGTGTGCCGCCGAATAGGTCATGGTCACCGCGCCGGGTGTGGTTCCTCCCGGAACAATCATCAGTTGGGCCGCAGAATCAGTAGCGTTCATCGACGTCATTACAAATCCATTCAAGTACGAGGGCGCCTGTACAATGCCGGGCGCGCAAACGGGCAAGGCGCCAGTCTGCTTGGGGGAGTGGCTAGAAGAAAATGGTTAAAAATAGTACGGGTAGCTTGACCAGTCAGGGCTGCGCCGCTCTAGGAAAGCGTCGCGCCCCTCTTGCGCCTCTTCGGTCATGTACGCCAGGCGCGTTGCTTCCCCGGCAAACACCTGCTGGCCAGCCAAACCGTCATCGGCGAGGTTGAATGCGAACTTCAACATGCGGATGGCCTGGGGAGACTTCGTTGCAATAATCCGCGCATATTCGAGCGCGGTGGCTTCCAGGTCCGCGTGCGGTACGGCCTCGTTCACAACGCCCCAACGCTCCGCGTCCTCGGCGCTATATTCGCGAGCCAAGAAAAAGATCTCTCGCGCTCGCTTATCCCCAGCTTGACGTGCCAACAGGGCGGATCCGTAGCCGGCGTCAAACGAGCCCACATTCGCATCAGTTTGCATAAAACGTGCGTGTTCGATGGAAGCCACCGACAGGTCGCACACCACGTTGAGTGAGTGGCCGCCGCCTGCTGCCCAACCGGGGACAGCGGCAATCACAACCTTGGGCATCGTGCGGATCAGGCGCTGCACTTCCAGAATGTGGAGGCGTCCGGCCCGCGCGTTGTCCATGTTCTGGCGGCGCTTCGAAACCTCAGCTTCGTCAGAAATATCGGTCTTTTCGTACTGGTACCCGGCAGCGCCGCGGATGCGCTGGTCTCCGCCCGAACAAAACGCGTAGCCGCCATCCTTTGTAGACGGGCCATTCCCCGTGAGGATTACGGCCGCCACGTCAGGGCTCATGCGCGCGTGATCTAGGCAAGCGTAAAGCTCGTCGACGGTGTGGGGGCGAAACGCGTTGCGCAGGTGCGGGCGATCAAACGCGATGCGTACCACGGGCAGGTCTTCCCCGGCGGGAGCCCCGTCTTCCTTTCCACGCGAAATGCCGCGATGGTAGGTCATATCAGTAAGCTCGAAACCTTCCACCTCACGCCAGCGGGAGGGGTCAAAAGTGTCCGAAACATTGGGTAAAGCGCTCATGTGTACATCGTAGTTGCTCGCGCGATTTTTAGCTTTCGGGGCTACTTGACCCGCGCAAACAAGGTTCGGTGACGGTTGTAGCCCGCAAAAAGTCGGGGAAAACTCGGGTTGCTAAAGCTTTCAGTATTTACGCAATGTGGACGTTGCGTAAAGTTGAAAAAGGTTTCGGGATGTGGTTAGGTTAGCCTGACCTACGTTAAGAAGGAAAGTGAAATCTAATGCGTAAACTATCGCTCGGCGCCGTTGCCGTTGCCTCGTCCCTTGCCCTCGCGGCATGCGGAGCCGGGGGCACGTCTTCCGCGCCCGAAACCACGGAGACCGCAACTGAAGCAGCCGGCGCATTCCCGGCAACCATCACCCACAACGCGGGTGAGACCACCATCGAGTCACAGCCCAAATCCATCGTCGTGCTCGACATGGCCGCACTCGACACCATCGACGCGCTAGGCGCGGGAGACCTCGTGACCGGCGTGCCCGTCAAGTCTGTCCCCACCTGGCTGAAGGATGATCAGGGCACGGACTATTCCACCCTCGAAAATGTGGGAACACTGAAGGAACCCGACGTAGAGGCCATTGCGAAACTGAACCCCGACCTCGTGGTTGTGGGCGCGAGATCCGCGAAGTTCTACGACGAGCTCTCCAAGAACTTCACCACCATCGACGCCTCCGTCCCGTGGGACAAGGATGGCTACTCGCAACGCGCTGCTGAATCTGTAGAAATGCTTGCTACCGCCGTGGGTAAGGCCGAGCGCGGCGCGGAACTAAAGGATGAGCTACTAGCAAAGATCGCCGAATACAAGGCTGAAGCCGAGAAATCTGAGCGTGGCACGGCAATGGTCTTGATGACCAATGGCGGTGAAGTGTCGATGCACGGACCGCAGTCCAGGTGGGCGCCAATCTACGACGTGTTCGGTTTCAAGCCCGTAACTGAAGGCGAAGCTGAAGAAGGCCACAAGGGTCAGAAGATCTCCTTTGAAACGGTACGTGAGCTTGCTCCCGACTACATCTTCGTGATTGACCGCGACGCGGCCATTGGAAACACCGAGGCTGGAACCACTGCGCAGCAAGTTCTGGACAACGACCTCGTAAATGAAACCCCAGCGGCTAAGAACGGTCACATCGTTTACCTGTCGCCAGAGCGCTGGTACGTCGTCATGACGGGCGCATCCAACTTCATGGCTGAGCTAGAAGAAGTAGCGGCCTCCACCAAATGAGCGCTGCTGCTCTAACCACTAAGCCGGTAGCCGCCAACCAGTCCCGATACGCTCTGGGGCTGGCTGGCGGCGCCGTCTTGCTCGCGGCGCTAATGGCCGTATCCGTAACGGTTGGTACCGCAGACCTATCCATTGTAAATCTGATAACCGGCCAGTTAAGTAGCGCGGAAGCCCAGGTTCTAACCGTGTCGCGTATTCCTCGCACCCTCGCCATCGTGCTTGCGGGTGCCTCCATGGCCGTTGCCGGCCTAGTAATGCAGATGCTGGTGCAAAACCGCTACGTTGAGCCCTCCACTACCGGTGTCACCGAATCCGCCGGCCTGGGCGTGCTGGTTGTGACCCTCATGTTCCCAGCAGCCTCAATCCTGGTGAAAATGGGATTCGCCGTGATTTTTGCCCTCGGCGCCACCCTGGTGCTCCTCGCCCTGATCCGCTCCATCCCACGCAAAGACCCAATCATCGTGCCACTACTTGGCATCGTCTTATCCGGCGTTATCGGAGCGGGAGCTACCTTCCTCGCCTGGGAGTTTCAACTGCAAGGTACCTTGCAGGCCTGGCTAACCGGTGACTTTTCGGGCACCATTTCCGGCCGTTACGAACTGCTGTGGATCGTGGCCGGGGCGTGTGCTCTCGCATACTTGTTCGCAGACCGCTTCACAGTGGTTGGGCTCGGCGAAAACTTCTCCACAAACCTTGGTCTCAACCATGCCCGGGTCACTCGTGTAGGTCTCACTATCGTCGCAATCGTGGCCGGCACAACCATAGTGGTAGCCGGGTCGCTACCCTTCCTCGGTCTTGTCATCCCCAACGTCGTGTCACTCATCATGGGGGACTACCTGCGCCGATCGCTGCCCTTCGTCGCTATGGGCGGCGCCGGTTTTGTTCTCATCGCTGACATTCTTGGACGCACCCTGATCGCGCCAGCCGAAATTCCCGTTGGCGTCGTAATGGGTGTGCTTGGCGGCGCCATATTCCTCGTTATCTTGCTGAAAACGGTGAAGTTATGACCACCATCGCCCTGCCCCTCGTGCGCCCGATTCGATCCGAATCGGCCGTTGGAAGTGCTCCCCACATCGCAGCGGTCATGGCAAAACGAGCTAAAGACGTACGGCTACGCGTGCTCATCGCGGTAGGTCTAGCCGTGATCGCGATGCTGTTCTTCCTGCTGTATGGGGCGCTTGACGCGTGGCAAATCATTGCGGCGCTGCGCATCAAACGCCTTGCTGGTCTAGTGGTGGTGGCCGTTGCTCTCTCTGCCGCCACCGTGCTGTTTCAAACGGTCACGCGCAACCGCATCCTCTCTCCCTCCGTCATGGGATTCGACGCCATGTTTGCCCTGGTGGCAACCAGCCTGGTGTTCTTCCTTAGCGCGCGCGTAACAAACCTGATTCCACCCGCCCTCATGTTTGCCCTGCAAGCCTCCCTTATGACCCTGGTGTCCGTCACCATGTTCCTTGCAATAATGCGCAAAGGTCGGGCGTCAACGCACCTGCTGGTCCTCGTTGGCATTGTTGTTGGCGCGCTTTTGCGTTCTATCACCACGATGATGTCGATCATCATGGACCCCAACGAGTTCTTGACCGTGCAAGACCTCTCCACGGCTTCATTTGCCGCCATTAACACAAGCGCACTCGGTATCACTGCATTAGTAACCGTGATGGGTTTGGCTTACGCCATCAAACGGTCGCGTGATTGGGACGTGTTGGCGCTAGGGCCAGACATGGCCACGTGCCTGGGCCTTAACTACAGTCGCGAAGTTAAAACTGTGCTGGCAACCTCCGCACTGCTAGTTTCAGCCGCCACAGCTCTGGTGGGCCCACTCATGTTTTTTGGCCTTCTGGTAGCAAACATTGCCGTTCATGCCCTCGGATCTACGTCCATCCGTCACCTCGTACCCGGCGCAAGCGCGATTGGCATCATCGTCCTCGTAGGCGGACAAGCTATCTTGGAGCATGTTCTTTCAGGAGGCACCATTTTGCCCGTTGTGATTGAACTGGTCGGCGGCGCACTACTGCTGGTCATGCTAGTTAGGGGATCAAAATGATTGAACTACGTAACGTGACCATGTCCTACGGGGCTGATCCCGTAGTAAAAAACGTGAGCTTCAACTTGGCTGATAGTGGACTCACCGCCCTCATCGGGCCGAACGGGGCAGGCAAATCCACCCTCCTTTCCGGCATTGGACGTCTCATCCCGCTCGCGGATGGCCACGTCCTGGTAGACGACATTGATGTGAAGGACTGGAAAAGCGAAGAACTTGCCAAGAAGATTGCGATTTTGAGGCAGGAGAACCATCTTTCGGTACGGCTCACAGTTGCCGAGCTTGTCATGCTGGGACGCCACCCGCACGGTCGTGGGCGCATCGGCTCTAAGGACCAAGAAAAGGTAGCTGAAGCCCTGAAGTCAGTGGACATGCTTTGCCTCGCCGACCGCTTTTTGGATGAGCTTTCTGGCGGCCAACGCCAGCGTGCATTCATCGCCATGACCCTCGCGCAAGACGCCAAATACCTACTGCTGGACGAGCCGCTCTCTGCCCTCGATATGCGTCATTCGCGTGACATGATGCGCCACCTCGTTCGCGCCACAAAAAACCAGAACATGTCCACCGTGGTTGTCATTCACGACATCAACACGGCCAGCGCCTACGCCGATCGCCTCATTGCTTTGAAAGATGGTGAGGTAGTAGCGGACGGTACTCCGGATGAAGTTGTGCGCCCTGAAGTTTTGGAAGACATCTTCGAGGTCGATGTTGAAGTTGTGTACGTGAACGGGCGCCCCGTGGCCGTGCCTCTCGCTTAGCTGCCTCGAAGCCCCGCAGGTGTTTTAAGGCGAAAGGGGAGCGGCCACCTCGGCAACGAAGAAAGCGTGGACACGCCTGCATACGCCGGATGCGATTAATAGACTGGACGCATGGATTTTCCTCTACGTGGACGCAGTTTTTTGCGTGAACTCGACTTCAGCTCTAGCGAGTGGACCTACCTGCTTGACCTTGCCGGACAGCTGAAGAACGCGAAGGCCCAGGGGCGTGAAACCCAATATCTGCAGGGATTGCAAATCGCCCTCGTATTCCAAAAAATGTCTACCCGTACCCGGTCTGCCTTCGAAGTCGCAGCGTTTGACCAAGGCGCAAACACCACGTACCTAGATCCGGCTTCATCTCACGTGGGTTACAAAGAATCCGTAGCAGACACCGCGCGCGTGCTTGGCCGCATGTTCGACGCCATTATGTTTCGCGGTGACAGTCATGACACTGTGGAACAACTACACCGGTGGGCAGGAGTGCCCGTGTTCAACGGGCTCACCGATCTTTGGCACCCCACGCAGATGCTTGCCGACGCCCTCACCATGCGTGAACATTCCAGCGCGCCGCTAACCGAAATAGCATTCGCTTACGTGGGCGATGCGCGCTACAACATGGGCCGATCCCTCCTCGTTCTTGGAGCTATGCTGGGCATGGATGTGCGCATCATCGCGCCAACCGCCCTGCAGCCGCCCGCTGAGCTGGTTGAACAAGCTCAAGATCTAGCGGTTTCGACCTCGGGAAAGGTTACGGTAACCGACGACGTCGAGGCCGTCGCGGGCGCAAACTTTGTGCACACCGACATGTGGGTATCAATGGGGGAGCCCGAGGAAGCATGGGACGAGCGTGTTCGCCTACTCACGCCCTACCGCGTGGACGCGGCCCTCATGGATCGGGCCGGTGCAGACGCGAAATTCATGCACTGCCTGCCCGCGATTCACGACATCAACACTCAAGTTGGCAAGATGATACTTGAGCGTTACGGCCTGAACGGGTGCGAAGTGAGCGACGAAGTATTCGAGTCGGAACGCTCCATCGTGTTTGATCAGGCCGAAAACCGCATGCACACCATTAAAGCCGTTATGGTCGCTTCCCTCGGACGCGAATAAACCTCAAAGTAGAAGGACTGCGCAATGAACCCGATTTTGCCTACAAATGAACTTTGCTACGGAGGCGATTGGAACCCCGAGCAGTGGCCCGCTGAAACCATTCGCGAAGACATCGAACTGATGCATGAAGCCGGGGTGAACCTGGTAACGCTCGGCGTTTTTTCATGGGCCAAACTAGAGCCGCGTCCCGGCCAGTACAACTTCATGTGGCTCCGCGAAATCATGGACCAGTGCGCAGCCGCTGGCATCTACGTTGATTTGGCCACCGGTACGGCCTCACCTCCCGTGTGGATGGCTCGTCAGCACCCCGAATCCCTACCCGTAGATGAGGTTGGAGTCCGCCTCTCTTTTGGCTCGCGCCAGCAGTACTGCCCCTCCAGCGCCGTGTACAAGGAAAAGTCGGTGGCGCTTGCGGCTGCACTCGCGAAGGAGTTTTCTAACCACCCAGCTCTTGTCATGTGGCACATCAACAACGAGTACGGTTGCCACATCCACGGCTGTTACTGCGATGCTTGCGAGGGGGAGTTTCAGGCGTGGCTGCGTGAGAAATACGGTTCCATTGACGCGCTGAATCACGCGTGGAACACGAGATTTTGGGCGCAAACCTACGGCGACTTCACCGACGTCTACCTGCCGCGCAAGATGCCCGCACAGCACAACTCGTCGCAGGTGCTGGATCATGCACGCTTTGTTGATAGTCAGTTGCGCGGCCTGTGTATAGCTGAAGCGAAGCAGGTGAGGGAGGTCAACCCCTCTATTCCGGTAACTACGAACTTCATGGGCGAGTTTCCCTTCACTAACGGGCGCGAGTGGGCTAAGCATCTAGATCTGGTTTCCGACGATTCTTACCCGGATCCTGCGCTAGCCGGTAGCGCTCACGAGGTTGCGTTCACTTCTGCCCTCATGCGCGGATACCGCGGAGGTCAACCGTTCCTGCTGATGGAACAAACACCCGGAGCGGTGCAGTGGCGTCCTGAAAACAGTCCGAAGAGGCCCGGCCAGCTTGCCCTCTGGTCGCTTTCCCGGGTGGCGCACGGTGCGGACGGCGTCTTGCATTTCCAGTGGCGGCAAAGCCCGGGCGGAGCTGAAATGATGCACTCTGCGATGGTGGCGCACGCGGGTAGGAACGCGCAATCTTGGGCAGAGGTTGTGCAACTTGGGGAGTACTTGCGTCGTCTAACCCCGGTGCTGGGGCAGCGCGTGCAGGCCAAGGTTTGCATTGTGGCGGATTGGGACAGTATGCAGGCACGAGCCGCGGTGATCGGCCCTGATAGCCTACCGCCGGCCATGCACGGGGTAAGGGCGTGGCATCGCACCCTGTGGGAGATGAACATCGCTGCTGACGTGGTTGGTATTGAAGATGACTTGGCCGGCTACGATCTGATGGTCGTTCCCGAACTGTTCATTGACTACCCGAACTTCGCTGAACGTCTCCAGGCTGAAGCACGCCGCGGTGCTCACGTGCTGGTTGCGGCTCCCTCGGGCGTAGTTGACGAGTCTGGTCGCGCGATTTTGGGCGGCTACTTGGGATCGCTAACAAACGTGCTGGGCGTTCGCGTCACGCAGCACGCCGTAGCATCGCCAAATGCGCAGCGGTGGAATATTCCAAACCTTGACGAAGTGGACCCGCGCGTTGACCGGATTACGAGGGCGGTACACGTCCCCTCTAAGAAGGGCTTCCACAACTTGGAGGTTCGCTCCGAAGAGTTGAAGCGGGCGCTGGATCAGATTGGTACACCGCAACCAACCCCGCGCGGGGGCGCGTGGGGCGAGTATGTGATGGCAACAAAGGAAGCCAGCGACTTCACTGATCCGATGTGGCTAAACGACGAGGTCGAGGTGATGGCGCAATTTGGTTACGAGTCAGATCTTGGAGGATGGCCGGCAATCACGCGCAGGCGAATCGACAAGGGCAGCGCGTGGTACGTTGCAACGGATCTGGATGCTACCGGCCGAGCGGCCCTCATGCGTGTGCTCGGTGCGTTCGCGCGCCTGGATATGAGCGGCATGGAGCTGCCTGATGGTGTAGAGAGAGTCGCACGCGGACCGGTGACGTTCTACATGAACCACTCTGACAAGGCTGTGCAACTATCTGGCGTTACCGGGTTTGACCTGATTTCGCAGGCGGATGCGACGGGCCATGCCGTCCTCGCGCCCCGCTCCGCAATGGCGATCCTGAACCGCTAAGCAAAGCACCAGCCCCGCCCCTTTCTCACACGCGGGTAGGGGCGGGGCTGGTAGTTCTGCTGAAGCAGG